>JAGTTR010000010.1 GCA_018223385.1 Oscillospiraceae bacterium Marseille-Q3528
ATATAAACGTTATCCAGCAATCGAACACTTTGTTCGATTATAGATTATTTCAATATTATATAATTATATATCTCTAATGATATAATACCAAAGGCATCAGTGCTTTTAATTATGATTCTCTAGCTATATTAATGTATGGTAAAGTAACGATATTGGCATCTATCGAACAGAGCGTTCGATTCTATGCTTTCTTTCTCTTATTTGAATTCTGCGGAATAATAAGGAATGGTCAGGTTCTTTCCGGCATGAATACATGTATTGCTCAGGGAATTGATAAAGCATACCTCATCGATGTAGTCCTGTATGGAATCATATTCTTCGGACATGTTGTCTGCCGCAATACTCCAGAGAGAATCACCCGGCTGCACGGTAACGCTCTTATAATATTTGAACGTTTCAGAAGCCTTGGCATCGATTGTCTCAGCCTTGGACAAAATACTGCCGAAGGAAATACCGCACAGAAAAGCAATGAGCAGTGTAAACGCAAGGAAAAGCAAAATCCTGTGCAGCTGGAAGGAACGCTCTCTTCTCTTCCCGGATACATTGTTCCCATGCGTTCTGTGCAATCTGGGGGCAGAGGAAACTTGCTGACGGTTCGACACGTTTCTCTGCGCATCATACTGCCTTCTGGCGGCATTGTAACCATTCCGGCCAGGCGTATGGGTCTGTGGATCATAATCAATGTGCTTCTCCTGGCAGAGATCTGAAACAAAATACGTATTCATGCAGGGCTTCCTCCTTATAGTATCAAAAACTTTTTTTCGAACAGTTGTTCTATTTCTAAAGTGATTATATAATACCGAACGTGTGTTTGTCAACCAAAATCGAACAAATATTCCGAATATCTGTTTGCAATCCGGGGGATTTTATGCTAAGATGGAAGAAATAAACGGAGAAAGAACCGGGAGGTTTTGTTATATGGGATACGGAAAGATCAGCACGAAGCAACAGGAAATACTGGAATTCATCAAGAATGAGATTTTAAATAAGGGATATCCTCCGTCGGTGCGTGATATATGCGAAGCTGTTCATCTGAAGTCTACCTCTTCTGTCCACTCTCATCTGGAGACGCTGGAGAAGAACGGTTATATCCGCAGAGATCCCACGAAGCCCCGAGCTATTGAGATCATTGATGACAATTTTAACCTGGTACGGCGCGAGGTGGTCAATGTGCCGCTGCTGGGTACTGTTGCTGCCGGCGTCCCGTTGCTGGCTGTCGAGAATGTGGAGAACTATTTCCCGGTGCCTTCGGAATATATGCCCAATCAGGACTGTTTCATGCTGAAGGTAAAGGGTGACAGCATGGTGAATGCCGGTATTCTGAATGGAGATTATGTGCTCGTTCAGCGGCAGGAAACGGCGAATAACGGGGATATGGTTGTAGCACTTGTGGAGGATTCCGCCACAGTGAAGACCTTTTATAAGGAAGACGGCTACTATCGTCTGCAACCGGAGAATGAATTTATGGAGCCCATCATCGTACAGGATGTGATGATTCTGGGAAAAGTGTTCGGAGCCATTCGATTTTTCAGATAAGATTAAACAGTGCTTTTATTTCATAGGAAAGTCCTGATCTGTCATTATAATCATTTCGATTTATGTATGGCAGATCAGGACTTTCTCTTGTTTTTTGAAACATTCCCGTTCACACACGCCATCCGCGAAAACGTATCTTTGACACCTTCTGTATGTGCAGCAACAAAATGTTCGGTTTTCTGTCTTTTGTTATGATAAATTAGCTTTCATGCGCTCCCGATATTGCCCGGGCGTCATGCCGGTCTGCTCCCGGAATTTTTTGGCATAATAGCTTTGCTGGGAAAATCCGCAGTCCTGAGCAATCTGTGCAATGGTTCTGTCTGTTTCTGTCAGCAGATACATGCTCTCGTGAATGCGATACTGGAGCAGATAAGCGGAAATGGTTTGCCCGGCATGTTTCTTAAAATAGCGGCAGCACTCGCTTCTGCTGAGCCCGATGTGCGTTGCCATTTCATCCAAGCGCATGGCTGAACCATAATTTTTCTGCAAATACAGAAGTAAGTCCCGAAACCGTTCGTCTGTAGAACCTTGGGTACTGCCAATCTCTTCCGCAAGAAGCTCTCGCAGAGACTTCCATATCTGAAATACATGCCCTGCCAGTACAAATTCATAGCCTTCTGTTTTTTCATCGAAAACAGCCGCCATCTCGTTTAAGAGCCGGTGAATTTCTCTGCCCTTTTCTGTTTGCGGCGTGATGAGTTTCCGGTGAAGGGCCGATGCCTGGAGTACGGGAAGAACACTGTGTTCGTAGAGACCGCCATCCCTGGTTGGACAGATAAAATCCGGCGGAATATCCAGACAGAAAAAAGAAGCTTCTTTTCTGACCGGTCTGACCATATGAACTCGCTGAGAATTAATAAAAATGCCCTGGCCTGCAGGTACTTCCGTCTGTTCAGCCTCAGTATGCCACAGAACAGAACCACTGACAGTCAGGTACAGCTGAAATTCCACATGCCAGTGCCAGTCAATATAATCGTAGGTATCGGATCGGAATGTGGTGTGGTAACAGGACACGGGAAAGCCAGGAATTTTCCTTGTGATCTCCTGTCTGTGGGCATCCAGATGGATATTTTTTGCTCTCATCTCCAGTGCTCATCTCCTTTTATATGCTTATAATCCCAGAAAAAATTTTAGAAAACCATCGATACTTTCACCGCTGTTTTTCACGATATTTATGGATTTATGGCATTCCTTAGGTCAGTTTACAAGGAACTACACGCAGACCACGAAACGGGGGCTGCTGACAACAAATAAAGGCTGAGTATCAAGCACCGGGAAAGTGCGAGATATTCAGCCTGTTTTGTTGTCCGGGGTTTCCAAAGGGGCTTGCCCCTTGGCACACGACTTTGCTTGCAAAGTGTAGTGTGTTATACGCTCTGTCGGCGTTGCTGCGAAAATAAGGTTGCCGCCGGGGAGGGCAAAGGCGTTTGAAGCAGCAGGAAAACAGGGTTGTGATTGCGTGACGTGGAGCCGCAAGCGCAGGACTGGTTTCATCAGCAGACAGGGCGTATATGAAAGTCCCCGTTCCTCGTTCTACACCGAACTTGTGGACACACTCCCGTAAAAACTGAAATTTTAGACTATTTGTAAATAAACCTTTATATTATCCCAAGTGAAATTTTTAATTCTAATATGCGTAAAACAGATTCATCAATTCGTTCCTCTGTAATTTCTCCCTGTTTGACTGCTTCAAGTATGGCTGGAATTTGCACCTCAAAATCTGTGCAGCATAACATATCATTTCCTGCCTTCACAGCTTGAACTGCAATTTTTGTGTCTTCTGCAAAATTGCGCACACCATCCATAGCTAAGTCATCTGTAATAATAACTCCAGTAAATTTTAATTCTTCCCGCAGGATTTTGTGTACCTGTGAAGACAGCGAAGCAGGGGTTTGACTATCCATGCAGGATACCACATTATGAGAAACTAATACCATATTGGCTCCAGAATCAATTCCTGCTTGAAACGGCAAGAAATCTGAGTTCAAAAATGTTTCATAGGTGCGATTATCATAAGCAATACCTGTATGTGTATCCACATTATTTCCGTACCCGGGGAAATGCTTTAGGACGCTCCCCATACCTTCTTGAAGCATGGTTTGCACAACTAAGTGGACATAAGCGGCAGTTTGCTCTGCGTTCTGTCCAAAACTCCGGTCATAAATAAAATCCTCTGGATTTTGCGAAACATCGCAGATTGGGGCAAAGTTCAAATTAATCCCCAAACTATTCAATAATTCACATTTTTCTTGTGTGTCACTTTGAATCAAATCAAAGCCACCTTCAGCATAGAGTTCTTGAGGGGACCAGAAAGGCACAGCTCGCAAATTAGGGTTTGTGCTAATACGGTTGACAGTGCCTCCTTCTTCATCTACTCCGATAAACATGGGGATTTTTGCTGCACTTTGGTAACTTTGAATATTCTGGATAATTTCATCTCTTGTTTTTCCAGAAAAGTCTCGGCTAAAAAGAATATAACCTCCAAGATTATACTCCTTTATCTTCTGTACGCTATTTATTTCGGGACAGCGTGCAATAAACATCTGTCCAACTTTTTCTTCCAGCGTCATTGCATTTAGAATTTCTTGTGCTTTCTGTGTCACGGAAGCAGAAGGGGGACTTGGCTCTGTTTCACCAGTTGTTGGTTCAGGATTTTCGGTATTCAAACTGGAATCCGTAACCGTAATGGAAAGTAATTCAACCTCTTGTACAGATGCATTCAAATCCAATTTGCCATGATATGAAACTGTCACTGGATTCCCAATCACTATTCCTGTCTCACCAGTTGAAATATTTACACCTTCTGTTCCAAAATAATATTCACGATTATCCTCACCTTGAACAGTTAGAGTATTCATTGTTGCATCTTTTACAGTTCCTCGAAGCTCTTGTGCAGGTTCAGTTGTACTTGAATTTCCAATAATTTCTATTGTTGCCTCAGACGAGTTTTCCAACAAAATATTATTTACTTTATGCAAACTGGCTATCGCAATGCCTGCACATACAAGAAGCAAGATAATCACACTAAAAATAAGCACTTTATTCCTTTTTTCTTTTTTTACCCGTCTCATGTAATCCTCCTGATTGTTTTATAAAACTACATATATTTTTCTGCAATTATTTTCCTACCTGCCTGTCTATGTGCAGGCAGACCTTGATGTGTACGAGTTTTTCAAAAGTCAAGGAACAGTCATTGTCAATGACGCTGCCGATTTTACAGGTATGAACGGCTGCTATCTGTATCAAGGGCGGGATGTGAAGCCCAGCAAAAAGAACAACTTGAAAGACCAAATGCTGGTGCTGGCTCCCCATGAGGGCATTGTCCCCTCCGACATCTGGCTGACCTGCCGCAAGAAGTTGATGAACAACATGAAAATCCAGTCTGCCCGAAAAGCCACCCACACATGGCTGGCGGGAAAAATCAAATGCGGGAATTGCGGGTATGCTCTTATGAGCATTAACAATCCTGTGGGAAAGCAATATCTCCGCTGCACAAAACGGCTGGACAATAAAAGCTGTGCCGGGTGCGGGAAAATCATTACTTCGGAACTGGAAGCGGTTGTTTATCAGCAGATGGTAAAGAAACTGGCAAGCTACAAGACGCTGACAGGCAGAAAGAAAGCGGCAAAGGCAAACCCGAAAATTGCAGCACTGCAAGTGGAGCTTGCCCATGTGGACAGCGAGATTGAAAAGCTGGTGGACAGTCTGACGGGTGCAAACAATGTCCTGCTCTCCTATGTGAATGTGAAGATAGCAGAACTGGACGGGCGCAAGCAGGAACTTCTGGCGAGGATAGCGGAACTGACGGTGGAAGTCATTAGCCCGGAACAGGTCAGCCAGATTTCCGGCTACCTCGACACTTGGGAGAATGTATCCTTTGACGACAAGCGGCGGGTGGTGGATTTGATGATTACCACCATAGCCGCCACAAGCGACAGCTTGAATATCACATGGAAAATCTGACGGGTGAAACCCCTCCCGTCAGATACCTACCCTGTGTAGTCCCTTGTAAACTGTACTTTTACACAACACAAAAAACATCTAAGTTATAAACCATGCTGTACGCCTGACATTCGTTATTTATCATCTTATATCATCTTTGAAAATCATCCACATCATCTGCGCAATAAAATAATAATAACAGCGAAATATATGTCTATTATACAGCTTTCCATCTCAATATAATACTATTATAAACATAATACCATAGAAAAACCTGAATTTACATGACACAAAACCAAAAACAATCCGCAGCTATAACAGCCGCTGTACTCCTGATCTTCGTTATATCTGAAAATAAAGAAAAAATAAAATAAAAGGGGGATTCCTTCAATGAAAAAAACAAATACGGGAAATATAAGGAGAGGGTTTCTGTTCGCGTCGATTGGCAGTGTTGGCTGGGGCATATCCGGCGTGTGCAGCCGGTATCTTTTCACCAAATATGATCTGCGTGCCGATTGGCTGACGGCGGTACGGATGCTGCTCTCAGGGCTGGTATTATTGCTCCTCGTTTTTCGAAAAGAAAAAATAAGAACTTTCACCATATGGAAGAATCGAAAAGATGCGGGACAGCTTCTTGCTTTTGCCCTGTTTGGACTTCTGATGTGCCAGTATATGTTTCTGGGCGCCATCAAATACTCCAACTCTGCTACTGCCACGGTGCTGCAAAGCCTGAACGTCATTTTCATGGCCGTTATCGTCGCAATCCAGAGTAGAACGTGCATGGGCATACAGCAGACGCTGGCCATCCTTCTCGCGCTTGTGGGCACCTTTCTCATTGCGACAAAAGGCAATCCGACCCGGATGCAGCTTTCAGCAGCCGGTCTGGTGCTCGGCCTTCTCGCCGCCGCAGGTGTGGTGATCTATACACTTCTGTCAAGGCCTATCATTTCTGTCTGGGGAAACCTGTCCGTCACCGGATTGGGGCATGCTCATCGGTGGCCTCGTCCTGTTTCTGGGCACACGGGCGTGGATCTTACCGGCCAATCTTGACTCTGCAGCATGGCTCATGATCGCAGTCATTGTCCTCATTGGCACGGCTGTTGGCTTCTCTGCTTTTCTGGAAGGCGTCAGGTATATCGGGCCGGTGAAGGCAACTCTGATCGGCTGCCTGGAACCGGTATCCGCAACCGTCCTCTCGGCATTGTTTCTGGGAACGAGATTTTCCATGGCAGAACTGCTGGGATTCAGCCTGATTCTTCTGACCGTGTTTCTCTCGGTTCTGGAAAGAAAGGGCTGATCACAGCTCTTTGGCAAACCGGTTGATGACATCCCGGGTCAGCTCCCACTCTTTACATTTGTCATAATAGTAGACAAAACCCTTTTTCGTAATGTGATAATAAACGCGCTTCCGCATGGAAATATCGTCCAGCCGATAAGACTCGATATAGCCGTTTTTCAGGAGACGGTTGATACAGGAATACAGCGTTGTCTCCTTGATCTGGTATTTTTCCTCGGAGATTTCAGCAATGGTCTGGGAGATCTCATAACCATAGGAATCTTCGGAAAGAAGTGTGCTTAGGATGATCGTATCGTTGTAGCCTCGGATGATGTCACTGCTGATGGTCAAGGAAATCCCTCCATTCTGTTTTGGTAAAACGACAAATTGCTGCAATATACTTTATCTGACGTAACATATCTGAAATAGATATTAATACATATACCACGACAGGTCAAGTATTTTGACGAAATTAAACAGAAAAATCCACAAAACAGGTGTGTATAGGGATGACAGAAAAAAAGAGAAGTCAAAGAAAGCACTTCCAACAGAAGCTTCCTTTGACTTCTCTTTTTGTGTTCATGAATAATGGTTATACCACTACCGCTCTTCCTTAAAGCTGTCCACCGGAATATTTTTTCCATCTCTCCAGATTCTTTCGATATCATAGAACAGACGGTTTTCTTTATCAAATACATGGACGATGATATCCCGGTAATCCATGAGCACCCAGTTAGCTGCATCGTATCCCTCGATCTGTTTCGGGGAGACACCGGTGCGTCCCAGCTGCTCTTCTACGTTGTCGATGAGTGCCTGCACCTGATTGCGGTTATTGCCGCTGGCAATGATAAAGTAATCCGCAATTACAGATACTTCAGAGATATCGATTACCCGGATATCTTCTGCTTTTTTATCTTCTAACGCTTCTATCGCCATTTTGGCCATTTCTTTTGATGTCATGATAGTTCTTCTCTCCGTAAATAATAATCCAGTACATTCTGGGTTGCGGGGTCAATAGGATCATTGCAGGAAGTCAGATAATCCAGTGTGTCTGACAGGATTCGGATCAGCGCCTTGTCAATTTCCGTAAAAGAAAGCCGGCGTATCTCGGGAAGCCCCGTAGCCTTGTCACGGCCAGGTTCGATGTAATCCGCAATAAAAATTATTTTATCCAGTAAAGACATGTCTGGTTTTCCTGTCGTATGGCATGCAATAGCACTTAAAATGGCCGGATCTGATACGTGATACTCATGCTCTGCCATCCAGGCACCAAGCTTGGCGTGAAGCAGGAACGGTGCCTTCTCTTCAAAAGGTGTTACCTCGATCCCGTTTTTTTTGCAGAGCTTCAGTTTCCTGCCATTTGGAATGCATTTGGCACAGTCATGAAGCAGTCCTGCAACCAGTGCCTTCGTCATGTCTGCTCCGTATCGCATGGCAAGACAGGCAGCAGTATCCATGACACCGATGGTATGCTCATATCTGGACTCGTCCAGTTCGTTTTTCAATTTCTCTTTTATTTTTTTCAGATCATAGGCTTCTCTCATTTTCCTGTACTCCTTCTTCGTATAAATGATGCTCGCAGATATATTGAAGTACACTCCCGGGAACGAGGTGCTGCCCGGCCAATGTCAGGGGATCCATTTGACGGATCTGTGTGGAAGAAATATTGTAAAAAGGTGTCTGCAGAAAATGGATATCCGCTCCCAGCGATTGCCGCAGGATATCCGCCTGTCGCTGCAGTTCATCACTTTTTCCCGGCCGGTGACGGACGGCTGCAAGAATAGAGGCGCAGGCGCAGATTGCCTCCGGATGGTACCAGGTGCAAAAAGTATCCAGAGAGTCAGCTCCCATAATAAAATACAGATGGGTATCCGGCAGCATTTTTTTCAGTGCCTTTATCGTATCGCATGTATAGCTGATGCCTTTTTTCTCCAGTTCATAATCACAGATCCGAAAATATGGATAAGGCTCCAGTGCCAGGGACAGCATCTGCCGCCGGTGCATGGCACTGACTACCTGCATGCCCTGTTTGAAGGGCTGGATCCAGGCAGGGACAAACCAGACCTGATCCAGATCAAACTGAACTCTGGCAGCCTCGGCGATCTGGAGATGTCCGCAATGCACCGGATTATAACTGCCGCCGAACACGCCGATACGCTGCAATCCACACAGGGATGCGGTTGTTTTTTTCTCTGTCTGTTCCATGGTGGGAAATCCTCCTTCCACGCAGGAAACGGTACAACGATCAGGGGAGAACGATTTTCTTTTTTTCGTCTTTCCCTTCCCGGTACAGTACAATTTTCTTGCCGATAACCTGTACAACCTGTGCATGGGTGCGCTCGGCCACCATCTGGGCCAGTTCCCTGGGATCATCCACGCAGTTGTTCAGCACACTGATCTTGATCAGCTCCCGGGCTGCCAGTGCCTCGGAAATCGCCAGAGTGTTTTCCGGCGTCAGGCTGGATTTCCCAATCTGAAAGATAGGTTCCATGGTCATTGCAAGCCCTTTTAAATAAGCTCTTTGTTTGCTTGTCATATATTTATCCTCTTATTTGTAATAATCAAATTCCAATCCGTACATTCTGACGGTGTCCCCTTCCTGAATGCCGACTGCCTCCAGTTCTTCCAGAATCCCGGTATTTTTCAGGAAATTCTGGAAGAAACGAAATCCTTTCTCAGAATCCAGATTGGTATAACCCAGCATCTTCTCGATCTTTGGGCCTTCCACAACGAAAACGTGCGCATCTTCCTCGTCCCGGGCAACGGTATATGGAAGATCCTCCACGGCCAGCATTTCTTCAGGGAAAAATTCCTGGGCAAAGGTTACCGGGGTATCGTCCAGCTGATCCAGCATGGTACGAACATGGTAGAGAAGTTCATCCAGGCCTTTGCCGCTGACTGCGGAAATCGGAAATACCCGGATACCCTTTGGTTCAAACTCCGCTTTCAGACGATCCAGCGTCTCTGCCTCGTCCCCGTAAAGGACATCTGTTTTATTGGCAGCAATAACCTGAGGCCGTGCTGCAATGTCAGGATTATATGCTTCCAGCTCTGCATTGATCTTGTAAATATCGTCCACAGGATCCCGTCCTTCGGTAGATGCGGCATCGACCATATGGATGAGTACTTTGGTGCGCTCAATGTGGCGCAGGAACTCATGACCCAGACCGACACCTTCGGATGCGCCCTCGATCAGGCCGGGGATATCTGCAATGACAAACCCCTTGGAACCTTTCAGATCCACCACACCCAGATTGGGATTGAGTGTGGTGAAATGGTAATTGGCAATCTTTGGACGGGCGTTTGTTACCCGGGAAAGCAGGGTGGATTTTCCTACGTTCGGGAATCCAACAAGTCCCACATCCGCAATGACTTTCAGTTCCAAAGTAACATTCAGTTCCTGGGCCGGCTGCCCGGGCTGTGCGTATTTGGGTACCTGCATGGTGGCTGTGGCAAAATGCTGATTGCCTAGGCCGCCTCTGCCGCCCTTCAGAATGATCTGCCGTCGGTTGTCGCCGGACATGTCCGCAACCACCTTGCCGCTTGTCTCTTCCCGGATGATGGTTCCCTCCGGTACTTTTAAAATGATGTCTTCCCCGTCTTTGCCGTGACAGCGTCTCTTGCCGCCTTCTTCCCCGTTCTGGGCACTGTATTTGGTCTTGTGACGGTAGTCATACAGGGTGTTCAGTCCTTCATCCACCTCAAAGATGACATCTCCGCCGCGGCCGCCGTCTCCGCCGTCCGGGCCGCCGTTGGGCACATAAAGCTCTCTGCGAAAGCTCACATGTCCGTCTCCGCCTTTGCCGGAACGGATGTAAATTTTTGCTCTGTCAGCAAACATTCTGCCGCCTCCTCTCTGCAGCTATCTATAAAAAGAATCGTATTTTAAGGTAAAAAAGGCTTCAAACCATATTGATTTGAAGCCTCACGTACAGTCTTACCTGACAGTTATGTGCTTATTCAGCTACCGGGTAGATAGAAACCTGTTTCTTATCTCTGCCTTTTCTCTCGAATTTTACAACACCGTCAACCAGTGCGAATAAAGTATCATCTCCGCCGCGTCCAACGTTCACGCCAGGATGGATCTTTGTTCCACGCTGTCTGTAAAGGATATTGCCTGCTTTTACAAACTGTCCGTCTGCTCTCTTCGCTCCCAGTCTCTTGGACTCGGAATCTCTGCCGTTCTTAGTAGAACCAACTCCCTTTTTGTGAGCGAAAAACTGAAGGTTCATATTTAACATCGTTCTACACCTCCTTGAATAGAAGTCGAATATAATCACTGTGTTCCTGCTGGATTGCCTCCAGCCCCATAATACATGCCTGCATCAGCAATGTGGCATCATGTCCCGCCTGCCGGCAGAACTTGAATTCGATCAATCCCTGTGCCTCATCTGTCTGAACAACGATCGGATCATCCGTCAGCTGCTCGATGGCATTCACAAGATTCACTACCAATGCGGATACCCCGGCGCAGACGATGTCTTTGCCGTACTGTTCATATCCTGCATGTCCAAGAATCCGAAGACCCTTGAAGGACTGATCCGCAGTCCGTCTGTAAACTGTTGCCCGAATCATGACCTGTGTACAATTAAGCGTTGA
Source organism: Oscillospiraceae bacterium Marseille-Q3528 (assembly GCA_018223385.1). Lineage (GTDB taxonomy): Bacteria > Bacillota > Clostridia > Lachnospirales > Lachnospiraceae > JAGTTR01. The sequence continues at coordinate 11,354 of JAGTTR010000010.1, forward strand.
TCTTTTCGATCTTCACCTGTGTGTACTGCTGTCTGTGACCGTTCTTCTTGTGATATCCAGATTTTCTCTTGTACTTGTAAACGATAACTTTCTTTGCCTTACCGTTTGCAACGACTGATGCGGTAACGGTTGCGTTTGCTACGTCAGCGCCGACTTTCAGTCCGTCATTGCTTACTGCAAGAACCTGGTCAAAGGTGTATGTCTCGCCAGCCTCTGCACCGAGCTTCTCAACTTTAATGATATCGCCTTCCGCTACTTTGTACTGTTTACCACCTGTTGCAATAATTGCGTACATATGGCACCTCCTATAATCATTACTCGCCAATTTCGGTGGGCTTTGTGGGCCTCTTAAAACCTCGTTGTGCGGCATCCGTTATATATTAGCATCCGTTTGTCGAATTGTCAACTCTTTTTTTGCGAATGGCGCGTCTGAACTGTCATAGGCTGTCATGCATTCGTTTTCCGGAGTTGCTCCACCAGTGGCCGTGCCTCTTTCTTTCTCGTCAGCTCCGCCAGCCCCAGCTTTGTGAAATCCACGAAATCAGCCTTAACGGGATCCTCCCGCAGGCAGGCGCGTAAAGCCTCCGCCACCTGGGCCGTATGTTCGCGTTTCTTCATATCGATAAAATCTATGAGGATCATGCCGGAAATGTTGCGCAGCCGCAGTTGTCGGGCCGCTTCCTTTGCTGCTTCCAGATTAATTTTCAGGAAAGCCTCCTCCGGCTTTTTTTTGCCGTCGTATTTGCCGGTGTTCACATCGATGACCGTCAGTGCCTCCGTAGGCTGAATGACCAGATAGCCGCCGGACTTTAACCACACCCGCTCTCTGAGGGATTCTCCGAGAACGGAGGAAAAAGAATACAGCTTGGGAAGCGGCAGCTGCGGATCGTCATAACGGCGCAGCGTGATCTGGCTGTCCAGACCGTTCTGTATCAGAAAAGCCTGGATTTCTTCATATACCGAAGGTACATCGGTGACGATCTCCGTCAGGCGGGAAAGACCGGCGCCCTGGATGCTTTTGAGGAGCGGCCCGGCCGGACGGTACAGGCAGGAAAAACAGGTACGGCTGCCTGCGATCTTTCGGATCTTCTCATAGGATGCTGCCAGTGCCACTGCTTCCTGGCGGATCACGTCCTCAGATGCCTGCTGGGCATTGGTGCGGATGATAAAGCCATAGGAATCGGTGACCAGATCTGCCAGCTGCTCCTTCAGCGTCTCTTTTCTGGCGGGAGAAAGCTTGCCGGACAGACCAAGCATGCGTTTTCCAGAGGTCAGTACCACATACGTGCCGGTCAGAGACAGGTTGCCGGTACCGCCCGGAAGCTTGGTCTTCAGCGCTTCCTTCGAAATCTGGACGATCACCTCATCCCCGGCACAGGGCTTTTTCCTGGCGGCAGCCACCGGATCGGGGAAACTCTCTGCAGGGAGCTCCGAGAGCGGCACATAGCACAGCTGACCGTCTGCGATCTCCACGAAGGCAGCCGCCAGATTGGATGCGATATTTTTGATTTTTCCGATGTAGATCCGGCCAAGCAGGGAAGTTTCTTCCTCATCCTGCACCGTAATCTGATCTGCCTTTTGTTCCTGTATGCGCATGGCAATGATCTTTCCTGGATATTCCGGCATACGGGAAGCAATCCACTGGCTCATAGCTTTTCCTCCAACTGCTTACTTATTTTTATAAAATATCTGTCCCGTAGTCTTCCAGGGAACGGAAACGGGGCGGCAGGTTCTCGTCAGTCTCATCGTTGGCCAGCAGATCCAGCCGGTGCAGCTGCAGTGCATAAGGGGACAGTTCTTTTCCCTGACTTTTGAAAAAAGCGTCCATCAGGAATTCCGGCTTGATATTCTCCACGCTTCCTGCCGTCAGTCGTAGTATGATCTTGCCATCTTGCTCTGACAGTCGGTGTATATGTGGCCGCAGATCGATTTCTCTGCTGCCCTTCTTTGTCTCTTTCTCATAGAGAATGGCAGGATTGCCGCAAAACGCCAGAAAATCCTGCTGCCAGTCTCCCTCCGGCCGGTATTCCTCCCGGAAATCCACAACATAATCCGCTGCTGCCACACTGGCCATGGCATTGGTGCTCTTCTCCGGCAGCTGCCGGTAGCTGAGAATCTCGATGCCTTCCGCCATCTGGGCATTCAGACGGCGGATGCTTTCCACAGAGGAATCGGTCTGCCCCACCGCAATGTCCATATACTCGCCTTCGCTGGTAATGCCAAGCCCCAGCGGAGAAGCGAAGGACATGATCTGATGCGGGCTGTACCCTTCTGAATAAAGAATATCAATATCCGCCCGACGGATGGCCTTCTGGAAATAGCGCATCACATCCAGGTGGCCGATAAATTTTAAAAATCCATATTTGGAAAAACGTACTCTAATGTTCAACGCATACACCTCCCTGATAGGATGCAATGCCGCAGCCGGAGCAGGCTTCCCGGCAGTTGGGGGTTACTTCTCCCCGCTGTGCCCTCTCCCACTCCCGTTTCAGGAAGTTCTTGGAAACGCCGCAGGAAATGAAATCCCAGGGGAAGATCTCGTCTAGGCTTCGCTCTCTGGATGTATAGAAATCCATAGACAGTTCACATTCATCAAAAGCTTCAATCCACCGGTCATAATGGAAATACTCCGACCAGGAATCGAATATGCAGCCCTTCTCATAGGCTCGCAGCAATACCCGGGACAGCCGTCTGTCCCCTCTGGCAAAGACGCCCTCCAGAATACTCAGATCAGAGTCATGCCAGTTGTAGCGGATGCTCTTGCGGTTCAACTCTTCCTTCATGGTCTGGTTGACGAGACGGGCTTTTCCCAGAAACTCGGATGCGGTGTTCATCCGCGCCCACTGGAACGGTGTAAACGGCTTGGGCACAAAAAAGGAAGTGCTGGCCGTGATCTGACATTTGCCATGGCGCTCTGCCTTGGGGATCAGATCGTAGTAAAGTCTTGCCACCCGGTCGCACAGATGCATGATCTCGCAGATATCCTCTTCTGTTTCCCCCGGCAGGCCCAGCATAAAGTAAAACTTCACCTTATTCCAGCCACCTAAGAACGCCTGGGTAGCACCATCCATGATATCGTCCTCGGTCAGTCCCTTGTTGATGACGTTCCGCATGCGCTGGGAACCGGCCTCCGGTGCGAAGGTCAGACTGCTCTTCTTGATATCCTGCACCTTCCCCATCACATCCAGGGAGAAGGCGTCGATCCGCAGGGAGGGCAGGCTGATGTTCAGTCCCTTCTGGTTGAATTTTTCCAGCAGGAAGGTGATCAGCTCTTCCAGATCTTTGTAGTCACTGGAGCTCAGGGAGCTTAGAGAAATCTCGTCGTAACCGGTATTCTTCATCATCTCGTAAGCCAGCCGCTTCAATTCGCTGACGTCCTTCTGGCGTGTGGGACGATAGATCATCCCGGCCTGACAGAACCGGCAGCCACGGATACAGCCCCGCATGATCTCCAGCACCACCCGATCCTGGGTGGCTTTCAGGTAAGGGACAATGGGCCGTTCCGGGTAAGGCGCATCGGCAAAATCCATGACCATCTCTTTTTTTACCGTGGGAGGCACGTCCTCTGCCAGTGTGCGAAGCGCGGCGATGGTGCCATCCTCATGATACTCCGGCTCATACAGGGACGGCACGTAAATGCCCGGAATATGACAGGCCGCGTGGAGAAATTCCTCCCGGGAAGCGCCTTTTTGCCGCATTTCCTTGTACAGCTCCAGCAACGGGCCGTACTGTGTCTCGCCCTCGCCGATGTAAAACAGGTCAAAAAAATCCGCCAGCGGTTCCGGGTTGTAGCTGCAGGGGCCGCCGCCGATGACAATGGGGTGTGCCCATGTCCGCTCCTTTGCCAGAAGCGGGATCTGGCTCAGATCCAGGATCTGTAAAATATTTGTATAACACATTTCGTACTGCAGGGTAATGCCGAGAAAGTCAAAATCTTTCACCGGGTCCTGGGATTCCAGGGCAAACAGCGGGATATGGTTGTCCCGCAGAAGTCTGTCCATGTCCGGCCAGGGAGAATATACCCGCTCACACCAGGTATCCTCCCGCCGGTTGAACATATCATAGAGGATCTGGATGCCCAGATGGGACATGCCGATCTCATACAGATCAGGAAAACACATACAGAAACGGACGTCCACAGCGTCCTTATCTTTCATGACTGAATTGATCTCCCCGCCAATATAGCGGGATGCTTTATCTGCTTTTAACAAGAGCTCGTCGCTCAGGGCTAATTTTCTCATGAAATTCCTTTCGATCATGCCTGTAACAGGGTATTTTTCATTACATAACATTTCTATTATAATACAGATCGATACAGAAGTTCAAGCACTCGTTTTACCGGTCACGCAGCATACCCGGACGCTCCCGTTTTCGCAGCAGTGCCAGCAAGATGACCGACACGTACAGCATGATCCGCAGTGGGACAATATGTTCGAAAAAAGCCATATAGGGGTTATACCAGTCCAGTATGGCAGTGATGATACAGGCAAAACAGCAGATAGCGCTGACATGCAGCAATATTTTTCTCAGAAAGTCCATGGAAATTCCTCCTTTGGTGTACAGCCAGAATCTGTTTAACGGGTCTGATCCATGATAAAAATACCATCCGGGATCTCATGCTCCGGCTTGTAGATATCCATGGTGCCATCCCAGTTTAGCACACACATTTCCGCATCCGAGGCGTTGTTCCGGTAAATGACGCCGTCTCATCTTCTGCCCTCTTTTCCGTCAGGTCTTTCTGGGGCACACATGCGGGCAAGCGCCGGGGAGCATTTCAGCAGCTTTGCCGCGATCCGGCTGCCTACCCATCCGGCAAAGAGACCGACGAGCACCCCGCCCAGGATATCCGACGGGTAATGGACGTACAGATACAGCCTGGAAAAAGCAATGAGCATTCCCAGCACCAGGGCGGGCTTCCACAGGCGGCGTGCGCCTGCCAGGTACAGGGCTGCCACTGCGGCAAAGGAGGCTGCCGTATGCCCGGAGGGGAAGGAATAATCCGTGGGCCGGGAAACGAGCAGCGATACCGCCGTGTTGACGTCACAGGGGCGGATCCGGTGAAACAGATGTTTTAACAGCCCATTGCACAAAAGGACATCCACCACCAGGGCTGCCGCCAGGATATCGTCGGTTTTCCGCGTTTTGCGCCGTAAGAGCAGGACGGCTGCCAGAAGGATCCAGATCATGCCGACATTTCCCAGGCGGGTGATCCAGACGAACAGCACATCCGTAACCGGATTATGAAGCGCTTGTATCCAGTCCAGTATTTTTAATTCCATGAGTATTTTCCTTTCTCTTCTCTTTCTTGTCCCGGATCAGCTGCAGGGAAAGTAGTCCCTTGATGGCTGTGATCACCGGCAGATACGCGCCCAGGATCAGTAACAGGGTGGAATCGGAGATGCCCGGCAGGAACATAGCCGAAATGGCGATCATACCGGTGAAAAACAACCGGATCGCCAGTGGCAGGGAAAAGGTTCCCAGATCAACGGCTGCCGTCGGCGACTGGCTGTTGAGCCAGGTGATACCTACCACCAGAAGGATCCCGATCAGTCCAAAGGGCAGTCCTTTTCGCATCTGCCGGAATGCCGGGCGCTCATCTGTCAGGATCAGCGGAATGGAACCGGCGATAAAGCCGATGAACAGGGAGCTGACCACATAAATGTGGCTCTCAAAAAGGGAGGAAAGAATGAGCACTGCCAGCGCCATACAGAATCCATGAAATCCTTTTTTTAGCATAACAAAAAACCTCCTGTCTGTTGATAAAAATATGGTAGGATTTTTCGTTAAACAAACAGAAGGGAAATTTCATAACAATTTATAAACGGTCTTTAAATACTTTTGAAAAATCGGTATCCTCCTGAATGATCCGGCAAATGGCGCTGCTGTCGTAATCTCCCAGATATCGACCTTCTCTTTCCAAAAAACAAAAGCCTGCAAACAGTAAAATGGCCAGAAAAAATCGAAGCATCACAGAAGAACGAAAGGTGCCTCGGGACATGCTGTCCGGCCCCCGGCGGACAGAAAATCGATAACGGTTCTGGTCAAGGCTTTCATTCACCGTGCGCCGGTTTTCTTCGGCGGCCAGGCGGATCTGCTGGATCGGGGTGGGATATCGGGGATCTTCCATCAGGCGGACACCTTCCTCTCTTCTTTTTCTGTTTTAAGACCTGTTTTCTTGCAAAAGTAAAGAAGAGTTTACATAATTATCTTATGTAAACTCTTCTAGGATAGCATCAAGCATGCGCTTGTTGGTGATGTAATACTACCATATGTATCTGTCTTTCTTTTCAGAACCGCTCATCATTCATCGAGAACAAATTCCCCGTTCTCTACTTTCAATGTCAGGTACGGACGCTCCCAGTCATTCACATCGTTGAAGGTTACCGTTCCTGTCACACCATCATAGTTGATGGCTTTCAGCGCATCCTTCAGCGTTTCCCGGGTAACGGTTCCGTCGTTGGCATCCATGGCAGCTTTTGCGGCGTCTGCGATGACGTACATCTGGTCATAAGAAAGGGCTGCGAAGCCGTCCGGGATCTCACCGTAAGCGGCATTGTACTTCTCTACCAGCGTCTGCACCTTCTCATCCGGGTTGGATGCCACATACACGCCGACACAGAGGAAGCCTTCCGATGCGGAGCCCGCGATCTCCACGGTCTTGGCATTGTAACCACCGGTACCTCCTACCAGAAGAGCATCAATGCCCAGCTGCTGGATCTGTTTCACAAGAAGTCCGGTGTCTGTTGTCGTGCCGCACAGGGCGATGGCCTCCGGCTGCAGGGTTTTTACCGTTGTCAGGATGGCGGTGTAGTCCTGGTCCGTGGTCAGATACGGGATGCTCTGCATGATATTGAGCCCCTGCTCTGCACCGTATTTGGTCAGGTTTTCATTTAAGTTGATGCCGTAATCATTGTCCGGATACAGGACAACCACGTTTTTCAGACCTTTCTTCAGAATCACATCTGCGATCTGAGGGCCGACAGCCGCATCCTGTACGGACATGCGGAAAAAGTAATCGCTGGAACCGGTCAGGCTGGGAGAACTGGAGCTGACAACCAGATCGGGAAGCCCGGCGTCATCGATGATGGGCACCATGGCCAGCGTACAGGAAGAAAGACAGGAACCGCCAACAGCAAGAATGCTGTCATCATCGGCAAACTTTTGGGCTCCGGCTGCTGCCTTCTGGGCATCGCCCTGGTCGTCATAGGTTTCCAGCTCCAGCATCTTGCCGTTTACGCCGCCGGCCTCATTGATCTCCTTGATGGCCAGCTCATAGCCCTGCTTCTGGCTCGTTCCGTACTGGCCGTTGTCACCGGAAATTGGGGCCACCAGACCAATTTTCAGGGTATCTCCCGACGTGGCCGCATCTGCCGTACTGCCGTCGGATGACGCGCTGTCCGAAGAACCACAGGCAGTCAGGGAAGAGACTGCAAGCACACCTGCCAGGAATAATGCTGTGATCTGTCTTTTTTTCATAAGAACTCCTCCTTTTCATGTCCCGTGTGGATACGGGATTTTCAACCATGCAAAATCTCAAACAAAACTTTCAAGTAAAAAAGAGGAAAAGCCAAAATGCCTTTCCTCTTCGAATGCTTTTTTTCTGCCTGATTGAATTTTCTTTAGTATAGGATGTGACCTCACGTTTGTCAATCATCCTTTTTTCTGATTTTTTCCATGAAAAAAAGTAGTATTTTCCGGGAAAACTTCCCGTTTGGGGTGATTTTATCCTAAAATTGCCCCAAGCGCTCCGAAGGCACCGGCACTGGCAAACCACATGATGATGCCTGCCAGCAGCACACCGCCCATAACGGCAATGACGCTGGATTTGAAATCCATATCCAGCAGACTGGCCGCCAGCGTTCCCGTCCAGGCACCTGTACCCGGCAGCGGAATGCCCACGAATAAGAGCAGCGCCACGAATAAGCCTTTGCCTGCGGAAGCCTGCAGCTTCTGGCCGCCCTTCTCTCCTTTCTGCATACACCAGGTGAAAAAGCCGCCGATCACGGGCTTGTCAGAACCCCATTCCAGCACCTTTCTTGCGAAAAAGTAAATAAAAGGCACCGGGATCATGTTGCCGATGATGGCCACGATATAGGCGTTCAGCATGGGCATATTCATGAACTTCGCATAGGGGATTGCCCCTCGAAGCTCGATGAGCGGAACCATTGAGATGAAAAAAATCCACAGATATTTGCGCAGCATAATGAAATCCTTTCTGTTTGTAAAATTTGCTTTCGGCACAAAGGATCTATCTCTGCGCCAGCTCCCGGGTGATATCGTCCCATGTCACGCCGCGCTCCACCATGAGCACGCTGACATGATACAGAAAATCGGAAATCTCGTACTTGATCTCCTCGGGATCCGGATTCTTGGCGGCAATGACAATCTCTGTTGCCTCTTCTCCTACTTTTTTCAGGATCTTGTCAATGCCCTTGTCGAACAGGTAGTTCGTATAAGATCCTTCCTTCGGGTGTTCCTTGCGGTCCGTGATGGTAGCGTACACTTCTTCCAGTACCTTCAGCGGATTGTGTCCGCTCTGGCCTTCCGCCTTCGCTGCTTCATTGAAAAAGCAGGAATAGCTTCCTGTATGGCAGGCTGCACCGATCTGGTGTACCTTTGCCAGGATCGTATCCATATCGCAGTCCAGCGTCAGAGACTTCACATACTGATAGTGGCCGCTGGTATCGCCCTTCACCCACAGCTCGTTCCGGCTGCGGCTCCAGTAGGTCATTTTTCCGGTAGCAATGGTATGATTATACGCCTCTTCGTTCATATAGGCAACCATCAAAACTTCCCCGGAGCGGTAATCCTGTACCACCACCGGCACCATGCCGTCAGAATTGGTCTTGAAATCCGCCCAGGTATAGGCAGAATGCAGCGCATACATGGGAATATCTGCCTTTCTGCAGGCATCCTTGAAGCCATAGAGATCCGCCGTTTTCTCACTGAGCAGGGAACCCGTCACTCCGCATACCGTTTCTTTTTCCAACAGCGCCATGTAGTCCTTCGGTTCCCGGGATTCCAGAACGGCCAGTACCGGCAGGGATACTGCATCTGTCAGGGTGTCTGTTTCCTCTGCGCTGCAGATCAGCAGGGATGCAGCCGCTTCCAGCTGCTCGGATGTGAGCTCCTCCAGCGCTTCTGCGGATACATAGACCGCAATTTTCTCTCTGCCGAAACGGGCGGAGGCCTCTGTCAGAAGCTCCCGGTTGCTCTCCCGGTTCAGATCCAGCACCGCCTTCGCCGCACCGGCATACAGGTATTTTTTCACGTCCTCCAGCCGGCGGATACCGCCATAGACATAGACGGGCACATCCACGGTGCGGACGATCTGTTTGATGCTGCCGATGTTGTGGTCATGCTCTGCATCAGACGTATAGCTGTCCTCCAAAAGCAGGCCGTCAGCTCCGTTGTTGGCGAAATATTCCGCTGCCTGCGCCGAAAGTTCCCTTTCCGTGTGCAGGGAAAGCTGCGTAAAAATTCGTTTTTTATCCATTGTCTTATAAACTCCCCTTTGTAGATAGCACATCGCTGATCCGCGGATCATAAGCCACAGCGGCGTCCAGTGCCTTGGCAAAGGCTTTGAACATAGCTTCTGCCATATGATGATTATTGCCCGACGTCAGCATTTTAAAATGCAGGTTCATGCCCGCCGCATAGGAAATCGCATAGAAAAACTCCCGCACCATTTCGGTGTCCATGTCTCCCAGCCGGTCTACCGTAAACTGGGTATCCATCTGCAGATAGGGCCGCCCGGACAGATCCACGGCGCAGAGCACCAGTGTCTCGTCCATGGGAAGGATGGCACTGCCAAACCGGCGGATGCCCTTCTTATCCCCCACCGCTGCACCGATGGCCTGGCCCAGCACAATGCCGGTGTCCTCAATGGTGTGATGACTGTCCACCTGCAGATCGCCCTCGGCGTGTACCGTCAGGTCAAAGAGGCCGTGGCGGGAAAATCCGTCCAGCATGTGGTCGAAGAAGCCGATACCGGTGTGGATGTCTGCTTTTCCGGTACCGTCCAAAGACAATGTCAGGCGGATGTCGGTCTCCGCCGTTGCCCGGGTGATCTCAGCCGTTCTGGAACTGGTGGTATCGTTATTTTGCATCATTTCCGGTGCCCTCTTCTTTCTCAAAACGCACGCGGATGGAGTTGGCATGCGCGGTCAGCTGCTCTGCCTCGGCGAAACGGATGATATCCTCATGTACCGGGCGCAGGGCGTCTTTGGAATAGTAAATGATGCTGGATTTCTTGATGAAATCGTCCACCGACAGAGGGGAGAAGAACTTGGCCGTGCCGTTGGTGGGCAGCACATGGTTGGGGCCTGCGAAATAATCGCCCAGGGGCTCGGAGCTGTACTCTCCGATGAAGATAGCGCCCGCATTGCGCACCTTCATCATCACCTCAAAGGCGTTGGCAGTCACGATCTCCAGATGCTCGGAAGCGATCTCATTGGCTGCGTCAATGGCATCGTCCAGCGTCTCTGCGATGAGGATGTAGCCGTAATTGTCCAGAGATTTCTGTAAAATCTCCTTCCGGGACAGCTGTGCCACGAACTGTTCTGCCTCTTTAGACACTTCCTCTGCCAGACGGCGGCTGGTGGTGACAAGAATGGCGGAGGCCATCTCATCGTGCTCGGCCTGGGACAGCAGATCCGCTGCCACATACCGGGGATTGGCCGTGTCGTCGGCGATGATCAGGATCTCGCTGGGGCCGGCGATGGAGTCGATGCTCACGTGGCCGTAGACAGCTTTCTTTGCCAGCGCCACATAGATGTTGCCCGGGCCCACGATCTTGTCAACCTTGGGGATGGACTCTGTGCCGTAAGCCAGTGCGGCAATGGCCTGGGCGCCGCCCACCTTGTAGATCACATCGGCGCCTGCCTCTTTGGCAGCCACCAGTGTGGTGGGGTTTACCTTACCGTCTTTTCCCGGCGGTGTGGTCATAACGATCTCCTCCACCCCTGCCACCTTGGCCGGAACAATGTTCATGAGCACGGAAGACGGATAAACGGCCTTGCCGCCGGGTACATAGACGCCCACCCGGCGCAGCGGCGTGATCTTCTGGCCCAGCATGGAGCCGTTGGGCTTGGAGTCAAACCAGCTGTAGCGGCGCTGTTTCTCATGATAGGCGCGGATATTCACCAGCGCCTTACGGATGATCTCCACCAGAGACGGATCCACCGTTTCATAGGCTTCTCTGATCTCCTCCTCTGTGACAACCAGATTGTCGGCGCTGATATCGGCACCGTCAAATTTCTTCGTATATTCGAATAAAGCGGCATCCCGGCGTTCCTTCACATCCGCAAGGATCGCTGCTACCCGTCCCTCAAATTCGCCATAGCTGTTGGGGCTGCGTTTTAACAGATCCTCCAGCAGACGGTCTCTGGACTCGCTGCTCAGTTCCACAATTCTCATTGGTATACTCCTTTCCCATGATGACTTTGAAAATTCCTATGACAGATAATGATTTTATATGATAGCATAAAAAGAACGATCACACAACCTCCCGCAGTTTGCCGATGAGCTCCGAGATCCGTTCATTTTCCATCTTCATGCTCACCGGATTGACCACCATCCGCGCGGACAGCGGGCACACCTCTTCCAGGACACCCAGGCCGTTTTCCCGCAGAGTGGAACCGGTCTCCACGATATCTACGATGACCTCGGAAAGGCCCACGATGGGCGCCAGCTCGATGGAACCGTTGAGCTTGATAATCTCCACCGTCTGATGCTTCCGGTTATAAAAATAATCTTTGGCGATCTTCGGGTATTTGGTGGCTACGCGGATGCGCTCATGGTGTTTGAGAAGTTCTGCCGCCTCTGCCGGGCCGCAGACGCACATGCGGCAGCAGCCAAAGCCCAGATCCAGCACCTCGTAGATCCGTCTGCCCTCTTCCAGGATCGTGTCTTTTCCTACGATGCCGATGTCAGCGGCACCGTATTCCACGTAGGTGGGCACGTCCGGCCCTTTCGCCAGGAAAAATTTCAGTTTCAGTTCTTCGTTGGTAAAAATCAGCTTCCGGGAGTCGGGATCCTTCATCTCCTCGCAGGTGATGCCGATCTTTTCAAAAATCTCCAGTGTTTTTTTCGCCAGACGGCCTTTTGTCAGCGCAATGGTCAGGTATCTCATACGTCAGCCTCCTTTACCCCCTCTGCAGTCAGGTCATAAATTTTTCCGTGGCCGTTTTCTGCGGCGAAATCCCGGTAATCCTCTGCAGTCTCCCCGGCGGTCTTGCGCACCAGCTCCACCGGTCTGCCATCCTTTCGCATGGATACGGCCAGATGGATGGCTGCATCCCGGGAGGACGCATCATAGAGCACCAGACGGCCGTCAGCTTCCACCGGAATGGCGATCTTCTGCCGGGACAGGGCGCTCATGAGCTGGTCGATGACAACGGCAAAACCGGTGGCTGCAAAATCCTTGCCAAACCGGGCCAGCAGGTTGTCGTAGCGGCCGCCCTTGACGATGGGCTCACCGGTGCCGTAGGTGTACGCCTGGAAAATCACGCCGGTGTAATATTTATATTTGCTGACCAGACCCAGATCAAAGGAAATGTAATCCGTCAGGTCATACAGCTTCAATGCATGATAAACCGCCTCCAGCCGCTCAATGGCACCGATGGAACGGGAATTGTCCGCCAGACGGCGGGCCTCCTTTAACACCTCCGCGTTGCCGAACAGCTGGGGCATGCGGATGAATGCCTCCCGGCACGTCTTGGGCATGCGGATATCGTCCAGGAACTCCTCAATGCCAAAATTGTTTTTATTGGAAATGAGCTCCCGCAGGGTAAACTCCTGCTCTTCATCCAGCCCCGCGGCCAGCAGAAATCCCTTAAAGAAATCAATCTGCCCGATGCTCACCTGGAACTCCTTCAGTCCCGCATCCAGCAGAAGCTCGATGACCATGGCGATCATCTCCGCATCGGCCTCGGGACTGGCATCTCCCAGCAGTTCTGCGCCAAGCTGGGTGCTCTCTTTTAAGCGGCCCTGATAGCTGGAATTGTTCACAAAGGTGTTGCCCATATAGCACATGCGGATGGGCCGGGTCTCATCCATATAATACTTGGCGGCGGAACGCGCAATGGACGGAGTAAAATCCGGGCGCAGCACCAGCGTGTCGCCCTCCCGGTCAAAGAATTTGAACAGCTCTCGGGACGGGATAGTACCCACCTCCTGGCTGAACACGTCAAAATATTCAAAAGAAGGTGTCTGGATATCATGATAGCCGTAGGTTTTCAGACGTTGATGGAGCCGCTGCTCCAACACATTTTTCTTTTCACATTCCAGGCTGTAAATGTCCCTGACACCGTCCGGTGTATGCAGTAATCGCTGATTCATAGGTTCCTCCTGTCGCTTTCTTATGGTAAAGTGATAACATGGTAGCAAAAGAAATCTTCTACAGTATAAAAGAAAACCTCTGATTTGTCAATCCTCCTGTTCCTCTCTCCGATCCAGATCTTTCTGGATCATATCCAGGTAAGGCACCAGGATCCCCGACTGATGGGAGAAAAAGAACGTCTCATCCAGTTCATCCAGGCGGAAGCTTTTGCGGCCGCCATCCTCCGCCCGTTTCCAGAAAACTGCCATCTGGTCGTAGGGCATATAATAGAAAAGATTTTTCGCCGTATAGAAAATGAGAAAAAAAGCGATGCCGCCCTGCTGCTCAAAAGCTTTCATAAACTCCATCTGATGGGGATGGATGTTATGCAGCGGAAAAGTCTCCACCACGGATTCCTTGGCGTCAAAGCAGACCGGAAAGCCCTGCACGGCGCCGATATAGTCCACGGTACTGCGCTGGTCGAAGTATGCCAGCGTGATCTGGTGATGGGCTTTGTCCATTTTAATCGGTGTGATGGGGGTGGGAATCTTCTGAATCAGTGCCAGCCCCAGCTCCCGGTAACGCTCGTTGGAGCGGTTCACCAGCTCCTCCAGGGTGGAGCCGCGAAGGCCTCGGGAATTCCACGTAGCCATGTCAGCGGCCCCCCTTCTCTTTTAGAAAACTTTCACAGATCCCTGAGGCAAAAAGACCGTCTGCCGTCCGGATAAAATCCTGCGGCGGCTCCGCGGTCAGCGCCTTCCCGGACAGATAAGAAAACTCTCCATCCAGCTTTGGAAAAGTAACAATGGCTGCATGCAGCAGCTGGCTGCGGACGCCAAACCGCTTCTGCATTTCCCGGTTCACCGAAGGCTTCCCGTATTTGCTATCCCCCACAATGGGATGGCCGATGCTGGCCAGATGGGCCCGGATCTGATGGGAGCGCCCGGTGATCAGATGCACCAGCAGCAGGGTGAAATCCTCTGTCGCTGCCAGCGGCGTATAGTCGGTACGGATGTAGGCCCCGCCCTCCACAGGCGTCTGATGAATGCGCACCTGATTGGCAGCCTCGTCCTTGATGAGATACCCGTCCAGGGACATGGGGGATTTCAGCTGCCCGGCTACGATACAAAGATATTCCTTGCGGACAGACCGATCCTTTAGCACGTCAGACAATCCCTGCAGGGCCGGCAACGTTTTCCCCGCCAGCACCAGGCCGCTGGTGTTGCGGTCCAGCCGGTTGCACACCGATGGCCGGTACAGGGCAAGGCTCTCCGGCGTCACCTCTTTTTTTCGGTAAAGATAATCCACCAGCGCCTCCACCAGGGAGCTGTCCGAGGGTTTGGCCTTCTGGGACAGTACCCCTGCCGGTTTGTTTACCACCAGCAGATGGGCGTCCTCATAGACGATGGAGGCGGCAAAGGCGGCAGCCAGCCCTTTGGGCACCGGTTCCGGTGCGGCTGCCTGGGGGGCTGTCCGAAACTGGGCAATGGTTTCATCGGAAAGGAAGAGGCGGATTACATCCCCCTCTTTCAGCTTTTCATTGCCCTCGGCTTTTTTGCCGTTGAGCACGATATTTTTCTTTCGGAGCATTTTGTAGAAAAAGCTCTTGGGCGCCCCGCTCATGTAGCGGGCGAGAAATTTATCAAACCGCTGTCCGGCATCCCGGGCAGCTACGTGTAATTCCTGCATACCTTCCTCCGTGGGGTCATTCGCTGTCTCTGGAACGGCGATTCAGAATTTTGTTCATGGCCGGTACCAGCAGATGATGGGGAATGAGTTTGGCGGCCACCAGCGAGCCCTTCATGGGCAGGCCGTATACCGAAAGCTCGTGTCCTCTGGCAGCATCAAACAGCGCCCGCTTCACCACCGGCACCGGTTTGGCCATGGTCAGCTTCTTCACAGCAGACATCTTGGCATTGTCCCCGGCATGGTCAAAGAATTCCGTATCCACTGGCCCGGGACAAACCGCCGTCACCGTGAGCCCCTGCTCCTGACATTCCACCCGAAGTGCCCGGGAAAAGCTGAGCACATACGCCTTGCTGGCTGCATACACCGCGAATCCCGGCTGGGGCGCAAAAGCTGCAGAGGAAGCCAGCATAAGGATCCGACTGCCCATGGGCATGTAAGGCAGGCAGGCGTAGGTCACTGCCGTCAGTGCCTTACAGTTCACATTGATCATGGAGAGCACACCCTCGTAGGAGCTGCCGAAAAAATTGCCGATGCGGCCGCAGCCTGCGCTGTTGACCAGAATCCGGATCCTGGGATTCTCTGTGGCAAGAAGAGCCATGAGACGCTTGATGCTCTCCTCCTGAGCCAGATCCATGGTCAGGATCCGCACGGGAAGGGCAGCCTCTCCCTGGAGCTGCCAGAGCAGCTCTTCTCTTCTGGCAATGGCCCAGATCTCATCTAATTTTCCATATTTTGCTGCGATCTGCAGCACGAATTCTCTTCCCATCCCGGAAGAGGCACCTGTGACAATCGCGATATTTTTCGTCATCGTAAAAGCCTCCTGTCTCACTGGCTATTTTTTCTTCTTTGCGTGCACGCTGCGGATCGTTTTCTTCTTATGGGACTCTGCGCTGCGTGTCTGCTGCTGTTGTGTGCGGGACTTTCGATCAGCTGCAGACGGCATTTGCTGCTCACGCGTATTTCGTCCTGATTTTGGACGATTCTGCGAAGACTGACCTGCATTTTTCTCTGCTCCATGTTCGGGTCGGATCAGGCACTCCGGCCCGAATCCGATCAGGTCTGTCCGTCCGGCTTTTCGCAGCGCTTCCTCCACCAGCGCCCGGTTCTGGGGCCGCCGGTACTGCATGAGCGCCCGCTGCATGGCTTTCTCATGGGGATCCTTTGGGACATAAACAGGTTCCATCGTCCGTGGATCCAGCCCGGTATAATACATACAGGTGGAAATGGTGGCGGGGGTGGGATAGAAATCCTGCACCTGCTCGGGCATGTAATGAATGTCCCGCAGATACTCCGCCAGACGTACCGCATCCTTTAGCGTACAGCCTGGGTGGGAGGACATCAGGTAGGGCACCATGTACTGTTTCAGCCCCAGCCGCTCATTGGTCTTCGCATATTCCCGGGAAAATTTCATAAACACTTCATGGGCCGGTTTGCCCATATAGGAAAGCACCTGATCGGAGACGTGCTCCGGGGCCACCTTTAACTGCCCGCTGACGTGGTATTTGCACAGCTCTTCCAGAAAATCTGTCTTCCGATCCGCCAGCACGTAATCAAAACGGATGCCGGAGCGGATAAACACCTTCTTCACCTTTGGAATATTCCGCAGCTTTTGCAGCAGCTGAATATAATCCGTGTGATCCGCATTTAGATTCGGACAGGGTTTGGGAAACAAGCACTGCCGGTTGGGACACACGCCGTGTTCCGCCTGTTTTGCGCAAGACGGATGACGGAAATCCGCCGTGGGGCCACCCACATCATGAATATAGCCCTTGAAATCCGGTTCTTTTGTAAAATTCGTGGCCTCTTCCACTAGGGATTCCTGGCTGCGGGCCTGGATGATCCGGCCCTGATGGAAGGTGAGCGCGCAGAAATTACAGCCGCCAAAGCAGCCCCGGCTGCTGACC
The DNA here is from genome assembly GCA_018223385.1 of Oscillospiraceae bacterium Marseille-Q3528. GTDB lineage: Bacteria > Bacillota > Clostridia > Lachnospirales > Lachnospiraceae > JAGTTR01. The sequence continues at coordinate 28,268 of JAGTTR010000010.1, forward strand.
AGGGAAAACTTCACCTCGGAATAAGCCGGAATGCCGCCATCCTTATCATAGGAAGGGTGCCACCGTCTCGTATAAGGCAGCCGGTACAGCTCGTCCATTTCCTCCTCGGTCAGGGGAAGTGCCGCCGGATTCTGCACCACGCAGGTGGCGCCGTCGTAGCATTCCACCAGCTGATGGCCGGCATAAGGGTCTGTGTTGCAGTACTGGATATAAAAACTGCGGGCATAAGTTTTCTTGTCCGCCTTGATCTCTTCAAACGGGGGCAGCTCGATGCCATCCGGATCCAGCAGGCTCCGGTCTCTTGTTTTGAACACCGTGCCACGGATGTAGGTCAGATCTGACACAGAAATGCCTGCCGCCAGCCCTTCCGCGATCTCCAGCAGGGAGTGCTCTCCCATGCCGTAGGAAATAAGGTCGGCACCGGAATCCAGCAAAATGGATCGCTTCACCTGATTGGCCCAGTAGTCATAATGGCCCATCCGGCGAAGGGAAGCCTCGATGCCGCCGATGATAATGGCCGCATGGCGATATACCCGGCGCACCAGATTGCTGTACACAATGACTGCATGATCCGGCCGTTTGCCGATCTTGCCGCCCGGCGTATAGGCATCCGTGCTCCGGCGTTTTCCTGCCACCGTATAGTGATTGACCATGGAATCCATATTGCCGCTGCTGATGAGGAATCCCAGGCGCGGTTCCCCAAAGGTCTGAATGCTCTCCGGGTTCTTCCAGTCCGGCTGGCAGATCAGCCCCACCGTGTAGCCCCTGGCCTCCAGCAGGCGGCATAAAAGCGCCGGGCCGAAGGAGGGATGATCCACATAGGCGTCTCCGCTGATATATACAAAATCCGGCTGTTCACAGCCGCGTGCCGACAGTTCTTCCCGTGTCATCGGCAAAAAGTCTTTGTTCATGCTGTTTGATCTCCTGCCTGTAATTGTCGGATCTCCTCTTCTGTGAGGGGCCGGAATGTCCCGGGCGCCAGCGTCTCGTCCAGCGTCAGGCTTCCAAAAGAAATCCGTTTCAGATAAAGTACCTCACTGCCCACTTTTTCAAACATCCGTTTGATCTGGTGAAATTTTCCTTCCCGAATAGTGACGGTCACCTGAGAGACTTCCGCCCCACTCTCTACAATGATAAGCTTTGCTGGCAGCGTTGGCCGTTTCTCCCCGATATCCAGACCGCGGTCAAAGGCTTCTGCCACTGCCTCTGTCATGGGGCCTTTCACCCTGGCAAAATACGTCTTTTCCACATGTTTTCTTGGCGAAAGCAGGTCATGGGCCAGCGCGCCGTCGTTGGTGATGAGAAGCAGCCCTTCGGTGTCCTTGTCCAGCCGTCCGGCCGGAAAAAGCCCTTTGCCGGGCACCGACTGTCCCGCTTCGTCCTTCAACAGGGACAGCACTGACGGCCCGTCGTGTTCCTCGGTGCTGCTCACGTACCCGGCGGGCTTATTTAACATATAGTAAACCGTCTTCACGGCAGTCAGTTCCCGGGAACCGTCACAGATCTGATCTGTCTCCGGATTCACGCTCTGCTCCGGTTTTTTCGCCGGAACGCCGTTGACGGTAATCGTTCCTTTTCGAATGATCGTTTTTACCTGTGAGCGGGTGCCAAGACCGGCATCCGCCAGAAATTTATCCAGCCGCATTACATCCATCTCCAGCCTGTACAGTATTTGTTCTTTAATGTGCCGCCGGAGAGCTTTCCCCAGCCCAGGGCAAAGCCGTCCACACACACCAGCTGCCAGCCCTTAGCCTTCGGGGTAACCAGATCGTCCACGTCCAGCGTCTCCCCTTTCAGATAACGGATCACCCGGTCATCCGAAACGGGCAGATCAATGCTGCAGGGGCAGATGGCCGCAGACAAGGTCATAGCCAGCGCTTGGGAGGGCTCAAACTGCCCCTTCTTTCCGATATCGCCCAGATACAGTCCGGTACGCAGATAGCGAATGCCGGGCGCTGCCTGGATGCCCGCCGGGAGCACATACACGCGGTTCTCTTTTACCATCACCGTACCCTCGGCAAGGTTTTCTGCCAGCGGATGGCCGATGGCAGACAGAAAATCCGCCGCCTCCTGAGGGAGAGTTCCCCCGCTTCTCTCTGCCCCTTTGCCGGAGGATGCCTGTTTCTTATTACCGCCTTTGCATCTACCGCCAACAAAAGGTAATTCTTTCCCTGCACAATTTGCTTCTTCCATCCGACAGGACATTGTCATCATACTGTCCTCTTTTTGCAATAATGCAGCAAAATGCCCTTCCCCTTCCATTCGGTGGGGCCAGATGCGCACACAGCCAGCCAGAGAAGGATCTCCGCTCTCGATCCAGTCCGGCCGCCCGGGAGCGAATCCCTCATAGGAAGCAACGGGAACGACACGCAGCGTGGGATCCAGATCCAGCAGGAACTGGATAGATGCTTCATTCTCCAGCGGCGAAAACGTACAGGTGGAATACAGCAGCATCCCGCCGGGCCGCAGCATTTTCACCACCTGGGTCAGAATGGTTCTCTGCAAGTCAGCGTAGTAAGACGGCCCCTTTTCTGCATAGCTTTTCACTATACCGGGGTCTTTGCGGAACATCCCCTCCCCGGAACAGGGGGCATCAATGAGGATCTTGTCAAAATAGCCGGGGTACACCTCTGCCAGCCGTTCCGGTGTCTCGCTGGTCACCATGCAGTTGCCGATGCCGAACAGCTCCAGATTTTTCAGCAGCGCTTTCGCCCGGGAATTACTGATATCGTTGGCAAAGAGGCAGCCCTGTCCCTGTAATTTTGCTCCAAGCTCCGTGGCTTTGCCGCCGGGCGCCGCACACAGATCCAGCACCCGGTCCCCCGGTTCCACCGGAAGGAGGCTGGCAGGCGTCATGGCACTGGGCTCCTGCAGATAGTAAAGCCCCGCATAATAGTAGGGATGCTTGGCCGGACTGTCCCCTTCCCCGTAATAGTACCCGTTGGAGATCCAGGGTACCCGGGACAGGGAAAAAGGCAGCTTCTCCGGGAAATCCTCTGCCGTCTCTCTTCGGGTATTCAGCCGCAGGCCCGCCCGGGGTGTCTCCCGGTAGGAAGCCAGAAATGCTTCATATTCCTCGCCCAGCAGGCGTTTCATTTCTTCGGTAAAATCGTTCGGCAGACTGCTCAATGTGCTTCTTCTCCTTTTTCTTCCGTTTCTGTCGTTATGTAGAATCTTGGGCTCCTACGGGGCCGCAGGCACGTCCTGTGCCCGGTAGCCCTCGGCGATGATGTCCAGCTCCTTGCTGAACCGCTCCAGCTGGCTCACATCCTTCAGAGAATAGATCCGGTAAAACTCGTCCTGTATTTTGATGATCTCCCGCTTGTTGGCCACCTTATACAGATTCTGAATATTGTTCAGGATCTCCGTGACAATGTTGGCCTGCAGCCGGGAGGAATTCTGTGCGTCAATGATCTCACTGCGCACCGAAGACATCTCCTTGTCCATCATCTGCACGGCGTCCGCGGCGCTGCTCAGACGGGTGCGCACATACTGGGGAATGTTGCCCCGGTACTTATACTGTAAGGAATGCTCGATGGTGGCCCAGAAGTTCATGGCCATGGTGCGGATCTGGATCTCCGCCTGGAGCTTTCTGGGACCGTCGATGGTCTCCACCGTATAGTAAATGATCAGGTGATAGCTGCGATATCCGCTGGGCTTGGCGTTGGTCAGGTAATCCTTGACGCATTTGATCTGCATATCCCCGCGTTTTTCAATGATCTGCGCCACCTTGTCGATATCCTCCACAAACTGACAGATGATACGGATGCCTGCGATATCCTCCATCTCCTCCTCGATCATCTCGAAGGGAATCTTTTTCTTCTGTGCTTTTTCCAGAATACTGGATACGGATTTTACCCGCCCATCCACCCGCAGGAACGGACAATAGCGCCCGTGCTCCCGGTATTCCGTCATCAGATGGTCAAATTTCAATGAAAGTTCTCTGACAGCCAGCTCATACGGCTCCAGAATTTCTCTCCACAGTTGTATCTCCATAAAACTACCCCTTTATTATTAAAAACACCTTTTCTTTTACGCTCATTCCATTATAGCATACCTTTTCTTAGTTTGGTTTAGAAATTGTTGTGCTGCTCCACATATTTGAGCACAGGATACGGATTGACGGCCAGTTCTGCCACCGCGTCTGTCCGCACATAGATGCCCACATGTAAATGTACCGGGAATTTGCCGGTGGTGCCTTCCTCCCCGTAGCCGGTATCGCCCATATACCCCAGGATGTCTCCTGCTGCCACAGCGTCTCCCGGCTGAAAGTCCTTCGCATAGGAGGATAAATGGGCATAATAAAAATACCCGCCGCCGGGCGCACGGACACCGATGCGGTAGCCGCCCTTGGTCAGCCAGCCGATGGCCTCCACCACGCCGTCCGTCATGCTGACCACCGGATAATAATCCCGCCTTGCAGACACAGGAAAGAGATCCGTCCCCTCATGTCCCCGTTTGCCGCCGAAATTTCGCTCAAACATCCAGGAATCTTCATAGGAAACGTTTGCCGCAGAAAATACCGGTGCCACAGATCCCATTGATATCCCGGATCCCTGCCCGGAATCCATACGCGGCTGTCCCACCGGGAAACAGACCACATCGGAAAAAATCTGGTTATAAAAAGCTTTCGCCCGGGAAAAGGCTTCCGGCTGCAGCTGCCGATATCCCTCTGCCCGCAGGGCATCCTTTGCAAAAGCATCTGCTGTGTATTCCTCCTGCAGAAAGCCCTGATCCAGCATTGCTGCTGTCAGCACCGACAGCCAGTCCGGTTCCTGCTGTCCGCACAGCTGCTGTAATGACAGCAGCCCATCCGGAGAAACATCCAGTCTTCGCACCCTTGCAGCCGTCTCCGTAAACGTTGCTGCCCGCCAGTAGGAAGCCCGTTGTTTTAGATCCTTTTGTATGTGCACAACCGCGATTGCCAGGAGCACAGCAACAGGCACCCAGGTAAAGAAGCTGCATGTGAGCTGTTCCAGTGCATTTTGATAATGCTGTCTGATCTGTCTCATCTCATTCTTCTATTTTTTTTAAGGCTCTTTTGTGATTATATGCAGCTCATATGATTTTCAGTACATGAAAAAGAGGCAGTCCGCAGACTGCCCCTTGCATATTTATTGAGGATATGAAATTTTACAATTCCATTTATTTTGCAACGATATTGACGATACGTCCCGGTACGTAGATCTCCTTGATGATATTGCCGGTGAGACGGCCGCCCAGTGTCTCCTTGGCAATGGCCAGCACATCGTCCTTGGAAATATCTGCAGGCACGTTGATGACGCACTTGGTCTTACCGTTGATCTGTACGGCGATCTCCTTCTCGTCGTCTGCCATGTGTGCTTCCTCATATTTCGGCCAGGTGTTCTTGAAGACGCTCTCGGTATGGCCCATCTGCTGCCACAGCTCCTCTGCGATATGCGGTGCAAAGGGCGCCAGCATGATGACCATGGTCTCCAGGCTCTCTTTGTCCACGCCGCCCTCTTTCTTGGCGATGTCGATGAACTTGTTGTTGTACTCCATGAAGCCGGATACAACGGTGTTCAGGCTGAAGCTTTCCAGACGGTTGGTGATGTCGTACATCATCTTATGTCTCGTCTTGAGCATGTTCTTGGAGGCCGGGATGTTCTTATCCTTGTTGTCCATGACAAGTGTCCATACACGGTTCAGGTAACGGTTGACGCCGTCGATGCCTCTGTCATCCCACTCGGCATCCAGTTCCGGCGGGCCCACGAACAGCTCGTACATCCGCAGGGAATCGCAGCCGTAATCGCGCACCAGATCATCCGGGGAAATAACGTTGCCCTTGGATTTACTCATCTTGATGCCGTTTTTGCCGGTGATCATACCCTGGTTGAACAGTTTGGTGAAGGGCTCATCAAAGTCGATGACACCGATGTCACACAGGAACTTGGTATAAAATCTGGAATACAGAAGATGCAGCACGGCATGCTCCACGCCGCCGATATACATATCGACAGGCAGATATTTGTCTGCTTTCTCTCTGGAAACCAGTTCGTTGTCATTGTGGCTGTCCACGTAACGCAGGAAGTACCAGGAAGAACCGGCCCACTGAGGCATGGTGTTGGTTTCTCTCTTGGCCGGAGCGCCACAGCACGGGCAGGTGGTATTCACCCACTCATCGATGGCAGCCAGCGGGGATTCGCCGGTGCCTGTAGGCTGATAGCTCTCCACGTCAGGCAGGGTCAGCGGCAGCTGATCTTCCGGTACCGGTACGTTGCCGCATTTCGGGCAGTGTACGATGGGGATCGGCTCGCCCCAGTAACGCTGTCTGGAGAATACCCAGTCACGCAGCTTGTAGTTGGTGGTCTTGCGGCCCAGGCCCTTCTCTTCCATGATGAACGGCGCTTTCTCCTTCAACTCGGAGGACTTCATGCCGTTCCAGTCACCAGAATTGATCATGATGCCTGCGCCGGTATATGCCTCTGTCATGTTCTCCACCGGGTTGCCGTCGGGGGAAATAACAGGGATGATCGGCAGGTCAAATTTCTTCGCAAACTCAAAGTCACGGTCGTCATGGGCAGGTACGCACATGATGGCGCCGGTACCGTAGTCGGACAGCACGTAGTCGGACAGCCAGATCGGGATCTTCTTGCCGTTCAGCGGGTTTACCGCATAGCTGCCGGTGAATACGCCGGTCTTCTCCTTATCCTGAAGGCGGTCAACAGAGGAACGCATGGAGGATTTGAAAATGTAATCCTCAACGGCGGCTCTTGTCTCGTCGGTTGCCAGATCTTTTGCCAGCGCGTGCTCCGGTGCCAGTACCATGAAGGTAGCGCCGTGGAGCGTATCCGGACGGGTGGTATATACGGTGATGGACTTGTCGGTGCCGTCCACGGTAAAGTCTACCTCTGCGCCGTGGCTCTTGCCGATCCAGTCAGTCTGCATCTTCTTTACCTTCTCCGGCCAGTCCAGCTTGTCCAGATCAGCCAGCAGACGGTCAGCGTATGCCGTGATCTTCAGCATCCACTGTCTTAAATTCTTCTTCGTTACCGGTGTGCCGCAGCGCTCGCAGCAGCCATTGACAACTTCCTCGTTGGCAAGGCCGGTCTTACAGGACGGGCACCAGTTGATGGGGAACTCCTTCTCGTAGGCAAGTCCCTTCTTGAACATCTGTACGAAGATCCACTGGGTCCATTTATAAAACTTGGGGTCTGTGGTGTTGACTTCCATATCCCAGTCATAAATAGAAGCGATCTCGTTGATCTGCCGCTTGATATTCTTGATGTTGGCAGCGGTGGAAACTGCCGGATGGCTGCCGGTCTTGATCGCATAGTTCTCTGCCGGAAGGCCGAACGCATCCCATCCCATGGGATGGATCAGATAATATCCCTGGAGCATCTTGTAACGGCTCCACACATCAGAGATTACATAGCCTCTCCAGTGTCCCACATGCAGTCCGTTGCCGGACGGATACGGGAACATATCCAGACAGTAGTATTTCGGCTTCTTGCCGTCATTGACATTTACCGGGTGTTCTTCCCAGATCTTACGCCATTTCTGTTCGGTTGCCTTATGATTATAAGGTATTGCCATGGTGAATTCCTCCTTTTATCTGAAAGAGGGTGTCCGCTCATCAGCGGCACCCTCTACCAATTCTGAACCACTCTATATTTTAGCATATCCCGCATATTTGTCAATACGCGTTACGTCGCGGAAATCGCCGGATCAACCAAGGATCGCCTTGTCGTTGGTGAACTCCTCTCCGCTGACCTCCTCGAACTTGTGCAGCAGATCCTCCACCGTCAGGCGCTTCTTCTCCTCGCCCCGGATATCCAGGATGATATTGCCGTCCATCATCATGATCAGCCGGTTGCCGTGGATGATGGCATCCTTCATGTTGTGGGTGATCATCAGTGTGGTCAGGTGATCCCGGTTGACGATCATATCCGTGGTGGCCAGTACCTTGGCTGCGGTCTTGGGATCCAGCGCCGCAGTGTGCTCATCCAGAAGCAGAAGCTTCGGCTTCTTCAATGTAGCCATCAGAAGGGTAAGCGCCTGCCGCTGTCCGCCGGAAAGCAGACCCACCTTGGCCGTCATCCGGTCTTCCAGCCCTAAGCCCAGCGGCTTTAACAGCTCCTTATATTCTTCCCGCTCTGCCGCCTTGATGCCCTTTTTCAGCGTACGCATCTTGCCCCGGCGGCTGGCCAGCGCCAGATTCTCGTCAATGCCAAGGGTGGCTGCGGTGCCATTCATGGGATCCTGGAACACCCGGCCCAGGAAAGCCGCCCGGCGATGCTCCGGCAGCTTTGTCACATCCTGCCCGTCAATGAGGATCTGTCCCGCATCAATGGGCCATACCCCGGCGATGGCATTTAAAAGGGTGGATTTTCCGGCGCCGTTGCCGCCGATGACGGTAACGAAATCGCCCTCCTCCAGTGTCAGGCTGACACCCTTTAAGGCTCTTTTTTCATTGATGGTTCCCGGATTGAAGGTTTTATAAATATCACGTACTTCCAGCATTATGCTTCCCCTCCTTTTCCTTTTTTCGCAGCGCTTTTACCGCCGGAAAAATAACGGCTCTTCCAGGTTGGAATTGCCAGGAAGACAGCAACCACAAGGGCGGTCAGCAGCTTCAGCAGATCCGTGTCAATGCCTCTCCAGATGACAGCCTGTACCACCAGATAATAAATGATGGAACCGAATACCAGGCTCAGCAGACGAAGGGCGAAGTTACGGAAGATGCGGCCGAAAATGGCCTCGCCGATGATGACGGCTGCCAGTCCGATGACGATGGCGCCTCTGCCCATGTTGATGTCTGCAAATCCCTGATACTGGGAAAGCAGGGCGCCGGACAGGGCAACCAGCCCGTTGGAGATCATCAGGCCCAGCACCCGGTTAAAATCGGTGTTGATGCCCTGGGCTCTTGCCATGCGGTCGTTACAGCCGGTGGCACGGATGGCACTTCCCAGCTCGGTACCGAAGAACCAGTACAGGATCGCAATGAGGATCACGATGGCCACTGCCACCACGAAGATGGTATTTTTTGTCAGGGCAACGCCTTTGACAAAACGAAGGGAAACCAGCAGTTTGTATTTATCCACGTTGATGGCCTGGTTGGCTTTTCCCATGATTTTCAGATTCACAGACCACAGCCCCAGCTGGGTCAGAATACCGGACAGGATGGCCGGAATGCCCATGAAGGTGTGGAACAGGCCGGTGACAAGACCGGCAGCCATGCCTGCCAGCAGGGAACAAAGCAGGGCAACCCATACGTTCTGTCCGCCGAGCATCATCATAATGCAGACGGCACCGCCGGTACACAGGCTTCCGTCTACGGTAAGATCCGCGATATCCAGCACGCGGAAGGTAATATATACGCCGATGGCCATGATACCCCAGATCAGGCCCTGGGCAGCTGCGCCGGGAAGCGCATTGATCAGATTCATAATGTTCATAATACGATCACCTCAGTTATTATAGTTGCTTATCGTTGCTGAAAAACAAGATTCAACATATCATGATACCAGATGATTGTTTCGTGCTGCGCACTCCCACAATCATCACAAAGGGCAGCGAAACAGATTGTGCCGTTCCGCTGCCAGTCATTGCCTATGTGTGTATTTGTGATTGCCGAACGCTTACTGCTCGATTGCTACATAGTCGTCCGGAACGGTGATGCCCAGATCCTCGCAGATCGCAGCATTGTATTTCTTGGTGAACTGCGGAGCGTACTCGATGGGCATGGTGGAAATATCCTCGCCGTTTAAGATCTTTGCAGCCATCTTACCGGTAGCGGTACCCAGATCATAGTAGCTGATGGAAAGGGTTGCCACGCCGCAGCCTGCACAGATACCTTCCTCGCCTGCGATTACCGGAACCTTTGCCGGACGGCAGATGTTGTCAAGGATGGCAGTATTGGAAGCTACGGTATTGTCTGTCGGAACGTAGATCACATCGCTCTCGGAAGCAGCGGTGGTTGCTACGGAAGACAGATCGTTGGAATCAGAGAAGGAGTACATCTTGCAGGTGTATCCCAGCTCTTTCAGATAACCCTGGATGGTCTCTACCTGATACAGAGAGTTGGGCTCTGCGGAGCAGTACAGAAGGCCGATGTTCTTGGCATCCGGGAACAGCTCATGGAGCATATCAGCCTGTCCGTCCAGCGGAGCCAGGTCGGAGGTTCCGGAAATGTTGCCGCCTACGGTGCCGTCAAAATCAGACAGCTCCAGGGCAACGCCGTACTCGGTAACAGCGGTTCCCAGGATCGGGATCTCGTTGGTGCCTGCTGCTGCTGCCTGCAGGGATGCAGTTGCGTTTGCCAGGATCAGGTCTACATTGTTGGATACAAATCCGTTGATAATCGTGGAACAGGTGTTGGAATCACCCTGTGCGTTCTGCTCGTCGAACTTCACGCCGTCCTCACCGAACTCCTCTACAAGGGCATCCTCAAAACCTTTGGTTGCGGCATCCAGTGCCTCGTGCTGTACCAGCTGGCAGATACCGATATTGAATACTTTGTCAGAAGCGGCGCTATCAGATGCGCTCTCCTCTTCTGCTGTGTCCTCTGCGGTTGTATTATCAGCTGCAGAAGTGTCTTCCTTTGTGCTGCTGCCACATGCAGTGACGCTGACGCACATCGTTGCTGCCAGAAGCAGCGCTGCTAACTTTTTCATGACTTCTCCTCCATTTTTCAGCAATGTTTTACGCTATAAATATATATAGCATTAACATCATAGCGCTTTAACGCGAAAAAGTCAACGGGAAAATCTATTTTTTTCGTCATTATGCTTATTTCAGTTCACTTGTATATCAGTGTGGCCAGATTGCATGCTTGCATGTAAAGCTGGCTGCAATGATATACAAAGGGAGCGCCTGTTCATGAGCAAAAATGAGCTGCAAAGCAGCGGGAAGCATCGAAGATGCGATTTTGCGAATGGCGCGGGTGAACTGAAAAATGCAACCTTTCGAATGGCGCGGGTGAACGGTCAGCTCTTCTGTTATTTTAATGTATCCGCCGGACTCACATCGCTGCCGGGGCTGTAGGTGAAGGAAATAAAATCCCCCTCCCGGAACCGGATGATCTGCGGGAATTCTGCCACAGGGAAATCATAGATGGTCTCATCCCCTGCAAGCATGAGGTAATAATGGGTGTTGCCCTCCAGCGTCACAGGCGCCAGATGCTCGATGGTGCCGGATTTTTCCAGGGCGTCCGTCGTTCCCTGGGAGGTGATGCCGTTGGTGGCCAGCAGTGCCCGGTAAGATTTCTCACAGTCTTTCACCGTATCGCCGATGGCAACCCACTGGTATTTCTGAATGTTGACCATGGCATATTTTTTCACCAGACCGGCGTCGTCCTTCAGGGCGATAAAATAGGTGGGCTCATTGGCAATGTTCATGAGCAGCGGAAAGCTGGCACGGTAGCCTAAGTTCTGTACCTGTCCCTCTGCGGAGGACATGGCGGAATCCTCGATGGCGCCCTCAATGGCATAAAATCTTGTCTCCATGGTACGCTGGTTCATGAGAACGAAGCCCACGTTGGACTGGTCGGTGTTGACCGACGTAATACCCGTGTACACCCACACGTCGTCATCCAGGGCAATATAGTTATAGCCGTTGGTCGTCTGCAGGCAGTCCTTCTGTCCCAGCACGCTGTTCAGGAAGCCGTGCTTCAATGTGCCGTGATAATCGTACAGATTCACCAGCAGATCCGCGGAATAGACCCGGTCTACCCAGGTAGGTACATTTTCCACGTCGTACAGGGTGGTCTCGCCGGTCTGGGCGTTGCACAGCACCACTTTTCCCACCGTCTGGCCGCCGAACAGGCCGATGTTGAATTTTTTCACCGGTGCGATCCAGTAAGGCGTGCCGTTATCGTCGATCTCAAAATTGATGTCGTCAAAAATGTACGTGGGATACCGGAAACGCAGGTGCCGGTAAATGTTACGGTTGAAATATTCGGACTCGGAATAGCGGATGGCATCCGAAAGCTTCACCAGCTCCGTGTTCTGGGTCGTCATATCAATCAAAATATAGGCCGGAATGCCGTCTGCCTGGTTGGTGAGCCATTTGATGGGGCTGGCGTACACCAGAGGCGATACCCGCACCGGCTTGTCCTGATAGTTGATCTGGGAATAAAGGTCACTCACCTCAAACTGGGACACCATGTCCACCATGCTGCCCATTTTCCGGTTGCCCAGCAGCATGGCCGTGGAGCGGTCCAGCAGCGGGATCTTGTCGTAGGACACCTGCTTGATATCCTCCGTGAATTCCCGGTCATCCACCTGCATGAGCTGCTGATATTTTTTCGCATTGATGATGGGTGAAGACAGCAGGCTTCCCACCATGTACACGGCTGCCACCGCCGCGATCAGCAGGATCACGGTCTTCACCGGCTTGCTGGATTTTAACTCCTCCGGGTGTGACAGATGCGGAAAAGCCTTCATCAGCAGCACAACCACCAGAATAAAGATCAGCGCCGACCAGAAACCGCCGGCGTGAATGTTGATGGCGGGTAACGTGACGTAATAATAAATCCCCAATACCAGCACGAGGATCAGCGCCCCGATCCCGTACTTTTTCTTTTTGCTCATATGATATCCTCCTTAAAGTACCTAATTCGCTAAAGGCGCAAGAAAAGTAAATGCCGTCTTCGACGTCGCTTCCTTTTCTTTTGCGCTCTTTATATTATACTATATATCCGTGTTCCTCGCATAGACTATATTGATCAGTATTGTCCCGGGAGTGGAAAGAAATGCCTGTGAAGCACACTTTTTTGAACAACGCATGGAAAAATACACTGGCGGCGGTGGGGCTTCTGGCCCTGTTCGCACTGCTGGTCTGTTTTCCGTCCGTGGCTTCCGCGGGCGCTTCTCAGGGCCTTCTGCTCTGGTTCCAGGTGCTGATCCCGTCCTTGCTGCCATTTTTCCTGCTGTCCGGTTTCCTGATCCGCAGCGGTCTCATCTCCTCTGTCAGCACCGTGACTTACCCTCTGCTGGGGCGCTTCTTCCACACCACACCGGAAGGGGCCACCTGCATTCTCATCGGCTTCCTGGGCGGCTATCCGCTGGGAGCCCGGACAGTGGCGGATCTGTATGAGAGAAAGCAGCTGTCCAGACCGGAGGCCACCTATCTTCTGTGTCTCACCAACAACGTCAGTCCCGGATTCCTGTCCGGCTTTGTCATCAGCAGCTGTTTTCAGCGGCGGGAACTGCTGTTTCCGGCACTGCTGTGCGTCTACGGGCTGCCTGTTGTCTGCAGCGGAATTCTCAGACGGGGACTGTCTATTGACCGGTATCGCAGCAACCATAGGAACGCAGAAGAACAGACCCGGCAGCTTTCCACACAAAGCATTTCCCACACCGGTCATGCAATCCAGGCCCCCAACCTCTCCTTCGCCGTCATCGATGAGACGATCCGCAGCAGCCTCGCATCCATGGCCATGCTGGGCGGTTATGTGATCCTGTTTCGCATCCTCATGCAGTTTCTGTTTGCGGCTCCGCTATCCGTACATACAAAAACAGCGCTGGCCGGGATACTGGAAATCACTTCCGGGATTCCCATGATCGTTGCCAACGCTGTGTCTTTCACATATGCATTTCCTGCGGTAATGGCAGTTCTGGCCTTCGGCGGTCTCTCCGGCCTGGCCCAGACCAGATCCGTTCTGTCACAGACAGATCTTTCCATCCGCAGCTATGTGTGCTGGAAGCTCTTCCTGGCAGTGCTCGCCTGGGGATGTGCTTCCCTCTACTCCTGAGGCTCTTCGCTCTCTTCCGGAACGGCCGCGCCCACGGAAGCCAGTGCCTCCTGGGCCTCCTTATGCTGGGGTGCCAGTTCCCTACGGTTCATTTCCACCACTTCCAGGCAATTGTTCAGAGATGTGACAAAATTCTCGTACTTGGCAGCTGCCGTCTCGGAGGTGTGCTGGATGATCTTGGACAGATTGCCCAGCATCTCATCTGTATACTGGATGGCTGCCAGGCGGTAATTGTTGGCATCCACCGTTGCCTTGTCCAGGATCTCCTGGGCCTGGCGGGTCGCTTCCTCGATATAGGCATTGGCCTGGGAATAAGCCTGCTGCATGATCTCATGCTCGCTGACCAGCTCTGTCGTCTGGGCCGTTGCCTGCTGGATCAGGGCGTCAGCCTTGGCCTGTGCATCGGCCATGATGGCATTCTTGTTGCTGATGATCTTCTGATACCGCTTGATCTCATCCGGTGTCTTCAGGCGGAGCTCTCTTAAAAGCTCCTCGATCTCATCCTTGTTCACGATGATCTTCGTGTTGGAAAATCCCTGAAACTTACAACTGTCTATATAATCCTCGATCTCATCAATAATCTGTTCAATTCTGCTGCTCATAATTTAATCCTCCTCTGATGATTTCTGATGATTCTTAAATTTATTTCTGATCTTGTCCTCCACGTAAGGCGGAACAAAGGTTTTGATATCTGCGTCATACCAGGCCACCTCTTTCACCGTGGTGGAACTGAGGTAAGAGTATTTCAGACTCGTCATGAGAAACACCGTCTCGATCTCCGGGGCGATGATGTGATTCGTCTGCGCCATATTCAGTTCATATTCAAAATCCGGAATCGCCCGCAGGCCGCGAATGAGCACCTGCGCATGCTGCTGTCTTGCAAAATCCACCGTCAGTCCGCCAAAAGACTGCACGGTCACGTTCGGAATGTGCTTCGTCACTTCCCGGAGCATATCCTCCCGCTCTTCCACTGTAAACAGCGGTGTCTTTCCGCTGTTGCCGAGGACAGCCACGATCAGCTCGTCCACCAGCCGGGCAGCTCTCTCTATCACATCAATGTGACCGTAGGTCACGGGGTCAAAGCTGCCTGCATAAATCCCCTTTTTCATGTCCTTACGTTCTCCTTCTCCTTCCCGCGATCCTGCCGGGCAGTTCCACGGGCTCCCTTTTTATCCCCAGAACGATTCTGGTCTACTGCTTCTGCAAAAACAAATGCAGATTCGTCTTGTATTCCTTCCTCCGCGCAATCCGGTAGCCATACTCCTCCACATAGGAAAAGTCCGTATGCTTCGATGCTTCCACGATGATCACCGTATCCTCGTCCACAAAAGACCTGCCCTGCAGTGCCAGAAGTACCTGCTTCTCCAGCTCATGGTCATAGGGCGGATCCATAAAAATATAATCAAAGGGTGCGGTTCCATCCAGTCTTGCAAGGGTGCCGAACACATCCGCATCCATCACCCGCGCCCGGTCGGCAAGCTTCGTAAAAGCAAGATTGGCACGGATACAGGACACCGCTGCCGGTGCCTTCTCCACGAACACCGCCTCCTTCGCGCCACGGCTCAGCGCCTCGATGCCGATGGCCCCGCTCCCGGCAAAAAGATCCAGAAACCGGCAGTCGCAGATGCCCGTCTGTAACATATTAAAAAGTGTTTCCTTGATCCGGTCCGTCGTCGGCCGGGTGTCCAGTCCTTCTATCGTCTTCAGCGGAAGACTTCCCGCAGTTCCCGCAATCACTCTCATGTTCTTAACTCCTCACTGCACATACAGTATATGTGCACTGTTAATAATTAATTATAAATTTTTGCCCATACGATGTCAATAAATTTCGTTATCAAAATATGTTATTTTTTGCAGGAACTGCTAGTTTAAGAACGCGGCTTTTTCACATACTAACAGCGTAATCAAAACAAATGATTGCAAAAAACACAAAAGGAGGAAACAATCATGACAAACAGTTCTTCTAATAAGATGAATGTCCCGGAGGCCAAGAGCGCCATGGACAAGTTTAAATTCGAGGTAGCCAGCGAGCTGGGTGTGCCGTTATCCGACGGATACAACGGAAACCTGACATCCAAGGAAAACGGTTCTGTCGGCGGCTATATGGTCAAGAAGATGATCGAGGCCCAGGAACGCCAGATGGCCGGCAAATAAAAAGGCCCGGCATACGGCAGCAAAAAAAGATGGGGAATCCGGTTCTCCATCTTTTTTGCTGCTATTTTCTCTCGCCATACCGGCTGGTCATTTTCAGCCGCGCCATGGCTCTGGCAAGATTGGCTTTGTTCAGTTCGTATTCGATCATGCTGTTTTTCTGCCGGAGCTGTTCCCGGGCCCGTTCATAGGCTTCCTGCGCCCGCTGCCGGTCAATATCCTCGGGCCGTTCCACGGTATCCACGATCATCAGGGCGCGGTTATGGATGATCTGCAGAAAACCGGCGCCCGTGACGCCCTCCAGCCATTGGCCATCCTCTTTCTGGATACGCAGCGTCCCGGCATATACGGCAATGACCATATTTTCGTGATGCGGCATCACGCCGTACATGCCGTCAGAGGCGGTGAACTGGATCTGACGGCATCTGCCCTGAAAAAAGATCCGGTCCATCTCCGTCACATTCAGATAAAAGGTTTCCATGAAGCCGTCACTCCTTTTCCGACCGGGACTGTCCCTGCAGGGCAGCCGCTTTTTCCTTCACATCCTCGATGGTGCCCACATTGAAGAAAGCAGCCTCCGGGTATTCGTCCATCTCTCCGTTTACAATGGCGGCAAAGCCGCGGATCGTATCAGACAACGGCACGTATTTTCCGGGTATGCCGGTGAAATTCTCCGCCACGAAGAACGGCTGGGACAGAAACTTCTGGATCTTTCTGGCCCGCATCACAGTCTGCTTATCCGCATCCGACAGCTCCTCCATGCCAAGAATGGCAATGATATCCTGCAGCTCCCGGTATTTCTGCAGGATCTGCTGTACCGCCCGGGCAGTCTCGTAATGCTCCCTGCCGACGATGTCCTCGCTTAAGATCCGGGAGGTGGAGCCCAGCGGATCAATGGCCGGATAAATGCCCTGTTCCACGATTTTTCTGGACAATACTGTCGTCGCATCCAGATGGGTAAAGGTGGTGGCCGGGGCCGGATCCGTCAGGTCATCCGCCGGCACGTAGACGGCCTGCACGCTGGTGACGGAACCGTTTTTTGTGGAAGCGATCCGCTCCTGCAGCTCTCCCATCTCCTGGGCCAGTGTGGGCTGGTACCCAACCGCAGAGGGCATTCTTCCCAGCAGGGCGCTGACCTCGGAGCCGGCCTGCACAAACCGGAAAATGTTATCGATGAACAACAGCACATTCTGATGCTTCACATCCCGGAAATATTCCGCCATGGTAAGGCCGGTCTGGGCGGCACGCATCCGGGCACCCGGGGATTCGTTCATCTGACCGAACACCAGCGCCGTCTTTTTCAGGACGCCGGAGGCTTTCATCTCTGTCCACAGATCATTGCCCTCCCGGGAGCGCTCTCCCACGCCGGTAAAAATAGAATAGCCGCCCTGCTCCGTGGCAATGTTGCGGATCAGCTCCTGGATCAGCACGGTTTTGCCCACACCGGCGCCGCCGAACAGGCCGATCTTACCACCCTTGGCATAGGGGGCCAGAAGGTCAATGACTTTAATCCCGGTCTCCAGAATTTCCGTTGCCGGGTTCTGGTCCTCAAAAGCCGGCGGTTCCCGGTGAATGCACCAGTGCGGCGCATCGGAAAGATCTTCTCCGCCGTCCAGTGTCTGCCCGGTAACACCAAACAGACGCCCCAGTGTCTGTTCTCCCACCGGCACACAGATGCCGGTTCCGGTGGCTTCCACTTCCATATCCCTGCACAGCCCTTCCCCGGGGGACAGAAGGATACAGCGCACCGTCCGCTCCCCGACATGCTGTGCCACCTCCATCACACATCGTTTTCCCTCGTTATTCACATACAGGGCATCCCGGATGGCAGGCAGCGGTTCCGCCGGAAATTCCACGTCCACCACCGGCCCCATGACCTGTACAATTTTTCCGTTCATCATCTGTTTTCCTCCTTTAACGCCCGGGCGCCTCCTGCCACCTCTGTGATCTCCTGGGTGATGGAAGACTGCCGGATGCGGTTGCAGCTGATCCGCAGGGAACGGATCATGTCATCCGCACTTTCTGTTGCGGAGCGCATGGCATTCATCCGGGCATTCTGTTCGCTGGAATAAGCCTCTACCAGCGCACTGTATATATAACCAGCCACGTAATTCGGCACGATACTTTCCAATGCCGCCTCCGGGGATGGCAGATAAGTCATCTCCTCCCCGTAGGAAGAAAGGCCGGGCTGATCAAAATGTGCCCGGTGCAGCGGCAACAGCTGCTGGAGCTTTGCCTCGCTTTCCATGGCATTTTTCATCTGGGTATAAATGATCAGAACCTCCGTCAGCGCACCGGCACGGTACTGGGAAAGCAGGGTCTGTGCAATGACCCTTGCCCGGTGCATGGTCGGTTTCTGGATCGTATAGTGGAACTGGCTGTCGAAGGGGATTCTGCGCTGCTCAAAATAGGCCCGGCCGATCTCTCCCACCACATACAGGGCAGGTTTTTCTGCTCCCGCTTCTTCCCGCTGCCGGATTGTCTCCTGTGCAACCTTTAACACGTTCTGGTTATAGGCACCTGCCATCCCTTTGTCTGCCGTGATCACCAGAATGCCTGTTTTTTCACTGTTCCGGGACGGATCCTCCTTTTCCAGATACTGATTTTCGATGTCCGGCACATGCCGCAGCAACCGGGCCACCGCATTCTGCAGCGTAAAAAAATACGGTTCCGTATCTGCCAGCCGCTGCTTCGCCCGTTTCATTTTGGAAGAAGAGATCAGGTACATGGCATTGGTGATCTTTCGGGTTTCTTCAATGCTCTCCATTCTGGCCTTCAGTTCTGTCTCGTTTGCCATCAGGACCACCCGCCTTTGAATTCCCGGATGGCTTCCAGCAGGGCCGTCTTCGTCTCTTCCTCCAGCCGTCCTGTCTCTTGGATGGTATGAAGAAGCTCCCCATGACAGCGCCGCATCCAGTCCAGCAGCTCTGTCTGGAACCGTTTCACATCCTTCACCGGCACGTCCACCAGCACTCTTTCCACCGCCGCTGTCAGGGAAACCACCTGTTCCGGCATGGACAGCGGATGGTTCCGGGGCTGTTTTAACAGCTCCATCAGGGTGCTGCCGTAGGCCAGCTGTGCCCTTGTATTCTCATCCAGATCGGAATCAAACTGGGTAAATACCTCCATTTCCCGGTACTGGGCCAGGTCGATCCGGAGGCTACCGGACGTCTGCTTCATGGCTTTCGTCTGGGCCGCGCCGCCCACACGGGAAACGGACAGCCCCACGTTGACAGCCGGACGCATGCCGGAGAAGAACAGGCTGCTTTCCAGGAAGATCTGTCCGTCGGTGATGGAAATCACGTTGGTGGGGATATAGGCCGACACATCCCCTGACTGGGTCTCAATGATGGGCAGTGCGGTGATGGAACCGCCGCCCAGCTCTTTCTTCAAGCAGCTGGAACGCTCCAGCAGGCGGGAATGCAGATAAAACACATCGCCGGGATAGGCTTCCCGTCCCGGGGATCGGCCGATCAGCAGGGAAATGGCCCGGTAGGCCACCGCATGCTTGGAAAGGTCATCGTATACGATGAGCACATCCTTTCCCTGATGCATGAAATATTCCGCCATGGATGTGCCCGCGTAGGGCGCTGCGTACTGTAGGGACGCCGGATCGCTGGCCGTTGCCGCCACCACGATAGAGTAAGGAAGCGCACCGTAGGTTTTCAGCGTCTGTACCACGCTGGCCACCGTGGAGGCCTTCTGGCCGATGGCCACATAAATGCAGATCACCCCTTTCCCCTTCTGGTTCAGCATCGTATCAAGGGCAATGGATGTCTTACCGGTCTGCCGGTCTCCGATGATCAGCTCCCGCTGTCCTCTGCCGATGGGGAACATGGAATCAATGGATAAAATACCGGTCTCCATGGGCCTGGTCACCGGGCTTCTGTCTGCAATGGATGGTGCCTCCCGTTCCATCGGATAAAAGTCTGCCGCTTCGATGGCGCCCTGGCCGTCCATGGGTTCCCCCAGTGCATTAACCACTCTGCCGAGAAAGGCTTCGCCCACAGGAATGCCGGCCCGTTTTTTCGTGCGGATGACCCGACTGCCTTCTCCGATGCCGCGGTCTCTGCCAAAAAGGATACAGCGGATCGTATCCCTTCGGATATCCTGTACCATGCCCTTTTCGCCGTTGTCAAACTGGACAACCTCGCCGTACATGGCATGATCCAGCCCGTCAATGGATACGATGCCGTCGCCTGCGGTCCGCACGGTTCCCACTTCATGAATGGTCTCATCAAAATCGCTGTCCCGCACCGTTTCCCGCAGAACGGAGATCACTCCCGACAGGCTGTCAGACTGCCCGGCCTGCTGCGCCATCTTCTGTTTTAATGCCTGCAGCTTTCCTTCATAACTCCAGTCGTATTCCTTTCCGTCCACCTGCAGCCGGAAACCGCCGATGAGGGAGGCATCTTTTCTGACAGAAAGAACAAGTGTTCTGCCCGGATACTGTTTCTGTACACAGGCCAGAAGTCTCTCCCTGACCGCTTCCTCCGGTTCGGTAACACACGTCAGCGTCACCTGCAGGGAACTGTCTTCTCCTTCCCGGGGTCTTGCCTGAAACTGTTCTGCGATCTCCCGGAACCGGTCCATGTCCTGGTTATCACAGAGCAGCCGGATCAGATCCCTGACAGACGTGGGAAACAGCTTCTCTGCCGCTGCATGTTTTTTCTCCACTGCTATGGACGGATCACAGAAAAATGCCTCGATCTCCGGCACCAGCGTCAGGAGCTCCGCAGCGCTCTTCACATCTTCTTTTGGAATCTTTAATTGTTCCAGCATGGTTACATAATCGGCTGTGCTTCGACTCATTGTTCCTCACCCGCTTTTTTCAGAAATTGTTCATAAATCTGTTCGTCTGTTTTCACCCCGGTACACTGTCCCAGGATCTGGCTGGCCGTATCCGCTGCCAGTCCCGCGATCTGCGTCCGGGCTTCTCTTAACATCTGCTCTTTTTCCCGGGCAGCTGCTTTGCGCGCCTCTTCCTTTACCCGGGCGCTCTCTTCCTGCGCCGTTTGCATGGTACGCGCATAGGCCGCATCCGCGTCCTCCTTTGCTTTTCGCAGCACATGTTCCGCCTCGGTCTTTGCATCGTGCATGGATGCTTCATACTGTTCTTTTTCCTGCTGTGCTGCTTCCTTCAGGCTTTTGGCCTGGGCCATCTCCTCTGCAATGAGCTTCTGCCGCTCATCCAGGATCCGATGTACCGGCCCGAACAGGAATTTTTTCATGAGAAAGTAAAAAATCAGCAGATTGATGATCACATAAACGAGGCTGATATTCAAACTGAGCATGCTCGTTTCCTCCTTTTTCCATACATCCGTTTCCTATGCCAGGAAGAGGATGATCAGAATGGCGATGACGAAGCCGAAGATGGCCGTTCCCTCTGCCAGCGCACAGCCAAGGATGAAAAGCTTGCTGATCTTGCTCTCTGCTTCCGGCTGTCTTGCCACTGCCTCTGTTGCCTTTCCGGTTGCGATACCAATGCCGATACCTGCGCCGATACCTGTTAAAATTGCAATGCCTGCTCCAATTGCGATAAGTGCTGTCATATCTGTTCTCCTTTTCTTTCTGTAAAATTTAATTGATTTTTTCCTGAATAAACATGGATGTCAGGAAAGTGAATACATAGGCCTGTAAGAGCCCGTCAAAAATATCAAAATAAAGACTGAATGGCACCGGCAGTGCCACCGGCAGCAGCTGTTTGATCAATTCCATGATCACGAATGCACCAAGCACATTGCCGTACAGCCGCATGCACAGAGACAGCGGACGGATGATCACTTCCAGAAGATTCATGGGGGCGATGACCGGCGACGGGTCCGCAAAGCTTTTCAGCCATCCCTTCAGTCCTTTCGTGCGAACGCCGGATGTTTCCACAAGAACGATGCTCATCAGCGCCAGCGCCGCCGTTACATTCAGGTCTTTGGTGGGCGGCTTGAACCCAAACAGCCCGATGATGTTGGATACCCCGATGTATAGCAGCACAGTCACCATGTACGGGACATACCGCCGTCCCTTTTCACCGAGAATGCCGTCAAAAATATGCTCCAGTCCGGTGACTGCCGTTTCCAGTGCCACCTGTCTTCTGGTGGGTTCCGTCACCCGCAGATGCCTGGTCAGCACGATGGACAACACAACGAGAACGCCCATGATGATCCAGGAAACGGCCACAGATTCTGCGATGGGAATGCCGCCAAACACCGGAATGGTAAAAGCTGTCTTGCAGGTAAGCTCTTCCATGATCCTCGATGCAAGATCTCCCATAGATTGTCAGCTCCTTTCTTTTGTATCTGTTACGATATCGCTCAGGGATTGTTTTTTCCTGATTCCTGCATTATACTCATACGTGAAGAAAAATGAAAATGCTATTTTTGCGATTATCCATACGTTATATACATGGATAAAAGAAAGGGAAAAAGATGTCAGTCAGCTATGATTATTACAAAATCTTTTATTATGTGGCGAAATACAGAAATATTACAGCCGCAGCCAATGCGCTCTTCCTGTCCCAGCCTACCGTCAGCCGCACGATCCAGAATCTGGAAACAGAGCTGGGCTGTCAGCTGTTTATTCGCAGCAAAAAAGGCGTCGTCCTGACGCCGGAGGGAGAAATCCTGTACCGTTATGTGAGCCGGGCCCACCGCAGCATCACCCAGGCAGAGGAGGCGCTCACGGAGGCACGTTCCCTGAACAAAGGGGTGCTCCGGATCGCAGCCACGGAGATGACCATGCAGAACTTTCTCATGCCCTATCTGAAACGCTATCACAGCCTGTATCCGTCCATCAAGCTGGAGATTTCCAATGGGACGACCAGTGAAGGGCTGCTGATGCTGGGTTCCAATCTGGCAGACCTGGCCGTGATCACCTCCCCCATCCCGGAGAATGACCAGCTGCTGGTGCAGAAGCTGCGGCCCATCAATGACGTGTGCATTGCCGGGAAACAATATGAACACCTGAAAGAGCTCCCGCTCTCGCTGGCAGATCTGGGACAATACCCTCTGATCTGTCTGAAAAAGGGACTGACCACCCGGATCTTCCTGGATCATGTGTTTGAGTCCTGCGGGTTGCTTCTGGATCCGGACATTGAGATCGCCTCCTCGGAGCTCATCACGCCCATGGTCGTGTTAAATATGGGCATCGGCATTGTGCCATTGCGGCTGGCCCGGCCGGAGATCGAGAAAGGGAATGTCTTCTGCCTTTCTATCAAAGAAAAATTTCCGCCCCGCGACCTCTGCCTGGTGTCTCATGTGGACTACCCGCCATCTGCCGCAGCGCGGAAATTTGAAGATCTTCTGATGGATGATTCCATCTCCGAATAAAAAACGTTTTTCTGTTTACAGGTTCAGATTGCCCAGATCATACCGCATATAGGCAGCCAGCCGTTTTTTCAGCGGCTGGTATTTTTCCAGGGAAAGCTCCGGGTCTTCCTCGAACACTGCCGTCACCGCATCGTTGGCTTCTTTCAGAATCCCGGCATCTGTGAAAATATCCCCGATCCGAAATTCCAGCAGGCCGCTCTGGCGGATGCCGAACATATCCCCGGGCCCCCGCAGCTTCAGATCCTCACTGGCAATATAAAATCCGTCGTTGGAGCGGTTCAGCGTCTGGAGTCGTTTCAGCGTATCCTTACTCTTCGTGTCGGACACAAAAATACAGTAGGACTGATGGGCGCCGCGCCCCACCCGGCCCCGGAGCTGATGGAGCTGGGCCAGGCCGAAGCGCTCGGCGTTCTCCACCATCATCACCGTGGCGTTGGGCACGTTGACCCCCACCTCGATGACCGTGGTGGACACCAGCACCTGGATCTCTCCGGCCAGAAACCGCTCCATGATCTCATTTTTTTCTTTGGGCTTCATTTTGCCGTGGAGATAAGCCGTGTGGATATCCCCCGGCAGCACTTCCCGCAGCTTTTTCTCATAATCCATGACGTTGGTCACGCCGTCCATGGTTTCATTTTCCTCCACCATGGGGCAGATCACATAGGCCTGTCGTCCTTCCCGTACCTGATTTTCGATGAATTTGTAGGCCGTGGCATGGTAGCTACTGTTCACCACGCAGTTTTTGATGGGCAGCCGGTTGGCCGGCAGCTCATCGATGACCGAAATATCCAGATCCCCGTACAGGATGATGGCCAGCGTCCGGGGAATGGGGGTGGCACTCATGACCAGGATATGGGGATGGGCTCCTTTGTCGGACAGGGCTTCCCGCTGCCGCACGCCAAACCGGTGCTGCTCGTCCGTCACCACCAGCGCCAGATTCCGAAACTGCACCTTGTCCTGGATAAGGGCGTGGGTGCCGATGACAATGTCCGCCTCTCCCGCCTCAATGCGGGCATAGGCCTCCCGCTTCTCCTTTGCCGTCATGGAGCCGATGAGCAGGATCGGCGTCAACGGGATATGATGCGCCCCGAACAGCTCCTGCATGGACTCCATATGCTGTCTGGCCAGCACCTCCGTGGGCACCATGAGAGCTCCCTGCAGTCCATTGAGGCAGACGGTCATCAGCGCCAGAATGGCAATGATCGTCTTGCCGGAGCCCACGTCTCCCTGGACAAGACGGCTCATGACATAAGGCTTCTGCAGATCCGCCTCGATCTCCTGCCACACTTTTGTCTGGGCGCCGGTGAGTTCGTAGGGCAGCCCTTCGATAAAAGCCGCCACCTCCGGCCGTTTCTCAATGGAGAAATCATTGGTCAGCCGCTCTTCTGAAGTTTTCAGCTGACGAAGGGAAGCGATAAACAGGAAAAACTCATCGAACACCAGCCGTTTCCGGGCCTGAAGCAGCAGCTCCCGGTCTTTTGGAAAATGAATGTTCGTCAGGGCAAAGTTATACTCCGGCAGGGTGTGGCGCTGCCGGAAATCCACCGGGTAAAATTCCCGCTTGCTGCCATAGTTGCTCACGGCCTGGGCCATGGCTTTCGTCAGCATCTTGTTGGACACTCCGGCAGTCAGCGGATAGATGGGCAGAAGCCGTCCCATCTGTTCTTCATATTTCTCCGGTGCAAACACCTCCGGCTGGATCATCTGCAGATTTTTGCCGGATAATTTCACACGGCCGCGAAACACATACGTGCTCCCGGCCGTGAGATTGTTCTTCATAAACAGTGCATTGAACCAGGTGGCCGTCATGGTGCCGCCGGGATCGGATACCGACACGGTCACAAGAACCATGCCCCGGATCCGCCGGGCATTCACCGGGCCATCCACCCGTCCCATGATGCTGACCACCTCTGTCCCGTCCGGATGCACCTCCGAAGTCAGGACTGGCTGTTGATATTCTTCATAATCTCTCGGGTAATAGTCGAGAAGCTCTTCCACCGTGGTAATGCCCAAGCGTGCAAAAGATTTCGCTGTCTTCTCGCCGATCCCCTTCAAAGAACTGATTGGATTCATGTCACTCTTACTCTACGCTGACTACATAGTAGTAGATAGGCTGTCCGCCGAAATGTACCTCGATATCACAGTCGGGATATTCTTTCTCCAGCCAGGATGCCAGCGCATTCGCATCCTCTTCCTTCATGTCCTCGCCGTAGTAAACGCTAATCAGCTCTGAGTCCTCGTCCACCATCTGGGCAATCATGTCCTTGGTGGTCTGGGCAATATCACGGCCCACAGACAGGATCGTCTTGTCGCCGATGCCCATAATGTCGCCCTCATGGATATCCTTGTCATCAATGTGGGTATCCCGCACAGCGTAGGTCACCTGACCGGTCTTCACGTTCTCAATGCCCTCCATCATGGCAGAAGCATTCTCCTCCACCGGACGGTCCGGCACAAAATTGATCAGCGCCGCAATACCCTGGGGCACGGTCTTGGTGGGAATGACGAACACATTCTTGTCCTTGGTCAGGGACTGGGCCTGATTGGCTGCCAGAATGATGTTCTTATTATTCGGGAAAATGAAAATATTCTGCGCATTTACCTTCTCGATGGCGTTGAGCATGTCCTCGGTGCTGGGGTTCATGGTCTGGCCGCCCTCAATAAGGTAGTCTACCCCCAGTCCTTTGAAGATCTCACCGATACCGGCACCGATGGATACGGAGATAAAACCGCACTCTTTCTTGGGTGCTTTCGCTGCCTCGGCTTCCTGCTTCTGCTGCTCGGCCAGCTTGGCTGCGTCCTTGATCAGCTTCTCCTGGTGTTCCTCACGCATATTGTCGATCTTCATTCTGGAAAGTGCGCCATACGTCAGAGCCTTCTGGATCGCCAGACCCGGATCGTTCGTATGTACGTGCACCTTCACGATATCGTCATCGGACACGACCACGATGGAATCCCCGATGGACTCCAGATAGCTCTTGAACTCATGTTCCTTCTCTTCGTTATATCCCTTGTTCAGCATAACGATGAACTCGGTGCAGTAGCCGAACTTGATGTCCGCCTCTGCCTGGGCACCGGGCTTGGTCACGGTTGCTGCCGGGCCTGCCTCGATGGTGTAGTCGATCTCCTTGCCCATGAACGCATCAAATGCGCCTTTCAGTACCTGCACAAGACCCTGTCCGCCGGAATCCACCACGCCTGCTTCCTTCAGCACCGGCAGCATGTCCGGGGTTCTGGACAGCACTTCATCCGCATACTCGATGATGGCGCGGAAGAACATCTCCAGATCATCTGCGCTCTCTGCCAGCTCGCATGCCTTGTCTGCGGCGCCTCTGGCAACGGTCAGGATCGTTCCCTCCTTCGGCTTCATCACGGCCTTATATGCGGTCTCCACACCCTTCTCCATGGCATTGGCGATGAGCACCGCATCCAGCTCCTTATATTCCTTAATCCCCTTCGTAAATCCACGAAGCAGCTGAGAGAGAATGACACCGGAATTGCCCCGCGCACCACGCAGGGATCCGCTGGAAATGGCCTTGGCAAGCTCTCCCATCTCGATCTGTTCCATGCCGCCGACTTCCCGGGCTGCGGACATGATGGTGAGCGTCATGTTCGTTCCGGTATCTCCATCAGGAACCGGGAATACATTCAGCTCATTGATCCATTCCTTCTTCGCCTCTAAGTTCTTCGCTCCGCCCAGAAACATCTTTGCGACCATTTCGGCGTTAATTGTATTGATAGCCACTGCAAGCTCCTCCTTATAATACCCTAATCAATGACGCGAACGCCCTCTACATAAATATTGATCTTCTCGATCTCCATACCGGTAAATTCCTCTACCTGATACTTGACGGTACTGATCAGATTGTCCGCAACGGAAGAAATGTTCACACCGTACACAACAATCACATGAAAATCCAGCGTGATCCGGTTGTCATTGAGCTCTACGCTGATGCCGTGGGTCAGGCTGTCCTTCTTCAGAAGCTTTACCAATCCGTCTTTCATATTGACAGACGCCATCCCGACGATACCAAAGCACTCAACGGCAACAGAACCGGCATACTTGGCGATAACATCGGTATCTATTAAAACTTCACCCATCTGCGTATTCATATGTCCCTTCATCCTGGCACCTCCACACTTTTCTGGCTCGCCGCAGGAAAAGAAAAAGGCTGCGGCAGAGCATCCTGTGCATATTATACCCTCTTTGTGAAAAAAAGGAAACTAAATTTTTAATTAATTTCTTTTTTTTCAAAAATGCACTTGCAAAAACAACGGTTATCTGCTAGAATACTTTTGTTGTGAGTTTTTATGTAGACTTAATCTGGTTTTAGGGAGGTGCAATCATGGCAAAATGCGCTATCTGTGAGAAAGGTGCCCACTTCGGACATGCAGTGAGCCATTCTAATAGAAAAACTAACAAGATGTGGAAATCCAACGTAAAGTCTGTAAGAGTGAAAGTGAACGGAGCAGCTCAGAGAATGTACGTATGTACTTCCTGCCTGAAGTCCGGCAAAGTAGAGAGAGCTTAAGTCTCCTCTTCTGATTTCCAAACATGAATGCGGCGAAAAAGGACGATTGATCGATCGTCCTTTTTTTGTGCCTGCATTTAACATCCGAATAACTCATATCCGATAATGAAAAAAAGTATCATCAGGATCCACTGCATGACAACGCTGGGCAGCAGCAGGCCGACAAGAATGCCCACTGCCGTCCAGAACAGTGTATAGCCGATCAGTCGCCTCATTAAAAAGCCCCGCCCTCTCCTGCCATTTTTCAAAGAAATTGCTTTCTTCTATATATAATATATGACAGAAGGGCGGGATATTGCATCAAATGTTACCAGCTGCTATCCGCAAACTTATTCTGCATGGCAATAGCCGTCTCCATCGCCCGTTCATCCAGCATAGCGGCAGCCTCCTCCTCATATTGAAACAACGGGCAGATGAGGGCTTTCGCAAACTGTTCTCCCGCCATTGTCAGGGGTTTAAAAGACACGGCAAACCAACTTCCCCGTCAGTTACCGTGTCCCTTCTTTTCTAGTTCAACAAAATGTTAATTGATACCATATTCTTTCAGCAGGCAATCCCGAAATACCGGATCATCCAACGCACGTTTTAAGTCTTCCAATCGTTCATCTGCCAAGAGCTGCTTTGTCAGTTCCTCTTTCCTCTTAGCATCTTTTACTTCCTGCTTTGCCGTCTCAGCAAGCTGTTCCGCAACTTTCGCTCTTTTCTTCTCTTGCTCCGCAATTTGCCGCTCTCGCTCTGCATTTTTTCGTTCCTGCTCTGCAATTTTCCGTTCTCGTTCCGCACTTTCCTGCGCGTCTTTGCGCCCCTGTTCACGGCCTTCCTCATACATCATCTGATCATGCTCAAACCATTTCATATATCGTAATGAAACCTCCCCGTCCCGTTTGACCTGATCTACCATCTGCTGGATGTCTCTCAGATCTTCATTGATCGCATTGTTCTGGTTCGTGTTCTCCATATAGCTGAGCAGCTGACGCAAACTTTCCGAGATGTTTCCTTTTTTGCCCCGGGTATACAGCACCCAGGTTTCCGCATCATCCTCATACGGCATTGTCGGCTCTTCCAGGCATCTGTTCTTTATCGTGTATAACACCCGATCATAGCCGAAAGGATCATAATCGCAGATAAAGATCACGTACACCTTTTTCATTTTGCCAAAATGCTCTCCGGCTTTCAGGCTTCTTCTGTCGATCATCGCATGATAAAACCTGGCTCGCTTCGGAAATGCTTTGATCTCCGCGTTCTTATGGTTATGGTCCGGTTCCACATCGTAGACAGTGGGGATTTCGTCTCCATTGATCTGCGCGCTTCCGTCTTCCTCGATATAAACATCCAGCCTTGCGCCGCGAAAATCCGTATTCACTCCCGCAAACGACTCCTGTGCACGGATTTTCAGGTGCGGAAATTTCCGATCAAACAATGTTTCCAGCAGTTTGCGGATAAACGCTTCTCCCGTATCCGGATACGCCAGCATGGCATGAAACAGGAAATCATCCAACAGGTTCAATTCTTCCAGTTTTCTTCTCTGCATTCGCAACTTCCTCCTTGTGATGGCAGAGAAAATGGAATACGCACTGTCAAAGCCGCTGCATGTCCGCTCTCACGCTCTCCGCCATATTTTTTGTTTTCGCATATGGGGATTGAGTGGCTGAACAGCCAAGAACTTTCCCAGATATGTAATTGTAGTGTAGCAAATGTCTGCTTTTCTGTCAATGCTTAAGCCGAAAATATCCCTCGATTGAGATTACAAACTTTCTTTAAAATACCTTGTTCGTTTTGTAAATGGTTCACATCATATGTCCAGCTGTTTTACCACATATTCAAAATCATAAAATAAATCAATATATTTCTCTACAATCACCGTACAATGTGTTTTCACGATTTCACAGTCATAATCATGTATGAGCGCATTGCGCACTTTCAACATATCCATCCATGCATCATCAGAGATCAGATTTGCCTTATACGCTTCCCGAAGTACTTCTCTCGGAGAACCGGTTACAAAACCGGTGATAGCATAATATTGTACCAGAATGTCTTTCATCACTTTCCAGGCAAGATCAAAAGTGATACTGAATTTTGCACCGGTTCCGCTCAATACAAAGGAATCCGCAAGGTCACGCTGCCTTGCCTCCGCCAATGCATCGAGAGAATTGCAAAAAGATTGAAAACAATTCTTCTACCTGTTCACGAAGCTCGTCAAAATTATTTACCCCTGCCACTGCCACATCAATGTCACTGCGTTCCCGCGCCGTACCTTTGGCTCTGGAACCATATAAAATCACTTCTTTTGCGCCAAAATTTCTGCAAAGCCTTGCAGTTTCCCGGATAACCTCATCAGCTTTCATGCCTGTTCCCTGCCCTTTTCTTCATCGTAACATTTTTCTCAATTCCTATCTTCCATTATTGAGCATTTCTTTCAGCTCGTATACTCTTTCTTTCGTAAGTTCAGCGGCCTCATCATATTCCAGCATAGGCTGCAGAGAACCACCTGCCGCTTCTGCTCCAACTTCTTCCACAGCCTGTTCCTTGCGGCTGATCCACGTCCGCTCTTCGGCTCTTAAAGATTCTTTTTCTTCTTCCGGAAGAAGGGTCATGAGAATCTTCCATTCCTCATTCAGGGCATTATCCCACAGCCGAAACCGATTCCGGGCATTTTCTGTCATGTCGCCCTGGGTCTCAAGGTTCTGCAATTCATCCAGATAGTATTGCTCTGTCTCCTCACAGGAAGTAAGATGGTTCAGCCATTGGTCCACCTGGTTGTAGCTATAGAAAGCCTCTTCTTCCGCCGGATTGTAGAGACATACAAAATCAAGCTCATCCACCGGATTCCAGTTTTCATCCACCATTGCTTGAGAAACCCAGCTGAGACAATCTTCAGACAGTTTTTCGCGCCTGGTTCCCGGCAGATAAAAGGTAAGCGTGCCCGCCTGATCCAGCCCGTAGGCCTCTGAATAAATATAACGGATACCATCCTCATAAGCTTCTTCCCCCACTGGATCTGCATAGGAAATCGTCAACAGATCTGCCGTGTACGTGAGATCATCTACTTTGGTGAGTGACCCAAGCTGCCCGCTGAATTTACAGTAATACATAGTGCCGTTGGGATATCCCTCTCCGGTATCATTATCAGAATCTGTATAAAGCCCCTGGAAAGATCCGTCTGCATCAATGGTCAGCGTGGTACCCCAAGCGCCGGCGCCGCTGGCGAAAAGAAACTCCGTTTCCGACAGATCCGCATAAGAAAAATCTGTCTTCACAGCAGTTTCATCGGAGGCTCCATCCGGTGTTTCTTCATCTGTATTTTTACCCTGTGCTTCTGTTTCCATGTCCGCGTCCACATCTGCGTCTGTTTCTGTATGGGTGCCGCCATTGCTGGCAGTATTCGTATCCTCCGTGCCTGAAGTGGTACGCTGGCAGCCCATCAGCAGCATGCCTGCCATGAGCAGTGACAAATAGATTCCCTTTTTCATACCCGTTTCTCCTTCTGTTTATATGAGACAGTTTAAAACAAATCCAGCGTATTGTCCAGATAAATGGCCTCTCTTACGCGCAGCTGATATTCCGGCTTTGTCATATAATAGAGTAAAAATTCCAGGATCAGGGCACTTCCCAGGCTGCGCCCCTCGATCTTAAAATGAGAGAATCCCAACGGTACATAAATACTTTGTATATCTTCGATGCTGATAAAGCCGGGATTTTCCATAGCCACAGAAAAGCGATACCCGCTGCCCGCTCCCGGTGCCTGACAATGATGCACCGGCCCGGCCTTTCCCAGCTGCTGACGGCTTACCGCCTCATAGCAACGCTTCCGCTCCTGACAGCCAAACCAGCAGCATTCGTTGCACAGGAATTCTACTTTCTCTTTCTGTTCCTTCGACAGGGCTTTCAGCTGATCGAGGGCTTTGTTCAGGCGAAAATCCGGCACCACATACCGAAACTCCGGCCTGTCAATTTCCTGTACCAGTCGGGGAAAATCCGTCAGCACCTTGGTGGTGGATGAGACGAAATAAAGCCCGGGATAGTTGTTTTTCAGGTAATCCAGCAGAAGGTCGGAATGCACGATCACGCCATTTGGAACATTTCCCGCCTGTGCAAACAGGGTACAGAGCCGGTTGCATTGTTTATCCTCCAGGTGTTTTTCCCTAAGCAGAGAATTGCTGAAGGTGAGCCGGGCAGAGATGCCATATTCCTTCGTAAGCGCCAGCACCTCCCGGGCATCCCCATCTCCAAAACCGACGCGGCCGCCGCCCCAGAGGCAGTCCACCGGGGCGCCATAAATGGAACCAATATCGCACCAGTCATAAAAGTATTCCCGATGTTCCCGGAACAGGGGTAAAAACAGCCGGTACAGCTCATAAAATTCAAACAGCCCCGGCAAATGATACCATACCTTCGTCTTATTTCCACTGGTCATAACCGATGCTCCTCCCCATTTTCGCCGTTTCTCATGTTTTCCGCGCAAATAATTTTCTGTCATATAAGAAAAGCCCCACACCTCTCCTTTCCCGGATGCTGGCATGAGACTTTTCGTCAGAAATACTTCTTTATTCTTCGCTCTTTTCTTCGGTTCCGGCCTGTGCGGCTTTCAACACTTCCTCATCGGACATCATGTCTTTCTTGCCGGCAGCGAACCGGTCAACGAAATCCGGCACCATGTCCAGGATCTTGGTCACGGAATCCTGATTCTTGATGTTCACCAGCTTGGTGTGCCCGTCCTTGATGACAAGGATGGCACTGGGGGTGATCTTGCCGCCCATACCGCCGCCACTGTTGTTCTTCTTATCTGCACTGGAAGTGCCGGCACCCACACCGAAGGTCACGTCAACCAGCGGTAAAATGATCGTGTCTCCCACCGTAATCGCATCTCCCACCACTGTCTTGGATGTCAGAAAGCCATCCATTCCCCGGAATAAGGATTCCAGTGAGGTCTTAAAATTGTTGTCTGCCGACATGCTATCTTCCTCCTTACGTTCATGGTATCTTCTCAGCGGTTTCTGACTCTTCGGATCAGGCCGCGCACATTGGCATCTGTGATGATCTGCAGACCATAGAAAAGCATGGCTGCCAGACGGATCCTTCCCCGCAGGGAAACCTTTCCCTGAAAAACGGCGTTGTCAAAATCCGGCTGGATCTGCACCCGGAACCGATGCACCGGGCATGCCATACAGTACAGGCCGTAAAGCTGGCCGGTCAGCGCCGGATCGCCGGTACCTGCGGTAAACTGTCCCCGGAGTTTTCGCGGAGCCGCATGACGCACCATCCTGAACAGCTGCCGTTTGCATTTGTCAAGGGCTGCCCGGGTCTCCTCCTGCCGGAGAAATTCCATCAATTCCCGGACACGCGCTCTCTTATGGCATATTTTAACATAAATTCTTCGAATTGTATATCCAAGTTTCTGAAAGAACCCCCTGATCTTCCGCGCAACCACAAAGGGAAGCCGGATCAGCAGCCAAACCAGATGCCAGATCGTCAGGACAAGCTTTTTTATCAGACGGAAAAATTCTTTGTTTTCCTGCTCCTCATTACCGTAGTCTGCCCCTGCAGGCCGTTTCTCATGCAATCGCGCCTGATGCTCCATCCCCAACGATTCGTGCGCATCCCGGTCTCCCGACGATGCCGTCTGCAGCTCTTCCGGCAGCAGATCCATGCGCTGTCCCTGTTCTTCCAGCAGTTCCCGTTCCAACTCGGTTTCCAGTCTTGCCCGTTCCGCCTGCTCCGACGTCAGCCCCTGCGTGACATCTTCCTGTGCCGCGATACGCTTTCCGTCAGCAGTGCCGATTTTCTCTTTATCCGCCTGCCAGTTGTCCTCCTTCGTGACATTCCCGCTTCCGTCACGGGTTCCCTGTTTTTTTCGTCCCTGCCGCTGATCACCCTTGTCCTTCGACGGATACAGGGTGATCAGCGGCAGCCAGAACAGCTTTAAACGCACCCGCGGTTTTCCGTCCCGGTAATCGGCGGTAATGCCAAAGGCCCGCAGCAGCCAGTCCGCCTGGATGCGCCCTGTGATGCCTTCCTCCCCGGAAACCAGCCGCATCCGGTAGCGCAGGGGAACAAATAGCACCAGCAGAAGGAGCAGCAGCAGAAGGCCGATGATCCCGCCCAGGATCAGGGCGATCCATTTCAATATGAGCAATAAAATGTGCAGCATTGCCTCACTCCTGCCTGTTCTCCAAATATTTCCGGATATCCGGGGTACCGGTGGCCGCCAGGGCATCCGCCAGCATGTCCTGCACCCGGTCAAGGGCATCCTCGTAGCTGCCCGCCACCCCGACGATCATGGGAAGACGCCGCCGGATCACCCGCTGCTTTAGCTCAGCCGCCGATACAATGTCCAGCTGCATGCCGGGACTGGTGCTTATGGTCACCAGATAAAGGCGAAAGCTTCCGGCCCCGTGCTCCAGTCGCCAGCGGATACGGTTGATTTTCTTTTCCATTCCCGCATCCATATAGAGCGGATCCCGCCATGTCAGTCCCATCCCTGATGCTCCTCCCGATCATGATATTGATTATCTGTTCATTCGCGCTTCCAGCGCTTCCACCACGGTTTTCAGTACTTTGATCCGCGCATAATATTTGGAATCTGCTTCCACAATGGTCCATGGTGCATAGGTGGTGGAGGTACGGATCAGCATCTCATCCACCGCTTTCTCATAAGCATCCCACTTGGCGCGGTTCCGCCAGTCCTCATCCGTGATCTTCCAGCGCTTCTCCGGTGTGTTCATGCGCTCGTTAAACCGCCGCTCCTGCTCATCCTTGTCGATCTGCAGCCAGAATTTCAGCACGATGGCACCGGCATTCACCCAGGTGGCCTCACTGTCATTGATCTCTTTGTAAGCCCGCTTCCACTCCTGCTCGCTGCAGAAGCCCTCGATCCGTTCCACCATGACACGGCCATACCAGGTACGGTCAAAGATCGCCACATGGCCGCCCTTGGGCAGATTTTTCCAGAAGCGCCACAGATAATGGTGAGCCTTCTCGATATCGTTGGGGGACGCCGTCGGATGCACCTCGTAGCCCCGGGGATCCATGGCCTGGGTCAGGCGCTTGATGGCGCCGCCTTTTCCGGCCGCATCCCAGCCCTCGAAGGCCAGGATCACCGGGATCCTCGTCCGGTAAAGCTCGCTGTGCAGAAGCGCCAGCCGGTGCTGCAGATCTTTTAACTGCTCCTGGTACTCCTTTTTATCCATGGTTTTCGTCAGATCCACAGATGCCAGACGGGAAGACCGCAGGGAAGTCTCACAAGCAGGTGCCTCATCGGTGTGCTCTTTTTTCACGGATTCTGCTCCGGCATCCTCTGCTGCGTCCGCAGTCACCCGGTGCTTATCATCCGCGCTTTCCGCCTCTTTCTCTTCCTGCGCTGCTTTCTTCGCCTCCAACGCCTCTTCCAGCCGCCGGACAGCCTCTGTCAGGATCTTGATCGCCGCAAACCGACGGTCATTGGCCTCCACAAGGAACCAGGGTGCATAGTCCGTGTCGGTCTTTTCCAGCATTTCCTCATTCATCCGCAGGAACTTCCGGTATTCCCTGTTGCGCTTCTGATCCCCCTTCGTCACCCGCCAGGCGGTCTGGGAATTGTCCAGCAGTTTTTCAAACCGCTTCTTCTGCTCTTCCTTCGTGATGGCCAGGAAAAATTTGACGATCACTGTGCCATCCTCGCTGAGCTGCCGCTCAAAGGCGTTGATCTCCTCGTAGGCGTG
Source organism: Oscillospiraceae bacterium Marseille-Q3528 (assembly GCA_018223385.1). Classification (GTDB taxonomy): domain Bacteria; phylum Bacillota; class Clostridia; order Lachnospirales; family Lachnospiraceae; genus JAGTTR01. The sequence continues at coordinate 63,690 of JAGTTR010000010.1, forward strand.
GGGAAGCTCTTCCTCTTTCGTCAGTCCGTCAAAACGATCTGTCAGCACCCGCTCATCCCAGCTGTGATCAAAAACCGCGATCCGCCCCCGCTGCGGCGTCTTTGTCCAGAACCGCCACAGATATGGGCGAAGAGCCTCTTCCTCCGTCGGTTTTCCCGGCGCATATACCTGAAAGCCCCGGGGATCCAGCCCGTAGATCAGCTCATTGATCTGAGTGCCCTTTCCCGAAGCGCCGAAGCCCTCAAACACGAACATCACCGGGATGCCCGCATCCTTGCACGCCCGCTGCAGTTCACCCAGCCGCATACTTAAGGCGTCTTTCCTTTTCTTATATTCCTCTTTGTCCAGCTTCTGATCCAGTTTCATATTTTCCAGCATAACGATCCCTCCGGTCCGGTGAAAAAAGGACGGACGCATCACGCCGCCCGCCCCTTGACTCAAAAGTACTTTTTATTTCCCCACAGATTACTCTTTTTCAGATCCAGATACTCATTATAGGCTTTCTCAAGAATCTGCTTCTCATTCGCAAATTTCAGAAGATGGTACGCCTCATGGTACTTGTAATATCCGGAATCCACAAAATATTCCTCCCGCTGCGGTTTGCTGTAGTAGCTGTCGGACATCATCAGATACCAGTGGACATCCTTCTCCACGGTGTCCTCCGGAATGCTGAACGAATACTCGCTTTTGCCCACGTATTTGATAATCGAGGCGGCCACGCCGGTCTCCTCTCTCACCTCACGAATCGCGGTATCCTTATACTCCTCGCCCGCTTCCACAGTTCCCTTCGGTAAAACCCAACCTTCGTATTTGTTTCGGTAATTCTTATATAAAAGAAGAATCTTACCACGAAAAATAACCACACCGCCACAGCTTGTTGCTTCAATCATTGCAATCCCTCCTGCTTGGTGTATTGAACTATATTCAGTATACCCCTTTGCAGGAACGCATGCAAGCTAATTGTAGTAAGCGTCAAAGATTTTTTTTGCAATGGGCACCGCATATTCGCTTCCGGAGCCTGCCTCCTCCACGATCACGGTCACCACCAGATCCGGGGAGCCCACGTTGGAAAATCCGGTAAACCAGGCATGGCTTTTGGACTTGTCGCTGGAAAACTCCGCAGTCCCCGTTTTGCCTGCGGCGGTATAGCTCTGGCCGGAAAGCTTGGATGCCGTTCCGTCGCTGACAACCGCCTCCATCAGATCCGTCAACACAGATGCCTCCTCCGCCGTCATCAGCTTCCCGTAGGCCGTGGGCGTATATTTTTTCACGGAATCGCCGGTGTAATTCTGCACCTCCGTCACCAGATAGGGCTTCATGAGCACACCGCCATTGGCGATGGAGGACGTGATCAGCGCCATATGCAGCGGCGATACCATGGTCTTACCCTGTCCCATGGCCGTCATCATGGCCAGACTGTTCTCCGCATCATCCGTCAGGGCAAAATTGCTCTTGGAATAAGGCAGCGCAGACGGGAGCTCCATATTAAACAGCAGATCCCTGCACGTCTGCCGGAAGGAATTCCGATCCAGTCCCAGTCCGATGCTGGCGAAGGCCGAGTTACACGATTTGGCAAAGGCCCGGGTAAAATCCTCTTCCCCGTGCTTGTTGCCGTGATAGCATTTGATGGTATAACCGCTGTCCGTAAAGCTGCCGGTGCAGTCAAAGGAAAAGCTGTCATAATCCGGATGCTCCCGGATATATTCCAGCGCGGTGACGATCTTAAATACCGATCCCGGCGTATATTGTCCCTGAGTGGCCCGGTTCAGCAGCTCGCTGTCCGAAGAGTTTAAGAGTGTCTGCCAGTTGGCACTGACTGCCCCCGGATCATAGTCGGGTTTGGACACCATGGCCAGGATTTTCCCGGTGGACGGCTCCATGGCCACCACCGCCCCCTTGTGGCTGCCCAGTGCATCATAGGCCACCTGCTGCAGCTTCACATTCAGGGAAGTGATCACATTGTCCCCGATATTTTTCTCTTCCCGCAGCTCCTTCATGATCCGCTCCCCGAAGAAAGCGTTGGACGTCAGCAGGTGGAAGTTGGCGATGGACTCCACCCCGGCTTTGCCGTTGGTATCGTAGCCCACCACATGGGCGAACATATTGGCGTAGGGATAGCTTCTCGTCTCGGTTCCGTCAGAAGCCACCTTCGTCTCGGCCAGCACCTCCCCGTCGGCGCTGTAGATCTTGCCCCGGATGACCCGGTCGGCAAAGGTATCCTGTCTGGTATTGTAGGGGCTGTTGATCACATCGGCGCTCTGGAACACATTAAAATACACCAGATATAAGAGCAGGCAGGCAAAAATCCCCGCGAACAGGTAGGTGATCCGCAGATATTCCCGGTTACCGCCCTTCCTGTCTCTGCCCTTGGGCCGGGTGCCTCTTCGGTCCGGCAGCTTTTTCTTCTCTTCTTCGTTTTCCAGATCCAGAATTTCCAGTTCCTCCGGCAGCTGTCCGCTTTTTCCTGCCGGATGCTTTCTGTTGTTTGGGCTCTCTTTCAACCTCTTCACCTTCATCTTCCCTCAGGATATACATTCCCTGAATCACAGCAAACATCATCAGTGTACTGAGCATGGAGCTTCCGCCCATGCTGATCAGCGGCAGGGTCACACCGGTGAGCGGAATGAACTTGATGCCGCCGCCGATGGTCAGAAATACCTGAAACGCATAAGACACGCCCAGACCCAGAGCGACCAGCTGATAAAACTCATCCTTTAACTGGATGGAAATATTCACAAACATGACAAAACAGCTCAGGCAGATAAGGATCAGGCAGATGCCGAAGATCCCGCCCATCTCCTCCACAATGGCGGAAAAGATAAAATCCTTCTTCACCACCGGGATCTTGGAGGGGGAACCCTGGAACAGGCCCATACCGAACCATCCGCCGGTACCGATGGCGAACAGCGACTGGGCCACCTGATAGCCGCCATTGTCATAGTTGCCAAAGGGATCCTTCCACACCTGTACCCGCACCCGCACATGGGAAAACAGATGATATGCCGCCACGGAAGCCACGCCGCCGCCCAGCAGTCCCGCCGCCGTCAGCGGTTTGTTCTTTGTTCCCGCATAAAGCATGGACATGTACACCACAAAAAAGATCAGCGCCATTCCCAGATCCCGGGAAAGCACCAGGATGATCACATGCAGTGCCGCCACCGCGGAGGTGATGAGCACGTCTTTCAGCTCCTTGGACTTCTGGAACCGGGATGCCACGAAAAAGACAAACAGCAGCTTCACAAATTCCGACGGCTGCACCGTGACACCGGCAATCGTAAAGGAAAGATTGGCCCCGTAGCTGGTGAAACCGAAAAGGGCCACAATGCCCAGTGCCGCCACGCCCACGCCCGCGTACAGCCATTCCATGGAACGGAACACGCGTACCCGGCGGATCAGCGCGGGGATCACTGCACTGATGACAGCCGATGCCACCACGATACGGAACTGCCGCACCGAGGAGTCAAAATCAATGCGCGTCAGAATGATAAAGCTGATGGTCAGCAGCATGCACACGTTGTTGGTCAGCAGCCTTGAGCTGCGCTTATATACTAGTGCATAAAACAGCAGCATCCCCGCCAGCAGCACCACTTGTGCCCCGTAGAATACCCATACCTTCAAATCATCGGTCTTGATGTAGATGACAAGATACCCCATCAGGTGCATGAGAAACATCAGATAATTCTGATTCAGGAAAATTTTATTCTGTTTTCGGATATCATGTGTGCGAAATACATTGAAGCTCTGATAGGTATAAAAACAGATCAGTACGATAAAAATGTATTTCGCCAGTTCCACGATCAGATTGGTCATCGAATCCTCCTGTCCTAATCCACGCCGCGGCGAAAATGTCCTCTTGTATATTCTCTGCAGAGCATCCCGGGATCCACGGTCTTTCCTTTCAGGAACGCATCCGTACATGCCTGCAGCACCCGTCTTGTTTCTTTTGCATTTTCCTGGCTGAACGCCAGACGGATGCTTTTCGGTGCGATCTTTTCAATGGCGGGCACCAGATCCAGAAGCACCAGCGGCGTGCTGTTGTAAATGATGTTCATACAGACGGAACAGTCCTTTTTCACCGGGAACTGCTTCTGGTAACGATCCACCAGCATCCGTGTCTCTTCCTTCTGGCTGCAGCGGCGCAGCGTCTGGTTCACACACTGGGTCGACACCATCAGCGGCAGATAGCCGTAGACGATCATCTCGCTGGCCGACGCATCCATGTGGCGCAGCTCCTTCTCATTGGCCTCCACAGAAAGGGTTGTCCGTGACACATAGCGCTGCATCACTGCATTTGCTTCCCGATTCATAACATAGGCAGACGCATCCGACCGGAGTTCTCCCTGACAGCCGCCTTCCCTGCACCATTCCAGCTCATCCATGCCGTGAACGAGAACGCCGTCAAATCCGGCCTCCCGAAGCGTAAGAATCAGTTGCGCGTACTGGGAAACCATCTCCTCCCGGAAAATCTCCGGCATCGTGTAAAAGCACTGTTTTCCGGCCCGGTGCACCTGTTCGCCGTACATCTGGAAAAGAGCGGTTTCCGGGTGCTGTCCCCGCTTTGCCTCTGTCGGGAAAAATAACCGGCTGGACAGATACACGTCGGCAATGTCCGGTGTTTCCAGCACTGCCTGCAGCTGCGCTGCTGTCTCCACAGAAGCGGTAAGCACCGGAACCCAGCAACCATCTGTCTCATTTGCCTGTCGTTTATCGCTCCGTTTCACACATACGGATGACCGATCGACACCGGCCATTCTGTTTGCCGCTTCCATGTGACCGGCAGGCCGCACCCGCCGCCATCCGGCCAGCAGCTTTGTCTCCAGCTGCTCCAGGGCAGTTCTTCGCAGGGCATTTAACTCCTGCACAGGCAGGAACACATCCGGCTCCATATCCAGCGTCAGCTCCGCAAAAGCAAATGTAGTTCCGCCGGTCTTCGTCAGCTGGCTTCTAACCTTTTCTTCCGATAAAGGCTGTTTCATGGCCTGCTGTACCACCGCGCCCTCTCCCCGGGCACCCACCTCCCGGCACCGCACCTCCAGCGTCACCGGCTGGCCTTTTCGCACCACGGCATGTCCGCTCACCGGCAGCTGCACGGTTTTCCCCTCATACAGCGCCCGGAACTTTTCAAAAAGTGCTTCATCTGCCGGGGCATAATCCGGTTTGGAAGCAGTGATCATGGCTGCGCCGTTATGCTGATGCGCATAGCCTTCGGAGAATCCGCTTCTCGTATATAATTTTTCCAGAAGTTCCATATCTTTCGGATCCACCCGGTAACCGGCGCGGCCCGCTTTCCCATAGAGATCCATGTATTTCCGATAAATATGCACGACCCCTGCTGTATATTCTGCCCGCTTCATGCGCCCCTCAATCTTAAAGGAGGTTACCCCTGCGTCGATGAGCTCCGGCAGCAGCGGCAGCAGACAGATATCCCTGGGACTTAACACATAGGGCGCATCCTTTTTGTTCAGACGCTTGCTGCCATCCGTCACCTGATACGGCAGACGGCAGGGCTGGGCACAGCGTCCCCGGTTGCCGCTTCTGCCGCCCAGCAGGCTGCTCATGAGGCACTGCCCGGAATAACAGTAACAGAGCGCCCCGTGGACGAAGCACTCGATCTCCATATCGGTATGGTGACAGATCTCTGCAATCTCCCGGACGGACAGTTCTCTTGCCAGCACCGTCCGTTTCACACCCATCTGCTCCAGAAAACGGATCCCGGAAAGGCCGGTAATGGTCATCTGCGTGCTGGCATGCAGCGCCAGTCCCGGGAAAGTCCTGCGCAGATATTCCAGCACCCCCAGATCCTGAATGATCACGCCATCCAGGCCCTGCTCATACAGGGGACCGATATAATCCGCAACCGCGTCCATCTCCTGATTTTTCAGCAGGGTATTCAGCGTCAGATACAGCTTTTTCCCCTGCAGATGCAGTTCGTCTATCGCCTGCAGCAGCTGCTCTTCCGAAAGGTTCCTGGCAAATGCCCGGGCACTGAACTTCGTTCCGCCGGTGTAGACGGCATCCGCCCCTGCGGCAGCGGCGGCCTTCACCCCTTCATAGGAGCCTGCCGGTGCCAGAAGCTCCGGTTGTCCTTTCCTCATGGTCATCCTCCCAAATGTTTTATGTAACGAAAAAAGGCCCTCAGGCCCTTTTTACCGGTTATTTCACAGGTTATTTCTTCGGTACGCCCGCACCGCCGGCCGCATTGGCACTGGCAAGCTCTGTCTCCAGCCGCACCAGCTTCTTCTGCAGACTGTCGATCTCCTGCTTCAGATTCCGGTTCTTCTTCTCCGTCTCCTCGTATTTCAACCGGGAAGCCACCAGATCGTGCTTCAGGTCATAGATCTCCTTATCCTTGCCCTCATACTCCTTCATGAGCGTATCGGCCTGCTTCTTTGCCTTGAAATAATCATCGGCAATGTTCAGCTCGATGAGCAGATTGCGGTAATCCAGTGACTGCCGCTTGAAGCCATCCAGCTCATTGAATTCATTGATCTTCCCATTTATGTAAGAGGCGATCTTCTGGAGATATTCCGCACTCTCATATCCGCTTAATTTGACAATCTTTCCGCCGATCAGTACCTCAGCAATGTTCTTTGATATCATAAAAGACACTCCGTATTCTTCTTGTATGTTAGTTCTATTATAAACGAATTTACAGGAAAAACAATCACAAATTTATAATTACCGCTGTCTGAGCCGTCAGGCCTGCTCCGGCGCCGGAAGTCCGAGACGCTGATAGGCCAGCGCCGTCACTGCCCGGCCTCTGGGCGTGCGGTTCAGGTAGCCGTTCTTGATGAGGTACGGTTCATACACCTCTTCCAGCGTTCCCGCATCCTCCCCGATGGCCGCCGCCAGCGTATCCAGCCCGGCCGGGCCGCCTGCAAACTTCTCAATGAGCGTCAGCAAAATGTTCCGGTCGATGTGATCCAGACCATATTTGTCCACCTCCAAAAGATCCAGGGCAAACTTTGCCACCTCTTCGGTGATGACGCCGTCATACTTGATCTGGGCAAAATCCCGCACCCGCTTTAACAGGCGGTTGGCCAGACGCGGCGTTCCCCGGGAACGTCTCGCCAGCTCATAGGCGCCATTTTCCTCAATGGGCACCTGCAGCACCTGGGCAGAACGCAGAATGATGGTTTTCAACTCTTCGGTGGTATAAAATTCCAGCCGGTGAATGACGCCGAAACGATCCCGCAGCGGCGCAGTCAGCATGCCCGCCCGGGTGGTGGCGCCCACCAGCGTAAATTTCGGCAGATCCAGACGGACAGACCGGGCGGAAGCCCCTTTGCCGATCATGATGTCGATGGCAAAATCCTCCATGGCCGGATAGAGCACCTCCTCCACCTGCCGGTTCAGCCGGTGGATCTCATCCACAAACAGCACATCCCCCTCCTGGAGGTTATTCAGGATGGCTGCCATCTCCCCCGGCTTTTCGATGGCCGGGCCAGAGGTGATCTTCATGTTCACGCCCATCTCATTGGCGATGATGCCTGCCAGCGTCGTTTTGCCCAGTCCCGGCGGGCCGTAGAACAGCACGTGATCCAGCGCCTCTCCTCTGGCCTTGGCCGCATCAATATAAATGCGCAGATTTGTCCGCGCCTTTTCCTGTCCGATATAATCCTTCAAAAGCTGCGGCCGCAGATGATTCTCCATCGGGAGCTCTTCTGTGATCGCCTCTGTTGTGATAATTCTTCGTGCCATATATCCTCTTTTCCCAAACCATAAATATTAGAACAGCGCCATCTGTTTTAAGGCAAGCTTTAAAATGCCTTCGGTATCCAGCCCGGTAGTATCCCCGGCCTTCTTCACTGCCAGCACCGCGTCCGCGTTGGAATATCCCAGTGCCACCAGTGCCTGGATGGCCTCGTTTTTCGCTGTGGCGCCTCCTGCTTCTGTCGGCACACCGCCTCCTGTCAGCGGCTCTCCCTCGGAGAAGAAATCCGGCAGGGACAGCTTGTCCTTCAATTCCAGAATGATGCGCTGTGCGGTTCTGGTGCCGATGCCCGGTGCCCGGCAGATAGCCTTGGCATCCCCGGAAGCCACGGCAAACCGCAGTTCGTCCGCCGAAAGCGCAGAAAGCAACGCCAGCGCCCCCTTGGGGCCGATGCCGCTGACGCCGATGACCAGCTTGAACACCGCCAGCTCATCCCGGGTGGGAAACCCGAAAAGGGAGATCCCGTCCTCTCTCACCTGCATGTATGTGTGCAGTTTCACCTTCCCCGGCTGTGCCCCCAGCAGTTCGCAGGCTGACGCCGTGGTATTTATTTCGTAGCCAATGCCATTCACATCCAGGATCAGCAGATTCTCTCCCGTCTCTGCCACCTCTCCATATAAATATGAGATCATATTTTCATCCTCTCCTATCAGCCACTCCTGTCCGCTTTCTTTCCGGAATGCATCCCTGCGCAGCCGTATCTGCCCGATCTTCTCTGATCTTTCTCCATCAATCTTCCTGCCGTCCGGCATTCATGCCTGGCAGACGGCGCTTTACCTCCCCTGCGGCAATGCCGATGAGGCAGCCGGTGATCACACCGGAAATAAGAAGAACCGGCATGTAATAGGCAATGCTCATATTCTCCACCACCACCATGGCTACCAGGATCTGCCCCACATTGTGGAAAATGCCGCCGCAGATGCTCACCCCGGCAATGCTCAATTTCCCGGTCTTCTTCACCAGCGCCATCACCAGCAGGCTCAACACGCCACCGGCCAGGCTGTACAAAATGCTGTACAGGTTGCCGAACAGAAATCCCGCCAGAAATACTCTGGCACAGGACAGCACCATGGCAGGGCCAAATCCCAGCTGATAAAGCACCAGGACAATGACCAGATTCGTCAGTCCCAGCTTCACCCCGGGGATACCAAAATAAAACGGAATCAGCGATTCCACATAACTTAAGATCAGGGCCAGCGCCAGATAAACGCCAAAATAGGCCGGATGATATTTCTTCATGCGGAGTATCCTCCCTCTGTACTTTTTATCTTTCTAAGTCAGCAGCCACCACTTCAAACTACTTTGCGATAGAGTCAAAGGCAGGCTCCTCTGCCCCTGTCACTTCCACCACCACGCGGTTGGGCAGGCAGACGATGGTCTCCCGGTCTCTGGAAATCGCCCGCTGGTGGACACAAAGCTTGTCCGGGCAGTCTGCATCCGTCATATCCGCCTCTCCGTCATGGATAGACAGGTGATTCGTTCCGTTGATGTCGATCTCCTGTGCCTCCGCCAGGGAATACGTGCCATATACGTCTCCATCCACCGTCACCGTCACGCTGGCGCCGGAAGAATGGATGACAAAACTGTTGATCAGATAAAAGGCAAGGGCGATCACCAGCACACCCCCGGCCAGTATCCAGTCATTTTTCCTCATAGTCTGCTCCTTGTATGATATATCGATCAGTGCGGTGTTTTCTGTCAACACCAAAAACTGACTTTTGCTCTCAACTTCCTTATCATAACACAACCGAAAATGCAAGGCAACCACATGTTCGTTTTTTTCTCCCGCTTGCACACTCCCTGAAAATATATTATACTCTCCTAAGAATAAGAAGGGAGCGTATGACCGCCATGCACATATATAAAAAAAGAAACGCCGCTGCGGCGCTTTTTCTGTCTTTCTCTGTTCTCCTGCCGACACTGCTCACCGGCTGTTCCGGGCAAAGTTCCAAAACGGTATCTCAGGACCCGGTTTCCCGCACAGATATCCTGTTTGATACCGTTGTCACCATCACCCTGTACGGGGACGATCAGGAGCAGCATCTGGAGGACTGCTTTTCTCTCGGGAAAAAATATGAGAATCTCCTGAGCCGCACCATCGACACCAGTGAAGTCAGCCAGATCAACCAGGCGAAAGGGCAGCCGGTGACCGTATCGGACGAGACGCTGGAGCTCATCGAAAAAGGACTGTACTACAGTGAGCTTTCCGGTGGCGCCTTTGACATCACCATCGCACCGGTCAGCAGCCTGTGGGATTTCAAAGCAGAAAATCCTGCCGTCCCGGACAGCGCCGTCCTGGAAGAGGCCGTCTCCCATGTGGACTATCATCAGGTGCAGATCGACGGCAACCAGGTATGGCTCACCGATCCCGATGCCGGGATTGATCTGGGTGGCATCGCCAAGGGGTTCATCGCAGACAAATTCAAGGAATATCTGACCGGTCAGGGTGTCACCTCCGGCATCATCAACCTGGGTGGAAACGTGCTGACCATCGGGGAAAAGCCCGACGGCTCCGCTTATACCATCGGTATCCAGAATCCTTTCCGGGAAGAACGTGGTCCCATCACTGCCCTGGAAGTCCGGGACTGCTCCATCGTATCCTCCGGCATCTATGAGCGGTATTTCCGGGTGGATGACAAGCTGTATCACCACATCCTGAATCCCGCCACCGGATATCCTTACGAAAATAACCTGCTGGGCGTCACCATCATTTCCAAGGCTTCCGTGGACGGAGACGGCCTCTCCACCACCTGCTTCGCCCTGGGACTGGACAAAGGGCTGGAACTGATCCGCAGCATCGACGGCGTGGAGGCCATCTTTATCACCGACGATTATGAGCTGCACTACAGTAACGAAGATGCTTTGAAAATCGTACAATAAAAAATGATACTGATAAGAGAGGAACCGTGCTCATTACACGAAACCTCTCTTTTTTAATCACCGCTCTATCTTATTTATTTTTTTCCTACTGTTGTCCCTTTACATAGGCGATCTTCGTCTCCACCTCTCCGCTCACTGTCCGGCCAAAGATCTGCCCTTTCAGTGCTTCTGCCTGAGTGATGAGATCGCTCTTCTTCGACGCATCGGTCTCTTCCATGGCCTGATTCAGCAGCACGTCGATCTGGTCTGCCAGCATATGATCCTGTCGGTAATTGGCTACCGTATATCCGGGGCTTAATTCCTCCGCATCGTCTCTGCCCGGCAGATAGGAATCATAGGCGCCCACTTCTTTGGAAAATGTCAGGTCTTCCTCTGCAATGGTTTTCTGGAAGGCGGCAAAATTCGTGACCTTCGGGGCATCATCCAGCTGTTCGATAACCCCCTTGACGATGGTCAGCGGATAGCTGCCTCCGGACAATCCGGGCACCCGCTGTGGATTGTCACAGCCAACCCAGACACTGACCGTATAATCCGGGATCATGCAGCAAAACCATCCATCCTTGTTATCGTTGGTTGTTCCCGTTTTGCCGGCTCTCGGCACCTGGGAATTCTGCCCCAGTCTGCGGGCCGTACCGGACTGTACCACACCTTCCAGCAGTCGGATCATCTCCTGGGAAGCTTTTGCCGTATACACCTCTGTCTCCTTTTCTTCTGTCCACAGTTCTTTGCCGTCATAAAGCATGGATGTGATGCAGGTGGGATCCACATGAGTACCGCCCACAGCAAAGCTCCGGTAAGCCCCTGCCATCTCAATAACGTTGGTGCCATAGGTAAATCCTCCCAGTGCAGATACGATATTCTGATCAGAATACATCAGTCTGGAAAAATGCATTTTCTCCAGATAAGAAAGACCGTTGGACACGCCAATCTGCTTTAACAGCCAGCAGGCCGGTCCGTTTTCCGATTTGTATAAGGCCACATCCAGCTGCATGGGGGAGCCGGTCAGTTCCCCGGACGGATTCTTTTTCAGTTCCTCTACGGATATGTTCTGCAGCACAGAAGATGCGCTGTAACCCTTTTCCAGCGCCGGTCCGTATACCAGCAATGGTTTGATACTGCTTCCGGGCTGACGGAAGCTCTGGTACGCCCGGTTCAGCGTATGACTCTCACTGAGGGTCTGGCTTCTGCCGCCCACCACAGCCACCACCTTTCCGGTGACGTTGTCGATGACCGTTCCGGCAGACTGCAGCAGGTACACACCGTCGTCGCCCACGTCCGTGAATTTTGTCAGCGTATTGTCCGTCTGTTCCTGCAAAAGATTCTGTATCTTGCTGTTCAGCGATGTATAGATTTTGAATTTTCCCCGGTAAATCCGTTCTTTTTCTTTTTCATAGGCCTGCTCATAAGCCGCCTTGTAATCCCTGTATTCCTCATCACTGGCAAAATACCAGACAAAAGAAAAACCACTGTCCTTCATCAGATACCGTACCGCACAGTCCAGGGCATAGCTGGATGGATCATTCTTCCACTCACTTTTCTTTTCCAGGATCACAGGTGTCTCCGCCTGAGCAATATCCAGTTCCTGAGCTGTAATATAGCCCTGCTCCCGCATATTTTTCAGGATCTTATCCCGCCGCATGAGTGTATGGTCCAGATGTGCCCGGGGATCGTACCAGGTAGGAGAATTGGGAATCGCACACAACAATGCCACCTCAGATACATCCAGCTGTGCACTGGATCTGCCAAAATAGCTCTGGGCTGCAGCCTCAATACCGTAATTACCGTTGGCAAAATATACATTGTTGATGTAAAATTCCAGGATATCCTCCTTGGAATACCGGGCTTCCAGTGCCATCGCCAGGAAAATCTCTTTCACCTTTCGCTCAATCGTCACTTCGTTGCTTAAGAAGACAGTCCGTGCCAGCTGCTGGGTGATGGTACTGCCGCCCTGGATGGTGCTGCCGCCGGATCTCACATATACGGCCATACTTCTTAAAATGCCCATCACATCCACACCCGGATGGGCATAGAATCGCCGGTCCTCTACCGCCACAAAGGCCTGCACCACCGCCTCCGGGATCTGATCATACTCCAGATATACCCGGTCCTCCCCTGTGTTCAGTTTGGCCAGCACCTGACCGTCATCCCCGTATATATAAGAATTCTCTTTCTCTGAAAAAATCGTCCTGCCGCTCTCTTTCACAATGGCAGATGCTTTTACAAAACCAATTCCGAAAATCCCCGCACAAATAAGAATGCCTCCCAGAAAAAGCACTGCAAGAATCCGTATCGCTTTCTTCTTTCTCTTTTTCATAATCCTGTCTCCCATTCTTTTCTTACTCGCAAGGATACAACAGTACCTGCCCTTTTTCAAGTATTTTAAACGATTCTTAATAAAACTGTCAACAACGTCCGGTCATCCTATTGGTAACCGTTCAGTCAACCATAAAAAGAGAGCACAGACTACACTTCTGTAATCCGTACTCTCTTCCTCATACTTCTTCTGGTCTCAGTAAATCTCTGAGAAGCTTAAGCCTCCGGCTTCTGCTCTGCAGCAGCGGCCTGAGCGGCAGCAGCCTTTGCAGCGGCAGCTTCTTTTGCCTTTGCAGCAGCTTCTGCTTTTTTCTTGGCATCAATCTCTTTGATCTTGTGTGCCTTAGCATTCATGGTTATGATACCCTTCGGACACTTGGCCGCACAGATACCACAGCTGATACACTTCTCGTAATCGATATGGGCGATATTGTTTTCTACAGTGATCGCCTGTTTCGGGCACTGCTTTGCACAAATGCCGCAGCCGATACAGCCGACAGAGCAGACTGCCATAACGTCCTTACCCTTATCCTGAGAGCTGCACTCTACACGGCACTCAGCAGGCTCAGGGATGAGCTCGATCAGGTGTTTCGGGCAGGCAGCTACGCACTTGCCACAGGCCTTACAAGCTTCTCTGTCTACAACAGCGATACCATCTACTACATGAATGGCATCAAACGGGCAGGCAGCCACACAGGAACCATAGCCCATACATCCGTAGGAACATCCTTTGGAGCCTGCACCCGGAAGTGCTGCAGCCATAGAACAATCCTGTACGCCTGTATATTTGTATTTTTCTTTTGCTTTCTCACAGGTACCTGCGCATTTAACGAAAGCAACCTGTCTTACGCCTTCACCTGCGGAAACGCCCATGATAGAAGCGATCTTGTTGTGTACATCAGAGCTGCACACCGGGCAGGCACTTACCGGAGCGGTTCCGGCAGCAATTGCTTCTGCCAGGGCATCACAGCCTGCAAATCCACAGCCACCACAGTTTGCACCGGGCAGTTCCTCACGGATCGCAACTGCACGCTCATCTACTTCTACTTCAAATTTTACACCGGCGATTCCGAGGAATATACCGATAAATAAGCCAACCCCTGCGATAACAGCGGTAGCAATGATAATTGCGGTTACATTCATCTTTTTCGTTCCCCCTTAAATGATGCCGGAAAATCCGAAGAAAGCGATAGACATAAGAGCTGCGGTAACAACAACAATCGGAGAGCCCTTGAATGCCGGCGGGAAATCATTGAATTCCATTTTCTCACGGATACCTGCCATGATTGTGATTGCAATTGCAAAACCAAGCGCAGTTGCAAAACCGTTTACAATACTCTCAAGAATATTGTAGCTCTTCTGTACGTTGGTCAGAGCAACACCAAGCACTGCACAGTTTGTTGTGATCAGCGGGAGGTATACACCGAGTGCATTGTACAGAGACGGCATAGATTTTTTAAGGAACATTTCCACGAACTGTACGAGTGCGGCAATGACAAGGATAAATACGATCGTCTGCAGATACTCAACACCAAGCGGAACCATAATAAAATCATAAACAATAATTGTAATAGCGGAAGCAAGGGTAATAACAAAGATAACGGCAGCGCCCATACCCATTGCGGTGTCTACCTTCTTGGATACACCAAGGAAGGGACAAATTCCGAGGAACTGGCTCAAAACAACGTTACTTACAAGCGCAGATCCAATAGCGATAATTAATAAACTTCCCATTTGTCAGCACCCTCCTACTCTGCTTTCGCAGCGGCTTCCTTAGCAGCCTTTGCTTTCTTTGCATTATTGAGATTGATCTTGTTCTGAGCAGCCACAAGGAATGCCAGTACAAGGAATGCTCCCGGAGCCAAGATGAAGATGGTGATCGGCTCATATACAGATTCCGGAAGAACCTGGATGCCGAACAGCTGGCCTGCACCGATCAGCTCACGGATAGCGCCGATGATGGTCAGAGCAACGGTAAATCCAAGTCCCATGCCGATACCGTCAAACATGGACAGCATAACCGGATTCTTGCAGGCATATGCCTCTGCACGGCCCATGATGATACAGTTTACAACGATCAGCGGGATATATAAGCCCAGTGCATCGTTCAGAGCCGGAAGGAATGCAGACAGCAAAAGCTGTGTCAGTGTTACGAAAGATGCGATAACTACGATAAATCCCGGGATACGCACTTTATCCGGAATGAAGTTACGCAGTGCTGCAATCAGCATATTACATAAAATCAATACCACTGTTGTGGTCAGGCCCATACCTACGCCGTTGATGGCAGATGTCGTAACAGCCAGTGTCGGACACATACCGAGCATGATCACAAAGGTGGGGTTCTCTTTGATGATACCATTATAGACACGTTCAATATACTTATTCATACTTCCCAACCCCCTATTTCATACTGTTATAAAATGCAATTGCTGCATTTGTACCATTTGTCATGGCGTTGGTCGTAATGGTTGCACCACTCAGGGCATCAATCTTGCCCTCTTCACCAGTCTTTGTGTACTCCAGATTTCCGGTAGCCGGAAGTCCGACGAACTGTGCCTGGAAATCAGCATTCTTTGCTTTCATACCAAGACCTGCTGTCTCACCGATGGAAAGGATAGAAATACCTGTCAGAGTGTCGTCTGTGGATACACCAACAGAGAACTGAATGTCTCCGCCGTATCCTTCATGGTCGGTAACAGTGATGACATAACCCACTGTCTCTCCGCCCTTCTTTGCCTCATATGCCTCATTGACATCTGCCTTGCCAGTCAGACCTGCGCTCTCCAGCGCATCAGCTGCACCGGACAGATCCTCGATGGCTGCGAAATCATCCGCATCGGCAAATACAGCCTTGCAGGCCTCAGCTTTTGCTTTCGCTTCCTGCTGGGCAATAGGCTCTTTGGTGATCTCGTTGACGAGACCTAATGCGAAACCGGCAACGAGAGTAATAAGGGTAATACGTACAGTATCTTTCGCAATCGTATTCTTCTTCATTATTTCTCGCCTCCTTTACCGAATGCTTTCGGAATGGTCAGTCTCTCGATCAGCGGAACAAGAAGGTTGGAGAAGATGATCGCATAGGAAACACCCTCTGCGGAACCGCCGAAGATACGGAACAGGCCGGTCAGACATCCGAGGATGATACCGTAAACGATCTGTCCCTTCTTGGTAATGGGGCTTGTCACATAGTCGGTAGCCATGAAGAATGCACCGAGCATCAGTCCGCCGCCTGCCAGCTCTGCACACACGTAGTTGAGATCAAATCCGTGTCCGCCGAACAGCAGTGCAAAAATAGCAAAGGTAACAATATATGTACCGGGGATCCGAAGATCAATGACATCCATCCAGATCAGGAAAATCGCACCGATCACGATAGCGATCACGGAAGTCTCACCGATGGTTCCGGGGATCCGACCAATGACCATATCAAGAACGTTCACACTCTCTCCTGCTTTCAGAAGAGCCAGCGGTGTAGCACCGGTGATTCCATCATAGGTGAAGGAAGTCATTCTTCCGGTGAAGGAAATGAGCAGGAAACATCTTGCACCCAGAGCCGGGTTCATGAAGTTCTGTCCAAGTCCGCCAAACAGCTGTTTTACAATGATGATAGCGAAAACACTGCCGAGGATGCCGAGCAGGCACATACGGATCACATTCTCTGTTCCATAAGGACAGGGAAGGTTCAGTGCAAGCAGAAGACCGGTTACGGCAGCTGACCAGTCGCTGATCGTATTCGGCTTGTGCATTGCTTTCTCGTACAGGTACTCTGTCAGTACACTGGCAGCCACTGTAACAGCAATAACGATTAACGCGTTGATTCCAAAATTATAAATACCAAAAATACTCGCAGGCATCAGGGCAATGAAAACATACCGCATGATCTTTTCTGTCGTATCTTTGGAACGAACGTGTGGTGAGGATGATACATTCAATAATCCACTCACAGCTTTACACCTCTTTCTCTAGATTCTTTATTTTCTCTTGCTTGCGATGACTGTTTTCTTCATGGAACGGATTGCCTGTGCCAGCGGGCGCTTAGCAGGACATACGAAGCTGCAGCTTCCGCACTCGATACATTCCAGGCCTTCCCATTTCTCAAACAGCTCCGGTACTCCATTCTGTGAATAATCCGCAAGTCTGGAGGGAACAATACGGGACGGGCAGACACTCACACAGCGTCCGCAGTTGATACATGCGGTCTCCGCATATTTGGATACTTCATCCTCCGTGAAAGCAAGCAGTGCGGAAGAGGTCTTTGTTACAGGACAGTCTGTGCTGTACATAGCAAATCCCATCATCGGTCCGCCGGAGATCAGCTTCTCAGGCTCGCTCTTGTATCCGCCGGCAGCTTCGATCAGCTCGTTGAAGTTCATGCCGATCGGTGCAAGGAAGTTCTTCGGATCCGTGATTGCCTGACCGGTGATGGTCACAACACGGGAAGTCAGAGGCTTGCCCTCTGCCACTGCACGGTAAATGGAAATAACAGTCTCTACGTTGTCCACGATACATCCTGCATCAGCGGGGAGCATCTTGGAATTGATGGCGCGTCCGGTGGTCGCATAGATCAGCTGACGCTCAGCACCCTGCGGGTACTTGGTCTTCAGTGCCAGCACCTCGATGTTGGGCTCGTCTTTGGTGAGCTCCTGCAGATGCTTCACGCAATCCATCTTGTTGTCCTCAATGCCGATGATTCCCTTTGCATTCGGGAACAGGCTTAAGGAAATCTTCAGTCCTGCCACCAGCTTGTCGCCGTTCTCCAGCATTCTTCTGTAGTCTGCTGTGATGTAAGGCTCACACTCAGCTGCGTTGACGATGACATACTCGATCTTCTCGGGTTCCTTCGGAGACAGCTTTACATGTGTCGGGAATCCGGCACCGCCCATACCAACAATACCAGCTTCTTTGATAATGTTGATCTTCTCCTCTCTTGTCATCTCTTCCAGCGGTTTCACAGGAAGGCCTTCAGCCTCCTCATATTGTCCATCATTCTCAACGATGATGGAGTTCACCATAGATCCGGTGCTTACCAGCTTGGGCTCGATTGCCTTTACTGTACCGGAAACAGATGCATACACCGGCGCAGATACAAATCCGCCGGCCTCGGCGATCTTCTGATTCACCAGTACTCTGTCGCCCACGGCTACGATTGGTTTCGCCGGAGCGCCGATGTGCTGTGACAGCGGATATACCAGATTGCCCTTCGGCTGAACTTCAAGGATGGGTTTATCCTTGGATAAGTCTTTACCGTCATAGGGGTGGACACCGCCTTTGAATGTCAATAACGCCATAAACTTATACCCTCTTTCTCTCCAAAATATATTTCAAGCAGACTTTCCTGGTGCATAGGAATTCTGCCTTGAATTCTCTCATTAGACAACTCAAAACAATAGAAAGTGGATAACCACTTTCTATTGCTTATCATTCATCGTGTCAGCATAACCCATACTGAACATTGCGTATTCGATTACTCTTCGTCTCTGTCTTCCTGTGCGTTCTCAAGAGCCTTCATGCTCAGGCTGATCTTTCTGTCAGCCTCGTTCAGATCTACAACCTTGGCTGTGATCACCTCGCCTGCCTTCAGAACATCAGACGGCTTCTCCACATGCTCTCTGGAGATCTGGGAAACATGAAGCAGTGCGTCTACGCCGGGCTCCAGCTCTACGAATGCGCCGAAGTCTGTCATACGTGCAACTCTTCCCTCTACCACGTTGCCTACTGCATACTTCTCAGCAGCGTGTAACCAAGGATTGGTCTCCGGGAACTTCAAGCTCAGGGCGATCTTGTCATCATGGATATCCTTGATAAGAACAGTTACCTGCTCGCCAACCTTGAAGATCTTCTTCGGATTCTCAACTCTGCCCCAGGACATCTCGGAGATGTGGAGCAGTCCATCAGCACCACCCAGGTCGATGAATGCGCCGAAGTCTGTCACGTTCTTGACAGTTCCCTCAACCACATCGCCTGCATGGATGCGCTCAAACAGTTCCTTCTGCAGCTCTGCCTTCTTGGCAACA
This sequence comes from Oscillospiraceae bacterium Marseille-Q3528, assembly GCA_018223385.1. Classification (GTDB taxonomy): domain Bacteria; phylum Bacillota; class Clostridia; order Lachnospirales; family Lachnospiraceae; genus JAGTTR01. The sequence continues at coordinate 82,614 of JAGTTR010000010.1, forward strand.
AGCAGCTGCTTGCGGTCGCCGATAATTCTTCTTCTCTTCGGATTGAACTCTGTGATTACGAACTCAATCTCCTGTCCTGCGTACTTCTCCAGGTTCTTCTCGTATGTGTCGGATACGAGGCTTGCCGGGATGAAGATCCGGGACTCATCAATGATCACGCTTAAGCCGCCGTCCAGTACCTGTGCAACCTTGGCTGTCAGCACTTCTTTATTCTCAAACGCTTCTTCCAGACGCTTGCTGCCCTTCTCGGCTGCCAGACGCTTGTAGGTCAGCGCAACCTGTCCCTCGCCGTCGTTTACCTTCAGGACTTTTGCTTCCATCGTGTCGCCAACGGAAACAAGCTTGGTAAGATCAGCACTGGAATCGTTCGTATACTCGCTGCGGGTAATGATACCGTCTGACTTGTAACCAATATTTAAGATGATCTCATCTTCTTTCACACCGATAACCGTGCCTTCGACTACCTCTCCTGTACGTATTGTTTTTAATGATTCCTCCAGCATTTGTTCAAAACTAACTTCTGACATTCCTTTTTGAACCTCCTCAATTATTTTCTTTGGGGTGGATGCCCCTGCGGTAATACCTACATTATCGATGGACTGTAATTGGTTTAGATCCAAGTCAACAAGTGTTTGTATATAGTAAGTATTGGTGCATTCCTTTTTACATATTTCAAATAGTTTCTGCGTATTCGAGCTGTGGCTTCCTCCGATGACGATCATGGCATCCGACACGGCCGCAATGGCTTTTGCCTCCGTCTGGCGTTCTTCCGTCGCTCGGCAAATCGTATTTAAAACAATTACATCATAACGCTTTTTCGAAATAATTTCAACTAATTCTTTAAATTTATTGTAGTTAAATGTCGTTTGGGAAACAATACAGAATTTGGAATCTGTATCCGCGGTGAAATCCCGGGCCTCCTGTACCGATTCGATGATGGTCACCGGCGTGAGGCTGTGCCCCCGGATGCCCTCTACTTCCGGGTGTTTTGCGTTGCCGATGATGATGATCTGCCGGCCGGCCGCGCTCTCCTTCTCCACAATTTTGTGAATTTTCAGCACATAGGGACAGGTGGCATCCACGCACGTCAGTCCCTGCGCTTCCAGCTGCCGGTACACGTCCCTGCCCACCCCGTGGGAACGGATGATGACCGTCCCTTCCTTTACCCGGGAAAGTGCCTCCTCATCTTCCAGCACCTGCACGCCTCTGGCCTCCAGATCCTTCACCACCTCTTCGTTGTGGATGATGGGTCCGAACGTATAGATGGGCCCGACGCCCCTGGCCGCCTGTTCATATACTTTGTTTACCGCCCGTTCCACACCGAAGCAGAACCCGGCGGTCTTTGCCACCCGGATGGTCTTCATGCGCCCCGCTCCTTTGCCAGACGGATGATCTCCTCCGTCACCTCTTCAATGGTCATATGGGAGGAATCGATGAACACGGCGTCCTTCGCCTGCACCAGGGGCGCGGTATCCCGGTGCATATCCCGGTCATCCCGGATGCGGATCTCTTCCTCGATCTCTTCCAGTACGGCCGGAATTCCTTTTTCCTCATATTCCAGGAACCGGCGTCTGGCTCTCGTCTCCACACTGGCGGTGAGATAGATCTTCAGGTTGGCATCCGGCAGCACGCAGGTGCCGATGTCCCGGCCATCCATGACCACATCCTTTTCTCGGGCCAGCTTCTGCTGCAGCACCATCAGCTTCTTTCGCACATCCGGGTTCACGGAAGTGACGGAAGCCATGCTGCTCACCGCTTCTGTCCGGATCCGGTCGTTCACATTTTTTCCGTCCAGCAAAACAACCTGCTCGCCATTCTCATAGGCAATGGTGATGTCCGCATGGACACATTCCCGGCTCAGTGCCTCCTGATCCTTCGGGTCGATGCCCTGCTGCGCCACATACAAGGCCATGGCGCGGTACATGGCGCCCGTGTCCACATATATATAGGATAATTCTCCCGAAACCTTCTTTGCTATCGTGCTTTTTCCGGCTCCCGCCGGTCCGTCAATGGCGATGTTAAATCCCATCTGGTTCCACTCTCCTTATTTGTCTTAATACATGCTCCGTCCCGCCGCTGCACCGGTGGCCCAGGCCACCTGCAGGTTAAAGCCGCCGGTCAGGGCATCCAGATCCAGCACTTCCCCGATAAAGTAAAGTCCCGGAATCTTCTTGCATTCCATATTGCCCGGCCGGATCTCCTTCACAGAGACGCCGCCCTTGGTGATGATGGCTTCCGCAAACCCTCTGGGGCTTTTTACCGTCATGGGCAGATGCTTGAACAGATGCACCAGCACTTCCCGCTCCTGCTTTGTCACCAGGTTCACCGGCTTGTCCGGATCAATGCCGGACAGGCGGATCATCACCGGGATCATTTTTGCCGGCAGCAAATGGCCCAGCACATTTTTAAACTGTTTATTCTTTCCGGCATCAAAATCCCGCAGAATCCGGGCGTCCAGCGTCTTCTCCGACAGCGCCGGTTTCAGATCCACGGTGAGAGTGACCAGTTCTTTTCCCAGGCGATCGGTCACATAACTGCTGGCGCTCAACACCAGAGGCCCGCTGACACCGAAATGGGTGAAGAGCATTTCTCCTAACTCCTCATAGAGCACTTTGCCGTTCTGCACGGCCTGCAGGGATACATTTCGAAGAGACAGGCCCATCAGCTCTTTTGGCCAGTCCTCCTCTGTCTCCAGCGGCACCAGCGCCGGAAAAACCTCCGTCACATCCACGCCGCATGCCCTCGCCAGACGGATGCCGCTGCCGTCGGAGCCGGTGGACGCGTAAGAACTGCCGCCCGCCGCCACCGCCACATAATCTGCATGCTCTTCATGGCCACCCATGAGCCGCACACCGGTGACGCCGTTTTCATCTGTGAGGATGTCCTTCACCTCCGTGTGCAGATGGACGCGCACGCCTCTGCGGCGCATGGCCTTCTCCAGCGTCCGGATCACATCCGAGGAATGGTCGGATGCCGGAAACACCCGGTTGCCCCGCTCAGTCTTGATGGTCAGTCCTTCTTCCTCAAAAAAGGCCATCACATCCTGGCTGGTGCAGGCGCGAAAGGCACTGTACAGAAATTTCTCATTCCGGCACTGATTGCGCAGCAGCGTCTCCACATCGCAGGCGTTGGTCAGATTGCACCGCCCTTTTCCCGTGATAAAAAGCTTCTTGCCCAGTTTTTCATTTTTCTCATACAGGTGCACCTCACAGCCGTTGTCCGCCGCCGCAATGGCCGCGTACATCCCCGCCGCGCCGCCGCCGATGATGATTGCTTTTCCCATGCTTCTTTATCCTTTCCGGCCGTTTCCCGGTCAATCCTTTCGAAATCCGAACCGGATGCTGTCATCCAGCGGATCGATCTCGTCATTGGTATACACCTGATACTCGTCCCAGATCTTCTCCAGATCCTCCAATGTGCCCACCACCGCTGCCTGCCGTTTCATGCACAGTGCCGCGATCAGCGCATGGATAACGCTCAACGGGGCCACCAGGGAATCTGCGATGGACGCCGTGTCACTGGCTGCAATGAGATTGCAGGAGGAATACAGGTTCATGGGGGAATGGATGCTGTCGGTGATGGTGATGACCTTGGCATTCCGGTCGTTGGCATATTCCAGTGCTTTCAGCGTCCGCATAGAATACCGGGGAAAGCTGATGCCGATGAGCACATCCTCCTGGTTGATCCGCAGCATCTGTTCAAAAATCTCACTGGCGCTGTTGGTGCGGATGCACCGCACATCGTCGATGACCAGGTTCAAATAGAAGGTCAGAAACGCCGCCAGCGGCTCACAGCTCCGGATACCGATAACATACACCCGTCTGGCATGCAGGATCGTATCCACCGCCGCCTCAAAGGCCGTCTCATCGATGGTATCCAGTGTCGTCTGGATCTTCTCCATATCCTCCCGGAGCACGCTGGACAGCACCTGGCTCTCCGGCATCCGCCCGCAGGCCGCCTCCACCCGCTGGGCGGTGTTCAGCTTCGTGCGCACCAGCTCTCCCAGTGCTTTCTGAAACTCCGGGTAGCCCTTGTAGCCCAGCCGGATGGCAAAGCGGACCACGGTGGACTCGCTGACGCCCACCTCTTCTCCCAGCTTTTCTGCCGTCCAGAAGGCCGCTTTGTCATAGTTATCGGTAATGTAAGCCGACAGCCGCTTCTGCCCCTTGCTCAGCTTCGCATAGCTGCTATTGATGCGGTTCAGTAATTCATTTGTGTTCGACATATCGGCATAAACCTCTCATTTCCCATTTCATTCTTCCAGCCATTATAGCATAGATCCGCCCCGGCTGTAAACGAGCAGATATTTTCCCAGCACCCGGGTAAAACACCAGGAAAAGTCACAGACTTCGACGCTGTTGGCGGTGTACACCGGATATTCTGCCAGCACCAGATCGCCCAGCACATAGCGCAGTCTTCCCACCTCTGTGCCCTTTTTTACCGGTGCGGCTATCTGCCGTTTTCCCTCATAGACCACTTTCACTGATTCCTCCGGCCCGAGCAGCACCGGCAGTGTCTGTTCCTCCGCCGGCACCAGAAGCTCTGTCGGCACCGTCTGCGGCCGCACCCACATGCCATCTGCAGGCGCTCCGCCGGTCACCGCAACCGGCTCCGGCTGCCAGTTTTTCTCGTACACATCCCGGTATGTATAATGATCCAGCCCGTACTGCATGAGCGTTCTCGTATCCGCCCATTTATACGTTTTGTTGTTAGGCCAGCCGCAGGCCAGAAGTGCCACAATGAATGTCCGGTTCTCTCTTTGCAGGGCTCCTACATAACAATACCCCGCTTTCGCCGTAAATCCCGTTTTCCCGGTCAGTGCGCCATCCATCATCTGAAGAAACCGGTTATGGTTGATACAGGAAAAGCTTCGTTTTCCCGCCACATCCGAAAACGTATAGGAGGCAGTCCGGGTAATGGCAAGAAATTCCTCCCGTTTGGGAGATTCCATGATGCAGTACCGCAGGATCGCCGCCAGCTCCGCCGCTGTGGTGCTGTGGGCCTTCTTCGTGCCATCCGCCAGTTCTTCCTCCCCGTCCAGCCCGTTGGGCGTGACGAAATACGTGTGGGACAGGCCCAGCGTGGCGGCCTTTTCATTCATTTTGGACACAAAGGCGTGCACGGCGGTTTTACTATCTATTGAATGCGCCTGGTTCCCGGTCTTTGGCGCATTTGATTCCTGCTCATCCGATACCTGCCCGCGCTCTCCTTCTTTCAGTAACCGTCTCCCGATGGTCTCCGCAATGCACACCGCCGTGTCGTTGTGGGATTCCAGCATCAGGGAATAATAGAGATCAGAAAGATAAAACTGCTCTCCCGCCTGCATGCCCAGCCGCACCTTGGACTGTCCCGCCGCATAGGCGGAAGCCTCGGCGATCTCCCCATCCTGTGCCAACTCCAGCGCCGTGATCAGCGTCATGATCTTCGTGGTACTGGCCATAGGCATGGGCGTCTCCCCATCCTTATCATAAAGAATACGCCCGGTGTCTGCATCCATCAGAACCGCAGACCGGGCGTACAGTGTCAGCTCCTGCCGGGGTTCCCCGCTTCCTTCCCGGAAAGTCTCCGCCGGGGATGATACCCTGTCATACATGGTTTTTCCGGACAGCGCCAGGAACACCAGCACCACCAGCACGGCGTACAGGCCTTTTTTCTTTTTCAAAGGGCATTTTCCTCTCCCTGCCATTGATAAATGGTATGGAAAACGCCGGAAAAATATGCAAAAATCAGTCCCTCAGCCCTCGTAATTGCCCATAATGCACACCGATGCCTGTTCCACGTCGGCCCACTGCTCCATAAAAGCAGAAATATCCGCCTCGGTCACCCGTGCAAGGCCTGCCAGCGTCTCCTCCGGGGAGATCACCCGCCCGTAGCAGAGCACCGATTTTGCCAGATTGTCCATCCGGGCCTGGGGGCTTTCGTTGCCCAGGATCACCTCCGCCCGCAGCTCCCGCTTGGCCTGGGTAAGCTCTGCAGGGGTGACGCCCTCCTTTTTCATCTGCCGGATCAGAGAAAAGGTATCCTCCATGGCCAGATCCAGCTGTCCTGCATTGGTGGCCGCATAAATCTGCCATAAGCCCGCCTTGCAGAAATTGCTGCCATAGGAATAAATGCTGTAGGCCCGGCCCTCTTCCTCCCGGATCTTCTGGAACAGCCGGGAGCTGACGCTTCCGCCCAGAATGCTGTTGGCCAGGGAAAAGGCATACCGCTCCGGGGCATCCACCGTCAGTCCCGGCATGGCGATATCCAGATGCACCTGTTCGATGTCCCGGAACCGGCGGAAATGTTTCACGCCATACACCGGCACCGTCAGTTCATTGCCCTGCCGTCCGGACGGGATATCCCCGAAATACCGCTCCAGCTGATCCTGAAAACCGGCCTCATCGATATGGCCTGCCGCGCAGATCAGCATCCGGCCCGCAGTATAGTACGTCCGCCAGAAATCCATGATCTCCTGCCGAGTAAATGCCCGCACCGTCCGTTTTTTCCCGGAAATGATATAGCCCAGCGGGTGATTTTTCCATACCTTTTTCTGCAGCTTCTCATGCACCATATCCTCGCAGGAATCGTTGTACATGCTGATCTCGTCAATGACCACCTGTTTTTCCGTATCCAGCTGCTCCTCCCGGAAAGCAGACGCTTTCAGCATATCGCTGATGAGATCCATGGACGGCTCCAGCTGATCGTCCAGCGTTTTCAGATAATAGGCAGTGTATTCCTTTCCGGTATAGGCGTTCAGATTGCCGCCCAGCGCTGCCGTCTCATCGGCAATGTCCCCGGCGGTACGGATATCCGTTCCCTTGAACAGCATATGCTCGATCACATGGGAAATGCCGTTATTTTCCTTCGTCTCATAGGCGGAGCCCACCTGTACCCAGACGCCGAACGACACCGTCCGCACCTGCTCCATGGGCTCATATACCACATGCAGCCCGTTATGCAAATAAAATTCTCTGACCATAGTCCTCCTCTGATTTTTCAGGCAAAAGGAACCCGCTTCAGGCAGCTACATGCGCCGCCCGCCGCAGGTTCCGAAAGATTTCATGTTCTGTTGTGCAAATGCTTCCTCATCAGGAAGCCTGACGTTCCCGGTGACTTTTTACCCGTTCTGTCAGGAAATACGTCTCCTTCAGCGTCTGTACCATATCAGTGTAAACCTGCTGACAGGCAGCCTGATCCCCTTCTTCGATCAGACGGATACAGGGCTTCAGGTACTGGTCATAGATGCCCTGATAAATCGTACCGGCATCTGACCGGCGGCCGATCCGCTTCACAATGGTGGGCGCGATGTCATAGTACTCCTGCACCAGCGCTTCTCCCTCCGGGCGCTCCATCAGATAACCGTCCCGGTAATCCCGCAGCAGATTCAACTCATAGCAGTCATCCGGCTTTCCCAGAGACTCACAAACCGCCGTGGTGATATAGCAGAAACGACGCTTAAATCCGGCATTGATCAGCTCGAAGGTGGACGTCTTGATGTTCGTGTTTTCAAAGGTCTCATTCCACAGGGCCACCATCTGCTCCGGCAGCGCCTGGCTGCTGGAACCCTTATACGCTGCAATGGCCGGCAGGATATAAACCACCATGGCCATATTATTTTTCAGCTGCTGATCCGCCCGCTGGCTCTTCTTCGTGATGGCGCTCATGCCCTCCTGCGCTCTGCCGACAAAATCAGCCGCCGCCTGTGCAAGAAACGCCTCCTTGTCCTCTGCCACACAGTAGGCCTTCTCCAGCGCCTCAAAAATATAGCGGTTCCGGTTATAATAGTCCTGGAACGTGGTCTCGTAGGTCTGTTTCTTAAATCCCTTCATCGGGTCTTCTATCTTCTCCAGCATGGAGAGGAAGTCTTCCTTCACCTCTCCGTAAATATCCATACAGGGGACGCTCTCTGCTACGATCCGGTTGTGCTCCGCCAGCGCCCGGACAGCTTCCGCCGTCTCGATCTCCTGTCCGCAGAACATACACAGAATCCGCTCCCGATCCTCCGGCACCTGCAGAAGTTCATGGCATTTCGGGCACATTCCCTCTTTAAATCCCATTGCTGTACCTCCCAATACGTTTTCTCGTGATGCTTATAAAGGACAGTATAGCATACTGTCCTTTATTGTTCAAGGAAACACCTTTTGCAATTTAGCTGCAATTTTTCTGTGTATGAACTATTTACTACTTACGAGTTTCCTGTCGGGATATAGGGCCGCAGGGCACCTGCCACGTTGGAAACCGGCATGGTCTGCAGCCAGATATGGCCGGGGCCGGTCACCACCGTATTGAAAATACCCTCACCGCCGAACAGCATATTTTTCATGCCCGGCACCGCCTGGATATCCATGGAACAGGTAGCACTCATGGCTGCAATATGCCCTGTGTCCACGATGATCTTCTGTCCCGGCTGTAATTCATATTCTACCACATGACCGTCGAATTCTGCAAACACAATGCCGTTGCCTTCCACCTTCTGCATGATAAAGCCCTCGCCGCCGAACAGGCCGGTACCCAGCTTCTTCTGGAAAAAGACAGACAGGGAAATACCGCTCTCACTGGCAAGAAACGCGTGCTTCTGGAACACCATCTCCCGGCCCGGCCCGATCTCAAACGCCCTGATGGAACCCGGGAAACAGGAAGCAAAGGCAATCATACCACTTCCCTTTGCCGTATAAACATTCTGGAACATTTTTTCCCCGGAAAACATGCGTCCGAACGCCTTGCCCAGTCCGCCGTTGGTCGTTGTCGCCATCTGCATATTCGGTGACATCCAGGACATGGCACCGCCTTCCGTGATCATCTGCTCTCCGTCCTCCAGATGGCAGATCACCACCGGAAGGGTATCTCCTTTAATCTCATAACGCATCGCAAAACCTCCCCTTGTCCGAATTATTTGATCATCTTGTTATAGTTTCATTATACATTCCCAGAGGTATCCACGCAACCATAAAAACCTCCCCTGCTATGGATTTCCCATATACAGGAGAGGTTCTGCATTTTCATATATCTGCGGTTATTCTTCGTCTTCCTCTTCCGGTGCATCCCAGTTATGGTATACAGCCTGCACGTCATCGTCATCCTCCAGAAGATCCAGGGTTCTCTGGATATTGCGGACATCTTCCTCTGAGGTCAGCTCCACATAGGTCTGCGGGATCATGGTTACCTCTGCATTTGCCATGGGGATGCCTGCCTCCTCCAGTGCCTTGCGGACATCCTCAAATGCATCGGGATCGGTGAGGATCTCAAAGCTGTCCTCTTCCTCACTGAAGTCCTCAGCACCTGCATCCAGTGCAGTCATCATGAGTTCGTCAGCATCCATATCGCATTCTTCCTTATCCACGATGATCTGTCCCTTCTTGTCAAACATGAAGGATACACATCCCTGGGTACCGACATTTCCCTTGCCCTTGGTGAAAGCGCTGCGGACGTTGGCTGCGGTACGGTTCTTGTTGTCTGTCAGTGCGTCTACGATGATGGCTGTGCCGCTGGGGCCGTAGCCTTCGTATGTAACGTACTCGTAGTTGACAGCGTTAGAATCGCCTGCTGCACGCTTGATGCCGCGGTCGATGGTATCGTTGGGCATGTTGGCTGCCTTTGCCTTGGCGATGACTGCCTGCAGCTTGTAGTTGTTGGCCGGATCCGGGCCGCCCTCTTTGACAGCTACGGCAATCTCTCTTCCGATGATGGTAAAGATCTTACCCTTGGCTGCGTCGTTTTTCTCTTTTTTATGCTTTATGTTGGCGAACTTCGAATGTCCTGACATAAAATAACACTCCTTTTTCTATTTTTTCTTTTCGTAAGGTTCTTTTCCGATGCACGCCGTGTGTCAACGACAGACGTGCAAAAACTGCAATCAATTATAACACTGCCTGTACATATTTTCAAGAAATTTATTCTGTTTCTGTACTTTCCGGCAGTTTGGACACATGCACCTTCTGGATTACCTTGTTCTGGATGCTCTGCACCGCAAAACGATACCCGGAATGGTTGATGACGATGTGCTCATCGTCCGCCGGGATCCGGTCCAGAATGGAAATGAGGAATCCGTTCAGTGTCTCGATCTCGTCCTCACCGAAGGATACACCCAGCGCCTCCTCCACATCTTCCAGCGGCGTCACCCCGCGGATGATGAAAGAGTGATCCGGCAGCTCCACGATGTCCTCTTCCTCCATGTCGTACTCATCCTGGATATTTCCCACGATCTCCTCAATGATATCCTCCATGGTGACCAGCCCCGCAGTCTGCCCGTACTCGTCCACCACGATGACAAAATGCAGCTTCTGCTTCTGCATGGTGCGCAACAGATCACTGATGTTGCGCGTCTCCGGAATGAACCGGGCCGGCCGGAGAATATTCGGCAGTTCCCGGATCATCTTCTCCTGCTCCTTCGGATCGCGGTTGGCCTTCACCGCATCCTTGAAATGCAGAAAGCCGATGATATTGTCAATGTTTTCCTCATATACCGGAAAGCGGGAATAATTCTGATCCAGCATATAGTTCAGGGCATCTTTCAGCTTCATCGTGCCGTCCACCGCCACAATATTTTTGCGATGGGTCATAATGTCCCCGGCTTCCTTATCCCCGTATTCGAAAATATTATGTATCAGTTCTGTCTCATTGGCTTCCAGAAGGCCATTCTCATGTCCTTCATTCACCATGGAAATGATTTCTTCCTCTGTCACCTTGTCCGAATTGCCTTTTCCGAATAAACTTTTCAGATTCCGGAAAAATCCGGGATGACTTCCACCCTCATCCATCTGTTCTGCTCCTTTTATCCCGCGCTCTCAAAAAGACACCGCCGCAGGTTCGTTATTGAAAATATACCATCCTGCGGCAGTTTCGTCAAGTTTTCCGGCTATGTATGCAGATCCAGACTGACCCGCAGCGCTTCGTCCACCGACTGCATCATTTCATATTCCAGATGACAGACCCTGTCTCTGAGCCGCTTTTTATCAATGGTGCGAAGCTGCTCCAGAAGGATGACAGAATCCTTCATCATCGGATACTGTCCGGCGGACAATTCGATGTGTGTCGGGAGCTTCGCTTTGTTCATTTTGGACGTAATGGCTGCAATGATAACAGTCGGGCTGTGCCGGTTGCCACAGTCGTTCTGGATAACCAGCACCGGCCGCACACCGCCCTGCTCGGATCCCACCACCGGGCGGAGATCCGCATAATAAATGTCGCCTCTTCTGATGATATTCACGCATTTCACACTCCGATAACTCTGTTCTTATACGATAGTATTTCCAGGATTATCGGATGTATACACATTACTGCTCCGGTACCGGCACGCCCTTTCTATAATATACGCGGGGGACGCGCTTGCCGACACAGCAGACAAACTCATAATTGAATCTGCCGGACAGTTCGGACAGAGTCTCCACCGGCAGGAAGGCATCCCCGTCCTGGCCCACCAGCGTCACCTGGTCATGCTGTCTGGCTTCGGGAATATCCGTCACATCCACCATAAACTGATCCATACACACCCGGCCAAGGATCGGGGCTTTTTTTCCGTGAATGAGCACCCAGCCTTTGTTGGAAAGCTGTCTCGGATAGCCGTCGCCGTAGCCCACGGGAATGGTTGCCACCCGCAGCTCTTTCTTCGTCTCATAGGTGCCGCCGTAGCTGATAAGCCGCCCGGCAGGCAGCGTCTTGATGTAGGCGATATGGCTCTTTAACTCCATCACCGGACGCAGGGGCACCTGGGCCTTGTTCACTTCTTCCGACGGATACAGACCGTACAGGGTGATCCCGGCCCGCACCGCATCCAGATTCAGCTCCGGCATGTCCACGATGCCCGCACTGTTGGAGCAGTGCCGCATGGGGATATGGATGCCCCGGTTTTCCAGCATATCCACAAACGCCATATATTTTTCAAACTGTCCCTTGGTAAAGGTCTTATCCGCCTCGTCTGCCCGGGAAAAATGGGTGAACAGTCCCTCAATGGCAATGCCCGGCAGCGCAGCGATTTCCTGCACCTCATCGGCGCTTTCCTCTGTGGGTTCATAACCGATACGGCTCATGCCCGTATCCAGCGCAATGTGAACGGGTGCAATCTTTCCCTGTCTCTGTGCTTCGTCTGAGAGAGCCTGTGCCATTTCTTTTGTAAAAACAGCCGGGCGAATGTCCAGCCGCACCAGATCGCCGTAGCTTTCCGGAAACGTATAGCCCAGGATCAGGATGGGTTTCGTGATGCCGCCCTTTCGCAGCGCCTCGCCTTCCTCCGCTGTTGCCACTGCAAAGCCCCAGATATCCTCCATGTGCTCCGCCAGACGGGCGATGGGCAGTGCACCATGTCCGTAACCGTCCGTCTTGATGACACACACCATCTTCGTCCCTTTTTTCAGATTATCCCGCATGGACTGCAGATTATACTCCACTGCATCCAGATCTATTTTCGCATATACTCTGCTGTTGCTGCTCATTTGTTCTGCTCCTTCATTTTTTCATAAAACGCTTCTTCTCTTCCGATGTACCCCAGAAGATCGCCTGCCAGCGTCCCGCGCACGCCATTCTCCGCTGCAGATGCCTCGCCTGTCAGGGCATGGAGGCGCACCGCCGCCGCTGCCCCGTCAAAGGCTGGAGCGCCTTTTGCCAGCAGGGCCGCGATGATGCCCGTCAGCACATCCCCGCTACCGCCGGTGGCCAGGGCACTGCTTCCTGCGTTGTTGATCCACGTCTGCCCGTCCGGCGCCGCCGTTACCGTTCTGGCATCCTTCATGACGCACACTGCCTGAAACTTCCGGGCTGCTTTTCGCGCTGCCCCGGGAATGTCCGCCGTGATCTCTCCCACCGTGGTATGCAGAAGTCTCGCCATTTCTCCAGGATGGGGCGTCAGCACACAGCTGGCCGCCCGGTCGCCAAGGACGTTCTCCGGGAAACCGGCCAGAAGCGTCAGCGCATCCGCATCCAGCACCAGCGGCCCCTGATAGTGGGCCAGCACCGTCTCCAGCAGCTGCCGGGAAGAAAGATCTGTGCCGATCCCCGGCCCCAGCACCACGGCGTCCGCCCAGGAAAGGCTTTCCAACAGCCTTGGATAGCCGCTGCTAAGAAGCTCCCGTTCTTCCACCATGGCCTCCGGCACCAGCGTCTGTAAAATCTGCCGATTACTCTCCTCTGTATAGATCTTCACCAGGCCGCAGCCGGTGTGATAAGCCGCTGATGCGGAAAAATAGGCTGCGCCGGACACGCCCTTTCTTCCGGCGATGACCAGCACCTTGCCATAAGTGCCTTTGTTAGAGCGAGTGCGCCGTTTCAGATATTTCCAAATATCTTCATTTTCTGTCAGGCGCATTTCCGGCAACTCTCCCGCAAAAGAAGCCTCCGTGATGCCGATGTCCGCCACGAGGAGTTTTCCCGTATTCTGTGTGCCCGGATACAACAGCTGCCCGGCCTTGGCAAAGGCAAAGGCCACCGATGCGTCCGCCTGCACGGCGCAGCCCATGATCCGCCCCGTATCGGAGTGCACGCCGGAAGCGATATCCACCGCCAGCACCCGAGCCTGCATGGCATTGATAGCCGCCACTGCATCCGCGTAAACACCGCCAACGTCCCGGGAAAGACCTACGCCAAACAGAGCATCCACCAACGTCGTATAGCCCCGATCCGTCAGATCCTCTGTCATGGGCACGCCGTAAAACTCCAGGATATGCAGCTGCTGTGCCGCCTGGTCGCTGGCCTTCTCCCGGTTACCCACCACGCAGGCCGTCACATCCACGCCCTCCAGGAAAAGAAGTCTGGCCACCGCCATGCCGTCTCCGCCGTTGTTGCCCACACCGCACACCACCAGCACTTTATCCAGGCAGAATTGCTCTGTATGCAATGCCTCTACCGTTTTTAATGCTGCACGCTCCATGAGCACCAGGGACGGAATGCCGATGGTGTTCATCGTATAGGCGTCTGCACGCTTCATTTCCTCTGCGGTTACGATATATTTCATAAAAGATTACCCCCATTCATAGGAATCCATATAGCCTCTCCCGTGTGCACGTCGCGATTTTGTAAACTGCATCCACCTAAGATACCAGAAGATTGCTCCGTGTTTCACACTCCCGCAATCTTCGCCCACATTCGCATATCGTGCAGCTTACGCCGCACTTTTATGCTCATATGTGGGGCGGGGCATAAAGTCTTAAAATCACTTTTGTGCAAGCACATCGTGATTTTAGACTTTTTCCCCTGGTATCTTATATATAAAACGACGTATCAGATTTCCCCGCCCTGGGTGCTTCTGATACGTCTCTTCTTCCTGATCTTATTGTTCCGATCCTGAACTTTTGATAAACATGCTTGTACGATAAGACAGCTTCATCAGACTTTCCGACAGATGAACATTCTCTACAACGACATTCTCAATCGTATGTAAATCAATATTGGCAAAATTCCAGATTCCTTTGATACCATACGTAACGAGCAGCTTCGCCATATCCTCTGCTTTGGACTTGGGAACCGTCAGCGCCGCGATCTCAATCTTATTGTCCCGGATAAATGCCTCCACCTCATCGATCATGCGGATCTCGATGCCTCTGACCGTATTGCCAATCAGACGCGGGTTCACATCAAAAATACCCTTGATCATCAGACCCTTCTTTTCAAACTCCACATAGTTAGCCAGAGCCTGTCCCAGATTACCGGCTCCTACGATGATGATATTGTGTTCCCGGTCAAGACCGAGGATCTTACCGATCTCCTCAAAGAGATACTGCACATTATACCCGTATCCCTGCTGCCCAAAACCGCCGAAATTATTCAAATCCTGTCGAATCTGAGATGCGGTCACCTGCATGCGCTTGCTCAGCTCATTGGATGATATTCGTTCTGTCCCTTCTTCCAGTAAATCCTGAAGATAACGATAATATCTGGGCAAACGTGCGATCACTGCTTTGGATATTTCTTTTGATTCCACAGATTCGGCCTCCTTATACAATGCTGGTATTATTATAACGAAATGTTAATTTAATGTCAAATATTCTGTTGTTTTTTCTTTGTATTTCGTTATAATAATGATACCAGGGTCTAAAGGTCTAAATCCACATGAGCTTGCTCATCGGTGAATGAAAGACCTTGAGCCCCGCCCCAATATGAGCATAAAAGTGGGATGCTCATCCCACGATATGCGAATATGGGGCCCAGAATTGTGAAAGTGCAACGCACGAAACAATTCGCGGGTATCATATGTTATCTAGTGCCATCTATCGCACCACGGAGGTTTTTATGATTTTATCCTGTCAGAATATATGCAAATCCTTTTCCGGCAAGGACGTTTTATGCGACGTTTCCTTCCATATTGAAGATAAAGAAAAAGCTGCCATCGTCGGCATCAACGGCGCGGGCAAGACCACCCTGCTGAAAATCATCTTAAAAGAGCTGTCTGCCGACAGCGGCGAGGTCATCCTCTCCCGGGGCAGAACCATCGGCTATCTGGCCCAGCATCAGGCGGTGCTGGAGACCAACAGCATTTACGACGAGCTCATGTCTGTGAAGCAGGACGTGCTGGATCTGGAGACGGCCATCCGCGCCACCGAGCAGCAGATGAAGGACGCTTCCGGGGAACGGCTGGAACAGCTGATGAACCGCTATTCCTCGCTGTCCCACGAATATGAACAGAAGAACGGTTACGCCTGCCGCAGCGAGGTCACCGGCGTGCTGAAAGGTCTGGGATTTGAGGAAGCAGACTTCCACCGGCCCGCAGCCGAGTTATCCGGCGGCCAGAAGACCCGGGTGGCACTGGGCAAGCTTCTGTTATCCCGCCCGGACATCCTCATCCTGGACGAGCCCACCAACCATCTGGACATGGACTCCATCGCCTGGCTGGAAACGTACCTGACCAACTATGACGGCGCCGTTCTCATCGTGGCCCACGACCGGTATTTCCTTGACCGGGTGGTGACAAAGATCATCGAGATTGAAAACGGACACGCCATGATGTTCCAGGGCAATTACACCGCTTACGCCCAGAAAAAGGCCATGATCCGGGACGCCCAGATGAAGGCTTACTTAAACCAGCAGCGGGAGATCCGCCATCAGGAGGCGGTCATCGAGAAGCTGCGCTCCTTCAACCGGGAAAAATCCATCAAACGGGCGGAAAGCCGGGAAAAAATGCTGGACAAGATCGAAGTGCTGGATCGCCCCACAGAGGTCAACGACCAGATGCACCTGACACTGGAGCCGGAGCGCATCAGCGGCAACGACGTGCTCACCGTGGAAAATCTGTCCAAACCCTACCCGCCCCTGACCCTTTTTTCTCATCTGGATTTCCAGATCAAGCGGGGAGAAAAGGTTGCCATCATCGGCAATAACGGCACGGGCAAGACCACGATCCTGAAGATTTTAAACGGCCTTGTCTCCCCGGATACCGGTACCGTCCGGCTGGGCTCCAACGTGGAGATCGCCTACTACGACCAGGAGCACCATGTATTACATATGGAAAAAACACTGTTCGAGGAAATTTCCGACGCTTACCCGAACATGGACAACACCCGCATCCGCAACGTGCTGGCAGCATTTCTGTTCACCGGGGATGATGTGTTCAAGCGGATCAAAGACTTGAGCGGCGGCGAACGGGGTCGTGTTTCCCTGGCAAAGCTCATGCTCTCCGAAGCCAATTTTCTCATTTTGGACGAGCCCACCAACCATCTGGACATCACCTCCAAGGAAATCCTGGAATCGGCGCTGAACAGCTACACCGGCACCGTCCTGTACGTGTCCCACGACCGGTATTTTATCAACAAGACGGCCACCCGCATTCTGGAGCTCACCGGCCAGACGCTGATCAACTACATTGGCAACTATGACTATTATCTGGAGAAAAAAGAGGAGCTGACCCGCATTCATCTGGGGGACAGCCAGACCGCTGCCACCGCCGCTGTTTCTACCGCGGACACGGAAGCCAAGCTGGACTGGAAACAGCAAAAGGAAGAACAGGCCCGCCTGCGGAAAATCCAGAATGACCTGAAAAAGACAGAAACCGAGATTGAACGGCTGGAAAGCCGGGAGGCGGAGATTGACGAGCTCATGACCCAGGAAAGCGTATTCACCAACGTGGCGGAATGCATCAAGCTCAACAAAGAAAAGGAAGAAATTGCAGAACAGCTGCTCTCTCTCATGGAACAATGGGAGGAATTGAGCGAGCAGGCCGCACAGTAAAAATAAAGAAATAACGACCATACAAGAGTCATATTGTTCTTGTGTGGTCGTTTTCTTATTATCTTATCCCAGTGCCACGTCCAGCACCATCATCACAGAAAATCCCACGGCAAAGAAAACCGTTCCGATATCGGAATGCACGCCCTCGGACATTTCCGGGATCAGCTCTTCCACCACCACATACAGCATGGCGCCTGCCGCGAAGCTCAACAGATACGGCAGTGCCGGAACGATAAGTCCTGCAGCCAGAATGGTCAGCACCGCGCCGATGGGCTCCACAATGCCGGAAAGGACACCGCCCAGGAACGCCCGTCCCTTGCTCATCCCCTCCGCCCGCAGCGGCATGGAAATGATGGCGCCCTCCGGGAAGTTCTGGATGGCGATGCCCAGCGACAAGGCCAGTGCCCCGGCAGCGGTGATCTGGGCGCTGCCGGACCGATACCCGGCATATACCACACCCACGGCCATGCCCTCGGGAATGTTGTGCAGCGTCACGGCCAGCACCATCATGGTTGTCCGCTCCAGCTGGCTTTTCGGCCCCTCGGCCTGTGTGCTGTTCTGGTGCAGATGGGGGATGATGTGATCCAGCAGCAGCAAAAACAGAATGCCGATCCAGAAGCCCACCGCCGCCGGAACGAAGGCCCATTTTCCCATCCCGGCCGACTGCTCCATGGCCGGGATCAGAAGGCTCCACACCGAAGCTGCCACCATGACCCCGGCGGCAAACCCGGTCAGGGCCCGCTGTACCCGGTCACTTAAGGCTTTTTTCATAAAGAATACGCAAGCTGCGCCCAGCGCTGTGCCCAGAAAGGGAATGGCAATTCCATAAAAGATTTCCATGCAGTGATCTCCTACTGATCAAAATATTTTAGTTCATCGCATCATAGGTTGCCCGGATTGCCTTGATAAAATCCGCGCTGTTTAAAACTTTCACATCAGGAAGCGTGGTGATCAGTGCCAGATCCTTGGTCATCTTGCCGTCCTCAATGGTCTGGATCGTTGCCTTTTCCAGCTTATCGGCAAAATCCATCAGCGCCTGGTTGCCGTCCAGCTCGCCGCGCTTGCGAAGCGCCCCTGTCCAGGCAAAGATCGTTGCCACCGAGTTGGTGGATGTCTCTTCCCCTTTCAGGTGCTTGTAGTAATGGCGCTGCACGGTACCGTGGGCCGCCTCATACTCATAATACCCTTCCGGAGATACAAGCACAGAGGTCATCATGGCCAGAGAACCAAAAGCAGTAGCCACCATGTCGCTCATCACATCGCCGTCATAGTTTTTGCAGGCCCAGATATAGCCGCCCTCGGAGCGGATCACCCGTGCCACCGCATCGTCGATCAGCGTGTAAAAATATTCGATACCGGCTGCCTTGAATTTTTCATCATACTCCGCATCGTAAATCTCCTGGAAAATATCCTTGAAGGTGTGGTCGTATTTCTTGGAAATGGTATCCTTCGTTGCAAACCACAGATCCTGCTTCGTATCCAGTGCAAAATTGAAACAGCTTCTGGCAAAGCTTTCGATGGAGGCATTCACATTGTGCATACCCTGGATGATGCCCGGGCCGTCAAATTCATGGATGGTCTCCCGCATTTCTGTCCCGTCAGCCGCAGTAAATACCAGCTCCGCCTTTCCGGCGCCCGGCACCTTCATCTCCGTTGCCTTGTACACATCGCCGTACGCATGACGGGCAATGGTGATGGGCTTCTTCCAGGTGCGCACCGTGGGCTCAATGCCTTTCACCACGATAGGTGCACGAAAAACAGTGCCGTCCAGAATGGCGCGGATCGTTCCATTGGGGCTCTTCCACATTTCCTTCAGATTATATTCTGTCATACGGGCAGCGTTGGGGGTGATGGTGGCACATTTAACCGCAACACCGTATTTTTTCGTTGCCAGCGCGGAATCCACCGTCACCTGATCGTCGGTCTCATTGCGGTGCTCCAGACCCAGATCATAATACTCTGTTTTCAGATCAATATAAGGCAGCAGCAGCTCGTCCTTGATGATTTTCCACAGGACACGGGTCATCTCATCTCCGTCCATTTCCACAAGCGGGGTGGTCATTGTAATCTTGTCCATAAAAGCAAATCCTCCTGTTTTATTTAATGCCTTTTTGCTGGATATTATGTATCGTGTTGATAATGTGCTCTTTCGCCAGCTGTTCTGCCAGATCCGGGTCGTGGGCCTCGATGGCCTCCAGAATCCGCCGGTGCTCATGGGTAGAAGCCCCTGCCCGCACATTGGTGGACACGGAACGCTTTCTGGCCCGCTGGACATAATGGTGATAGTCTGATAACAGATGGTGCAGCTGTTTGCTACCGGAAGCCTCATACATCAGCTCATGGAACTTGCTGTCCATCTCGAATACTTTTTCAAAATTGCCGTGGGCGGCATGGAACTCCGCCAGCATCAGTACCTCCTGCAGGTCTGCCAGCTGTTCCTCTGTGATCTTCTCCGCCGCAAGTCTTGCGCTTAACCCCTCCAGCCGGGAACGGATCATATAGATATCCTGGATATCTTCCTGGGAAATGCCCTTCACATAGGCGCCCTTGTTGGGGATGATATACACCAGATCTTCCAGCTCCAGCTGCCGCAGCGCTTCCCGTACCGGAGTTCTGCTAACACCCAGGGATTTGCCGATGGCAATCTCCCGCAATTCCTCATCCGGCTCATACCGGCCGTTCAGAATATCCTCCCGGATCCGATGATATACTCTGCCTCTCAGGGTAAAACTGTCCGGGCTCTCCTCCGGCATGGTGTACGCACTCACTCTGTCTGTTCTCCTTCCACGATGGTCACGCCCAGTTCCTGACAGACCCGATCGATGACAACCTCCAGCTCCTCATCGGTAATGGCAGTCACACGGCCGCCCTCATACTCGGCGTCCACCCATTCTTTTACTTTTGCCACCAGCGGAGACGTCTTACTTACCTGCCGATCGCCTTTCAGATGATAATAGGTGTTCATCCAGTGGGCAATGCCTGCCAGACCGGAAGTATTGGACACAGCCACCAGTACCGGCCGGTTCAGGAACTTTTCTGTATCAAAAATGTTATAAATTTCCTCGTTTTTCAAAAGACCATCCGCATGAATGCCCGCCCGGGTCACGTTAAAGTTCTTGCCCACAAACGGCGTCCGTGGCGGCAGGGTGTAGCCAATCTCTTTTTCGTAATACTCTGCCATCTCGGTGATCACCCGCGTATCCATGCCATCCAGGGTGCCGCGCAGCTGGGCATACTCAAACACCATGGCCTCCAGCGGGGTATTGCCGGTACGCTCGCCGATGCCGAACAGGGAACAGTTGACACCGCTGGCGCCGTACAGCCATGCGGTGGTGGAGTTGGAAACCGCCTTGTAAAAATCATTGTGGCCGTGCCACTCGATCCACTCGGAAGGCACACCGGCATGGGTCGTCAGGCCGTAAATAATGCCCTGGACAGAACGGGGGATCACAGCACCCGGATAATTGACGCCGTATCCCATGGTGTCACAGGCACGTACCTTGATGGGCATGTTATACTCCCGGCTCAGTTTCATCAGTTCACAGCAGAACGGAATCACATAGCCGTAAATATCCGAACGGGTGATATCCTCCAGATGGCACCGGGGAATGATACCCGTCTCCAGGCAGTCACGGATGACGCTTAAGTAGCTCTCCATGGCCTGTTTTCTCGTCATTTTCATCTTATAGAAAATATGGTAGTCAGAACAGCTGACCAGCACGCCGGTCTCCTTCAGTCCCAGGTCACGGACCAGTTCGAAATCCTTCTTGCTGGCCCGGATCCAGCTGGTGATCTCCGGGAACTGGTATCCCCGCTCCATACATTTATAAACCGCATCCCGGTCCTTCTTGCTGTATAAGAAAAATTCGCACTGGCGGATCTTGCCATTGGGGCCGCCCAGGCGGTGCATGTAATCATAAAGAGTCACGATCTGCTCCGTGGAATACGGGGCTCTGGACTGCTGTCCGTCGCGGAAGGTCGTATCCGTGATCCATATCTCCTCCGGCATATTGTGGGGCACAATACGGTCATTGAATGCAATCTTCGGGACTTCCTCATAAGGAAACAGGTTGCGGAACACGTTCGGTGTCGGCACGTCTGCCAGATAATACATATGCTCTTCGAGTTCCAGTAAATTCGTCTTTTTGTTAAGCTTCACAGGTCTGTTTTCCACTGCAGCCACTCCTTTGTATCTTAGATGTGTATAATTGTATACAATTATACGTTATCCGTCAATACTAAATTTTTATAGCAACATAAAATTATTCCACGCGAATATACGAACGCACTGTACTCAAAAAATGCAGCTGATGGATCATCTCCACCGGCTGCATTCATATTTTTTCTGTGTGGCCAGATTATCCCGGATCAGGGAAAAGGCCTCTTCGATTGTCGTATCGCCCAGCGTCACATCCAGGGAAGCCGCCACGGCATTGAGCATGTGCATGTCGGCAATACCCTCCATCTCGTCAAAGATACCAAGCCGCTGATCGTACGTCTCCGCATCCAGAAACTTCATCAGAAGGGGATGCACCGCGCCAATGTCCTCGCTGTCCCCGCTGTCGGCATGATCCGCTTTCGCATCCTGCACTTCGTTTTCTGCTGCGGATATCTTCCCCTGTGCTGTGCTTTTTCCTGTATTCTGGTGCATTGAGCCACCTGTTTTCCGGGCCCCCTCATCTTCACCAGCTTTTCCTGCGTCTGAGAGCATTCCCGCTTCCTGCGTCTCTGTCCGTCCAGCAGCATCCGTCTCCGCCCGGCGCAGTACCACCTTCACAAACCGGAACTTCTGCTGCACCTCCGGGTATTTTTCATGATCCACCTCGCTGATGAACTCTTTCAGCGGCCGGACATATACCTTGAAATCTCCGTATAACGCCTGATAGACCACCAGCGGTTCTTCGGTGTTGGCATCCACCGCCAGATGCAGTACCTGGTACAGACGATTTTTAAAATGGCGGTAAAAGCCGCCCACCACGGGCATTGTATTTTCTGCCATGTATTTTCCTCTTTTCTGCTATAATATATACGATGCTAGGGTCAAAAGGTCTAAGCCCACATGAGCTTGCTCATAAGTGGGTGAAAGACCTTGGGACCCGCCCCCGATATGAGCATAAAAGCGGGATGATAATCCCACGATATGCGAATAGCGAGGTGCTATGTGCCGGTGGCACATGTTTAGCACCGACCGAAGCGGAGCGGAGACCGGATTGTGGGAGTGCGTAGCACGGAACAATCCGCAGGCATCAACATCATAATGTTTATCTATCCTCTAGCAGCCGATCCACCCGGATGCCGCCCCAGGTTCTCCTCTGACTGCCCCGGGAACGGATATCGTTCGGAATCGGCAAAGCCCGCTCGTACAGCCGCATCTTCACCGCCCGGTTATTAAGATCCGGAAATGCCTCCAGCAACAGGGCAATGCAGCCGCTGACCACCGGGGCTGCCATGGACGTACCGCTTCTTCGCATATACCCATCTTTATGATTCCGGCAGCTGACCACATTGGTTCCCGGCGCCAGGATCTCCGGCTTCACAATACACTCCTCCGTGGGCCCCCTGCCGGAATAGCCATAGGGGCTCTGCTCCAGACTGCCCACCGTGATGATCTTCCGGCTCACGCCCGGCACCGTGATGCTGCCCTCCCCGGGGCCATTGTTGCCCGCCGCGGCCACCACCACAAGGCCGGCGTCCCACAGCTGCTCCGCCGCCCGCACCAGCAGGTCATCCTCCCGGCGGCGCTCTCTTGCCACCGCGCCCACAGAGATATTAACGATCCGAATACCATATTCCTCATAATGGGCCAGCAGCCATCTACAGGCCTCCACCACCGTCTCTGTCTTTCCGCCGCCCTGTTCATCCAGCACCTTCAGACAGGTCAGCCGGGACAGGGGCGCAATGCCCATATACATCCCTCCGGACGCCTGCCCGCTTCCGGCAAGGATCCCGGACACATGGGTGCCGTGTCCATGGTCATCGTAGGGCTCTTTTCTCTGATTGACAAAATCCACAAAACCGGCAATATTTGCCGAAAGATCGGGATGCCCTGCCCAGACACCAGTGTCAAGGACGGCAATCCCGATCCCTTTGCCGAAAATATTTCTGCTGTAAGCGTAGGCAGACCGCAGCAGTGCATGTACCTGGTTCATCTTGCCTCCGGGTTCCTTCTCTCACTGCTATAGTATGCCGAAAATCCCAAAACGCCTGTCGCTATCTTACCAATTCTTCCTCTTCATTCGCATATCATCACATGTCCCAATTTCTTTCGCTCACTTACATGCAAGCATGTGTGAGCTCAGATCTTTGCACTCTGATTTCCTCTCATCTGGCTGCCGCACTACAGCGCGATGGCCGTCTCCAGTGCCGTCGTCATCATGTTGACAAAACCGGTCTCCCGCTCCGCTGCCGACATTTCCTTATGGTTCACCATGGAATCCGATACGGTGAAAATGCCCAGCGCGTTCACACCGGCCCGGGCTGCATTGCAGTACAGGGCAAAGCTTTCCATCTCTGCACACATAATGCCCATCTTCGCCCAGATCTTCCATTCTTCTGTTTCATTGTAGAAAATATCAGAGGAAAGGATGTTGCCCACCCGGTATGCATAGCCGTGACGGGCTGCGGTCTCCTGTGCGATCTTTAAAAGCGGATAAGAAGCGATGGCAGAGAACGTGCCCGGCAGCTGATACTGATGCGCATAGTTGGTGTCTGTGCTGGCACCGGCTGCCATGATGATCTCACCAAGCTCAATATCCTCCTGCATGGCACCGCAGGAACCGATGCGGATCAGATTCTCCACGCCATACATATGAATGAGCTCATAGCTGTAAATACCGATGGAAGCGCAGCCCATGCCCGTTCCCATGACGGATACCTCTTTTCCCTCGTACGTTCCTGTATAGCCAAACATATTTCTTACTGCATTAAACTGTACCGGATTGGTCAGAAAATGCTCTGCAATGTATTTTGCCCGCAGCGGATCGCCCGGAAGAAGTACCGTTTTCGCGATCTGTCCCTTCTCTGCGCCATTATGTGGTGTTCCCATAAAAAACTCCCCTTTCTGATAAATGCCGTCTTCGACGTCGCTTCCTTTTCTTTTGCGCTGATACCATCATAACACATTTCCTCTGAAAATTTCTACCGTAAACGTCATAAATTCCCGCACCATGTAATGTGGAAGCATCCATCCGCCAAAGGGCGCTGCGATGCCGCACACCTGCGTAAATCCGGCACTTTTCGCCAACAGCAGGGAACGGAAAATATGAAAATTGCTGGTGACGACGCCCACGGTCGCTCCGTCCTCCACCAGCGGTCTGGAATACTGAAAATTCTCTGCCGTGGTGGTGGCCTGCTCCTCCAGTGTGATCCGCTGTCGGGCGATGCCCAGTCCTTCCAGCGTGCGGGCAATACATGCTGCCTCACTGATCCGGCCGCCGCCCAGGCCCCCGGTGGCAATGACCTTCGTCTCCGGATGGTTTTTCAGATAATCGTATGCGGAGAGAATACGCTGCTCCAGCGCCGGGCTTGGCTGTTCTCCCACCACGCCGCCGCCCAGGATGATAACATAATCCAGACTTTCCTTCGTCGCGGTTCCAGTCTGTCCGTCCACTGCCTTTTCATCTGCCGCTTCCGCAGACGGGAGCACCATATCCGGCACCTCTGCTGCACTTGCTGTTGGATCCGGTATAGTCTGCGTCATGCCCCAGACCACACCGATCTCAAACAGAAAAAATATCAGAAAAAGCAGAACCGTAAGCCCCGCCGCGATTTTTCCGGCCAGACGCCAGAAGCCACCGGTCGGCACTTTGGAAAGCAGCATGGCCGTTCCAAAGCAGAGCACGGAAAACAACGGCCACACCCACAGCCCGGAGGTGTCAAGGCCACTGACCAGAAGGCATCCCATGTAGTAAAACAGGCTGCCGCACCCGGCGGCCACCGCCAGCCACGAAAATCTCCCTGCCTTCTTTTTCTCTATCAATTCCGGCATTTTCTCTTCTTCTGCAAAGTCCAGCCGATCCCTGCGCCAATGGCCAAACCAGCCAGGCTGCCCAAAGTCTCATGTAGACTTTTCCCAATGAAAAATCCGATCACAGCGCCTGTATACCACTTGCATATAACATCCGATAGCGTCATTTACATCATCCTCTCCCGCTGCTGCACATACGCGACGAACTCCTGCTCCGGCATGGGTTTCGCATAATAGAAGCCCTGTACCGCGTCACAGTTCAGGCACTTCAGGATCTCCAGCTGCTCTCCGGTCTCCACGCCTTCCGCCACGACCTTCATCCCCAGCAGCCTTGCCAGCGTGATGACCTGCTCCACCAGCGTTCTTCCCGTCTTCTGGCACACATCATCGATCAGACTCTTGTCGATCTTCAAAGTAGAGAACGGGAACTGGTTCAGGCTGATCAGAGAAGAATACCCGGCGCCAAAATCATCAATGTGCAGCTGGAACCCGGCATCTGCCAGCTTCCCGATGGTCTCTTTGATCCTGTCATTGTAGATGGCCGCCGACTCTGTGAGCTCGATGGGCACACAGGAGAACGGAATGCCGTTTTCTTTTACGATCGCGATATACCGCTCTGCCACGTCCCCGTGCAGCACACTGGATCTGGAAAGATTGATGGAGATCGGCAGAAGTTCCGCCCCTTCCTCCATTTTTCTTCTCTGCACGCGGCATACCTGGCGGAACATATACTCATCCAGCCTTACGATCAGTCCGTCCTTTTCATAAACCGGGATAAAATCTCCCGGCGGGATCAGCGCTTTTCCGTCCTTTTTCCAGCGGACCAGTGCCTCTGCCCCGATGATACGCTCCGTGGCAATATCCACCTTCGGCTGATAGTAGACAACAAATTCCTCTTTTTCCAGCGCGGTGTCAAAACTGTTTTCGATCATCTGGATATACATGCGTTTTTGTGCCATTTCTTCTGTATAATATGCCACATCGCAGCAGTCGTAATGATCCTCCACGGTTTCCAGCGCCATC
Source organism: Oscillospiraceae bacterium Marseille-Q3528 (assembly GCA_018223385.1). Classification (GTDB taxonomy): domain Bacteria; phylum Bacillota; class Clostridia; order Lachnospirales; family Lachnospiraceae; genus JAGTTR01. The sequence goes on from JAGTTR010000010.1 coordinate 108,733, forward strand.
GCCGCAAAATCACAGATGGCGGAAAAGGGCAGATGTTTGTCTATATTTTCATATACACCATATTTGACCTTCCACTCTTTCATGGGAGATTGTTCTGCGATCTCATTGACAACATCTTCCATCTTGGACATGCTTACCTTCTCTGTCCCCCAGAGCAGGCACAGGAAGGAGGAAGTGCCCTTTCTTCCGACGATTCCGTGTTTCTCCGTATCATTGTAGGCGGATGCCAGATAACAAAGCATCTCGTCCGCTTTTTTCGCTCCATAAATACTCTTTAGCATCTGAAAATCCCGGATCTTTGCGATCACCAGATGCATCGGGACATCAGCTTTTGCCTTCAGGAGCAGTCTGGCATAGTGCATAAAAGCCTGCTCCGTATAAAGCCCTGTCAGCTCGTCGTGTTCCACGGCAGCAAGGGTCAGGGCCGACTCTTTCAGCTTGATCACATTGCCGATTCTTCCCCTGACGATATCCGCATTGTACGGTTTTCGGATAAAATCAGACGCCCCCAGATTCAGGCAGGTCAGCTCTGCGTCCGCATCGTCATTGGCGGTGATCACAATGACCGGAACCGAGGATAACAGCATATCCTCCCGGATCCGTTTCAGAAACTGCGGCCCGTCGCACACCGGCATCTGCATGTCCAGCAAAATCACAGACAGCTCTTTACAATTCTGTTCCAGTATCTCAAAACCGACCTTGCCATTTTCCGCAGTGAGGATCTCGTATCTGTCCTGCAGGATCTCTCGCAGCATTTCCCGGTTCAGCGCGTTGTCATCAATAATCAGAAGCTTTCGTTTTCCCGCTGTCATCCCCGACTGCACGATCTCTTCCAGTTCATTTCTACTGACATCGGCATCCTCATTGGCAAAAGCAAACACGATCCTTCGAAACGCATCCGCCCCGCCGATTCTGGCACATTTCATATAATAATACGAAATCGCGCCCTCCCGTTTCACCCGGTAATGCACGGTAAACTGCGGCACCTGCCGAAGCTGCGCACATACATTGTCAAAATCCATGACTGACTGCATTTTCTTCTTATCCTCTGAAAATACATTCGTCTCAATGTAATTCTGGATCGCGGCTTTGTATGGCTGCTTCTGGTGTAAAACTTCCTTTACCCCAACCTTCTCATTCTCGTAACGGTAAATCTCTATGTTCTGACTTTCACAGTCAACCAGATAAATATTGCTGAATTCATTTCCCAGGACACCGATAATGTCAGCAATTCCCAATGTTTCTTCCGCTTGCCCCTCACGCTTTTCTGCAGAAACATGGTTCACTTATCATCACTCCCTGTTAAAATTTTATCTTGTATCTTTTATATTTAACATACGACAGTATATCATAAAATAAAACAGGCAGCCATAGGCAATATCCGTATTATTTCATTTACTTATTTTTCATCCCGATCAGCAGCAGCCACCTCCAGGGCGAGCTCCGTTCCAGTGGCTCCGATCCTGCCTAGAGCGCCGTCCCCCTCTTCGGGAGAAAGAAACGGCTCATATCGGTGTGCTCCAGCTCCAGCAGCGCCACCTTTTTGCGGATGCCTCCCGCATACCCCGTCAGGCTGCCGTTTGTTCCCACCACCCGATGGCAGGGAATGATGATGGACACCTGGTTGTGCCCCACGGCCCCGCCCACCGCCTGGGCAGACATATGAGGCATGTTCTGCTGATTGGCCATCTGTCCGGCAATCTCCCCGTAGGTCATCGTCTGCCCGTAGGGAATCGTAAGCAGAATCTGCCAAACCGCCTGCCGGAATGCCGAACCTGCCGGATGAAGCGGCGGCGTGAACGCAGGCTCTTCCCCGGAAAAATACCGATCCAGCCACTGCTTTGCCTCTGTCAGAATCGGTGTTTCCTGTGAAATGTGCGCCTCAGGCAACGTATTGGCAAAATATTTCTGCCTCTCGAACCACAGTCCCGTCAACCCGATTTCATCCGCTGCCAGTAAAATATTGCCCAGCGGCGATTCATATGTACAAGTAGATACGCATTTTATGTCCATTCTTTTTTCTCCAGCCACACGGCAACACCCAGATGCACCAGACACACGGCTGCGCCCAGCACGAACACCCACTCCGGTCCTACGAATTTCCAGACTGCGCCCAGCAGACCGGAGACGGTCACTGCCAGCACATGATCCACGCTGAGGCCGAAGGACAGATTTTCCATCACATCTGCCGGGGAATCACTGAGCTTTTTCATCAGCATCACATGGACGGCGTTGAAATGATCTGCGATCATGATAAAAATATAGGCGGTAAACGCAAAGAGCAGCTCCGTCGTTCCCGTAAACCGGCCGGTTGTGATCCCGTGCACCGCCCATGCCGCATATAAAAAGATGGCGCCGATGGAAACACTTTCCAGCACCAGGCCCTTTTTCACACCGTACCGATCCAGGAATTTTCCGATCTGCGGCGCCACGATGCTGCTGCAAAAATGTGCCACAATCCCGAGAAGTGCCACCGTATCAGCTCCCATCTCCAGGAGTTCAATGATAATCCACGGGGCAAACACCAGACGCATCCGCTTCTGGAAACCGTAGACGCCGGTCACCACATAGTACGGAATGTACTTTTTCTTCACCGGCAGCCCTTTTTTCTTCTCATCATGCTTTCGGATATCAAGGGACGGCATTTCCCGTTTCAGTCTGACCAGAAAAACCAAGGCTACCGCAGCAATGACAAATGCCAGGCAAAAGGACGGCAGGATCCCTTTTCCCGGACGGAACCAGAAAAATCCGTACCGGAAACCGATAAAAACAAGCAGGGACGCTGCCATGGAACCCATCGTTGCGTAGCCGCGGTATTTTCCCAGAAAGGTGCCCGTCTTCCCCTCATCGGCAAGATCCATGGCGAGCGCATCCCGGATCGGCATGGTCAGATGATCGCCCAGCGAATAGACAAATACAAAAAGCTGCATGAGCAAATAGCCCGGAGACAGTACGCCCAGCACGAACATTCCCAGCCCGTACAGGCAGAAGCTGATCATGGCCAGGGTCACATTGCCGCAGCCGGACAATGCTGCGATCACCAGAACACCCACCACGCCCGGAAGCTCTCTGGGAATCTCCAGCAGGCCCCTCTGCACGGAATCCACCAGGAAGACACCCTTGAAATAATTGGAAATGATACTGCCGCCAAAGCCGACGGCAACCGTGAATAAAACAAAGGCAATGAGAAACAGCCGCCTCGCCTTCTCTTTTTTCATCTGTTCTGTCATTCTTTTCCCCCTCCATGCACAAATATTTTATGTTCCTTATATTATAGCAAACGGGCCATCATTTCCTACCGCGTGGACGGCAGAACCTACCAGTCCCGAACACTCATACAGGTACCTATGGCCGCAAATATCAGTTCGCCCGTATCTGTCCGCTATGACAGACAAGATCCGGAAAGGCGAAAAATCCATATAAGATCCAAAAATCAATGACAAAACAGCGACCGCCGCATATCCTATACTGTAATCAACATTCGGAGGTACTTTCTTATGAGCGATTTAACAGCTACCAACTGCGGATGCGGGTGCGACGGCACCTCAAACAACTCCATCATCTGGATCATCCTTCTGTTATGCTGCTGTGGCGGATGCGGCAACAACGGCAATGCATTTGGCGGAGACAGCTGCCTGCTGCTGATCCTGCTTCTGTGCTGCTGCGGTGGCTGCGGCAATAACGGCGGCTTCTTAAATGGCGGCGGCTGTGGCTGCGGATGCTAAGCAATTCCCTGAAAAATCATTATTTTTCCTGCCAGTAGTTTCCCGCTGCTGGCAGTTTTTTTCTGTAAAAACACGGTGTCAGAGAATAAACAGCACGATCACCCCTGCGATAATGAGCAGCGGAAATGCCACATACAGCAGTCCGCCTACCACCATGCCGATGAGAATAACCGGAAACAGAACCACGGTGCACAGAAGCTTCATGATGCCCCAGGAGGCTCTGACGCCGAACACGAACAGCTTCCAGATAAAGCCGATCATACAGATTGCAAACAATAACAGGAAAAACATAGTTTACTCCTTCTTTCTTCTATCAGGAAAGCATCCCCTGTACGCTCCTGCTGCAGCTTCGGTAAACCTTCCGGAAATACAGCGCCTCTGCGATGCCGGTGATCGTCCAGGAGAAAATGTACAGCAGATACAGGGAGGTAATGGTTCCAAACCAGGCAAACACCGTGAAAATCCAGGCCACACGGAAAACGCAGGAGCCCATGATCACGATTACTGTGGGCACCAGACCGCGCCCCAGACCCCGGGAAGCGGAAATGCTGTTGTCCATCAGTGCGGAAAAACCGTAGGACAGGCCCATGACCGTCAGCCGGTAGAGCCCCGCCTCCTTCACGGCCTCCTCCACGGTAAACAGCGACAGGAACGATCTGCCGAACAACACCAGCGTCAGCCCCATGCCAAGGCCAAAGGCAAAGGCATAAAAAGTGCTGATGAAATACGTCTTTTTCACCCGCTCCATGTTGCCCGCACCGTAGTTCTGGCCGATATAGCTGCCGCAGGCCACATAAAAGGCCTGCATCACATCATACACCAGCGCGTCCGCATTCTGGGCCGCCGCGTTGCCGGACACCACTGTGGCGCTGAAGGTGTTCACGCCAAACTGGACGAACAGATTGGCGATCTGGAAAATCGCATTCTGGATGCCCGCCGGAAGTCCCAGTGTCAACAGCAGCTTTGCTTTTTTCCTGTCTATTTTCAGTTGCTGTATATGCAGGGCATGCGCTGCATCCGTCCGGGCCAGCGCCAGTACGATACATACCGCTGACACATACTGGGATGCCACACTGGCAATGGCAACCCCGGCCACATCCATGCCCACCACCAGCACAAAAAACAGGTTCAGAATGATATTGAGCACACCGGAGCAGGACAGGAACATCAGCGGTTTTCTCGTATCCCCTGCGGCACTGAACACAGCGTTGCCAAAATTATATACAGCCAGCGCAGGCATACCGAGAAAATAGATGCGCAGATACAGAAGCGCCCCATCCATCAGCTCTTCCTTCGTCCGCAGCAGCCGCAGGATCGCGCCGCTTCCCAGCTCTCCCACAGCCAGAACCGCAATTCCCACGATCAGGCACAGAAGCAGCGCCGTATGTACGGTACGGCTGATATCCTCCTCCTGTCCTTTTCCCATGGCCTGGGCAGTGATGACATTGACTCCGCTGCCCACACCGATGAGGAAACTGGTAAACAGTGTCACAAGTGTAGCGGTGGAACCCACCGATCCCAGCGGGCCGGCGCCTGCAAAACGCCCCACCACTGCCAGGTCTGACATATTAAATAAAATCTGAATGACGTTGGATGCCATCAGCGGCACACTGAAAAAAAAGATGCCCTTCCAGAGGGATCCCTCCGTCAGACTTCTCTCCTGTTTTTTCATAGAATCCTCTTTTGCGCCAGCACCGGCTGACACTTTCTGCTGTTTTTTATAGAACTTTTTCATTATAGCATGACCCTTTGTAAAGTCAATTCCTTCCATAGGAAAATCGCTCCCGGTTTCCATGAAAAAAAGATTCGCATTTCTGTGTGCAAAACATTGACAGCCACCCCCGCACGTGCTACGATACACGCAAGAAAAAGCAGAGTAGATATCAGTGCGTTAAGTGCTGCCGGAACGGGGAGTTGACCGGCGGACGAAAGGAACTGGATGGAACATCCAATCCTGCGGTACTGAATTCGCATCCCGCTGCTGCACTGTTTGGGCATCTCCTGAATTGCTGTAGCAACAGATGAAAACAAAATAGGAGGTGTCTTTTTCTATGGAAAAAACTGTCAGTCTTTTTACCCGTTCCATGCATGACTTCCGCAAAACCCGCTGTCTTGCAGTGACGGCCCTGCTCATTGCCATGAACGTCTCCCTGGATCTTCTGGGACTCTCCATCAAGATCCCGCCGAATCTGCGGATCGGCTTTGGTTTTCTGTGCAATGCTTCCATCGGTATGCTCTTCGGCCCTGCCGTAGGCATGTTCAGCGGCATCTGCACCGATGTGCTCGGCTATTTTGCCGGAAATATGTCCATGGGCGCCTATTTCCCGGGATACACCCTGACCGCCATGGTGGCCGGGCTCATCTGGGGCTTCTGGCTGTACCCGAACAAACCGACCCTGCCCCGGATCATCGGCGCCAAGGTATGCATCAACCTGTTCTGCAACATCGGTCTGAATACGCTGTGGCTGACTATCACCGGCGGCAAGGCCATGTCTGTGCTCCTGGCAGCCAGAATTCCCAAGAACATTCTGATGCTTCCCATCGAGATCCCGCTGGCGTACATTGTTTTACGGCAGGTGTCCCGGATTTATCAGTATTCTTTTAAAGAAAACTAAACAGTCTTTATTTTCCTCCGGTTTTCGCGCTCCCCGCCTGGCCGGGGGATTTTTTCTGCATGTCTGCTGCGGCGTCCTTTCTTTGTGAACGGTATCGGTCTTCTCCTGTGGCCTCCCATGGCTGCCTGTTCATCCGTTCCCTGCGCCTTTGTTTCTTCTGCATACAATTCTCATCTATTTCATATACGGCATTGCCGTCAATGATCAGCTTTCCCACGCTTTTCACCTCCTGTTTTACTATATGAGGAAATTTTGGATCGGCCCGCACATATACTATAGGAAAAAAGAAAAAGGTGACCTTATGTCTGAACATACCTTTCCCGCCATGACCCCGGTGGATGCGCTGGTCAGCGACGACAGCCTGCAGGCCATCAAAGCCTGCATCCCGTTCTTTGACTTAAGCGAGCAGCCTGCCCTCCTGGCCTTTGCCAAATTCATGGAGTTCCGGAAATCCCTCCAGCTGGCCCGGGAACAGAAGGATGCGCTGGCGGCCTGCAGCATAGAACCGTCCATGCGCACGCCCGCCCATATGCTGAACGCCATCAAGGAATACTGCACCCAGGAACAGCGCCGTTCCATCGAAAGCCTCATGAACGCCATGCAGATGCTGCAGCTCATTCAAATGTTCCAGATGCCGTCCCCGGATGCGTCCCGGACTTCTGCCCAGGATCCCATGGAGCTGCTCTCCGGCATGCTCTCTGATGACCAGAAAAATCTGTTCCGTCAGTTTTCGGAAACGGTGCAGCAGCAAAACACTGCCGCCCAGCCGGAAATCCCAGCAGGAGGTGATCGCCGTGGCCCAGCCCCAAATGCCGTGGCTCGATGATCCCGCCCTGGCTGATATCGAACCGGAGAAGCTGCAGATGCTCATCCAGCTCTATCAGCAGGCGGAAGGAAAATCCATGCAGGAGGCACTGCCTTTTCTGCTTGGCGCTGCCGCCCGGATGAAGCAAAACGGCACTGCTTTTTCCCATGCCGAATTTCAGGTAATCTTTGAGGCGTTAAAAGCCGGAAAATCCCCGGAGGAGATCCGACGGATGAACCGGCTGATCCGGTTATTCTCCGGAATGCAAAGATAAATAAGCAGGAAGCAACAAAACAAAAGGAGCAGCCTTTCCGGTGTATCCAGTTAAGAAAACATTCTAAGGCGAGAGAGAAACGGTATAGCTTCGGCTATGCCGTTTCTTTCATTGTTAGGGCAAAGCGGCAAGAGAAAGCATCAGCTTACCCTTGCCGTCTCCGGGGTCGCCTTGCAGCAGTGTGACCTTGCCGAAAGGAATATACGGATACCACAGCCAGCGCACCTCCTTGGGTATAATCTCGCTTGCCTTGATGATTTCCAGCTTTGCGGGAATGTTGTTTGGATAGTCTGTCATTGTCTTGTTCTCCTTTTCGATAGATAGTGCGGGCATTGGATAACGGTGGCACGGAAGCTCTGCTTGCAGCTCCTTTCGCATTTCCTGCAAAGCTCGTTGTATTTCTTCCTGCCACGCTCATCAAGAAAGAACGCCCATTCTCTCTTGAGGTATTTCGGCATACGGGGCATAGCGGGCACCTCCTTTTCGCTGCCTAATTGCCGATTTGCTCCCGAAACGCAGAAACGCCCAAAACCTGACCCGCTGTATGGTTTCGGGGCGATTTTGGGCGTTTTCTTTCGATATGAGCGGCTTCATATTGGCGGCGGTATCCTACCGTCCGTCATTCACAAGTCGCTGTTTGTCTTGCTCGGAAGATGGAGCAAGGGAACGCTATTCAATTATCTGTTGTACTTTTTCTTCCTGCTTACAACCGTTGTGCCAATAGCTGCACCGCCGCTGATGAACAACAGGGCAATCCACAGTGCAAGGTTGCTTGTATCGCCGGTCTGCGGACTCTTATCGGATGTTCCCGGTTTGGTACTGGCAGGTTTTTTCTCAAGAGCAGCAATCGCATCTTCGATAGTCTTTGCCATCTTGTCTACTTCGGATTGCTCCGTAATATTTTTACCACGGACAACAGCCTTGACAGCAGCTTCCACACCGGAGAAATCCTTGTAGTCATTCTTGTTTAGTGCATTTGCTTTGGCAATGGCTGCATCAACCTTGGTGTAGTCGGCGTCCTTGTATTGCAGGGCAGCAATCGCATCTTCGATAGCTTTCGCCATTGCATCAACTTCGCTCTGTTCAGTGATGTTCTTGTCACGGACAACAGCATTAACGGCAGCTTCCACGGCGGTGAAGTCCTTGTAGTTGTCCTTGTTCAGTGCATTTGCCTTGTCAATGGCTGCGTCTACTTTGGTGTAGTCAGCACCCTTGTATTGCAGGGCGGAAACTGCATCCTCGATAGCCTTTGCCATTGCATCAACCTCTGTTTGCTGGGCTTTACTTTTTGCTCGGTCAACAGAGTTAATGGAATCTTCTACCGCAGAATAATTTGTATAAAGGCTGCTATCAAGAGCCGTTGCCCTTGCGATGGCTGCATCGACAGCTGTGTAATCAGCGGGGATGTTATTGTCATCCCATACAAAAGTTGGATGACCGATTCCGGCAACCCATTCAACGCCCGCACCGGCATTGGTTTGCAAGCCAGCAAGGACATCTGCGGAGGTGAAGTTGGAGACAGCAGTGCCGCACGATGACTGGTCAAAGGTCGGATCGGCACTCGCAGTACCTGCATCCCAATCAACCACCAGCTTAGCAACGGCTAAGTAATTGCCTTTATTATCAGGATATGTTTCTTCATCAAGCGTTACACCATCAGGAGGGGTATCCGGCCAAATGCAGTCGGTAACATGGGTATTTACAACAGCTGTAATCCAAGTGATATTGCCAGGCTCAGCGCCAGTGATGTTTTTTGTTGCAACTATGCAATTTTTGATTATTACGCCAGGCTTGTTCCCAGAGAAGTTTTCAAAGTTTGCACCGAGAATACCACCTACAGCTGAATAGATATTATTGCAGGAAACAGAACCACCAAACCAGCAATCAGTAATCGACGAGCTGTCCGCAGAGTTTTCCCACTGACCAATCAGCCCGCCAACGGTATCAACATCATCTTCATTGGACTCTGTACTGATAACCGTGGCGTCTGAGCCACAGCCTTTTACCTGTGTACTCCAAGTGCATTGACCAATCAGCCCACCAACGAACTTGCTGCCAACATTGTTTTCTATTTTTCCGCTTGTGTAGCAGTTTTCAACGGTGCCGCCATTGACCCAATCTGCCAAAATGCCGGCAAGTAACGAACCATCATTTGAGGCAATATCAGCGTCTATAACAAGTAAATTCTTTAATGTACCACCGTCAGAAACAACTCCGAAAAGTCCATTTCGAACAAGTTCGTCCCCAGTATAGTGATGGTACAGATTCATGATTTTATGATGTTGCCCATCAAAGGTACCAGCAAAATGTCTGACAAAGTTGTCACCATTTCCAATGGGGGTCCACTGGGTGCCGGATAAGTCGAGGTCATTATCTAAGTAAATCGTTTTTCCTCCAAATAATACAGGTGTAGCTTTGTCATTGACCAGCTGTGCCAAGCCAGCCAGCTGTTCAGCCGTTGAAATATGGTATTCCGAAGCATCGGGCGCACTCGTATACCAACTTGTGTCTGCTGTGCCGTCCCAATTATCCACTGAAGTTCCTTCAGCAAACGCTGTCATCGGAACAAGTGCCATCACAAGGCACAACGCAAGCAGAAGGCTTAGAAGTTTCTTCTTCATTTTTATTCCTCCAAAATAATTCTATCCGTACTAAACATCTCTATGGTGCGTTTTTCCTTGATATTACGGGCTTTTTCGCATTTTCTGTTGTCGGTTGTCCTATTCCTTAACCATAGAAATCGGTGATTTTTCATCGAAATTCTCCTGGTTCAAAGCATCATTCACTACCTCGAAAAGTTCCTCTGGTTTATTATACTTGACCCTCGCGTAAATGTCCATAGTTGTCTTACTATTCTCATGCCCTGCCAGATACTGAACTGTCTTAGGGTCAACGCCCGCATAGAGCAGATTCGTGATGTAGGTATGCCGCAACAAGTGCGGTGTTACATCGAAATTCAGGGTATAGCGAATCTTGGGATTGTTCCTCTGCCTTGTTCCTAATGTCGGCTTGACGGTATATTTAATGCTCTGTCCATTCACATATTTATAGTAGGTTCTCTCTTTTGCAGAACGAACAACTACATACTGCCAAACTCTCGTAAACTGAGAGTAGGAAAGCGGCTGTCCTTCACTGTCGGCAATCACATACTCCGATATGGAATTTGCTTTTGCTTCCCGCAGACAGTCCACCAGACACTTCGGAATGGGAATATCCCTTTTAGCTGCCTTTGTCTTTAAGACGGTGGAAATCACTGGCCTGTTATGCTCTGCGCGCCATGCACGTCTCACAGAAATATATGAGGTGGATTTATCCAGGAACACACAATCCCATTGCAATGCAAGATTTTCTTCCCGACGCAAGCCGGAATACAAACCAATCATAATAAAAAGATATGGTGGAAGTTCTTTCACCGTATCCAACAGAACTGCAACCTGTTGATCTGTTAAGGCATCTTTCTTTTTCGATGCTTTTCCACCCTTTGCTGAAATTCCTACACACGGATTATCGGTTATCAGCTGACTGCGCTCTGCCGAATAAAACACACACTTAATCAGCATATTTACCGTATCATACAGTCCTTTCGATTTTTGAGACAGCGGAACAAGCGCCAGACGAATATCATCCGCAGTCACTTCCTCCATATACATATCTCCCAGAGAGTTGATGACATAATTCTTCATATTCTGTCTGTATCCTTTTATAGTGGCCGTAGACACCTTTGCTGACTGCATCAGCAGCCATTTCTCACAATACTCGGCAACCGTCGGATGCTTCCGGCGAAAGATGATTCCCTCCACCTGTCTCCGGCCTTCCAACTGCTTTTCATATAATTCTTCACAGGTGGTCGCATATAAGCTGACCTGCTTTCCATCGGCATCTGTAATTCTGGTTCTGTAATACAGTGTTCCTTTTCTTGTAACCGTTCCGTACTCTGGAACGCTTTGTTTTTTCTTAGCCATACAAATCTTCCTTTCCTGATAATGAGTGTTCTTAAATTCACACCTTCTTTTTATCAGAAAGCACTAACTTAATCAAAGATACGGATTATGAAAAACAAAGAGCGAGACATCCTTGCCTCGCTCCTGCGTTGTTTCCTGCTTTTATAATGTTATGCCTGTGCTGCATCCCACTGGGCAAATGCACCACCCATTGTTCTTACCAGCTCATCCGGTCTGTTGTATTTGACCTTTGCGTAAATGTCCATCGTAATTTTACTGCTCTCATGTCCCGCCAGGTATTGAACCGTTTTCGGGTCTACGGACGAATGAATCAGATTCGTAATGTATGTATGCCGCAGCTGGTGCGGCGTCACTTCAAAATCTAAGCTGTAAATCACTTTTCCGTTATGTGCTGCCTTTTCACCGAGGACCGGCGTAACCGTGTGCTTTACACGCTTTCCATCCTCGTAGCGATAATAGAAACGCTCCTTGACAGTTCGGGTCACAATATACTGCCAGAGCCGCTTGAACTGCGTATAGGATAACGGATCACCGTCTCTGTTCGACACTACATATTCTGACTGTGAATTAGCTTTTGTCTCTTTCAGACAGTCCGCCAGGCAAACCGGCAACGGAATATTTCGATGCGCGGCTTTCGTTTTCAGCTCATCCAGAATCACCGGTCTGTTATTTTCCGTGTGCCATGCCCTGCGTACCGTTAAATAAGGGCAATCCACATCCAGATATACAGAATCCCATTTTAGGGCAAGAATTTCTTCTCGCCGCAATCCTGCATACAGCCCTAACATGACAAATACATACGGCGGAAGTCCCTGAATGGCATCCAGCAGTCTTGCGGCCTGTTCATCCGTCAATGCAGCTTTGTCCTTCTGCGGAACGCCTCCACCTTTGGCTGTAAGGTAAATCGTTGGGTTGTTATCAATAATCTTACTTTCCTTTGCTGCACGGAAAATGGATTTATACAGGATAACCACTGACTTATATACCGAAGCGGACTTCTCGGAAACAGGAACAAGTGCAAGCTGAATGTCATCCAGTGTCACATCTGCCATCCGCATCTGTCCCAGTTCTTTTATAATGTGCCGTCTGACCTTTGAGGTATAATCTATCAGCGTGGTTGCCCTCACATGAACCGACTGCATCAAAAGCCATTTTTCACAGTAGTCTGCAACCGTCGGGGATTTCCGACAGAAGGTATCGTTGTCGATCTGCTCTAATGCTCCCAACTCTTTATCATATAATTCTTCCGGTGTTCTCGCATAAAGGGCCACCAGTTTTCCATCTGCGTTCTGAACCCGCGTTCTATAATAATCTATGCCGTTAAGCGTAACTGTACCGTATTGTGGAATTGCTCTTTTTCTTTTTGCCAATTCCGCCACCTCCTAAGAATATACTCCAGCGCTGTATCTATGTTTTATCAGACCATTCCGTTTCCAGCAAGGATACGGATCGACTCACACTCCAGCTCTGCGAGGTCTACGATAAGTTGCGTTCTTTTCTGCTGGCTTTGCTCTGTGGGTGCATTTTGCGATATACTCCTGAAGGCCCGCTGAAGTAAAATACACACAGCCATTCTGCACATATTGCACATAAGAAATAAGACCGTTGTTACGGGCCGCGTCCAGGGTTGCAATGCTGATACCTAAAATTTCTGCTGCTTCTTTTCGTGTAATAAGTTTTTCCATAAAGCATATTTCCTCCAATCTGTCATCGTGTTTGTTCAAAGCCACATGAATACGCTGGCAGCCGAAACTGCCAGCGCATGGTATCTGATTTTGAACAGGAAACTGCAAACGCTTCCTATTTATAAAACTCAGCTTTCGTCACATTTGCCACGCCCCCTGACGATGGGAACACAACAGGTCTCCGCTGGCGCGGCTGTCATAACTCCGCAGCATCGTTCGTATCGTGTGCCGCAGGGTTCCCCCCAAGTCTTTGGCGGGCCGTGAGGAAGTATCTTTAAGCCCCCATGCAGTCATCGCACCGAATCTGCCACAATCCGTTTTATGAAATCGTAGATCGCTCCGAAGCAGTTCTTTCATCACCTCCCTGACTGCTCCATCTTCGCGGCGTTTCACATTCGCTCGTACATGAGTTATGTACCTGTTGTGCTGTCTATTCGATTGTCAATGTACTGATGAAGGAGGAAAACTTGTCCTTCTTATTAACACTGACAAAAAAGGCAAAAAACAGGCGCATCAAATGAAATTTTATCAAAAATATTTTACAAGCTGCTTTAATCCACGGCGGATACTGTCTCGGACACGGCTTGGGTCTACACCTTCTACTTCGGCAATCTCATTTACCGTCATTCCCAGGTAGTATCGGGCATAAATCCTCTTTGCCTGTTTCTCCGGCAGCTTCATCACAGCAGCATAGACCTGCTCCTGAAGCTGTTTTTCCTCCAGAAGCATTTCCGGCGTTTGCGGCTTCAACAATACCGCATTTTCAATGCCATTCTCACAATCCAGAGAATACTGTGCTTTATAGCGATACATCTTTCGCTCATACGCAGCCTCCGCACGTTCAGCTGCTCGAATAGTCTCCATTACTTCCTCTGTCACATCTACAAAAAAGTCTGTTGTATAAACATCAGGATAAAGTTCCCGAAGGTTAATTTTCTTCATTATGTACCTCCATTTCGATTCACGAGTGATTGACGAGTGAATCGAATGGAGGCGGGGACCGACACCGGCAGACAACCGGAGCATCTCCGAAAAAATGGTAACAAAAAACGCCAGATTTCCGTGAGGGAAAACTGGCGCGCCAAGAACAGCCATTATTATACTGAATTACATAGAACGATAATGCCGATGCAATGTTATACTTGCCCGGAGGAGGAGCAATGCTTTTTTTAACTGATGTAGATCATGTGAGCTTTGAAAAAGCAAACGAGACACGGCAAAATAACCTCCAATCGGCTACCGTGTCCCTGCAAGTCGTCATAGGTTTGTGCAAACGCAAAGAAACGGCGGCTCTGAAAATCAAAGCCGCCGTTTCAAATGGGCGTGTCAAATTGTCTGCTCTACGACGGCTTTTTTCTTTTGCCGTCGTCCGGCAGTTTAATTAACTCTTAATATCAATTTATAATTGGCATCACTATAAGAACCTTCATTTCGTTGAGCATTTAGTTCAAATCCTTAGTTTCCACATTGTAAATCGAGAGAAACGCAAAGATTAAGGAAAGTACCATAAGTACAACAGGAAGAATGGCATTATCCGCCAAAGAAAAATCGC
>JAGTTR010000011.1 GCA_018223385.1 Oscillospiraceae bacterium Marseille-Q3528
CGCCCGGGCAAGGCGTAGACATCCCTCCCCTGCTCCAGAGCCAGGTCTGCCGTGATAAGAGAACCACTCTTTTCCCGGGCTTCCACGACAAGCACCGCGTCGGACAGACCGCTGATGATCCGGTTCCGGGCAGGAAAATGCCAGGCTTCCGGCCGCACCCCCGGCGGATACTCTGACAGGACACAGCCATTTTCCCGCAGCTGCCAGTAGGTCTCTGCCGAAGAAGCCGGATAACAGATGTCTGTCCCGCACCCCAGCACCGCCGTACTGGTGCCGCCCACACGCAGAGCCGCCAGCTGCGCCGTGTTGTCAATGCCGCAGGCCATCCCGCTGATGATCTCCGCTCCGGCCAGGGCTGCTGCCTCCGCAAAAGAACCGGCCGCCGCCCGCCCATAAGAAGTACAGCCTCTGGCGCCTACAATGGCCACCGCTTTTTTCTCCGGATCAGGGAGCTTTCCATAGTAAAACAGGGCAAAAGGTGCACCGGAGAGGGGCTGCAGCTTCTGCGGATAATCCGCCGCGCCGATCCATGTGAAGCTTCCGCCCTGCCGAAAAAAATCCTCAAATTCCCGCTCCGGATCCACCTTTCCGCGCTGCAAAAAGGCCTCTTTTTCCCGGTCTGTCAGAAATCCCGGCTCATTTAGCACCTGTTTCTTCATATTATATATATTCTCAGCTGTTCCATACATGTCCAGCAATTTTTCTTTTGTTTTTCTGCGCACGGAAAAGCAACCGGCCAGCCAGTACATCCATGGCAGATCTCTTTCATTTCCCATCAGATACGCCTCCCATATGTGTTGTCCGTTTCTTTTTATCTGATCCAATATTTTTTGTCGATAGACCGGTAAAGGACAGACTCATCCAAATGCTTTTCCTGTATATCTGCGCAGCCCTCCAGATCGGCCAGTGTCCGGGCGACCTTCAGAATCTTGTGGTACGACCGGGCACTGAGATCCAGACGTCCGAACAGCTGCTCCATCCGCCGTTCCTGCTTTTTGCCGAGGGGGCAGAATTCCTCCATCCGCGCCGGCGGAATTCCCGCGTTGTATCGGATTCCGGTGCCCGCAAAACGTTCCCGTTGCCGCAGCACTGCACGGATCACCCGATCACGGATACGCACAGAGCTCTCCTGCACGGTATGTGCGACTTTCACTTCTGCATAGCCGCCTCTGGGCATTTCCACACAGATATCCATACGATCCAGCAAAGGCTGGCTGATGTGCTCCAGGTGCCGTCGGATCTCACCGGGACTGCAGGTGCATTTCCCCCTGTCCGGATAATAGCCACAGGGACATGGGTTCATGGCTGCCACCAGCATAAAATCTGCCGGGTAGACAAATGTGCCGCTGACCCGGGAAATCTGGATGCTGGCATCCTCCATGGGCTGCCGCAGGCATTCCAGCACCGGCCTGGGGTATTCTGTCAACTCATCCAGAAACAGCACCCCCAGATGAGCCAGGCTGATCTCTCCCGGCGTCGGAATACGCCCGCCACCGCACATCCCGTTCTCTGTCAGCGTATGGTGCGGTACCCGGAAGGGTCTTCTGGTAACCATGGGCTCCTCCTGGCTCAGAAGGCCTGTGACACTGTAGATTTTTGAAATCTCCATACTTTCTTCCAGTGTCAGCGGGGGAAAAATTGTCGGGATCCTGCGGGAAAGCATGGTCTTGCCGGAGCCCTGGGGACCTAGGATCAGCAGATTATGCATCCCTGCCACCGCCGCCTCTGCCGCCCGTCTCGCTGTTTTCTGTCCCTGCAGTTCTGCAAAATCCACCGGATAATCCGTAAGGGTTTTCAAAAATCTCTCATAATCTCCTTTCACCGGTCGCATCTGTTCCGGGTGGTTCAACAGTTCCACTGCTTCCATCAGGCTCTTTGTCCCCACGCAGGCAATGCCCTCCACCAGTTCCCCCTCCCGCACGTTTTCCATCGGTACCAGACAGCGGCCAAATCCCTGCTCCCGGGCAAACAAAACAGCCGGCAGGACACCGCGCACCGGATGTACACTGCCATCCAGCCCCAGTTCTCCCAGGATCAAAGTCTCCTTTAATGTCTGCTCCTTCACCAGTCCCAGGGCAGCCAGCACAGAGATCGCCAGCGGAAGGTCAAACCCGGCTCCCTGCTTTCGCAGGCCCGCAGGTGACAGATTTACCGTGATTTTTTTTGCCGGCATTTTTACCCCGCCGTTTCGGATAGCCGTACACACGCGCTCCCTGGCCTCCCGCACCGAAGCTGACAGATACCCCACCATCTGAAACATGGGCAGACCGTCACTGATATCCGTCTCCACACAGATCTTCTGCGGATGCAATCCCATCATAAGCACAGAATATACCGTACTGTACAAGATCGTTTCCTCCTTTTCATTCTATAATGTTTTGTGAAATAACGGGCGAACTGCCCAAAAGAAATAAAGATAGTAATCAAGATATTTTCATTATAACAGACTTTCCCTGAAACACAAGACAGAAGTTGGACCACATCCGTTCAAAGCCCAGATGTGGTTCAGCTTCTGTCACTTAAGCAATTTCCTGCTATCTTTCGCTTCTTCCACTTTTTTCAAAGGCTTTCTGTAATTTCTGAACCGCTGTTTTTTCGATCCGGGACACATAGGATCTGGAAATCCCCAATATAGCTGCCGTTTCCCGCTGTGTGACGCTCTGCCGGCCATACAGTCCGTATCGCATGGTCAACACCTGCCGTTCTCTGGCAGTGAGTATCTGATGCATAACTTCATACAGATAAACAATATTATCTTTCAGATCTATTTTCTCCGGAATCTCGGGATCTGCATACTCAATGACATCCAGCAGGCTAATCTCGTTCCCCTCCCGATCCGTCCCTATAGGCTCATACAAAGACACATCCCGGGCTGATTTCTTCCGGGCACGGAACATCATCAGCAGCTCATTATCAATGCACCTGGCTGCATAAGTGGCCAGTCGGCTGCCTTTGGCCGCGTCAAATGTCATAACGGCCTTGATGAGCCCGATGGTGCCGACGGAGATCAGATCTTCTGTATCCTCCCCCGACGACTGATATTTTTTTACAATATGTGCCACCAGCCTTAAGTTCCGCTCGATCAGTACATTCCTGGCCGTTTGGTCGCCCTTACGATACCTCTTAAGATATTCCTTCTCCTCCTCTGTCGTCAGTGGCTTCGGAAATGTTTTCAAGCAGATACCTCAAAACGTAGTTGCTATAACATATGAAACCAAGAGCAGTTTCGTGCCTTTCCCATCTGCAGATTTATGATGGATCCCCGGAATCTGTCATCCGGCGAATCCTGAAGATTAACCCAAAATCACACACCCTGCCTATGGATTTTTCTTCTAAAATGTACTATATTGATATCATACGAGAAAAAGCATGAAAAAGGCAGAAAACATGCAAAAATACAGTATATAAAGGAGGAAATTCTATGAAACTGACCATGGACGGCATCCGGGACCGGGCTGCCTGGGAAAAAGCCGGCATCGCACTCCCCGGTTACGATGTGAAGGCGGTATCAGAAAAAGCAAGAAAGGAGCCCCTGTGGGTGCACTTTGGCATCGGCAATATTTTCCGTATTTTCATCGGCGGCATCGCTGACGGCCTGCTGGAAAGCGGCGCCCTGGACCGGGGCATCACCTGTGTGGAAACCTTTGACTATGATGTGGTGGACAAGATCTATGCCCCCTTTGACAATCTGGGCTTAAGCGTCATCCTCCACGGGGACGGCAGCCGGGAATATAAGGTGCTGGGTTCCCTGGCCGAAGCCATCAAGGCACAGTCTTCTGATCCATCCCAGTGGGCGCGTCTGAAAGAGATTTTTACAAGTCCGTCCCTCCAGCTGGTATCTTTTACCATCACGGAGAAGGGCTATGCCCTCCACCGGGCGGACGGCACTTATTTTCCCTTCGTGGAGGCAGACATCCAGAACGGCCCGGACAAGGCCGGCAGCGCCATGGCAGTGCTCACCGCCATGCTCTATGCCCGGTATCAGGCCGGGAAATACCCGCTGGCCCTGGTGTCCATGGACAACTGCTCCCAGAACGGCGCCATTCTCCGGCAGTCCGTACTGACCATGGCAGAGGAATGGCAGAAAGCCGGTTTCGTGGAGGAAGGCTTCCTTTCCTATGTGAGCGATGAGGATACGGTTGCCTTTCCCTGGACAATGATCGACAAGATCACGCCCCGGCCCAGCGAGGCCATCGCGGCAGATCTGGAAGCGCTGGGTGTGGAGCAGATGCAGCCGGTGATCACCTCGAAGAAAACCTACATTGCGCCCTTTGTCAACGCCGAAAAACCCCAGTATCTCGTCATCGAGGATCATTTTCCCAACGGCCGTCCCGCCCTGGAAAAGGGCTTCGGCGTCTATCTGGCTGACCGGAACACCGTCAACTTATCCGAGCGCATGAAGGTGACCGTCTGCCTGAACCCGGTGCATTCCGCCACCGGCCCTCTGGGGGTGGTGCTGGGCTACGACCTGTTCGCCCATATGCTGAACACCAACCCGGATATGATGAAAATGGCCCGGATGGTGGCTTACAACGAGGGACTTCCCGTGGTGCCCGATCCCGGCATCCTCTCTCCCCAGGCATTTGTGGATGAGCTGTTCTGCGATCGCTTCCCCAACGAGTATCTGGGCGACACGAACCTGCGGCTGGCCGTGGATGTCTCCCAGATGGTGGGCATCCGCTTCGGCGAGACGGTGAAATCCTATGTGGCAAAATACGGCGATGCGTCCCGGCTTACCGCCATTCCCCTGGGCATTGCCGGATGGCTTCGGTATCTGCTGGGTGTGGACGATGCGGGACACCCTTACGAGCTGGCGCCTGATCCCATGAAGGAGGAACTGACGTGCCAGTTAAAAGACATCGTGGTGGGCGATCCGTCTACCTTCACCGACCAGCTGCGGCCCATCCTCTCCAATGAGCGGCTGTTCTTCATCGACCTTTACAAAGCTGGTATCGGAGAAAAGATCGAGGGCATGTTCCGGGAAATGCTCCAGGGCCCGGGCGCAGTGGCTGCGACGCTGCACAAATACGTCGCTTAAATCAAAATCTTACCTGTACAGGAAAAGCAGATGTGGGATTCCCTGCGGGGCGTCCTCACACCTGCTTTTTGTTTTATCCATATCGTATTTCTCTATAACACCTTCCCCAGCACTTCTGCCAGCTTCTCCTTCTCCACCGGCTTGGACAGATGGGCATTCATGCCGCTGGCCAGCGACCGGCGGATGTCCTCGTCAAAAGCGTTGGCACTGATGGCGACGATGGGGATCGTCTTCGCATCCGGACGCGGAAGCTGCCGGATCTGGTGGGTGGCCTCCAGCCCGTTCATCACCGGCATCATGATATCCATGAGGATCACATCAAAGGTGCCCGGCGGTGCCGCGGCGAACTGCTCCACTGCCTGGGCGCCGTTGGAAGCGCCCTCCGAGGTACAGCCCAGATCTTTCAGGAAGAACTGCAGGATCTCCATGTTCAGCGCGTTATCCTCCGCGATGAGCACATGTTTTCCCCGGAAATCTTTTGCTGTGTCCGGTGTGCTCTGCTGCTTTGTCCGGTCAGCCTCCTGCAGAAGGCGCAGCGTAAAGGAAAACGTGCTGCCCTTGCCCACCTGGCTGTCCAGCACAATGCTGCTGCCCATCAGATGTACCAGCCGGTTGCTGATGGCCAGGCCCAGGCCTGTCCCCTGCCGTCTGGCCAGCTCGCTGTCCACCTGCTCAAAGCTCTGGAAAATACGCACCTGATCCGCCTCGCTGATGCCGATGCCCTGATCCTGCACCGCAAAGGAAACCATGGACCAGCCATTTTCCCCGGGATGCTCCGACACGGTGAGCCGCACCGTTGTCCCCGCATCGGAATATTTCCCCGCATTGCCCAGAAGGTTGATGAGTACCTGGCTGATGCGCAGGGCATCCCCCCGGAACCAGCGGTGTACCAGGGAAATATCCGTCTCATACTGCTGCTGTTTTTCCGCGAACCGGGCATCCAGGATCGGATGCAGGCCCTCCAGCAGCTCCGACAGATCAAAGGCATCCTCCACCAGCTGCATTTTTCCGCTCTCAATCTTGGACATATCCAGAATATCGTTCAAAAGCCCCAGCAGATAATTGGAAGAGCGCTGCACCTTTTTCAGGCATTCGATCCGGCTCTCCTCTGACTGCCCCTCCTCCAGGGCAATTTCCGTCATGCCGATGATGCCGTTCATGGGCGTGCGGATCTCATGGGACATCCGCGCCAGGAAATCTGATTTTGCCTGGGCGGACTGGTCATGATGCATCTGGTTGATCCGGTTCTGGATGATGGATGCGATCTCCCAGAGCACATGGTGATCGCCCACCGACGCCAGCAGCTCCTCATTGCTGCCGAAGAAAAACATGCTGCCGGAGTAATGCCCGTTGTCTGCCATGGGAAAACCGATGCCCTGGGTGGGCATGCCTTCTCCGTCAAAGAGTGGGATCTTCCCCTTTACTGCCGCCAGCGGCCGGAATTTGCCCAGGGCCGCATCCCGTTTCAGCCACAGGCTCTGGGCCTCACTGCAATGCCATACCTGGTTTTCATCGGTGATTCCCGGCAGCGGCTTCCACACATAACCGACGCTGAAGGACGCATACTCCTCCCGGAAAAACAGGATCAGCAGATTCTCCAGGCCAAACCGCTCCTGCAGCCGCCGACATAAGAGATCCAGCGCTGCGGCCAGGGAGGTACTCCGGTCAAACAGGTTCAGCGTCAGGGACGCCAGCCCCATTTCCTTCATATAGCCCTGGGAAACCACCTCGCCGAAGGTCTTCCTGCCGGCCTTCGGGTTGCGCACCGAACTCCAGGCCACCACGCTCATATCCTGGGCTTCCGCCTCTGCCACTGCCTCCCCTGCCCGCAGCAGAAGATCGTCGGTATTGTCCGCTTCTCCCGCCACGGCAATGCCTGCATGGAAGCCCAGCTCCAGTGCACTTTTGCGAATCAGAGAGGCAAACTGCCCCTGCAGAACGGCCAGCATATGCCGGCATCTGCGTTCCTCGCCGCCGGGGATCCAGGCCAGGAATTCATCCGAACCCGCCCGGATGAGAATGCCGCCCTCCTCTGCCATCTCTCCGCAGGCATCCAGAAACATCTTTGCAAATTCCTCCAGGATCACATCCCCGAAGGTCAGCCCGTAATTTTTCACAATATAAGCGAAATGGAAAATGTCGATGAGCACCAGAAGCCCCTCCGACTCCTGCCGTCTTGCCTTTTCCAGCACCTCGATGCCGGGCTTTAACCGGTAAAAGCCGGTGACCGGGTCCCGCATCTGGCGGCCCTCCCGCTCCAGCTCTTTCATTTTCATCTCATGGATATCCCGCACAAAGCCCACCATCCGGCGATGGCCGTCCCGGGCATCCACCGACGTCTTGCCGCTTAACTCTACCCAGCGGCCATCCGGCTCCTCCGGCAGCAGGAAACAGACCTGCACCGACGCTTTCTCCTCCCGGGTATGCAGAAAGGCGATGAGCTTCGCCTGATCCTCTGCGGAGAAATGGCTGCCGATGAGCGTCTGCCAGTACTGGCTCAGCGGCCAGACGCCGTCACGGTTCTGGCTGTTGACGATCTCCAGCGTATTTTCCTTTTCCCGGTATGTGAAAAACATATCCCCGGAGCTCTCCACCGCGATCCGGTAGTGCTCCTTTTCCTCGCTGAGCTGATTTTCCGTCCGGATCTCACTTTCTGTCAGATGCTCCACCACCTGATGCAGCTCATCCACCTCCCGGATACCGGAAGGTTTGAAATTCTTCAGGCCTGCCATCCCGCCCCGGATGCTGTCCATGAGACGGTACACCGGGCTGGAAACCTGCCTGGCAACGAAGAACATGATCACCATGCCAATGATCTCACAGATGACAATGGATATCAGAATCTGCTGATAGATCCGATCTCCCAGTCCAAACACGGAATCCTCGGTGACAAACCCGCACAGCACCCAGTTTTTATTTTCATAGGGTACCTGATTTTCATACAGATGCAGCGGTGAAACCACCGCATAGATCGCCTGCTCTCCCAGGGAGGCATCTTTTACGCACAGAAGATCTGTATACTCTGTATTTTCCAGGGAAAAGAGGTTTTCCTGACTGGATGCATCGAACAGAATGCCCTTTCCCGCGATGCTTTCATACTGGCCATCTCCCCGGGAAATGGCCAGGGCATAGCCGGCATTCTGATTTTTGTCCAGATCCTGCACGGAAAAATAGTTGTTGCTCACATAGTTGACAGACACCTCTGTGCCCACCACGCCATAAACCGTCCCGCCGTAAATGAGCGGCATGGAGTACGTGATCATCACATGGCTGTCCAGTTCATGATCTTCCAGCACGAAAGGCATGGACCAGTAGCCCAGGCTGGCAGTGTCCACATCCAGATTGTTTACCGCCAGGTCATAGGGCGTATAATAGAAATCGTCCGCCTCCCGCTGTCCCGCTCCCGCAAAGGAAAAGCCGGGCGCCCACGTGGTGTCCAGGGCGATCCCCGCCTGCCTGGCCAGCTCCTTGCTGCCCCGCTCCATCAGCAGTTCGGAATTCGTCTCCGTCTTCGTGGCAGGGTCGGAATCCCGGAGGAAAAATCCGGTATAGTCTCCGGCCGCCTGCACATCCCCGTCGTTGGCAAGCACGAGAAACACGCCGCAGGAGGAATCCCGCCGCAGATATTCCAGGAGCTCCGGGAAAACCAATGCCGTATACTGCTTCTGTGCCTCCCGGCTTTGAAGAAACGTTTCCATATCCAGGTCATTTTCCAGCAAAAACGCAGACAGGGCACTGTTCATATAGCCATTTTCCTTGCGTACCGCACTCCACTGGTCAACCATGGCGTTCTCCAGCACCACACTGCGGTTCTGCACCAGGTGGCTGTCAATGTCTACCGTATTGCTCTCCAGCGTCGCTTTCGCCCCGCTGGCCATCAGCGTTCCAAAAGGCAGGATCCCCTCCAGCACCACAACAAGAAGCAGCGGCACAAGTAATATACTCATCAGCGATTTTTTCTGTTTTTTCATATTACTCCTTCCGCCTCACGGCCGCTTCACTACTGCTATGCTGCTTCCTGCAGTGCCTGTACAAAGGATGCATACCAGGCCTGGAAGGCCTCCTCCGTCACATAGGGTGCCACAGCCTCTTCTCGGGATGCGCCCGCTTCCATCTGCGCCACGACCTGCGCCCGGTCTTCCGCTGCCTTGTCAGAAAGGTTATAATCCAGCACCTTGCGGGCGGCATAACCGTTTTCAAAACATTTGGTTGCATAGAAATCCTTCGTATCATACTGCTCCAGGACACGGACCAGGCAGTCATAGGCTTTGTCACTGACCGTCAGATCATTTGCCTGAATGACTTCATCCAGTGCCTCTATGGAGTTGGCATCCTTGCGCACCGGCAGATAGGCGGATTCACAGACGAACCGCAGGTTGTTCTCCTTGGCGGTAAACCATTTCAGGAACACGCTGGCTGCATACTCATGCTGCTCATCGGACTTCGTCACCGCCATGCCGGCGCCCTGCTGCACGTTCACCTGGTCGCCGCCCTCCATGACCGGCACCGGCAGGATCGCATAGTTGATAGGCCTTGTCTCGTCATCCAGCACCACCTGATCCGGGAAGTAGGTGGCGGAAGAGGAGGAACCTGTGTAGGCCAGCACATCCCCGGTCTTCACATCGTCCGAGCGGAACTTTCCGCTGCTGGCAAAATAGCCGTTGACAAAGGGTACATAATAATTGTCCCACAGTCTGCGGATGGCATCCTCGTCGGTCCGGATGGTCACCTTTCCGTCCTGCACATCAAAAATATCGATACCCATCTGCTTCATGCCGATGACAAAATAGTTGGACATGGAATCTCTGCCGTAAAACGCCTTGCCGTCATCGGGTACGTCCGGCGTCTGGGCGTCCGTCCACGCATAGTAGCGTTCTGCCACTGCTGCCACGCCCTCTGCCGTCTCCAGTTCGTTGACCGTGGTGCCTGTCGCTTCCGCAAAAGGCTCCCAGTCAGTCATGTTCATCATCATGATCTCCGTGGACTTGGCCACCGGGAACAGATAAAGGGCGCCGTCATCGTTGAAATACCCTTCCTGCACGTAGGCATCCACGTATTCCGACAGCTCCTCCTCGCTGAAATAGGCTGTCAGATCTGCCAGAAGGCCCTGCTTCTGGATCGAATAAGCGGTATCCGCATAGCTGGAAAAAATATCCGGCAGCTCCTGGGCTCCCACCTTTCCTGCTGCCGCGTCCGAAACCGCCTTCTCCAGATCGGCCACCGAGCCCTGGCTGTAGCCCTCCACATAAACGCCCTGTTCCTTGCCCTCTGTGGCGTTAAAATCCGACACCAGCGCATCAAAAGCCGCCTGCTGGGCCCCGTTATAATAATGCCATACCGTCAGCGACACCGGATTGTTGGGATCCAGCCTGACACTGCTTGTGGTTTCCTTCGTGGACGCCTTTGTCTGCCCGCTCTGACATCCCGTCAGGCTGCCTGCTACCAGCGCACCCGCCAGCAGAAAAATCGCCATTCTTTTCTTCATGTTCTTTTTTGTCCCCTCTCGTATCACGCCAAAAAATCTATTAATTTTTATTATAGACGCCTGAGGGCAAAATTTCAACGATTCCCGACACAGAATGCGCTTTTTGACATATGAGCTGCAAAGCAGCGGAAAGCATCAAAGATGCGGTTTTGCGAATGGCGCGGGTGAACTGTGTATTATTGGTATGAAAAAGAGAGTAGCCCGCTGTATGCGTATCTACTCTCTCCAAAACTCAGTCTTTTCTTCTCAGCACGTCCAGCGGTTCCGCTTCCACCGTCAGCTGCACATACAGCTTCTGCTGGGGATGGGGTGCACTTTCCATGGGATTACCTTCCTCATCGTAAATTGCCAGCACCTTTGCCGCAGGACTGCTGCCATCCGGCTTCATCACCTCAATGGTCTCCCCCACAGAGAACTTGTTGCGCTGCTCCGTGCAGATACAGCCTGCCGGGCAATGTCCGTCTGTCGGTTCGATCTCTCCCACCAGTCCCAGGTAGGTGTAACCTTTGTGATACGTGTTGCTGTCGTAGATCTGGCCCTCCTCGTCCGGTCTTCCGAAATAGAAGCCGGTGGTGAATTCCCGGTATGTACAGCTGCGGATCTGTTCCCGATACCAGGGAAGATTCTGTCTCCACAATTCTTCTGACTCCAGACAGTCATCTATGGCTTTCCGATATGTTCTTGCCACAGTGGCCACATACAGCGCCGTCTTCATCCGCCCCTCGATCTTAAAGCTGTCAATGCCGGAGGCTAACAGCTCCGGGATATGCTCCAGCATGCACAGATCTTTGGAATTGAACAAAAAGGTGCCCCGCTCATTTTCATACACCGGCAGATATTCCCCGGGCCTTGTCTCCTCCACCAGCGCGTATTTCCACCGGCACGGATGGGTACAGGCGCCCTGATTGGCGTCTCTGCCGGTAAAATAGCTGCTCAAAAGACATCGGCCGGAATAGGAAATGCACATGGCGCCGTGGATGAACGACTCGATCTCCATGTCTGCCGGAATGTTTTCCCGGATCTCCCGGATCTCCGCC
Source organism: Oscillospiraceae bacterium Marseille-Q3528 (assembly GCA_018223385.1). Lineage (GTDB taxonomy): Bacteria > Bacillota > Clostridia > Lachnospirales > Lachnospiraceae > JAGTTR01. The sequence continues at coordinate 11,561 of JAGTTR010000011.1, forward strand.
AGGGAAAGTTCCCGGGCAGATACCACCCGCTTCGCCCCCTGGGCATGCCAGAACTGGTATGTCAGATAGTTGGTGTTGTTGGCCTGAGTGCTCACATGAATGTCAATCTCCGGGCAGATTTCCCGGGCCAGCATGAAAGCGCCGGGATCCGCAATGATGAGCGCATCCGGCTGCAGCTCTTTTAACTCCTGGAAATAAGCCCGCATACCGGGAAGATCCCGGTTGTGGGCCAGAATATTGGCCGTCACATGGACACGTACCCCATGGGCATGGGCGTAGCGGATGCCCTCCCGCATATCCTCCATGGAAAAATTTTTTGCCTTGGCGCGAAGCCCGAAAGCCTCACCCCCGATATATACCGCATCTGCGCCGTAGCGGACAGCCACCTTCAGCACTTCCAGGCTGCTGGCCGGAACAAGCAGTTCAGGTCGTCTGTTCATAATCTTCTCCTTTCACCGTCAGCGTCAGCCCGTCCCCCATGGGCAGCACCGAGGTGGTGATCCCCGGCGTGTGGGTCAGCGCATACAGATACTCCCGCATCCGGCTGTGGATCGTCCGGTTCCGCCGCTCCACCGCAAACCGGGACTCGATGATGTCCCCGTCCTGGAGCACGTTGTCAGACAGCAGCACGCCGCCCGGAGCCAGAAGCCGCAGCACATCCGGCAGGAAATGGATATACTGCCCCTTGGCCGCATCCATGAAGATCAGATCATAACTGCCGGTCAGGCTATGCAGAATCTCCGTGGCATCCCCCTCCAGCAGGGTGATCACGTCCTCTTTTCCCGCCCGGCGGAAATTTTCCCGGGCAATGGGAATGCGCTTCTCATATTTTTCAATGGTCGTAATCCGGCAGTCCGCCGGCGCATATTCACTCATAAAAAGAGCCGAAAAACCGACGGCGGTTCCCACCTCCAGAATGTTTTTCGGCCGCTGCATGCGCAGAAGCACTTTCAGGAAGCTGGCAGTCTCCTGCCGGATGATCGGCACGAGATCTGCACGGGCTTCCCGCTCGATCTGCGTCAGCAGTTGTGTATTTCCCTGATCCAGCGAATGAATATACGATGTTATTCTTTCATCTACAATCACAGGTATTCTCCTAATCTTTCTAGCTCTCTTCATCCTCGTCAGTCTCTCCGGACATGACCGCCATCATTTCCTCGGACTGCATGGATGTGTTCAGTGTATAAGTGCCCGGCTGGATCAGCTTCTTATAGTCTGTCAGCATCAGGCGCACATAGAACGGATTGGCGTCACGGATGAGCCCTTTTTCCTCCAGCATCTTGCTGATCTGCCGGTTGGACTGTCCTTCCGTAATCGTCACCTGGATATCGGTGCCCGGCTCTTCCTCCACCGTTTTTTCCGCAAAAATGGCATAGCCAAAGCTGTAGGCCCATCTGCCGGCCCCCCAGATGACAAACACCAGTACAAGGATCAGCAGAATTTCTATGAGAATGCTGATGAGTGTACCGAGTACGCTGTTCCTGTTCATATGCTTCCTCCTACGTAACTATGCGTCTACCTCCATGATGATTGGCAGAATCATAGGGCTTCTCTTCGTCTTCTTCCAAACGAAATCAGACAGTGCATCTTTGATCACCGTTTTGATCCGGTTCCAGTCCTGTCCGCGGCTGCTTCCCAGGCATCCCTCCAGTGCATCCTGCACCGTCAGTCTGGCTTCTTCCATCAGATCCTCGGACTCCCGCACATAAACAAAACCGCGGGATACGATATCAGGGCCTGCCAGCACCTGATTCGTATATTTGCCCAGCGTCAGCACGACGATGAGAATGCCGTCCTCCGCCAGATGCTGCCGGTCGCGCATGACAATGTTGCCCACATCGCCCACGCCCAGGCCGTCCACGAGAATGCCGCCGGTGTGTACATGGCCGACGATCTTCGCATCATTTTCACTCATCTCCAGCACGTCGCCGGAAGTCAGCATGATGATATGCTCCTTGTCATATCCCAGGCTCTCCGCAATGGCAGCCTGTGCTTTCAGATGCCGGTACTCGCCGTGCACCGGAATGGAATATTTCGGATGCACCAGAGAGTAGATGAGCTTAATATCCTCCTGGCAGGCATGACCGGATACGTGGGTATCCTGGAAAATCACGTCTGCGCCCTTCCGGGACAGCTCGTTGATGACGTTGGATACGGCTTTCTCATTGCCCGGGATGGGATGAGAACTGAAAATCACCGTATCGCCCGGCATGATGCTCACCTTTTTATGAATGTTTGCCGCCATCCGGGACAGCGCCGCCATGGACTCGCCCTGGCTGCCTGTGGTGATCAGCACCATCTGCTCCGGCGGGTAATTTTTCATATTTTCAATGTCGATCAGTGTGTTATCCGGGATCTTGATGTAGCCCAGCTCAATGGCAATGGAAATGATATTGACCATGCTGCGGCCTTCCACCACAACCTTCCGGCCATATTTGTACGCGCAGTTGATGATCTGCTGCACGCGATCCACGTTGGATGCAAACGTTGCAATGATGATACGGGAATGCTTGTGGTTTTCAAAAATATTGTCAAACGCCTTGCCCACCGTCTTCTCCGACATGGTAAAGCCGGGGCGCTCCGCGTTGGTGCTGTCGCACATGAGGGCAAGCACGCCCTTCTTGCCGATCTCCGCAAACCGCTGCAGATCGATGGCATCTCCGAATACCGGAGTGTAGTCCACCTTGAAGTCACCGGTGTGGACAATGGTGCCCACCGGGGAGTAGATGGCCAGCGCCGACGCATCGGAAATACTGTGGTTCGTCTTGATAAACTCGATGCGGAAGCTGCCCAGATTGATATGCTGGCCGAACTTTACCACCTTCCGCTTGGTGGTTTTCAGCAAATTATGCTCTTTTAACTTGTTTTCGATAATGGCAATGGTCAGCTTGGTCGCATAGATGGGCACGTTGACCTTTTTCAGCACATACGGCAGCGCGCCGATGTGATCCTCATGTCCGTGAGTGATGATAAAGCCCTTCACCTTCTGGATATTTTCCTCCAGATAAGACACATCCGGAATGACCAGGTCGATTCCGTACATATCATCCTCCGGGAATGACAGACCGCAGTCCACAACAATAATACTGTCTTCAAACTCAAAGGCAGTAATATTCATTCCGATCTGCTCCAGTCCTCCCAGCGGAATGATTTTCAATTTTGAATTGTTTATATTTTTCAAAAAAAATGACACCTCCTGAAACGATTTTCTATATATTCCGACATTCCTGACAGTAACCGAACAGTTTCACCTCGTGATTGATCACCTGAAAAGAGAGCTCCGTCATGAGACGGCTCTCCAGCTCTTCCAGCAGATCTCCCTCAAAAGCCCACACTCTGCCGCATTTCACACAGATCAGATGGTGATGGCGATGATGCCTTCTGTCGTCCCCGGCATCTGCGATCTCATAGCGTACCTGGCCGTCATTCAGATCAATGCGGTCAGCCAGCCCCATCTCCAGAAATAACTGGATCGTGCGATATACGGTTGCAAGGCCGATCTCCGGAAGATATGCGTTCACACGGGCATGAAGCTCCTCCACCGTCAGGTGCTGTCCTTCATTCTCCTCCAACGTCTCCAGAATCCGAAGCCTCTGGTTCGTCATCTTCAGTCCCTTTGCTTTTAACAGTTCTCTAAGTCTTGCCCGATCAGCTGCCATCGCTTACTCTCCGATTTCAAAATCCACGCCGTCCAGCAGCTTCTCGAACACATCCGAAACCGCTTCCAGCTCCTTGTCGTCCTCCACAAACTCGTAGACTGCTTCTGTATCTGTCTCTGCGGACAGATCCTTTAAAATATAGGCGTCCGCGTCCTCACTCTCATCTTCCGTCTCCGTGACCAGCAGATAGTTCACGCCGCGCAGTCTTGTCTGCTCAATGACAAAAAACTCCACTGCCTCTGCTTCTCCATCCGGGATAAATTTAATTTTCTCCACGCAAAAATAACTCCTTTCCTTCTTTTGAGTCCAGGAATCCCTGTAATATAAATATCGCAGCCAGCTTGTCCACGTATTTCTCGCGATTCTCCCGGCGCACCCCGCCTTCTATCAGTGTGCGGTTTGCTTCCACCGTCGTCAGCCGCTCATCCCACATAAAAACATCCAGACCCGTTCTCCGCTCCAGCATTTCCTTAAATGCCAGTGACTTCTCGGCCCTGTCTCCGATTGTGTTATTCATATTCTTGGGAAATCCAAGTACAATCGCCGTTACTTCATACTCCTTTACCAGTGCCTCGATCCGTGCCAGCGTCTGCCGCAGCTTATTCTCCTGGGTGCGGCGGATGATCTCTATCCCCTGCGCCGTCAGTCCCAGAGCGTCGCTGATGGCCACGCCCACCGTCTTCGAGCCATAGTCCAGTCCCATAATCCTCATACGTTCGCCAAAGTTCCTTTACTCACAGTTGTGCCTGATATAGTTCTTCAGCAGTGCTTCCACGAGTTCGTCCCGCTCCACCTTCATGATCAGGCTTCTGGCGCCCTTATGGCTTGTGATATAGGTCGGATCTCCGGACATAATATATCCGACAATCTGATTCACAGGATTGTATCCCTTCTCTGTCATTGCCTTGTATACAGTTTTGAGGATGTCCTCCACGCCCATCTGCGGTGCGCTGTCCACCTTGAAAAACTGTGTATTTGTAATTTTATCCAAATTCTCACTTCCTTAATCTTCTGGCGGGGTGCCCCGCCTTGTTCCGCTGATAAACTATTTCTATTCTATACTAATTTTCAGAAAAGTTCAACCATGCTTTTTCCATGGACAGCTTTCATGCTCGCATGAAAAGATGGACATGGAAATAAGCATGAGGGGAGCGCCGTGTAATGAGCAGAAATTAGCTGCGCAGCAGCGGAAAGCCCTGTAAGGGCGATTCTGCGAATGGCGCGGTTGAACTTTTCTGTTGCAATCTGGCTGCGAATGGCGCGCCCATGCTTTTTCCACTTTATTCCACCAAAAATACGTTTCTCCCCACAATTCCTTTTACAATATCCCCGCTTTTCACGCGTTCCAGCACCGCATCATCCATGGGAACCCCCACTTTCAGGTATTCCTTTGTGTGCCCGGTCATCATCCGCACGCCGCCGCACATGGCCTCTTCCTCGGCCAGCAGCTCTACCTCCCGGCCCAGGAACCGGTCTTCGTATTCCTTTTTTTTCCGTTCCGACAGCTCCAGAAGCTTTCCGCTTCTTTTTGTCTTGATCTCCTCGGGCACCTGATTTTTCATGGTGGCTGCTCTTGTGCCCTGCCGCACGGAATATTTGAACACATGGGTCTCGTAGAAGCCCACTTTTTCCACAAAACCAAGCGTCTGGGCAAACTCTTCCTCCGTCTCTCCCGGGAATCCGGCAATGAGATCCGTGGTCAGGGCCGGATCGTGAAAATACCGCCGCAAAAGCGCACAGGCTGCCACATATTCCTCTGTGGTGTAATGCCGGTTCATCCGTTTCAGCGTCTCATCGCAGCCGCTCTGCAGGGACAGGTGAAAATGCGGACAGATCTCAGGGATCCGGGACAGCCGCTCCACAAAATCTTCCGTGATGATCCGGGGCTCCAGCGACCCTAAACGAATGCGGGCAATACCGGGGATCTCTCCCACAGCCTCCAGAAGCGCAAGAAGCCGTCCTACACCGCCGGTAAGATAATCCTGTTCCCCACTGGTCTTTGCAAAATCAATGCCGTAAGAACTCAGATGGATACCGGTGAGCACCACCTCTTTATAACCGGCCGCTGCCAGTGTGCGCACTTCCGCCAGAATATCCTCCAGGCCCCGGCTTCGCACCCGGCCTCTGGCATAGGGGATAATACAGTAGCTGCAGAACTGATTACAGCCGTCCTGAACCTTGATATATGCCCGGGTATGCTCGGCCGTGCGGGTGAGTCCCAGATTTTCATAGCTGTGCTCCACGGAGATATCCTCGATAAAGATATCCGCATCAGCCATCTTTCCCGTCGTTTTCGCTGTTTCCGGTACTGCGGCTGCGCCATCGTCTGCGGACTTTTGTCCCGGCATGCCATCCTGCCCTGACACTGCTGTCTTCTCCGTTTTTTTATTCACTGTATCTGCCCGGTCAGCACTTTCAAAATCTGGCTGACATTTGATTCCTGCATCCGTTTTTTTGAAATACGCCGCCAGAATCTCCGGCAGCTCCTGTTTTTTATTGTTGCCGATCAGAATGTCCGCCGCCAGCGACTCCTTCAGACTCTCTGCCGCTGTCTGCACATAGCAGCCCGCCGCCACGATCACCGCCTGGGGATTACGTTTTCTCGCCCGGTGCAGCATCTGCCGGGACTTTCTGTCAGCCATGTTCGTCACCGAACACGTATTGACGATATATACATCTGCTTTTTCCTCAAATGGCACGATCTCATAGCCGTTTTCTTCCAGAAGCTGCTGCATCGCCTCCGTCTCATATGCGTTGACCTTACAGCCCAGATTATGCAATGCTGCTTTTCTCATCGGTTCTTTCCTTTCCGCGATTTTTACATGAATAGCTGTTGACTTTCGCAGTCAATAAAGTTAAGATAAAAGTATCAATGTAAGGAGGTTTTTCTTATGAAAACTGTGCAGATTTCATTAAACTCTATCGATAAAGTGAAATCCTTCGTAAACGACATCACGAAGTTTGACAATGATTTTGACCTGGTATCCGGCCGTTACGTCATCGACGCAAAATCCATCATGGGTATCTTCAGCCTGGATCTGTCCAAACCGATCGATCTGAACGTTCACGCAGGAGATAACATGGACGCAGTGATGGAAGCTCTGAAGCCTTATATTGTAGAATAACCGTCCTGCTGGCTTACGTACATCGCAACACCCCATACAGAAGAGACTGATGCCCCCGGAGAGAAATCTTCCGGGGGTGTTTTATTTCATAAGAAATGGTTTCCTGTTTTATTCGCAAACGATGGTCTCTGCGGTGTCAATAGCCGTCTGCACCAGCTCGTCGATCTTCTCCATCAGCTTGGTCTCGGAGCGCAGAATGGACTTGAGGTTGGGCTTGGTCACCGGATGCTTGGCCACGAAGATCGTGCAGCAGTCCTCGTAGGGGAGAATGGACGTATCGTAGGTGTCGATGTTCTCCGCGATGGTGACGATCTCCTGCTTGTCGAAGCCGATGAGCGGCCGGAATACGGGCATGGTGCACACCTGGTTGGTCACCGCCAGGCTCTGGATGGTCTGGCTTGCCACCTGACCGATGCTCTCACCGGTGATGAGCCCCAGACAGCCTGCCTGTTCCGCCAGTTTTTCCGCAATGCGCATCATGTACCGGCGCATGATGATGGTCAGCTCATCGTGAGGGCACTGCTCATAAATGTACAGCTGAATATCAGTGAAGTTTACCACTTTCAGCCGGATAGGGCCTGCATATTTGGACACCAGTTTTGCCAGGTCTACCACCTTCTGCTTGGCCCGCTCGCTGGTGTACGGCGGCGCATGGAAATATACCGCATCCACGAACACGCCGCGCTTGGCGATCATGTAACCAGCCACCGGACTGTCAATACCGCCGGATAAGAGCAGCATGGCCCGGCCATTGGTGCCCAGGGGCATACCTCCCGGGCCCGGGATGGTTTCGGAATAAATATAAATGGTTTTGCGGATCTCCACATGCAGTTCAATATCAGGATGATGCACGTCCACAGAAAATCCGGGCAGTTCATCCAGAATCCGCTCGCCCAGCGCCGCGCTCACTTCCATGGATTCCATGGGATAGCGCTTGTTGACCCGGCGGGTAAATACCTTGAAAGACTGGTTCTGCTCCGGGTACTGGGTTTTCATGTACTTCACAACCTGTTCTGCCAGATTGTCAAATCCCCTGTCCTCGATATGCACCACCGGACAGATGCCGACGATGCCGAAAACGGTCTTTAATGCCGCCACCACTTCATCAAAATCAAAATCCGATTTACAGGACACATACACACGACCGGATTCTTTTGTCACCACAAAGTGACCTTCCACCCGCTCCAGGGTGTGGCGGATCTGTTCCACCAGGGCATCCTCAAACAGATACCGGTTTTTTCCCTTGATGGCAATCTCCGCATATTTGATCAAAAACATTTTAAACATTCTTTTCCCTCTATATCTTTTTCATTCACTCGCATGCTGTTTTTTTACTAGGAACGGCGATACCGTCGCAGCATGGGCACCAGCTCGTTCAAAGCTGACAGCGTTTCCCGGATTTCTTCCTCCGTGGTAAATACGGAAAAACTGAACCGCAGGGTGGAATCCAGCCCCTCCTTTGGCATGCCGATGGCTTTCAGCGTGGCGCTGACCGCCGGTTTGTTGGTGGCACAGGCAGAACCGGAGGACACATAAATGCCCTTATCCTCCAGGGCATGGAGCAGCACCTCGCTGCGGATGCCCGGAAAGGTCACACTCACCACATGGGGCGCACTGTCCCGGCCGGTGCGGCCGTTGACCCACACCTCATCCAGCTTCTGTACCCCTTCCACAAACAGCTGCTTCAGCGCATACAGCTTGTCGATATGGCTGTCGAAATCTGTATAAATCTCTTTTACCGCTTCCCCGAGGCCTGCGATGCCCGGCACATTGTCCGTCCCGGAACGCATCCCCTTCTGCTGGCCACCACCGTAATTGATATTCCGCACCTTTGCCGCAGAAGAAATGTAAAGCACGCCGATGCCCTTGGGGCCGTGGATCTTATGCCCGGAAAAAGCCAGCAGATCAATGCCCATCCGCTTGGGATAAATCCGGTATTTGCCGTAGGCCTGCACCGCATCCACATGGAGCAGCGCCTGGGGATTGACCGTTTTCACAATCCTGGAAATCTCCTCGATGGGCTGCACGGAACCGATCTCATTGTTCACAAACATCACCGACACGAGAATGGTTTCCGGCGTCATGGCCGCCCGCAGGGCATCCAGCTCCACAATGCCGTCGTGATCCACCGGCAAGTAGGTCACAGAAAAGCCCTGGGTTTCCAGATATTTCATCGTCTCCAGCACCGCCGGATGCTCGATCTGTGTCGTGATCAGGTGCTTCCCGGCCCGCTGATTGGCCATGGCCACGCCGATGAGCGCCAGATTGTCTGATTCCGTGCCGCCGGAAGTGAAAAAGATTTCTTTCTCCTGCACTTTCAGGTTGGAAGCGATGACCGAACGGGTGTCCCGCATGTATTTCTCCGCGTCCACGCCCTTCTGATGCATGGAGGACGGGTTGCCGTAATCCTCCAGCATGGTTTTCATCACCACCTGCGCCACCTCCGGAAAACATTTCGTGGTGGCGGAATTATCCAGATATATTTCCATCTTCCGTTATTCCTCCAGTAAATATCCAAGCACGGACAACAGCATCATGCCCGCCGTCTCCGTCCGCAAAATCCTGCGGCCCAGCGTCAGCACCTGAAAGCCCGCATCCTTCGCCGCTTCTACTTCTTTTTCGTCAAAACCGCCCTCCGGGCCAATGAAAACCGCCACCTTCTGTCCCGGCTGAATACCAGAAAGGATACGTCTCGTCCCTTCGATGCCCTCGGCACACTCGTAGGGCAGCAGCTTCTGTTCAAAATCCTTCGCATAGTCCAGCGCCTGGGCAAAGGACATCACCGGCAAAATTTCCGGCACGATGCCCCGTTTGGCCTGCTTCGCCGCGCTCTCGGAAATCTGCTGCCACCGTTTCTGTTTTGCCTGGGCCTTTTTTTCATCCAGCTTCACCACACAGCGCTTCATGGACACCGGCACAATGGCATGGACACCCAGCTCCACATTTTTCTGAATGACCATTTCCATCTTATCGCCCTTGGGCAGCCCCTGAAACAGTACGATGGGACAGGAAAGCTCCCTGCCCAGCGCTTCCTTCCACATAATGGATGTGCGCACCTCATCCTGGCCGATCTCCTCCACCGCGCAGTGGTAATCCCCGCCCGCGCGGCTGCTGATAAGGATCTCTTCCCCGGGCTTCATGCGCAGCACACTGCGGATATGGTTCACATCATTTCCGGTGATCCGGATCTCTTTTTCCGAAATCTGTTCCGGTTCCACAAAAAAATGATACATACACTGCCTCTTAATTCTTTCTGGCTGTCACAGACACCCACTCGCCCTGGTGGTTCACTTCCACCACTTCCAGGCCGGCAGCTTTCACGGCCTCCACCACAACGGTTTCCTTCTCATCAATAATACCGGAAGTGATATAAATACCGCCCTTCTTCATCTGGTGCACGATCACCGGTGTCAGTGGTACCAGCACGTCCGCCAGAATATTGGCCGCCACAATGTCATATTTCTCATAGCCCACCTGATCCTGCACGGCCTTGTCATCGATCAGGTTGCCGATCATCACGTCATACTGGGCTTCTCCAATGCCGTTGACCTCCATATTTTCCTTCGTGGCTGTGATGGCACAGGGATCCAGATCCGTCATCACCGCATGACCGACGCCGAATTTTACCGCCGCAATAGACAGAATCCCACTGCCACAGCCCACATCCAGAATCTCATCCCCGGGCCTGACATATTTTTTCAGCTGACGGATACACAGCTGGGTCGTCTCATGCATGCCCGTGCCAAAAGCGGTACCCGGATCAATGTGGATCACCGGGCGGCCCTGATCCTCCGGCTTAATCTCCTCCCAGGACGGAATGATCAGCAGATCGTCCACGTAAAACTGCTTGAAATACTGCTTCCAGTTGTTGATCCAGTCCTTATCCTCTGTCTCAGACGCCGCAATACTGGCCTCTCCGATATCCATGAACTGGCGCAGCTCCTCCAGCGCCTCCTGCACCCCGGGAAGGATCGCATCCACGTCCGCATCCTCCTCCAGATAAAAGTTCAGGTAAGCAATGCCGTCATTGTCCGGCGCATCCGGCAGAATGTCCACAAACATCTGCTCCTTGTCCTTCTCCGTCAGCGGTACTTTATCCTCGATCTCCACACCCTCGATGCCGGCCTCCGCCAGTGTGGCAATGACGATATCCTCCGCTTCCGCCAGTGTCTTCAGCGTAAATTTCTTCCACTTCATTTATAAAAACCTCCTGTATGTTTACAGCCTCATGAAAACGCCGCATGCCACCTGCAGGCATACGGCCGCTTCTCTCATAGTAACACAATCTTGGGGAGGGGACAAGACCCTAAGCCACAACCAATGGCCGTACCCCCTGTTTGATTTGCCGCAAATCCCCTCTATACTGAATACACAATAAAACTTCATCGGCGCAAACACCACTGAAACAAAGGAGAACTGAACTATGGATGTAACCTCAACCAACACCTCTACCCTTTTATTCTGCGATTATTACAAACAATGGATCACCATCTATAAAGAAGGAGCTATCCGTCCCATAACCATGCAAAAATATCACATGGCACATCACTGGCTTGAAAAACTCATTCCTGAGCTTCCTTTATGCGGCCTGGATCGCTTTGCATATCAAAAACTTCTCAATGACTATGCCCTTTCACATGAGCGCCAGACGACCATGGATTTTCACCATCATCTCAAATGTGCCATCCTCGATGCCGTAGATGAAGGCCTACTTCCAAAAGACCCCACCCGAAAAGCAATCATCAAAGGGAAAACGCCTGGAGAAAAGAAACCCAAGTATCTGAACCAGTATGAACTCCACAAATTACTTGACGATCTGGATTTACATACAGAAATCAATTTAGACTGGCTTCTTCTCCTGATCGCCAAAACCGGCATGCGTTTTTCAGAAGCACTGGCTCTTACTCCAAAAGATTTCGACTTTTCCCGTCAAATGCTTTCCGTTTCCAAAACATGGGACTATAAAGGAGACGGGGGATTTCTTCCCACCAAAAATCAATCTTCCATCCGAAAAATCCCGTTAGACTGGCAAACCGTCATCCAATTCGCAGAACTCATCAAGCCGTTGCCCGAAGAAAAACCCATTTTTGTGAAAAATAAAGTTTATAATTCTACTGTAAATGCGCTTCTCGCCAGACATTGCCGCAAGGCCAACATCCCTTTGATCACCGTGCACGGGTTGCGGCACCCGTATGTCAAGCACACGACAAAAATTTTTAGCTTGCGCTTGATGGATTTTCAAGCGCAGGCTTATCCTGATGCTCGGCGAAAAACTCGCGAAGCTTGTCAGCTTCTTCGGGGAGGACAAAGCCGAAGCCCTGTCCGTCCACTTTGTAATAGAAAGCGATTTTCATATCTGCCACCTCAATCGAAAATATCTTGGATTTTGTATGCAACCTCAATACGCTTGTCGGGGTACACCAGCACCCGGTCAATCAGCAGCTCGGCCAGCTCGGTGGTCAGCGTGTCCGCATCGAAAATCGCCTTGGACGCTTCCTTGCGGCTGTCCTGTCGCGTCTGTTCGTCCTGCTTCTGTTTCGCCTGTGCCAATACTGCGGCATAGGCGTTTTTCGTTTTCAGCAGCAGCTCGTCACACGCAGCCTTTTCCGCCTTGTAGGTGTTCAGGTCGATCTCGCCCATGAGATAGCGTTCGTAAAGTGTGCGCTTGCCGTCTTGCAGCGTCTCGATCTGCTGCTCATATTCGGCGCCTTCCGGCACGGAAGCATCTACCCGGAGCGTACCGTCAGGGGCAAGCGGTGCGGCGGCTTCCATCTGCTTTTTCAGCGTAGGAATACCGTCTGTTCCAGCTCTGCGGCGTTCAGGCGCATCTTGTGGCAGCGGCTTTCTACGTCCGCCTCGGAATGGCGGCAGTGATAGTATGAGGTTTTCTGCATGGTGCGGGACAGCGCATGACCGCAGCAGCCACAGAAGGCTTTGCCTTTCAGCGGGTAGTCCCGCTTTCTCTTGTTTGGCTGGGAAAATCGGAGCTGGCTGGCCTGCACGGTATCAAACACGGCTTTCTCAACGATGGCCGGGTGATGGTCGGGGATGATATACCACGATTCTCTGTCCTTCAGGCGGCTTCTGGTGCCGCCTACTTCGAGAACCGCCCGCTTGCCGATCACATACACGCCGGTGTAGCGTTCGTCCTCCAAAATGCGGAGAATGGTGGACGCACTCCAGATGCCATGACAGCGGGAAATATCGTGGGTGTGATTGCCGTGCGCCGCTTTGTACTGGCCGGGCGTGGGGATGTTCCTGCGGAACAGCTCCCGTGTGATGGCGGTGGCGTTGATGCCCTCGGCGGCAAGCTGGAAGATAAGCTGCACGATGGCAGCGGCCTCCGGGTCAGGCTCCATTCTGCCATCGGCGCTTTTGCGGTAGCCGTAGGGACAAATCTTGCTCTGATACTCGCCGCGCTGCATCTTGGCGTACTTGGCGCTCTTGGTTTTAATGGACATATCGCGGCTGTAATACTCGCTGATGAGGTACTTGAACGCCACGTCCATGCCGCCGGTGTCGCCCTTGAATTTGCTGCTGTCAAAATCGTCGCTGATGGAAATGAAGCGGGTGTGGAACAGCGGAAACACACGCTCGATGAAATAGCCGGTTTCAATGCTGTTGCGCCCGAAGCGGGAAAAGTCCTTGACGATGATGCAGTCGATCTGATTGGCCCGCACCAGTTCAATGAGCTTCTGTACCTGCGGGCGCTCAAAGTTTGTCCCGGTCGCGCCGTTGTCGATATAGGTATCGTATACGCTGATCTCCGGATACTGCTCCAGATAGCGGGCAATAATCATCTGCTGGGTTTCAATGGATACGCTGTGCGTGTGGGTATCCTCCACCGAAAGGCGGACGTAGATCGCGGCGCGGCAAGGGGAGTCGGCCTCCTGCACGGCTACCGCAGCCGTTTCTTTCCTGCTTTTTCTCGCCATGCTCAGCCCACCTTTCTCTGTTCGTAATCTTTCTGCTGCGCAGCCAGCGCCAGAAGCTGCAACGCCTTTTTATATTCGTCCTCATGGGTAAAGGTAATATCCAGCTCCTTTTTCCCACGGGCGCGGACGCTCTGTACCATGTGAATGAGCGCCCTGCGGTCTAAGGTTTCCAGCGTGGAGAACTGCGTAAACTGCGAAATCCAACGGTTGCGCTCACACCGGTTTTCCAAAACCTCTGTGAGCTTTTCCTTGAGAACGCGGACGCTCTCGCGGATGTCCTCGGCCTGCTTGGTGTACTTTGCCTTATAGGAAGCGTATGGGCTCCTTTCCAATCAAATTGGGGAATGGCGAAAACGGCGGTTGCCTCTAACAGAGCAGCCGCCGTTTCCTCTATGCCATACGCTGCATTTCAGTATTGCAAGGTCATTTGGTTTTATAAATCAGAGCATTTCAGGATCATCCACAAGGGATACGCTGAACTCCTGTGCGGTTGCGCCCTCCGGCAGCAGCTTCGCCATGACCACGAGCCGTTGGTTGCCGGTATTGGCCTTGTCATACTTCCGGCAGCAGGTGGAAAGGGTCAGGACGGTATCTTCCTCGGAGAAGGTCACACCGTCAAAATCCAGCCAGTTTTTCCGCGCAACCGTCTCAAAGAAGCTGACCAGATCATCTCCCGTGGGATCAGGCGCAATATAGTCAAAGCCAATATCCGTGATGAAACAGGCCGTGATCTGGAAGACCATGTCCTCTCCCTTCACCGAGAGGTAGACATACGGGTTCTCCTTCACATAGTCCGCATCCATATACCGATGGAGCTTCGTGAGCTTGGGCCCGTCCGGGTCACAGTTGCTGGCAGAGTGACCGAAGATGACGGTATTCCTGTCCAGCTTGCTCCGGCTGCTCAAACGGTTGTCACAGTGGGCGTAGTAGCAGCCCCATTCGCTGTAGTTCCCGTTCTCGTCCTTTTGCAGGTAGTAAGCGTTGTCCTTCGCCTGCACCACGGGGTCGTCCACCTCGGTACCGGGAATATACAGTCATGCCACGGTGTCGGGATTCTTCGCTCTGGCTTCCGCCAACTCTGCTTGCCTGTCCACCGAGAGGATAACTTCGCCCGCGGGAGTCGCTGATGGCTGAGGCGCAGATGTGCCGGAAGGCGTTCTGCCGGGAATGTCGATAGGCTCCGTCTCTTTCTGATAGCAGCCCATAACTGCCGTGGTCATGGCGAAGAGAAGGACGGCCATGCAGATGATCGGACGAATGATTCTTGTGATTCTTTTCATAATGCTGTCTCCTTGCCGCGCTGGGATAGCGGCGCAGCTCAAAATGTCATTGATTAGCTTCTTGTAGTGATGAAAAAGGAACAGCTCAGCTTCCGGGCAATACCGGAAGCTGAGCTGTTTGTTGGCCTTAAAGGTGTGATAAAACGATTACCGTGCACGTTTTCTCTTAAGGTGGACGGCGCCGGCCAGAGCAAGAGTACTTGCCAGCAGGAGGGCGCTCCACAGCGGAAGATTGCTGCTGTCTCCGGTGCTGGCGCTGGCAGTGCCCTTGACGAAGATGGCCTCGATGGTATGGGGGCTGCTGACATTCTCAAAGGTGTAGGACTTCACCGCGCCAATGCTCTTGCCGTCAATCTTGACATTGGCAACAGCATAGCCCTTATCCGGGGTGATGGTGAAGGTCTGATCACCACCCTCACGAACGCTGACATTGCCGGAGGGAGAAATGGAGCCGCCAGCCCCGGCAGTTGCCTTGATGGTGTACTTGGGCTCACCGGTGGGAGTGGCCGGTTTGATCATGAGCACGAAGGGGGCGCTGGTGACGTCGTTATAGTTGTTGTCGCCTGCCTTGGTCGCGATGACACTCACAGAGCCGACCTTGACCGGAGTCAGAACGCCGGTGTTGGGATCGATGGTCGCCTCGCCGGTGCTGATAGCATTGTCGATGCGGTAGGTTACAGCACCCATGCCGGAGCCGCCGGTAGTGGTCAGCGTCAGCTTTTCACCATAGATTACGGAAGTGTTGCCGGTGATGGTCAACGGCTTCTGATCGTCCTTTTCTGTCAGAGTGACGTTCAGCGTGATGGTGAAATCCTCGTAATTGTCACAGGACGCCTTGAGGATGAGGGTGATCTTGTCACCCGCCTTGCCGCCGGAGATGGCATAGGTCAGCAAGTTGCCGTCCGCTGCGAAGTCCTGCTTGGGCAGGACAATGCTCGCCTCGCTGCTGAACGTCCAGTCCTGCCCGGCGGGCAGTCCGGCCCAGTCCGGCGTGTAGGTGTGATCCGAGGCGTCCGTGTACTTCTGCTCCAGCTCGACCGTTTTGAGGTTGCCGCCATCTGCCTTGTTCACCGTGACTTCAAGTTCAATGTTCTCCACTGTGTTGTAGTTTTCGGTGTCCTTCGGAGTGAACTTTGCCTGGAAGGTCTTGGCGGCAGTCGAAGCGCCGCCCACAGATTCGCTGCTATCCATCCAACTCCAGCCGTCCGGCAGCGTCACATCCGCCAGCGTCTGACCGTATTTTGCCGTCAGCCCGGTGGGAACGGTGTAGGTCGGCGTTGCCTTTGCTACCACAAATTCGCAATACACAGCTTCAAATCCGTAGTAGTTATCCGTATCACCAATGCTGGCGTACATACGGTAGGTACCGGCGTTCAGCGCGGGCGGATTGCTGATATCCCACGTCTGAACAGAGCCGCTGTCCGCAGCGGCATAACTGTAGGTCACTTGAGCATTCAAATCGCCCGTCTGGTCTGTCAAGGTCGGTGTGCTGGGCGTTTTACCGTAAGTATAGCCCGCCATGCTGAGCTTGCCGTACTGCCGAGCCTTTTCGACAGTGATATTCGATCTTCCCGAAACCGTTAAATACTTCTCGGTGTCAGTCGGTTCGAAAATCCACTCGGCTGCATAGGTACCGTTCCCAACCACGGGTATATGCGTGCCGTCCACCCATTCAAAGGTTCCATCGACATCCACGTTGTTGACATTATCATGGAGCTTGCCGGAGAGAGCGATGGTATTCAGGGCGTCGCCGTAGATGATGGCGTTCTTGCTCAGCGTCGGTGTGCCGGTGGGAGTGATCCTGTTCTTCGCGCTGACGTTGACGGTCAGCGTGATGTCCTCATAGTTTGCGCTCTTGATCACTACGGTCACTGTACCCACAGAACCAGTGGTTTCCACGTCATTTTTCTGAATGGGCAGGGTCAGCTCGCCGTTTTCCACCTTCGCGCCGCCGGTGTAGTAGCCAGCATTGAGTTTGATGTCGCCCAGCTCATAGGTGGGTGCACCGTACTCTTTGGGCGTTTCCAGCGTGGGCAGGGTGGGGAGCGTCACAGTGTAGGTCTTTTCGTAGCCGTTTACAATGGTCAGCGCGGTTTCCTTGGTGAAGTCAGGCGCAGTGGCCTTGATGATGCTGCCAGTGGTAGGGAAGCTGCTCTGCTCCAGGGCGTAATTCTTCGCGGCCTGCTCCATCAAGGTCACTGTGGCAGTGATGTGCTTGTCGTTGCCCACACCGGCATCGTCAAAGCTGGCGGTCACGGTGTAGTCTGTGCCTCGGTTCAAGGTCACGTTGTCGAAGGTCACGCTGGAGATGTTCGCGTTTGTCGTGCCATCATAAGGCTTGGACGCAGCCGTTACCCCGGTGATCGTCAGCGGCTTCTTCCCAATGCGGACCTCCACGCTGGCGGGTGTGGTATCGTTGTGGTTATCATCGCCAATCACCCGATACCACACGGTATATGTTCCGGCATCGGTGCCGGTAGGGATGTTCTGGCTGTATGTGCCGTTCTCGGTCAGGCTGTACTGCATGGTGGGGCCATAGTCCGTCACGCTGCCCGCAGTAATCAGCGCCTGCTCCTGTCCGGTATAGGTCAGATTTTCCTGCGCCGTGGGAGCGTTGAAGGTGGGGTCAGCCTTGTTCACCTTGACGGTCACAGTTCCGGTCGCAGTCGCATATTTCTCGTAGCCCGCAGCCGGAGTAAACGTCCAATCGGCTTCATAGTCGCCCGCGTTAGGAGTGATTGTGCCATCTGTCCATGCGAATGTACCGTTGACTGCATCACCCGTGTTGGGGTCTTTCATCTTGCCCGAAATTTCGCTCTTGCTCAGTGTGTCACCGTAGGTAATCAGCGTTGCGGTGATTGTGCCGTCCGGCTCAGGTTTGATTTGGTCCACCGCGTTGAGGACGAGCTTCAGCTGAAAGTCTGCGTAGTTGGTGGTGGTGACATTCACCTTGACGG
This sequence comes from Oscillospiraceae bacterium Marseille-Q3528, assembly GCA_018223385.1. Taxonomy (GTDB): domain Bacteria; phylum Bacillota; class Clostridia; order Lachnospirales; family Lachnospiraceae; genus JAGTTR01. Next base: position 29,517 of record JAGTTR010000011.1, read on the forward strand.
TACCGATTTTGCCGGTCATTTTTCCATCTTTCGCATAGAACTGTGCCAAAATCAGCTTGCCTTTTTTAAACTCTACGATCGTCTCGTCGTAATAATACCCACTTTGAGAAACAAGGGAAATATCAGCCTGACCATAGCTTATCGTGCCATATTTGCCCCCGGGCAGTCCGGGCAGTATATTATTGAAGTCATAGGTGTACGTCTGCTGTGTGCCGTTGATTATGTTCAGTGTGCCAATCGGGTTATTCATGGGCACGGTGGCCTTATTGATCTGGAAGGTCTTATCATCAAAATCCGCGCCGTTCAGCGTAAAGTCCTTTTGGGTCGTGCCGTCGTCAAAGACATAGCCCGCATTCTTTAACTTGATGGTGAAGGAGACAGTCTTTTCGGTTTCGCCGGCATCGGCGGAATCATAGCGGGCGTTGAGCACCTCATAATCTGTACCCTTAGCCAGCCGAAGCGTAGTACCAGTATAATAGCTGTCCACGCTCTTAAATGTGATTTTCGTGTTTTCAGGCAGATCTGTCGTTCCGTCGTATGTCTTAATGATGTCGCCGACCGAAGCCGCTACTTTGAGCGGTCGGACCGTCCATTGGGCAGACTTGCTTCCGGTATAATCGCCGTTGTCTGTTGCCTTGATGGTCAGCGTACAGGGGCCTACATCGTAGGTGCTATCGCCGCCGGTAATGGTGAAATCCACATCTTTTTCCAGCGTTTGGCCTTTGTATGTCACGACAAACGTCGGCACACCGGTCGCAGACACAGAATTAAAGGCCGCTTCATTGCCATAGGGGAATGTGATCTCGGCATTGCTGAGATTCGGCTTGGTGACGGTCAGCTTCTTTTCGGCGCTCTGCACCGTGTAGCCGTCCTTGGTGGCGGTGAAATAAACGCTGTATTTTCCAATCGTGTTACAAGGCAAGTCTACGACATAGTACCAGCTGGTGCCAATCTTTTGATATTCAGCTTTCCTCTGTCTGTATGTGGGCATGTTGTTTCCAACGATCTCCCCGGTGTAGATGTATACATCCGCACCACTTGTATTGCAGCCGGCGCAGAGCTGGACGGTCGTGCCGCGCTCCACCTTCGGCGGGTTGCCGGTCAGGTTCTTGCCATCGACCTTCAGATTCAGGGTCTTGGAGGTGATGGGCAGGCTATTGATGATAACGTTGTTCAACTGCGAGTCTTTGACATCATTCGGGGCGTACCACTTGTAAGTGCCATCCGCGCTCGTGACCTTGAAGCCAAGGCGGGTGGGCTGCTGCAAGATGTCCTTCCACTTTGTGGTATCGGCCAATGTCAATTCACCGATCACAGCGGGATATCCCGACCCGGCAAGGTTCGCTCCCCTGTGGGCAACGACCGCATCAATGCTGACCGTGGTCGTGTTTTTCGTATTGCTCAAGGTGGTGGTGTTGCTGCCCGCAGCCGCCTTGACCGTCACCGTGCCCTTGATGGAATGGCCGTTCAGGTCAAGTCCCGTGTCCTGCGTGCCGTCGATGGTATAATCGCCGGTCACGTCGGCCAGCAGCTTAAGGGTCGCGCCGCCGTCTCTGTCTGCGTCAAGGGCCGTCTGCAAATCAGCAAATCTCCGCTGTAGGCGGTTGTTCAAGGTTGTTTCAGCCACCGCGGGCGCGTTGCAGTAGGGGCAGGCAGTAGCGCTTTTGTCAAAGCCGTTCTTGCCGCCGTGGCTGCACGACTTTACCACCAGGTCGCAGGTCTGGGAAGCGGCTTCCTCCGGCGTGAGCTGCGTGTCGTCACGGTAGTACGCAAGCCCCGCTTGTCCGGGAAGCAGATCACCCAATGTGATGCCGTTATTCAGCTGCAGACCGCTTCTCGAAATCTTTCCGCCGTACAGCTCGACTGTGCCGCCCCAAACCTCCAGTTGGAGCAAAGTGGTATGGTCATTCTCCGGATCAAATACCAGCGTACCGCCGTCCCGCACGGTCACGCCCACCGCGCCGTTGCCGCCGCTGCTGTCAATGACCGTCAGTTTACCGGTGCGAACCTGGCTCGTGGGCGTAAGACCGCCGACATTCAAGCTGTACCCGCTCAGACTGTGTCCGTCCAAATCCAGCGTGAGGGTTTTGCTGACATATGTATCGCTGGGCAGCATCTCGTTTGCCAGCAGTGTAATGGTCGTGCCGTTGGCGGCCTTGTTCAACGCATCGGCGAGGTCGGCCGTGTAGGTGGTCGTTTCGCCGACCGTTACCTTGGCAACCATTTTTGCTTTGCAGTCCGTGCAAACGCCGTCATCGCCTATATTTTTGTGCGGGCAATGGTAGCCGCAGATGGGGCAGACGCCGTTTACCAGCACCGACTTTTCTTCGCTCAAGTCTCTGTGTGCGTGGCTTCTGCCGCATTTGCAGTAGGCCATGCCATGCGCTTCGTCCTGGGTGTAGTTGCATGTATGCGACTTGATCGTGTATGTTCCAGTTCTGAGTTTAAAACCACCGGCGTCCGCAAGACTGCCATCCGCCCTATAGAAGGCATGATCCTTGGCTAGCAGATCAAGTGCCTTTTTGTAGACTTCAGCGCCGGGGACTTCGCTGTCCGTGATGGCAATGGCATTACCGGTTTCAGAAGCGTCAACGTAGAACGTGCCTTTTGTCAGAAGATTGGTCAGCCTCGCTTTGTCGAGTATCGTCAGACCACCGTTCAAGGATACGTTGCCCTGCAAATCCAGCTCGCCGCCCGTGGCATAGATCGCGGGCTTGCGGCTGTTGCTGCTGTCATAGCCGCCCTGCGCGGAGAGGTCGCCCGTAATCACCAGCTTACCGCCGGTGAGCGAGATGGCAGGGAAGGCGGTCGCGTTGGAAGCGGTGTTCTGGTTGATCTCGCCCGCGCCCTCGATGCGCAGTGTGCCGCCGGTGACGGTCAGGGGAACGCCTGCTTCTGCTTCCAGCTTGTGACCGTTCATGTTCAGCGTGAGCGACCCAGCCGCCGACCCGCTGAATGTGATATCCTCGGTCCAATCCTGTCCCAGCGTTACCGACGTGATAGAAGCGTTATCCGCCGCTGCATCCAGAGCGGCCTGTAACGTGTTGTAGCAACTGTTGTTATTGTCAACGACGATTGCTGCCACGCCGCAGTCGCACTTGCCGTTTTCAAAGCTGTGGGTGTGGGGCCTGACCGTTACATTGGTCAGCGTTTTTTCAGTGCTGTTCTGCGCGTTGTCACCTTGGTAGAAGGCATAGTTATCTGCCAGCAGGGGCATGAGTGGGCTTGAACTGCTTCCGTTGATGTTCGTAATTGTACCAAACGTGCCGCCGCTGATGGCGATGGTTCCACCGTTATTACGGAATTTTACATTACCGAACGTACCGCCTGTGATGTTCAGCGTCCCATCGTTGTACCATGTGCCCGCGTGCCCTGTGCCGCCGGAAACGTTGACGGCTGCGCCATCGCCTACTGTGACGTTACATACCGTGCCGCCGCTGATGGTCACAGTGCCGCTGTTCCCGTTGCAGGTAAGGTTGCCTCCGTTGTAATCTCCAATCCGGCCGCCCTGAATCGCCAGTGAACCTTTTACAAATTCGAGGTTTTTGATTTTGCCGCAGCTGCCCCCTTGAATGTTATCTACGACGGTCAGATTGCCGTTGTAGGAATCAAGGATTCCGCCCTCCTCGTCAGGAACCACATCGCCCACAGTGAGATAATCCACCGTCATGCCGTTCAGGTCGAGCGTCAAGGTTTTCCTGACGACAGCCATCTGCTCGTCGCCCGCATCGACGTCGCTCCAATTTGTCGTATGGTTTGCCAGCAGCTTGACGGTGTCGCCGTCCTGCGCCGCGTCCAGCGCCGCAGGGAGGGTTGTGTATGTACCGCCATCCGTGCCATCGGCTCTCGTCACCGAAGCAGCCGCAGGTTCGGTGACCGTGAGTGCCACGGTTGCTGACCGATCCTCTTCGTAGTTCGTGGTCTCGGCGGTCTTGGCGTAGACATAATATGTGCCGGGGTCGCTGATTGCGGTGTTTTCGTCAATCTTGGGCATGGCTTCGCTACCCTCTACGTCAGAAGAGCCCGCCCAGCTTTTTAACGCGGAAGCCAGATAATAATATGTCACCTCGGCGTCTTCCGGAGCACCCTCGACAGACAGAAGCGGAAGAAGCTTTTCGCCCGCCGTGCAAGCCGTCTTGGAAAGAGTTACGGTCAGATCGGGATAGGCCTTGTTGATGTTGCCGCCGATCGTAAACGTTTCTTCGCCCGCCTTGAGCTTGTACTTTACCGCGGCTTCGCCGATTAGCGCGATTTCCACAGTGACGGTATGCCATCCCGCGTCCGCGGAATCGAACGTCTTCTTGGCGGTAAAGCCCGTTCCTTCTTTGAGTTTGATTTCATTTGTGCCGTCTGTAAATGTCAAGTCGATTGGAATCGTGCCGCCGTCCGTTGTGCCGTCATAGCCGCGGCCAATGGAATCGGGCTTGCTTACGCACCAGATCTCCGTCTGCGTGTCCTCTCCGGGGATATATGTGCCGCCGCCCCCTTCTGTCGGGCTTCCGGGGTCTACATAGATCCCACCGCCCTCGCCACCGGTCTCACCGCCGCCGATGACACCGCCCGATATGCTCACGTCCTCTCCCTCGGCGAAAGCCGTTGTGGGCAGAAGCGTCAGGCAAAGCACGAGCACCATAAATAAGCTCAATACTCGTTTTTTCATAAGATCCTCCTTTAGAATATACATATAGGGTTTATATCCAGCCCGTTCAAGCACAGGCACAGCTTTTATAGGTCATCCGGAATGAGCCGCAGCTTTTTCGCGGCGGTCTTGGCCTCCGCCCGGCGCTTCACGTTCAGCTTGTCGAGGATGTGGCTGACGTGGGTCTTCACGGTCGGCAGCTTCACATCCATGATCTGCGCGATCTCGGCGTTGGACTTGTCCGCGCAGAGCAGATGCAGAATTTGCAGCTCCGTGGGCGTCAACTCCTCACCGGGGGCAAGGCGGGGTTCGAGGAAATGCGGGTAGAATGCCGCCTGCTTCCGTACCGCCGCCATTATCTGCTTATACCACTTTTTGTCGCCATCCCAGTCCAGTGCCTCCAGCAGCGGCAACACTGCCGTGCCGTATACGCTGACGGTGCGGATGAAGCGGTACTCCGCCGCCGCATCCAGCGCCGCCGTCAATCGCTCGCGCCACCGCTCGTCCTTCTTGCGGTACAGGGCAATGGCAGTCAGGACATTCAAGTGAATGCCGTCGATGATGCGGGCGCAGTTTTGGACATACGGCTCCAGCGGGGCAAGCGTCAGCTGCACCGTGTCCGGCCTGCCGTCCTCCAGCTCCACCATGGCCTGGGTGAGATACTGGTAGCGCCGCATGACGTTCAGGTGCGTCAGCTCCCGCGGGGCTTTTTCCCGATACCACGCGTCCGCCGCGTCAAGGTTGCCGGTGTGCATGTCAATACGGCAGAGCATGGCGTCCATATTGGGCAGAAAGCGTGTCAAACCGCGCTCGGCAAAGCATTCACGGAGCACCTCGATGGTGCGCCGCGCGTCGGCGGGCTGTCCGCTTGCCAGCTGGCTGCGGGCCAGCAGTCCACTGACGGCGAACTCCATGTCCGGCGTGCCGCGGTTGCGGACCTCGTTCAACTGTGGGAGAAGGGACAGCATTCGACCGGCCACGTCCTCCCCCTTTTCAAACTTGCTCTCGGCGATGGCGCAGTCCGCAAGACCCACGCCGTCCCGCCCCAGCACCGCCTCCACGGGGAGACGGAGGGTTTTGTAGAGCAGGTCGTCCTTTTTGCTCCACGGGGAAAAGTCCTTGCCGCCGTTCATGATGCTGGGCAGCGCGCTTGTGACGGAGAAGGACGGCAGCGTCACTTCCTTGTTCATCAGCAGCCGGAACACGGCGGGAATGGTTTCCGTCAGACCGTTCACGCCCCGCTGGGGGAGAGAAATGTCCAGCCATGCAAGGCGGCTGCGGGCCTGCTTTCCGGCGGCGTCCTGCCTGCCGCAGCGCTCGGCAAATGCTTGCAGCTCGCCGTACCAGCGCTCCGAGCCTGCGTAGTCCATCGCCAGCGCGCAGAGCATGCTCATGCCCTGCATCAGCGAGGGAGAGGCGAGAATTTCCGCCTCCGGCAGGCTGCGGTAGTATTTTTCCATCTCGGCATAGTGACCCATGCCGGGGTGGAGTTCTGCATTGCGCACCAGCAGCTCGGAGACCTTGGCATGGTCGCCGCCCCTGGTATAGCAGTCCAGCGCGCTGGAGAAGTCCTCCTTTAACTCATAGTAAAGCCCGCCGCGGCTGAGTAGCGCGCGGCGCTTTTCCTCGGTATACTCCCGTTCCATCTCCCAGCGGAGAAAAGCTCGGAAACCCGACCAGAAGTGGAAGCGCTGGCAGTCGTCGTAGCGCAGCATAGTGGTGTATCGAAGAAGCCAGTCCAGCCGTTCGCCGGCATGGGGATCGCCGCTGACCATCCGCGCCATTTCCAGGTCAAAGCTTTCAAAGGGAGCCAGCTCCAACAGGAAGCGCCGCACCGGCAGGTCAAAGCGCCGGTAGATGGCGGTCTCAAAGTAGAGGAACACCTCGTGGAACACCCGCGCCACCAGCTCCGGTGTCCACGGCTTGTCTGGGGACATGCACCGCGCCGTGATGGCCACACCCAGCGGATAGCCCACGGATTCTTTCAAAATTCCGTCGATCTCGCTATCTGTTACATTTGCTCCCGAAAGCTGAAACAGTCGCCGCACATCGTCCGCGTCAAAAAGCAGGTCGTCGGCCTCCAGCACCGTCATCAGCCCCGTATACTGAAACGCCGTCAGGCAGCCGGGTGGCACACCGCGCGAGAGCAGCACGAAATGGCGCTCCGGACTTGAGCGAATCAATTCGCAAAGAGCCTGCTGCCCGGCTTCCTCCTGCATGAGCTGAAGATCGTCAATCAGCAGAATGTCCCAATCCTGCGCTGACGGTGGGATCGCGCAGTCTGGGTCTGCCGCGCTTTGCCGCAGCACATTCCGCCCGCGCAGCAGCGCGTCCGCCAGCACAGTCTTTCCAAAGCCGCAGGGCGCGCTGAAAAAAAAGACTCTGCCATGCGCCATGAAGCTGTCAAACCGTTTCTGAACGGAGGGCTTTATGATGATATTTTCGGTCATGTCTTCCCTCCCTTTGATACAGTGCGAGATTGTCATAAGCCTTTTGCCACCTATCTCAAATTATATTATACGCGGCTGTTCTGAAATGTAAATCATCCCAAAGGATGAGACGCGCTGCATAGCAAACGGCTGTGCAGGCCAGCATTTCGTGAGGTGAAAAAGAAATCGCACAGCATCAGGCCAAAATGCCTGCGCTGTGCGATTCGGTGTTTACTTATAAAGTCTTGTCACTTCTTACTGTGTCACAGGAGAATCAAAATTAAAGTCGCGGCGCAATGCGGCCTGCCCATGTTCTGTGTGATATTCGTCTTCAAAAATCCGTATTCTTCTTCCGGGTTATGAAAGCCAATCACATGCATCACACCATGCCTACTTTCTGCACTGCCAGATCCAATTCCATATCATGAAGCCCATAATATGCTTTTTTCAGAAAATTTAATGGAATCTTTTTTATAATTTCCGCACTTGGCATATTATAATACCACTGATAGTATGCATAGAACTCTCCGATCCAATCCGGCATAAACCCTTCCAGTGCTTTCCCCGGTTTTAATACATACTTTTCTGTTTCAACGAAATAATTCCAAAGCTCTTTTGCATCCATCGTATTCACATACGCCTTCGCTTCATCAATGCTTAACCTGGTTTTACTTGTCATGTAAGCATTGATGAAATCCTCTGTATCTTTATCCGGGAATTCCTGTGACACCAAATCAAACAATTTCCCTTGATTTTCTACCACATCCTCCAAATAGACATCTGCATAAGCCCGCATCACCATCACCATCCTTTAAAGCAAGGTACTGAACACTTTTGTTACTTTATTTGCATCTGAATCAACCAGTGCTCGCATATTTCTTCTTGCTACAATATCACGCTGATTATACCTGTCGTTAAATTCTGCATAATCAACAGCAGTCAGTCCATTCTCTATTTCCTTTAGCTGTGCATATGCCCACTCTGATTTCACACAATACTGAATGCCCAATCCACCAAGAGAAAGCAATTCCTCCAAAATATCCACATCAATATTATCTCTCACAAATTCTTTTGCGATGTAAAAATACGAGGCATCTGCACGCCAGCCTTTGATCACATCATATCCACTGGTATCAATGTCTACACCTCCTCAAATATCTTGATGAAATCCTCAACAGCCTCTTTGGTTTCTTCGGAACGGAAAGTAAGTTCCCGAAGCATGGACAATAAGGTATGATTCTCTTCTTTGATCGCCTTATTTGTCTCTCTGATATCCTGCGTCAGCTGCTTTAAGTCAATCTCTTCTTCTTCCTCGCTGGTATCCACATATCTGGGAATATTGAGGTTATAGTCATTGGCCCGGATGTCATCAAAGGATGCCACATACGCCAGTTTATCTACAGTTTTTCTGTCTCGATACAGCTCCAATACTTTATCAATATGCTCTTCATGCATCACATTCTGTTTCTTTTCTTTTGTATAAAGGCTGGATGCATCGATAAATAACACATCCCTGCCTTCTCTGTGTTTTTTGAGAACAATAATACATGTGGGAATGGACGTATTATAAAACATATTGGACGGTAATCCAATAACCGCATAAATGGAACCGTTTTTCAGCAGGGTTTCCCTGATTGCCCCTTCTGCTGCACCTCTGAAAAGAACGCCATGCGGCAATACGATTGCCATGGTTCCTGTTTGTTTCAAATGATAAAATCCGTGCAACAGGAATGCATAATCCGCTTTTGATTTCGGTGCAAGCTTTCCTCCATAATCCATAAATCTTTCGTCCTGTTTAAAACCCTCGGCCGCAGACCAGTGAGCTGAATAGGGCGGATTCATGGTAACTACATCAAATTCTGTATCTTCGTCTGTCGGCCAGTCTGCATCCAGCGTATCTCCATTTCGAAGATGCTGATTTTCCGGAAGTACCCCGTGAAGGAACATATTCATTCTCGCCAGATTGTAGGTCGATGGCATCAGTTCCTGTCCATAATACTTGATATAATCCGGTTCGCTCGAATAATTTTTGCAGCTGAGCATCAGAGAACCAGAACCCATACACGGGTCATATACCTGCAAGCCTTTTTTGTTCTCCTGCCCGGTCATTGCAATTCTGCAAAGAATCTGTGCCGGGCCATGCGGTGTATAGAACTCCCCTGCTTTTTTCCCAGTCTCAGATGCAAACTGGCCGATCAGATACTCATATGCATTTCCCAGGACATCGCCTTTGGCATGGATTAAATCGGCACCATCCAGCACTTTGATGACTTCTGCCACGGTTGCGCTCTGCTTCTGGTCTCCCGTTCCCAATCTGTTGGAATATAAATCTACGTCAGCAAATAGCCCATTGAATAATGCCTCAGATTCCTGAATCCGGTTAAATGCAGCCTGCAATTTTTCTCTGTTAAATGCATTGTCCTTTGCCGCATTCAGCATGCTGACATATGTCATATCCGGGTCAAGGGTATAATGCAAGCGTCAGATGGTTCATATCTTCCGCCTGTTTGATTCTCAGCCGATTTTCTATCAATGATCGCCGATAAAGCTCGCCGATTACCCGCTGCTTTTCGATCTCTGGCAGTCTTATTTTTAACTCACCGATGGTTTTCACATTCAATTTTTTCACACTCAAGGTTGTCCCCTGATGAAACATCGCTATCTGCTGCTCAAAATCCTTCCCCTCGTTAAATTGAAAACAGAAATACCATTTATCCAGTATTTTCGAATCAAATTCGCACCTCAGGAAATTAGATGTGAGACATTTGTCTGCATTCGCTGTCGAAACAGGTGCCGCTTTCGTCTTCATCAGATTGATAATGCATTCCGATCTTTTGTCATGTACATTCACACACGATAAATCATTTTCAAAATTCTCAGGGGAATATAAGCGCAATTCCTGTGCATGAATTCTCGTAGGATTTTTGCCCAGGGAAAAACTCATAATTTCGTTTAGTTGTCTCATTTCGGCCATTACATCACCGCTTTCTACACTATACTACACTGTACTTTAATTAAATTACAAAAAAAGAACCGACACACCATGTGTTCATCCTTCACAGGCGTTGTCGATTCTCTTGTTTCTTTTATTCAATATCTTTCTCTGTTTTTTTACGTAAAGTATACCAGCTCTTCTTCCGGCTTCTCGGCCTTCTCGATCTTCACCGCTGTGAGCACCGGGCCGGGGCCCTGGTATTCTTTTCGCATCTCGGTTTTCACCGTGGCGGTGAGCTTGATGAATTCCTTCTGCCGCAGTTTGTCCGCGAACTGGGATTTGCACAGGAAGCCCACGAAGGTGACATCTTCCGCGCAACAGGTCATGGCAAAGCGGCCCGGCACGAAGTAACCCTTTGGCAGCTTGTCGCCCCGGTATACCATGGCCGTGAAATGTACGGTCTTGCCGTCATATTTTTCCGGATGGTCCATGGCATCCAGATACCACAGGCCGTAGTCGTCGTCCTCGATCTCGATGGTGTCCGCCGTCAGGTCAAAGGGCAGATCGTCGTCATCGTCATCCTCATCGCTGCCGTCAATGGACTCGTAAATGATCTGCACCTGGCGGTTGGCAGCCTTCACGGAACGGCGCAGACTGCCTTTCTTCGTATCCTTAGTGCAACGGTTGAAGATCACCACATCGGACAACTTTACCAGCTCCATCATGATGGAACGCATATTACTTAAGTACATTTCAAAGGTACTGGCATCGATCATGGTGAAGGTCTGTACCACCGGCCAGTTTTTCGGCAGTACTTCCAGCAGCTTCTCGATTTTCCACATGCCGTTGTACTCGAAGATGGTCAGCTTCTGGCGGTGCTGGCGCTGCAGCTGTTTAAGGAAATCGGTGGTGAGTTCTTCCGGGCTTTCCACGGTGACAAGTACGGCGTTGCCGTCGGCCAGCACTTCTTCCTCGTATTCCTCTACGCCTTCCTCACAGCAGATGACAAGCACTTTCTTGCCCTCTGTGAATTCATGGTCTTCCAGGATTTCTTTGATAAAAGAGGTCTTTCCGCTTTCCAGAAAGCCTGTCGCAATATATACCGGTATCTCCAGCATTTCTTCACATCCTTACTTCAAACGGAATGCCCGCTCGATCTCTTCTGTTTTCAGTTCTGTACCGATCACGCACAGGCGGCCGGTCACTTCCGGCTCTCCCTTACGGATCTCGTATTCGCCGGGCACAAGGTCAAAGTAGATCCATGTGCCGTCTGTTGCCTGGATCATGCCCTTTGCACGCAGTACCATACCGAATTCCTGACTGTTGGCCATGCGCTCCAGCACTTCCTGTACCTCGTCGTCGGTGTATTTATGATGGGTCTCGGTGCCCCAGCTGGTAAATACATCATCTGCGTGATGATGGCCCTCATGGTCATGATGATGGTGGCCGCAGCTGCAGTTGCCGTGCTCATCGTAGTGATGCTCATGATGTTCGTGATCATGGTGATCATGCTCCTCGTGGTCATGGTCATGATCGTGGTGATCATGCCCCTCATGGTCATGGTCGTGATCGTGGTGGTCATGCTCTTCATGGTCATGGTCATGATCGTGATGATGATGCTCGTGATCATGGTCATGATCGCAGCCGCAGTGATCGTGGTCATGCTCTTCCTCTTCCATCAGCTGCATAACGAAATCGTTCTTTTTCTCCATGGCGTCCATGATCTGTGCGCCGGAAATGTCATCCCACGGGGTGGTAACGATGGTTGCCTCAGGGTTCTTCTCCCGGATCATGGCAACAACCTCATCCAGCTTCTTCTCGGAGAGCTTCTGGGTTCTGCTCAGCACGATACACTTGGCGCTCTCGATCTGATTGTTGTAGAACTCGCCGAAGTTCTTCATAAACATCTTGCACTTCATAGCGTCTGCCACTGCGGTGTAGGTAGAAAGCTCGATGTCTGCCTCGTCAGCCACTTTTAATACGGCCTTCATCACGTCGGACAGCTTGCCCACGCCGGAGGGCTCGATGATGATCCGGTCAGGGGCGAACTGCTTCAATACGTCCTGCAGAGCGGTGCCGAAATCGCCCACCAGAGAGCAGCAGATGCAACCAGAGTTCATCTCTGTGATCTGCACACCGGCATCTTTTAAGAAGCCGCCGTCGATACCGATCTCACCGAACTCATTCTCGATGAGGACGATCTTCTGGCCTTTCAGCGCCTCGTCCAGCAATTTTCTGATCAATGTGGTCTTTCCGGCTCCGAGGAACCCTGAAATAATGTCTATCTTTGTCATGTTAATCCCTTCCTGTTCTTCAAAACTGATTGTCTGGTTGCAACTGCCGCACTGCTATTCCTCGAAGGTCTCCTTTAGCTTATCCATGAAACCCTTCTTCTTCGGCTTATCCTTGCCTTTCTCCTTGTCCTTGCCTGCCGCCTCTTCCGACTGGTTCAGGCTGTTGCCGCTGGCCATGTCAAACTGCTTTAACAGCTCCTTGGCCTCATTGCTCAGCCGCTCCGGTGTCTTCACCACCAGAGTGACATAGTGGTCGCCGCGGACAGATTTGTTCCGCAGGGAAGGCACCCCCTTGCCTTTCAGACGCACTTTGGTGTCGGTCTGGGTGCCGGGCTTCACATCATAAATGACGGGGCCGTCCACGGTATTGATCCGCAGCTCGCCGCCCAGTGCTGCCTGTGCAAAGCTGATGGGCACGGTGGAGAAAATGTTCATATCCTGCCGCTGGAATACCGGATGTCTGGAAACCACAACCTCCACCAGCAGATCGCCTCTGGGGCCGCCGTTGACGCCGGGTTCTCCTTTGTCCCGGATACGGATGCTCTGGCCGTTGTCGATACCGGCCGGAATGGACACCTGGATCTTCTTCTTGCTGGCAATATAGCCGGTTCCGTAGCAGTCCGGACATTTGTCCTTGATGACCTTACCGGTGCCGTGGCAGTCCGGACAGGTCTGTACATTTCTTACCATACCAAACAATGACTGCTGTGTAAATACCACCTGGCCTTTTCCGCCGCACTTGGAGCAGGTAACCGGGGAGGTTCCCGCCTTGGCGCCGGATCCGTGGCAGGTCGGGCACTCATCTTTCAGCGTCAGCTCCAGCTCCTTCTCGCAGCCGGAAATGGCTTCATCAAAGGTAATGCGAACACTGGCGCGCACGTTGGCACCCTTCATCGGGCCACTGTTCGCACTGCGGCTTCTGCCGCCGCCGAAGAAATCTCCGAAAATATCTCCGAAAATGTCTCCCATATCCATATTGTTGAAATCAAAGCCGCCTGCCCCCGCACTTCCGTCAAAAGCAGCATGGCCGAACTGATCGTACTGTTTTCTCTTCTCCGGATCACTCAGCACCGCGTAAGCCTCGGAAGCCTCCTTGAACTTCTTCTCCGCTTCCTTGTCTCCCGGATTAGCATCGGGATGGTATTTTTTTGCCAGTACACGATATGCTTTTTTAATGGCTGCCTCGTCCGCACTCCGGTCTACGCCAAGCACCTCATAGTAATCTCTCTTGCTCTCCGCCATTTTATTCACCTTTCATCTTGTTTCTCATGATATACCGTATGCAACGCACCAAAGTCCGGCTGCAGGAGATGTCCTCCGCAGCCGGACTTCCGGTGCTTAAGCGACCCTGTCCGTGCAGGCCGCCCCTTGCGTTTTAGACCTCCCGGTAATCGCCGTCTACCACGTCATCTTCCGGTTTGCCTGCATCGTTCTGAGTGTATCCACCCATATCCGGTCCCGGCTGGCCCTGACCCTGGGCACCTGCTGCTCCCTGAGCCTGCTCATATACTTTTGCAAACAGCTTCTGTGCGCTGTTCATTAATTTCTCTTTTGCAGCCTTCATATCAGCTACCTGAGCCTCTGTCATGCTCTCGGCCGGTGTAGCCTCGATCATCTTCTTCAGCTCATCCAAAGCGGTCTGAACCTCTGCCTTATCAGCAGCATCCAGCTTATCTCCCACTTCCTCCATAGCCTTCTCGGTCTGGAATACCATGGAATCCGCATCATTTCTTGTATCTACTGCATCCTTACGGATCTTATCCTGTGCCTCGAACTCAGCTGCTTCTTTCACAGCCTTGTCGATGTCAGCCTCGGACATATTGGATCCGGAAGTGATGGTGATGTGCTGCTCCTTGCCGGTTCCCAGATCCTTGGCGGATACGTTTACGATACCGTTGGCATCGATATCAAAGGTAACCTCGATCTGCGGAACGCCTCTTCTTGCCGGCGGGATACCATCCAGACGGAACTGGCCGAGGGTCTTGTTGTCTCTTGCAAACTGGCGCTCACCCTGTACCACATGGATATCAACGGCTGTCTGGTTATCTGCTGCGGTGGAGAAGATCTGGCTCTTCTTGGTCGGGATCGTTGTATTTCTCTCGATCAGTCTGGTAGCAACGCCGCCCATGGTCTCGATGGACAGGGACAGAGGTGTTACATCCAGAAGAAGGATATCCCCGGCACCTGCATCGCCTGCAAGCTTACCACCCTGGATAGCTGCACCGATGGCAACGCACTCATCCGGGTTCAGGGTCTTGCTGGGCTCATGGCCTGTCAGCTGTTTTACTTTCTCCTGTGCTGCGATCATACGTGTGGAACCGCCGACCAGCAGTACCTTGGAAAGCTCTGCTGCAGTCAGGCCTGCATCCTTTAATGCGTTCTGTACCGGAACTGCGGTACGGTCGATGAGATCTTTGGTCAGCTCATCGAATTTTGCTCTTGTCAGATTCAGGTCCATATGCTTCGGGCCCTCTGCGGTTGCTGTGATGAACGGCAGGTTGATGTTGGTGGTGGTTGCGGAAGACAGCTCTTTCTTTGCCTTCTCAGCAGCCTCTTTCAGTCTCTGCAGTGCCATCTTATCATTGGAAAGGTCTACGCCCTCTGTCTTCTTGAACTCGTCGATCATCCACTGGGTGATCCGGTTATCGAAGTCATCGCCACCCAGATGGGTATCACCGTTGGTTGCCAGAACCTCGATGACGCCGTCGCCGATCTCGATGATGGATACATCGAAAGTACCGCCGCCCAGGTCATAAACCATGATCTTCTGCTCTTTCTCATTGTCCAGGCCGTAAGCAAGCGCTGCTGCGGTAGGCTCGTTGATGATACGCTTTACATCCAGGCCTGCGATCTTGCCGGCATCCTTGGTTGCCTGTCTCTGTGCGTCGTTGAAGTAAGCGGGAACGGTGATGACAGCCTCTGTTACCTTCTCGCCCAGATAGTTCTCTGCATCTGCTTTCAGCTTCTGCAGGATCATTGCAGAAATCTCCTGCGGAGAATATTTCTTATCGTCGATGGATACCTTGTAATCCTGACCCATATATCTCTTAATGGAAGAGATGGTCTTCTCTGCGTTGGTGACTGCCTGACGCTTTGCCGGCTCGCCCACCAGACGCTCTCCTGTCTTGGTGAATGCCACAACGGACGGTGTGGTTCTTGCACCTTCTGTATTGGCGATAACTACCGGCTTACCGCCTTCCATAACTGCTACACATGAATTTGTTGTACCTAAGTCAATACCAATAATCTTGCTCATAAATAAAGCCTCCTATCAAATCTATCTCTCTGTTGCTGATTACCTGTCTTTATATCAAAACGCTGACGCGTTCTGAAAACTTTTTAGTTGGCTACCTTTACCATGCTGTGACGGATCACGGAATCACGGTAGGTGTAACCTTTCTGGAATTCCTCTGCGACGACATTCTCGCCCAGGTTCTCATCTTCCACATGCATCACGGCATTGTGGAGGTTCGGATCGAATTCCTTTCCAACCGCCTCAATGGGCTTCACTTCGATGCTCTCCAGCGTCGTCATCAGCTGCTTGTAGGTCATCTCTACGCCTTGGGCAAAAGGCTCTGCCTTCTGCTCCTCGGTCAGACCTGCCAGACCTCGCTCGAAGTTATCAATGACCGGAAGGATCTTCTCCACCACGCTCTTGGCTCCCACCTCAAACATGGCTGCTTTCTCTTTCTCGGTTCTCTTGCGGAAGTTATCAAACTCCGCCATCTGGCGCTTCACCCGGTCGGTGAGCTCCTCTATCTGGATATCTTTCTTGTCTTTTTTGTCCTTCTTTTTCTTACCGAACAGCCCCTTCTTCTCCTGGCCGTCCTCTGCGGCAGCTTCCGCATCCTCTTCGGGCTCTTCCGCATCCTGTGCGTCTGCCTCTTCCGCCTCTGCAGCTTCTGCTGTCTCTTCTTCTGCGGCTTCCTCCGCAGCTGCTTCCGCCTGGCGTTTCGCCTCTTCCACTGCCTGTTTTACCGCATCTTCATTCTTGAATTCTTCGTTTTCCATTACTGATCACCACTTTCCTCTGGTGTCCCAGATCGTTTATAAATTCCATCCAGCTGTACCATCAGTGTCCGCATCGTCTGGATCACCTTGTCGTAATCCATTCGCTTCGGCCCGATGATGCCAACCGTTCCCTGCATGCCGTCTCCCAGATCGTAGGTGGCAGTCACCACACTGCAATCCTTCATCGCCTTTACCGGCGTCTCCTGACCGATATACACCTGAATGCCGGTGTTGCTGTTGTTTTCCATCGTATCGTCGATGAGGTTCGCCAGCTCCTGCTTCTCCTCCAGGGTGCCGATCAGCTCCGTTGCCCGGTCATTATCACTGAGCTCCGGATATTTCAAAATGTTCGTCGCACCGCTGGTGTAAATCTCCATGTCCTCGGTGCTGACCTGTATGGCCTCCGCCACAGCATCAATGACGCTGCTCACCACGTTCGTGTGGATCCCGGCCTGTTTCTTCAACCGGGAAATCATATCCAGGTTGATCTCCTCCAGCGTCAGCCCGTTCAGGCTTGTGTTCAGGAGGATGTTTAATTTCAGAAGCATCTCATTGTCCATGGCCTCGTCCAGGTCAATGATCTTGTTCTTGACAATGTTTCCCTCCACGACAATAACCGCCAGAAGCTGGCGTTCGTCCACAAGAGACAGCTGGATGAACTTCAGCTTGCTCCTGTGATATCTCGGGGAAGAAATAATGGAGGTATAATGGGTATTGTCCGCAAGCACCTTGGCTACCTGCTGCAGCACCTGCTCCATCTTGTCAGCCTTCTCGATCATCAGCTCTTTCATCTCTGTGATCTCCCGCTGCTTCTCCTCCATCATCGTGTCCACATACAGGCGATATCCTTTATCCGAAGGAATCCGGCCCGCCGACGTATGGGGCTGGAGAATCAGACCCATCTCTTCCAAGTCCGACATCTCATTGCGGATGGTCGCAGAACTTAAATTCAGATCGGAATATTTGGAAATCGTTCTCGATCCCACCGGCTCACCTGTCTCCAGATAATTGCGGATGATCGCTGTCAGGATTTTCTTCTTCCTGTCATCCAGTTCCATTCTGCTCCCTCCTTTTGATTTGTTAGCACTCATTACTTAGGAGTGCTAATATCTTATGTAGATAAACTATCACTTCCCCTATTCTTTGTCAATAGGTTTATAAATATTTTATAATTTTATAATTTCAGTTCAGCCAAGGCTTCCTGGAGGCAGACTTCATGCTCGCATGAAAGGCTGACTTCGGGAAGTCTTGAGATGAGCGCCCGTTAATGAGCAAAAACCAGCTGCGTTAGCAGCGAAAAGCGCTGACAGGCGCGATTTTGCGAATGGGCGCGGCTGAACTGACCCCAAAACTGATGCGTGGCTGAACTGGACACCCCCACAATATTCTATTATAATATACCTTAACAGAAAGAAAGCGTTCGTTCCTAAAATACACTTTTTCTCAAGGAGGTGTGTCCCGATGAAAAAACATATATCCCTTATTTCCCTTCTTCTGCTCTGTGCTACCCTGACCGGCTGTACCAAAACCTATTCCGGCATCGACGCCCTGACAGAAAAAGCAAGGGAAGAGCTTCCCGTCGCCGACGCGGATACGACCGCCCTGCAATACGCCGGGATGAACGTGGCGGGCAACGAGGCGCTGGTCTGGTTTATCTCCGGGGACGAGTTTCAGGCGCATACGTACCTTCCCATGGAGGTGACCCTGAAAGGAGCAGATCGCTATACCTTCGTCCAGACCTACAAACCGTTGGACGGGCCGAAGGATATCGCCGTACTCTCCTGGAAAAGAGGGCTTTCCTTTGTCATCAACAACACTGCCTGCACATCCGTAAAACTCACCACGGCCAATGGGACACAGGAAGAAAACATAGAAGACAATGCCTATCCGTACGTGTTCTATTGCCCGGAGATCCCGTCAGAATATGTTTTTCTGGATGCTGATAGGAATGAATTATGAGCATCCCTGCAAAAACGGCTTCGGGTACCCCCGAAGCCGTTTTCTTATATTACATATCAACATTGAATTCAGCGAATCAATTTCAATTTTCCCTGCATATCATTCATCAAATGATCCCGATCAGATCAGCCAATCGCAAGGATTGTTTTCAGTTCTCCCAACGTCTCGATAATCTTATCCGGTATCGCTGCCATCTGTTCCTGTGCGGGTCTGCGCTGTCCTTTCGGGCAATACCACACGGTCCGCATCCCGGCCGCTTTTCCTCCTTTGATATCAGAAGTGAGGCTGTCGCCCACCATGACGGTCTCTTCTCTTTTGATGCCCGGCAATGCCGCAAAGCAGACATCGTAAAAGGCCGCCGCTGGCTTGTCCGCACCCAGCTCCTCGGATATAAAGATGTGGGCGAAATCTTTGTCCAGACCGCTGTTGTGCAGCCGCAGTCGCTGGACATGGGCAGCGCCGTTGGTTGCCAGGCAGAGCATATACTTTTCTTTCAGGTCGTCCAGCAGTTCTCTTGCCCCTTCTATATAGAAGTTTTCCCCTGCGGCCAGCTGATTTTCATACGCATCCGAGAGCCGGGCGCCGTCGCCGGATACCCCCAGTTCTTCCAGCAGCCGGTCAAACCGGTACTGCATGACCTGTTCTCTCGTAAGATTTCCCAGCTCCAGCTGTTTCCAGTGGTAGTCATTGAGCTCATGATACCGGGCCAGCACCTCCGGTGTGGGGGTAATGCCGTAGCCGGGCAGCACCTTTTGCAGTGCCGCCCGCTCTGCCCGGTTAAAATCCAGCAACGTATTATCTAAATCAAAGAAGATTGCTTCTATAGCCATGTGAATCCTTTCTATATCTTCCATTTATTTTTCAAAACCGATTTTACAATTATGCATCCAAAACGCCTGCCTTCACAACACATCTATCCGTCAATACAAGCTAACACCACAGACTCTCGGAAACCATCCACACAACAATACCATCTGTTGCCGCAAGCCGGCGCGAACCAGGCACACACCGATACAATCTGATGCTGCAAACTGTCTACGTAAAATCAAACAGTGACAGCTGGTTGGACTCGGGCAGGTCGCCCAGCAGGTTCAGATCGTCCATGAGATCCACCACGGTCTTGGGCACCTTGGTGCGCTGCCGGAAGTCGTCCTTGGACAGGAACGGGCCGTCCTTGGCCGCATCCACAATGGCCTCCGCCGCCTTGTCTCCCATGCCGTCGATGGTTGCCAGGGCAGGCATCAGCTTTCCGTCGATGATCTGGAACCGGGACGCTTCCGCCCGGAAAATATCAATGGGCACAAAATCAAAGCCTCTGGCGTACATTTCCTGTACCAGCTTCATGTCCTTTAACGTATCTTCCTCTTTGTTACTGAGCTGTTTGGCTTTTCGTCTGGCCTCGTAATCCTTCATATGATATTCCAGCCGCTCCTTGCCCAGACACATGAGCTCATAGTTGAAGCTGGTGGCACGGATGCTGAAATAGGCCGCATAGTAGGCCAGCGGATGATACACCTTACAGTAAGCGATCCGCCATGCCATCATGACATAAGCCGCCGCATGGGCCTTGGGGAACATGTACTTGATCTTTTCACAGGACCAGATATACCAGTCCGGCACATCGTGGGCGATCATGTCTGCCTTCCACTCCGGCCAGTTGTCACATTTGCCCTTGGCCACGGTACCCTTTCGGACAGCCTCCATGATCTTGAAGGATTCCTCGGAATCCAGCCCCTTGCTGATCAGGTAGATCATGATATCGTCACGGGTACAGATGGCCGTGGAAATGGTGGCTTTTCCTTCCAGGATCAGCGTCTGGGCATTGCCCAGCCATACGTCCGTTCCGTGGGCTAGTCCGGCGATTCGCACCAGATCAGAAAAGGACGTGGGTTTGGTATCAATCAGCATCTGCATAGCAAATTCCGTACCAAACTCCGGGATGCCAAGGGAACCCAGCCGGGTGCCGCCGATGTCCTCCGGCGTGATGCCCAGGGCGCTGGTGTTCTGGAACAGCGTCATCACCTTCCGGTCGTCCAGCGGGATTTTTTTCGCATCAAATCCAATGAGGTCTTCCAGCATACGGATCATGGTGGGATCATCGTGCCCCAGAATGTCCAGCTTCAGCAGGTTGTGGTCAATGGAGTGATAGTCAAAATGGGTGGTGATGATGTCCGTGGTCATATCGTTGGCCGGATGCTGTACCGGCGTAAAGCTGTTGATCTCCTCGCCCAGAGGCAGAACGATGATGCCGCCGGGGTGCTGGCCCGTCGTCCGGTGGATGCCCACACAGCCCGACGCGATCCGCTCGATCTCACAGCTTCGTTTTCGGATGCCTTTATCCTCAAAATACCCCCGGACATAGCCAAAGGCTGTCTTCTCCGCCACGGTACCGATGGTGCCCGCCCGGAACGTCTGCCCGGCACCGAAAATGACCTCCGTGTATTTGTGGGCATTACTCTGGTATTCTCCGGAGAAGTTCAGGTCGATATCCGGCTCCTTGTTTCCCTTGAATCCCAGGAACGTTTCAAAGGGGATGTCGAACCCGTCCTTTTTCAGCGGTGCGCCGCACACCGGACACGTTTTATCCGGCATATCACAGCCGGAACGGCCGCCAAAGGCTTTGACCTCCTCGGAATCAAAATCGCTGTAGTGGCAGGAGGCGCAGTAATAATGAGGGCTTAACGGATTGACCTCCGTGATACCGGCCATGGTTGCTACGAAGGAGGAACCGACGGAACCACGGGAGCCCACCAGATAGCCGTCCTCGTTGGATTTCCACACCAGCTTCTGGGCGATGATGTACATTACGGCGAACCCGTTGGAAATGATGGAGTTCAGTTCCCGCTCCAGCCGCTCGGTAACGATGTCCGGCAGATTTTCTCCGTAAATCTCATGGGCCTTGGTGTAGCAGATTTCCCGGAGCATTTTGTCCGAATCCGGGATGACCGGCGGGCATTTGTCGGGCCGCACCGGGGACAGGGGCTCGATGGCGTCCGCGATCCGGTTGGTGTTGGTGATGACCACCTCTTCCGCTTTCCGGCTGCCCAGATACTCGAATTCCTTCAACATTTCCTCGGTGGTGCGCAAAAACAGGGGTGCCTGATCGTCCGCGTCCTTGAAGCCCTTGCTGGCCATGATGATCCGGCGGTAAATCTCGTCCTCCGGGTTCAGGAAATGCACATCGCAGGTGGCAACCACCGGCTTGTTGAACTGCTCGCCCAGCGCCACGATCCGCCGGTTGTAGTCCCGCAGATCCTCCTCGGTCTGGGCCGCCGACTCGTTGTCCCGCAGCATGAACATGTTGTTGCCGATGGGCTGGATTTCCAGATAATCATAAAAATTCACGATCCGGGCAATGTCTTCCTCGGTGCTGTCCCGCACCAGCGCCCGGAACAGCTCTCCGGCCTCGCAGGCAGACCCCAGGATCAGTCCCTCCCGGTACTGCATAAGCAGGGATTTGGGGATCTTGGGCTGCCGCTGGAAATATTTCAGATGAGAGGCGGAGATCAGCCGGTACAGATTCAGCCGCCCCGTCTCGTTTTTCGCCAGAATGATGGCATGGTAGGAATGCAGCTTGCGGATGGCATCGTCGGAAAGTTTGCCGATCCGGTTCAGATCGTCCAGCGTGTAGACGTCCATCTTCTTTAACATTTCCACAAATTTTACAAAAATCTCCGCCGTACAGCCCGCATCGTCCACGGCCCGGTGATGATTTTCCAGCGAAATATTCAGTGCCTTCGCCACCGTGTCCAGCTTGAACCGGTTCAGGTTGGGCAGCAGGATCCGGGCAATGGCCACCGTGTCCACGATGGTAAAATCCCGCTCCATGCCAAGAAGGATCAGATTTCGCTTGATAAATCCCATATCGAAATCCGCGTTGTGGGCCACCATGACGGCGTCCTGGCAGAATGCCATAAATTCCGGCAGCACCCTGTCAATGGTGGGCGCATCCAGCACCATGTTGTCGTTGATGCCGGTCAGATGCTCGATCTCAAAGGGAATGGGCACTTGGGGGTTGACGAAGGTGCTGAACTTCTCCGTGATGACGCCGCCCACCACCTTCACGGCGCCGATCTCGATGATCTTGTTTTTCAGATTGGAAAAACCGGTCGTCTCGATATCGAACACCACATAGGTGTCGTCCAGCTTCTGGCCTCTGGCGTGCTGCACGATCTGTTTCAGATCGTCCACCAGGTACGCCTCCACGCCGTAGATCACCTTGAAATCACTGCCCTTTGGCACCGCATGGTTGGCATCTGGAAACGCCTGGACAATGCCATGATCAGTAACCGCCAGCGCCTTGTGTCCCCAGGAAATGGCCGTTCCGATGAGGTCCTTCACATCGGACACACCATCCATATCACTCATTTTCGTGTGGCAGTGCAGTTCCACCCGTTTTTGGGCACTGGTATCCATCCGCCGCACCCGGAAATCCGGAATCTTCTTAATGCCCACCACGGAACCGATGGTCAGCTCACTGTCAAATTTATCAATGGTGGTGACACCCTTCAGCTTAATGAAGCCACCCTGCTTCAGTCCACCCAGAATGTCACTCAAAAACTCGTTTTTTGTAAAAATCTTAATGCTCATGGTGTCAGTGAAATCCGTCACGTTCATGATGATGATCGTTTTCTCCCCCCGGATCTCCCGGGTCTCCAGACTGCTGATCTGGCCCCGGACCGTCACCTCGCCCATCTCACCCAGAATCTGATCCATGGGGATGGCGTTGTCTTCAAAATCTCTTCCATATAAAACATCGGGATTATCGGAGCGCTTGTAGCCACCGGCAAAGCCGCCGCCGTTTTTCTGGAAGCCGCCTTTGCGGAACTCCTTCTTCTGGAACGTTCTGCCGCCTGCTGCCTGTCCGTTCTGGCCGCCCTTGTCCCTGGACGCGCCGGTCTGCCCGGCAGCTTTTTCTTTTGTTTCTTTGTCCCTGTTCTCCGCTTTTTCCGCCGGCTTCTCCGCCTTTGGCGCATCGTCCCAGGGCAGGTCTGCCCCCTTGGCTTCCAGCAGCGGCCCTTCCCCGGCTCCCTTCGTGTGGCGCACGATCTCCTGGATCTCCCTTGCGATCTGCTCCTCACTGTTTTTCCGGTATTTGCTCTCCTTGGGCGCCTCATACTCCACGGCGGTGATCAGATCCATGCCGCAGCGCTCGCAGAAAATCTTTTCCAGCACCCGGACGATCTCGTCACTTTTTTCCCGGGCAATGACACTGTCCGGGATGTGTAATGTCAGCTTCCGATCCTCGGTAAACTCCCATTTGGCCTGGGCAAACAGATTATACTCCACCCGGCTGTAATTTTTGAACTCCGTCAGGATACTGTCATAATACACATCCATCAGCGTCCGGGGGGAATACTGCTCCGACAGCCGGAATTTTTCAATGATCTTGATGGACATGCGCATCCGCGGAAACAGCTGCTGCCGGATGGTCTGCTCTGCCTTGTAGATCTGGGGCTTCTGGATGAGCCGCTCACTGTTCATATAAATGCGCAGAATGTCCCGGTTGCGGGTGGTCGCCACCCGCTCCACCTCTGTCTGTGCAAACAGATCCTGGATATCTTCACTTAATTTCAGTCCCGGAAATACTTCCATGAACGCTTTTGCCATGTATTTTTACGCCTCCCAGTGATCCAGCTCGTCCTTTAATGTGGACAGCAGCTGATCCTCCGGCACCTTGCGGATGACTTCCCCCTTACGGATGAGCAGTCCCTCCCCGATGCCGCCTGCAATACCGATGTCTGCCTCTTTTGCCTCGCCCGGGCCGTTGACCACGCAGCCCATGACTGCCACCTTGATGTCCAGCGGATAGCGCTGCACCAGATTCTCCACCTGGTTTGCCAGGCCAATAAGGTCAATGCTGGTGCGCCCGCAGGTGGGACATGATACCACCTCGATGCCGCCCTTTCGAAGGCCCAGCGTCCGCAGGATCAGCTTGGCCGACTTGATCTCCTCCACCGGATTGCCCGTCAGGGATACCCGGATGGTGTCGCCGATGCCCTGATACAAAATGATGCCCAGCCCCACCGACGACTTGATGTTGCCGGAAAGCACCGTGCCCGCCTCGGTGATGCCCACATGGAGCGGATAGGGTGTCTTTCCCGCCAGCAACTCATGGGCCCGGACACACATGAGCACGTCAGAGGACTTGATGCTGATGACCAGATTGTCATAACCCATATCCTCAATGAGGTGCACCTTGTCCAGGGCACTCTCCACGATGCCCTCCGCCGTCACGCCGTGATATTTCGCCACCAGCTCCTTTTCCAGAGAACCACTGTTGACACCCACACGGATGGGCACCTGCCGTTCCTTTGCTGCGTCCACCACGGCCTGCACCCGCTCCCGGCTTCCGATGTTGCCCGGGTTGATGCGGATCTTATCCGCGCCGTTTTCCATGGCGGCAATGGCCAGCCGGTAGTCAAAATGAATGTCCGCCACCAGCGGGATATGGATCTGTTTTTTGATCTCGGGCAGTGCTTTCGCCGCCTCCATGGTAGGCACGGTGCAGCGGATGATCTCGCAGCCCGCCGCCTCCAGCTCCTGAATCTGGGCCACCGTGGCGGCCACATCCTCGGTTCTTGTATTGGTCATGGACTGGATCAGGATGGGATTGCCCCCGCCAATGACCCGGTCTCCGATTTTGATCACTTTGGTATTGGAACGAAACATTATCATTTCCCCCTCATTTTTTACTTTCTTTCTTATTCTAACACGGGTATACTAAATGTACAACAAATGACAGATGAGGTTTTTTATGAAAGAAATTCTTCCCCATATCTATATGGGTACGATCCCGGCGGAGAAATCCACCCAGAATGACGTGAATATTTATATGATCCGGCAGGGCGAACAGGCGCTGTTCATTGATTGCGGCTACGATACCTCCTCTTCACTGACTTTTTTTGAGCATGTATTTGACACCTTCGGTCTGCGGCCTGAGAAAACTGCGCTTCTGCTCACCCATTACCACATCGACCATGTAGGCATGGTGTGGTGGTTCCGGCAAAAAGGTGCTGCCATCTACATGAGTGCACCGGAATACGAGGATGCCCGCACCGGCCTGACCCGCATCCGCACAGATGTGGGCTACACCTGTGGCTTTCACGATGCAGAAATTTCCATTATCGGCCAGCGGATATTTGACCCGAGGGATTACCGGCCATTCTTCCATGATGTGAATCTCCTCTCTCCCGGGGATGTGCTGACCATCGGATCCTGTCAGCTTCAGGCACTGTCCCTTCCCGGGCATACCCCGGGACAGCTGGGGCTGTATGAGGCCGCCCGCGGCATTCTGTTTTGCGGTGACCATATCATCTGCCATCTGGCTCCGGTTATCCTCACAGAGACCCGGGATCAGCATTTTCTGCATATTTATGAGGAGGCATTGCAGCATGTGGCCGACCTGCACCTGCGCTGGCTCTTCCCGGCCCACAATGACACGATTTGCGGAGAAGCGGACATTTTAAAGGCCATTGATGACATCCGCATCTCCTACCGGCATCTGTGCGGCACCGTCCGGCTGGTACTGAAAGCTTCCCGGCATCCCCTTACCGCCTATGAGATCACCTGCAAGATCTACCACCGCACCCGGACAGAGCTACGCCCGGTGCTGGGTCTGCGGCAATATCTCATGGCCCAAAAGGTACTCACCTGCCTGGAAGCGCTGTACGATGAAGGAAAACTGCATAGAGACACAGACCGGCACGGGGCACTGATCTACTGGCAGTAATTATCCAAAAAACAAAAAAGTCCCGAAAGGGTAGTTTCCAATAAGACAGTATGAGGACATTACTGACACAGGGTAGCTGCCGTACAGGAGTGCGACAAGAAAAATTGGCGATACTTGGTTTTCACAACCAGGTATCGCCTTTTTCTATCTTTAACAGAATGTTTGAATCTTATTGGAGGTACATATGATGCAGGAACTGAACTATATTCGTTGTGGTGATTACTATATTCCCGACATTCGCTTACCGGAGGAATCCAGACCTATTGGTCGGTGGGGACGTATGCACAGAGATTCCTGACGAATGAAGCCGAAAAGGGGCGCGGGGCTATTTGCCCGCGCCCCTAAAGGTGAGCCTGTTTACTTTTCGATGCTTTGCAGCGATTTTTCCTCACGCCGCCGCCTGATCTGCCATCTGGTCAGCGCAAGGCATCCGGCAAGAGATGTGCAGAGGGAGATCCCCCACAAGCCTAACACGCTGCTGTCGTCGGTCTGCGGGACTATGGTCACGCGCCAGCCTGCATACACGGTCATATCCTTCGTCAGATAAACGCCGGAAACCTTGTTTGTCAGGCTGCGTTCGCTGTACCAGCCCGTAAAGGCATAGCCGCTTCTTTTCGGCACATACTTCGACAGGTCAATGAGGGCGTTGTAGCTGCCGCTGACGGGAGAAAGCTTATCCCCGCTGTTCGTTTCAAAGGTCAGCGTGTAATAGACGGGCGGATTGTAGCCGCCGCCGATGTACGTCCAGTGGGCGTAGACGGTGGTATTTGCAGAGAATACGGTATCCGTCGTAACCTTCGTACCGCCGCTCTTTTCGGTGTACCAGCCGTCGAAGTTGTGCTTGCTCCGGGAGGCACTGGGCAGCGAACTTAGCTTCTGATTGGTGGTGGTCATGCTGCCGACAGAGGGCGTACCATCGCCCGCGTCAAAGGTGACCATGAACTCGGTGGGTGCAGGCACGTCCTCCTCGAAGATTGCCTTGACCTCCACGTTGGCGTTCGGCATGGTGAACTTATTGTCCTTGATGGTCACGCCGCCGCTCATGACCTGCCACTCCTTGAAGTGGTAGCCGGTGTTTGGCTTGGCGGTCAGGGTGATCTCCGTACCGACCACGGCTTTTGCATGAGAGGCGGAAGCCGTTCCGTTTCCGTCCGTTTTCACGGTGATGGTAAACTCGGTAGGTGCAGGCACGTCCTCCTCGAAGACAGCCTTGACCTCCACGTTGGCATTCGGCATGGTGAACTTATTGTCCTTGATGGTCACGCCGCCGCTCATGACCTGCCACTCCTTGAAGTGGTAGCCCTTGTTGGGCATTGCGGTCAGGGTGATCTCTGTGCCGGCCACGGCCTTTGCAAGAGAGGCGGAAGCCGTTCCGTTTCCGCCGCTGGTCACAGTGACGGTGAACAGCTCCTCGACCTTATCCTCCACCGTCAGCGTGCCGTTGACCCTGTTGAGCGAATACCGCTCGTCCCAGCCGGATTTGAGGGCGGCAGCGGGGACAACGGTGTAGGTTCCGGGGGTATTGCGTGCCGTGTCCGCTGCAACCTCCTCGTTGTTCGCGTTAAGCAGCCGATAGGAAAGGGCGTTGTCCAGCACCGTATCCCGGTCATCCGTGCGTCCCTCGCTGTCCAGCAGGCCGGTACAGCGCACAAGGTCTGTTGGCAGCGCATCGCCCTTGGTGATGGTTGCGCTGCCTGCCGTCACGGTGAGACCTCGCACAAAGACCTTGCCACCGGCGACAACAGTACTACTGCACCATGGCGACCACGCCGCCGTGGTATCGGACACATAGAGAATATCGATATAGGTATTGCCCGCCTTGATCGCCCTGACCTTCGTCGTATAGTGGGACACTCCCGGCTCGCTGGTCGTATCGACGGTTTCCTCGTAAATTTCAAAGATCCCCTGCTCCTGCATGATCGCCGACCAGGTGCCGTTTTCGCCGGGATTTATCGCCTTCCACTTGTAAGTGCGGGTATCTCCGTAGACCCAGGGGCTTAGATCCCATCCTGCTCTGAAGCCTGCAAAGAGATACTGGCGCACGGTCAGCGGGGCGGTAATGGGCGCGTGGTCATCGCTGGTGATGGTGACGGTGTAGACCTCTGTTTTCAGCTGCTCGCCTTTTGTTTCCGCTTTATCGTAGCGCAGGATACCGTCGTTGTCCACACGGATGCTGTCCAGAATGGAGGGAGACGCGGGCGGTGTGATGGCCGTGATCTTTGCACCCTTGGGCGCCTCCCCCGGCTTAAAGAAATCCGCCGCCGTCCGTGTGCCGCCCTGCGCAGGATAGCCGCCGTGCCTGCTCGGAATGATCCGGATCACAGGGTCTACCAGATCCTCTGCGGAAGGCGCGTCTTTCTCGAAGATGGCCTCAATCGTCACATTGCCCTCGGGCATGAGGAACTTATCGTTGGTGATGGTCACGTCGCCGCTGATGACCTGCCACTCCTTGAAGTGGTATCCCTCGTCGGGCGTTGCGGTCAGGGTGATCGTCGTACCGGCGGTAGCGGTGGAAGGAGTTGCGGCACCGGTGCCGTTGCCGTCATTGGTGACGGTTACGGTGTGCTCGGCTGCGGGGGCGTTGGTTATCGTAATAGACAGCTCCTTTGTGTCCTCGCCCAAAGCGTTGACCGCCTTGACGGTAAAGACCGCAGTCTCCTCCCCGGCGGGTGTGCCGCTTATCTCTCCGGTGGTCTCGTTCAGGCTGAGTCCCTTGGGAAGCGTGCCGCTCGCAATGCCCCATGTGATGGGCGCAGTACCCTTTGCGGTCAGGGTCTGGCTGTATGCCTCGCCTTCCGTGCCGCCGGGCAGGGTCTCGGTGGTGACGGTCGGCGGGCTGTCGGGAACGGTGAGCTTTACCCTGATCGCGGCTGTTACCGCAGGCTCCGGCTGCTGGAAGATGCGTCCGTCGTCTTCGCCAAGCACCAGCGTGCCGGTGATGGTCTGCCAAGCCGTGGACTGCGCGTCATAGGACGATTCATTCCATGCTACTTCGATCCAGCGCCAAGCGCCGTCAACGCCGTTGATGCACACATTTTCCGGCAAGCCAAGCTCTGCAAAGGGGGTGCCGATCGACTTATCGGTAATGGGATCCGATTCGTCGATGTCCTTGATGGTGTTTTTGATGGCGCTTATCTTAATGGTGGTCTCCGTCGGCTTGTGGAGGCGTGTGTCGTCCGGCTTGAATACCACCGTCACCTCGTGTTCTTCCGCAGACCGGAGGTAGAACGGCGGGGCCTCCTTGAAGGAGAACGTGCCGGGGGCGACGGTATCCGTACCCTTGACCTTTACCACGCCGCCGACGAGCGTGCCGACTTCCGCGTTGTAGGTTCCTACCTGGAGCTTTCGCCAGGTGAATATGGTGTTGTCGGGCAGCGTATAATTGCCGTTCCTCCAATGGAATACAGGCACCTGCGTGATCTCCGTCTCGGCCGGGTCGGGCTGCAGCTGAACCTTGGTCACGGCTCTGAGGTCGGCGTCCTCGGGTATGGTGAAATACTTCTCCAACTCGGCGCGGTCGACCTCGCCGTAGATGGTCTGCTCCTCAAACGAATTGGGGTCGTAGGTCGAGCTGTCCCACGAGGTGACAACGGGCATATCATAGCCTGACCCGGTCCCATCGGGGTCGTTTTCATCGCCGACGGCGTAAAAGCTGAACGAATCCGACAGGTTCAGCTCTTCAAAGGTCGTTCCGATCTTTTTATCGAGAATGTACCCGATACTGGAACTGATGAATTTGCGGGGGATGACGTTCACGTCGACGGTACATTCC
Organism: Oscillospiraceae bacterium Marseille-Q3528; assembly: GCA_018223385.1. Taxonomy (GTDB): domain Bacteria; phylum Bacillota; class Clostridia; order Lachnospirales; family Lachnospiraceae; genus JAGTTR01. The sequence continues at coordinate 59,288 of JAGTTR010000011.1, forward strand.
GCCTTGGTGTACCGCTTTGGGTTGTCGGGCGTGAAGATGACCTTCAGCTGCAGCGGACCCGCCTGCAAAAGCGTACTCGCCGTCAATGAGTGGCCGTATATTTTCTGATCTTCGTCCAGCGTGAATTTGCCGGAAACCGTTTCGCCGTTCGCCGTGGCCTTTCCACCGGAGAGATACTTGTTGGAAAATACAAGGAAGCACAGATCGCCGCCGTAGAGCTGCTTGGAATAGGTGGGAGGCTCCAGCGTGGGCGTAAAGACGCGGTCGTCAATGAGCGTTATCCTTGCGGTGGCCCTGACCGTGCTTGTCGGCTCCAGATAATCCGTGTAGCTGCTCTTTTCAACATGCAGCTCGCCGGTAATGATCTGCTCGCCATATTTGTTCGGGTCATAGGCGGAGCCGTCCCATGTCACGGGGACGGGACTAAAGTTCGCGCCGGTGTTGGTCTCTACGTTGACGCCGGAGGGAAGCCCCAGGTCCTCAAACGCCGTACCCAGCGGCTTGTTGTTGATGTATACGTCGTATGGAACACTTGTGATCGTGCGCTTTGTCCCCATCACGGTAATGATACATTCCGCCGTGGTGTATGCCTCGGTATCTTTGGGGGTAAAGAGGATCACCATGCGGTTTTCACCCGGGTACACTTTGCCGCCCCGATCGTTTTTGAAGCGGAACGAACCGGGGACGACGACGCCCGTATTCTCGGCCTTCGCTTCGCCGCCCATGAGGGCGGCGTCGGTGTACTCATTGCCGACATAGGCCGGAAGACGCAGCGTGGGCGGGGTCGTGATCACCGTTTTGGCAGGCTGCAAAAGCTCTCCGTAGGCCGTATGACAGGTTTCGCAAATGGCCTTCTCCGTGCCGGTGGCCTTGCCGCCGGAGCAGCTGCCTGTTTCGGTATGGCTGCTGTCCGTGGTGCAGGTGCGTGTGTGCGTTCCGTTGCCGTTGGAGATCCATTCGCCCCAGCTATGATTGTGCACCTCCCATATGGCGTAGATGGTTTCGTTCAAAGACGGATGTACCATCAGGTAATTCCAATAATATCCCTCTTCGCGAAGATACCTTGGTTTCCCATTCGGACTATCTGCCCAACCCTTGAAGGTATGTCCGTCACGGGTTGGAATTTTTTCTGATATGGGGATCCATACAGATAATTCCGAGCTGGTCTCGCTCTGACTTGGCGGCGCGCCGCTTCCGCCGTTGGCATCGTAATGCAGCGTATAGGTGTATTGGGTGGCAGCGGGACGGACTGCCCCGAGCAGAGGCATTGGCGTTTTGCCGTCCTTGGAATCGCAAATCTCACATACATAGGTGCAGGGTTTTCCCATGGCAGCCGGTGCGTAGCCGCAATCCTTGCCATGCGCGTGCTTGCAGTCTGATGCTTGAAGGATGCAGCCGCTTTTCTCGGTGCACTCATGGACGCATTCCGTCGGTGCTGCGTTTTCGGCCTCCGATAAGCCGTCGGCATTCTCCGACACGCTTTCCGCCGGGTAGCATTCCGCCGTATGCGCATGGACGCACCGGGTTATGAGACTATGACATTCCTCCGTGTGCTCATGAGAACAGGGAATTTCCGCTGTCCCTTCGGTATAGCCGCAGGCCTCGTCATGCTCCGGGTGGTGTTCGCACAGACCGCCCGGGTTCGATGCGCGTGCGCCGGTCTCTCCCTCCGCCGCGAAGGCAGGCACAGGCTGCATGGTCAGCACCATGCAGCATAGGAGCAGGATGCTGAGTATTCGTTTCTTCATTGGCTTTTCTCCTCCTGTTCGTGTCGGTTCGGTTTGTCCGCCCCGTCTTTTTTCTGGTTTTCTCTGTTTCTGAGCCGGAAGCACAGCGCGGTGATCGCCGCTGCCGCGGCAAAGGAGACGACGGCCACCAGCACATAGCCGCCCGCGTCCTCCCGCAGCAGCATCGCGCCGAAGCTGCCCCATGCGGCGGTCTGTCCCCGCCCGGCGACCGTGCCCGCCGCCTGCATCAGTGCCGCGAACAGCAGCATACACATAGCGCTCAGTCCATAGATGCCGCGCCGCTGCCTCCGGCGGGTGTTTTCCCGCATCCGCTGCTTGACGAGTGCGACCCGTCTTGCGGTATCGTACATATTGTTTGAACCCCCTTTCCGGTTTGTCTGGAACTGTGATAAAAACCCTTTCACTTATATAGGTACAAAAAATCGAAAAAACTCTCACCCAAAACGAAAAATTTTTCAAAAAAAATTTGAGAGCTGCCAAAAAGCAGCTCTCAATGGGTGAATGTTCGGTTATTCCCTCTGCGACAAGCGGAAAGCGGACAGCTTTCCCGCCGCCACCAGTAGCACCGGCAGGGCGTAGGCCACATACTGCGCCGCGCCGCCGTAGGCGATGAGCAGATTGTAGATGGCGTGGAGGGTGATGGCAGCGCCCAGCAGGCCGCAGGTGCCCGCGATCTTCAGCCACGTCCGCCGCCATGTGTATGCAAGCCCGCCGCCGACGATCAGACCGCAGAGGACGTGCATCGCTCCCGTGCCGAAGCCCCGGAAGAAGATGAAGGAAAAGCGATCCGCACCGTTCTGGATCAGATAGCACACATTTTCGAAGGTGGCGAAGGCGAGGGTGACTGTTATTGCCGCAGCCTTGATTTTATCTCCCTCCGGCTCAAATACCAGAAGATAGAACACCAGCGGCAGCAGCTTCATCATTTCCTCCACCACCGGCGCGATCTCCGCCGTGGCGGCAAGGGCGTCCGCCTGACATACCGCCGCGAAGAAGGTGTTGATATAGGCCGAAAGCAGGCACACCCCCATCCCGGCAATGCAGAACAGGAAAAAGCGGAGCTGCCGCCTGCCCATGCACAGGGCGGCCACTAGCAGGGGAGATACCATGCAGAGGAAGATGTTTTCGATGTAGGTCATGCGTCCACCGCCTTTCTCGTGGCGGGCAGCAGCCCCAGAATGGCAAACGTCAGCAGCAGATCGCACCAGAAGGTGGGGCTTGCGGGAGAAGTATCCGGCCAGAAGCAGCCCGCCGTCCAGAGCAGATATTCCGCAAACGCAAAGCACAGCACGCCGATATGGAAGTACCGCATATTCCGCGCCGTATCCGTCTGCGTTTTCGCATAGGCAAGAGCGCGAATGGCGCAGAAGGAGAGCCATATCATCATGCCGCACCAGATCAGGTTGGAGAGAATGTCCCCGAAGGTGCAGTAGAACGCCAGCAGCGGAAGGCCGAATGCAGGCGCAAGCCATGCCCTGCAGCAGTGGAAGGTGCGCTCATCTGCTCCGGCCAGCGTGGCCTGCAAAATGCGCAGGAAAATTACGCTGGCCACCCAGCCGAACTCCGATACATAAAAGACCCGCGGTGTGGTATCGAATAGCAGCAGATACAGCGTCCAGTAAAGCGCGCCGAGGGCAAAGCAGCCATAGAAGCACAGCAGCAAAAAATACGCCTGCCTGCAACTTTTGCGGTAGGCGATACCCGAAAGCACCGCGCCGACGAACGTGACCAGCAGTTGCAGCAAGTTCTCAATCAGCTCCATGAATCCCCTCGCTTTCCTCGTTCTGATCGTCCTCCCGGTTCATCTGCCGGATGCGAAAGCACAGGATGGTCACGCACACGCCAAGCAAAAACGCCAGCAGCCCGATGACGATGTATCCCAAGGCAGCGCCGCCGTGAAAGATGCTGGCCGCCGTTTCAAAGCCGGAATAATCGCCGGTCTGTATCCGCGTGGCAATGCCGGGCATGGCGAGGGACGCGCCTACAAGCAGCGCAAGGCACGCCGCAGCAGCGGAGATCATCGTGATCTTATCGCGCCGCAGCCGTTTCTCCCGCTCAATTTTGGCGATGCGCCGCTTGGTCTCCACGACCCGTTCCTCATGACTGCGCATTTGTGATTCCCTCCCGTTCCAGCAGCCGTCGCAGGCTCTCTTTTCCGCGATACACCATGTTGGTGATCTGTTTTACCGTTTTTCCCGTGACCTCCGCCGCCTGCGCGTAGCTCATGCCTTCAAAATAGGTGAGATATAAAACCTCCCGATAGTCCGGGTTCATTTCGCTCATGCAGAAATGCAGAATGCGGTTTCGCTCCTCCGTCCGGATAATCTCCTCCGCCAGCAGCCGCCCGTCCGGCTCGCCGGTCAGCTCGTCGAGGCTGAACAGGGGCTTCCGCTTGCTCTTATGGCGCAGCGCCATGTGCCGTGCCGCCTTATAGAGATACGCCTTGAAGCCGCCGTCCCGGATCTTCGGCTTTTTCGTGAACAGATAGGCGAAAACGTCCAGCATCAGCTCCTCAGACTCGTGAACGTCGTGCAGATAGCCGTCAATATACAGGGTTAGCGGGTCGCCGTATTTCTTCATCAGGGCCTCCAGCCCCGCGTCGTCGCCGTTCAGATATTGCCGGTAGAAAGTCTCGTCGCAGACCATATCGTTCACTTCCTTTTTGCGGATGCTTCAAATGCAGAGGGGTATCCGTCAGGTGCTTGTCCTGCCGGGATCGCGGCGCTTTTCCTGAAAGCGCGGGTCGGACGGCTTTCCCGCGTTTCCCGGGATCGCCCATGATCGCCCGAACCGGGACGCACGGGGGCTCCGCCCCTCGGCGCAATATGGGTGGACCCGCCGCTCTGACACGCCCCAACGGTAGGACGCCTCCCGAATGGAGATATAGCCCTTGATCCCGTTCATACCGCACCTCCGCATGGATAATACTCAACACGATACATTATATACGAATATCCGAAGAAACACAAGGCGTCTGGTGAAGTGGGCAGCGAAAAGTTACGGATAGGAGCGACATTTTTTGAAAAAGTCCTCCAAAACTGGCCAAAACGCCCTGTTCGGATTGTAGTATGGGTAGAGGGGGAAATACGGTGGTACGAAGTAGTCAGCAAGCACAGCAAGCGAGTACCCGCTTGCGAATTTTGAGATTTTCAGGTCCCTTACCCGAAAATTCAAAATTGATTGCTGGGGCGCGGGTCTCCGGTGGAGACCTCAAAGCGTGAAGCGCTTTGAAGCGCCGACCGAGCCGACAGGCGAGACCATCCCAGACCCTTATGAGAAACGGAGGCGGCGCGTACAAAGCGGATATGCGGGAGATACAGGAGAGGCTGGACGAGATATGGCAGTTACTGAGATTGGTGATTCAATGTGTTGCTGATTATGAGGATGCGTTCCGGAGAGCGTTGGGCGCAAAGCGAAGTGAGGAAGCAAAGAAAGAGCTTTCTGCCAATTTACTCTATGACGTTATGAACGGAAAAGCGGCATGATTACTCATGCCGCCTTCCCGAAAACATTATTATACTGTTTTATTGGACCGCCCCGAAGAGTGCTATAATTATGCCTTCTTTCGGGACTTTTCTACGAAACTATAAAAGCGCTTTATCCCAACTCGTGATATCTTCCCAGAAATTCTCTCGTCCGCTCATTGGTGGACTTGAACATTTCTTCCGGTGTGGTTTCCTCTACGATGACACCCTTGTCCATGAAGATCATCCGATTGGATACCTCTCTGGCAAAATTCATCTCGTGGGTAACGATGACCATGGTCATCTTCTCCTTCGCCAGTTCCCGGATGACTTTGAGGATCTCCAGTGTCAGTTCCGGGTCCAGTGCAGATGTGGGCTCATCGAAAAACAGGATCTTCGGCTTCATGGCCAGCGCCCGGGCAATGGATACCCGCTGCTGCTGTCCGCCGGAGAGTTCACAGGGATATGCAGTTCCCCTGTGCTCCAGTCCCATTTTCGCCAGAAGGGCTTCTGCCTCTTTCTGCACCTCATCCTTATTCCGTTTCTGCACACAGATCGGTGCATCCATGATGTTTTTCAGCACCGAATAGTGGGGAAACAGATTAAAGTTCTGGAACACCAGACTGAAATACTGCTGGATTTTTTTCAGATCTCCCTGTTTTGCATAAACACTGTGTCCGTTGGCATCGTTCCAGGCTGCTTTTTCCCCCAGATAGATCAACTCGCCGCCGTCCATCTGCTCCAGCAGGGTGGCGCACCGCAGCAGCGTGGATTTCCCCGAACCGGAAGGCCCAATGATGGAGATGACCTCGCCCTCTTCCACAGAAAAAGAAATGTCCTTTAAGACTTCCGTGTCTCCGAAGGATTTTCTGATATGATTCATTTCCAGAAGTTTCATTGTCCATCCCTCCTAACGGTAATAGCTGAGCTTCTTCTCCAGCCACTCCATAATGGTGGCAACGAGAAGGTTGAAAATGTAGTAGAAAATACCGGCAATGGCGAACGGCATCATGGTTGTCTCGGCTGCAGCGATCTGCTTGGCGATGGAAAACATCTCCATGTAAACCAGTGCAAAGGCCAGGGACGTGTCCTTGACCAGCGTGATCACCTCGTTGGTGACAGCCGGAAGGATCCGCTTGATGACCTGAGGCAGGATGATCTTGCCGAAGGTCTGTACCTTATTGTAGCCGAGAATCCGGGCCGCCTCATACTGCCCCGCCGGCATGGATTCAATGCCGGAGCGGTAGATCTCTGCAAAATAAGCCGCATAGTTGACAGAAAAGCCGATGAGAATGGCAATATACCGATAGGCACCGCCGATGGACATGCCAAACAGATAATACGGTCCATAGAACACCACCAGCAGCTGCAGCATCAGCGGCGTTCCTCTCATGATGGAAATATAGATTTTAAACAGGAACCGGATCACCGGATTTTTTGACATCCGTCCAAAGGAGACAAGCAGTCCCAGCGGAAGGGAAAAAATCAGCGTCCAGCAAAAAATCCCCACAGATTTCATCATTCCTGTGGAAAGCTGCACCAGCATCGTATTCAGGGTCATGGCATTTCCTCCGTTCTTACGGCATTTTCATCATTTGTGCTGCCGCATCGCCGGAAAAAACATCAACCGATATTTTCTCCGGCCATAAAGCAGCCGGGTGACAGAACAGCAAAATGCGAGGGTGTCCTGCCGGGAAAGGCCAGAACCTTTCCCGGCAGAAAGCACCCTCACAAAAGCAATTCTTCTACAGTCTGCGGGCCAAATTATTTATCCAGAGTTGTATAGTCTGTCAGCTCATATTTCTCAGCCAGTGCGGTGAAAGTACCATCGCCAACCAGCTCGTCCAGAGCCTCCTGCACCTCATCACGCAGTTCGGTGTTGCCCTTCTTGAAGCCGATACCGTACTGCTCGCTGTTCAGGTACTCATCCAGCATCTTGAAGCCCTCTCCTCTGGATGTCAGCTGATACTGTGCCACACCGATATCCATGGCAATGGCATCGATGGCACCTGCCTTCAGCTCTACAAATGCGTTATTGTAATCACCAAACTCCTGCAGCTGTCCGAAAGATGCAGTCAGATCCTTGTGGTCGTCGCTGTTGAGCACGTCCAGTGCTGCGGAAGCAGCCTGTACACCGACGATCTTGCCTGCCAGATCAGACAGGGCATTGATGCCGGAATCCTCAGCGGTTACGATCACCTGGCTGTTGTTGATATAAGGCTCAGACCAGGTATAGTCATCTTCTCTTCCGTCAATCGTAAATCCGTTCCAGATACAGTCGATGGATCCGGAATTCAGCTCCATATCCTTGGAATCCCAGTTGATCGGTGTCTTCACCAGCTCCCAGCCCTTCAGGTCGCAGACTGCCTGTGCCAGCTCCAGGTCAAATCCTGTGTACTCTCCGTTCTCATCCATATATCCGTAAGGCGGATATTCTGCGTCAAACCCTACTGTAAACGTGGTGCGCTCTCCCTCTGTGGATGCAGCTGCATCCGCCGTATCCCCTGCTGCGTCCTCTGCTGCTTCCTCAGACTCTTTCACCGTAGCCTCCGGTGAACCGTCTGTCGTAGATGCTGCATTGTCACCGGATCCGCACCCGGTCATGCCCGCTACCATTGCCGCTGCCAGTGCAACTGCCAATTTCTTTTTCATAATACAAGTTCCTCCTCTTTGCTTTACTAGTATACTATCACTCTGCCACAGCAAAGTGCTCCTCGTATTGACAGAATACCATAGAAAGAAAAGAGTGTCAATGCCAACCTAACAGTTCAGCCATCCTTTATGCGGACAGCTTTCGGGCTTGCACGAAAAGATGTCTGTATAAAAGGATGAGATGAGCGCCACGTATGAGCAGAAATGAGCTGCGAAGCAGCGGAGAGTGCCGTCAGGCGCGGTTCTGCGAACGGCGCGTCTGAACTGTCTCGGATGGATTCTACAACCCTCGGATGTATTCGTCCAGCACCTGCAGCCGCTCCTTGGCATATTCTGTAATCTTCGTGAAATCATCGGTATGGGGACTGTCCTCCCAACGCTCAGCATCTCTTGCGAAGGCACCGCTGTCCAGAAGATAGCTGCTCTGCTGCTTCATCTGTCCGGTAAGCACTTCCGGCGAGAGCACACCGCCATCGTACAGTTCTTCCCAGCGTTCCTTGATGATCTGCCGGATATTTCCCACATTTCTTTCAATGAGCTGTGTGCCCGGGCTCCAGCTCAGGATCTTGTCCACCGGATACGTGTAATAGCTCTGCAGCGTCGGTGACGTCTCATCCGTCTCATTCCCCCAGGTCATATCCATATCCCAGGGTACGAAATAGATCTTGTACCGGCCATCCACTACCTTTGCGCAGTAGTAGAGGTTTTTCGCCCGGTTATCCACGCCCATGATAGCCTGGATGTAGATCCACACGTCCGCCACATTTTCCAGGTCAAGAAGAGTCCCGGCATCCTCGGCAAACGTCTCCTCCCGAACCATCCTCATATATTCCCGGATGGGCGCCCAGGCATTCTGTGCCGCATGTCCGTTGCCGTTTTTCAGCTCCAGTCCGGCCAGGATCATGTCCGGCAGGCCTTCTTCCTTCTCCGGTACCCGCTCATCCACAGAGGAGAATACAAAATCACTGTCCTGGCCGATATCCTCTCCTTCTTTTTTATAATAATACTCATGAAGCCCCTGGGAACCGCCGTCTGTAATGCCCAGCTGTTTCTCGTCAATGGGCTCCATCAGACCGTACAGCCCCATATATTCCCCGTTCATAATAACTTCCACATATTCCATCCGGGTACCGAACGTCTCAGAAAACGGAATGGTATCTGCAGACATATCCGCCCACAGATCAATGGCCACCTTATCCCGGATCTTCGTATCATCCGCATAAAGCGCTGCCAGATTCCATTTACTGTCCCTGCGCAGTCCCAGAAGACTGGCATTGCGCTTCTGCCGGTTGCCCTGGGCATCCTCCTCAAACAGCTTCAGCTTGAAGCCCAGTTTCGGATAATTTCGGCTGACACCGCCCCGCACCCGCATTTTTGCCTCAGAGGATACCACTTTTCCATTGTCCTTCGGCCCGCTGTGCATGTCGATATGGACAATGGTATACTCCCCGTCTGTCTCGTCTGAAAACGTAATATCCAGCACCGGCGTTCCAGTAAACACCACCTGATATTTCCGAAATGCCTCATCATCGTAAATGTAGAGAGAAAAGCCTTCCCCTGTCTTCACCGCCTGGGCCAGTGCTTCTTCATCTGCCGGAAAATCCGCAAATACCACCTGCTGCTCCCTGCCCGTGGATTCTACCTGAAAATCTGCTGCCCGGGGCATTTTCCCGGAAAGCACCGGCACATAAAAGGTTCTCTCATACGCACAATAAGGGAGCTTCTCTTCTTTCCGATAAAGCTCCCCTGATTTTTCATCATCTTCATCCCCGGCTTCCTGCCGGGTATCCAAAAGCCCGCTGATCGCCTCCGCGTCCAGCACCCGGGCCTCATTGCTGTAAATCTTCGGCTGTCTTCGCAGTGCCAGCGCAGTCAGTGCAAGCAAAAGCAGCAGACTTGCCGCAAACAGCCATCTCCGTTTTCGTCTGTCTGTCATTGATCTTGTCCTATCATTCGTTATCTTATCATCGTAAGTCTGAATATTCGCATACCTGCGGATTGCCCCCGCAATCCCGGTATCCTATATTATAAGAAACTAACCGCCCTTCATCAATGAACAATTTTATTTTCATATGTATTTTATTGAACGTCTGTCTCATTATCCGTCCACAATTTTACAGTTCTTTGATATATTCATCCAGTGCCTGCATCCGTTCTCTGGCAAAAGTCTCCATCTGTGTGGTAGTCGCCGTGTGGGGGCTTAACGTCCATCGGGCAGCATCCCGGGCGTATGCACCGGACTGCTTCACGTAGTTGAACTGGGTGCGTATGGCAGAGATCAGATTCTCATCCGACAGGATGTCCTGCCGCAATTTGCTGTAACGCGCTTTCACCAGTTCCGGAAAACCGGCACAGTGCCCTTCCAGCATGGGCGTTCCCGGATTCCAGTCGATCCACGCATCCGCCGGACAGGTGTAGTAGCTCTGGAAGGTATGGGATTCCTCGCAATATTCATTGCCCCAGCTCATGTCCATGTCCCAGGGCACAAAATAAAGCCGGTACGCACCGTTCTCAAAGCGGGCCGCATAGTACATATTTTTGACCGCATTATCCACACCACCGATGGCCTGTAGAAAAATCCAGTAGTCCGCCGTATTGGTCAGATTCAGTAATTCCGGTGCCATGTCATCAAACAGGCCATAGCGCATCATGCACATATACTGGCGGACAGGCTCCCAGGCTTCCTTCGACAACTGACCTGCTGCCTCCTTGATTTCCAGAGAAGCCACATAGTTCACGGAGTTTTCCGTCTCCTCCTCCGTCTTCGTCGCCGGCAAGATCTGTTCCGACACAGAAAACTGAAAGGCTGCTTCCTCCGCGATCACATCGTTTTGTTTCTTATAATAATATTCCGACTGTCCCGCGCCCCCCGCAGACTGGGAAATTCCCAGCTGCCGGGCGTCAATGGGCTCCAGCAGGCCATACAGGCCCAGATAATCCCCGTCCCGCAGCACCTCCACATACTCCATATTGGTACCAAAAGCCGCCTCTGTTCCGTAGGCATCTTCCTCCTCCATCAGCTGCTGCCACAGGTCAATGGATATCTTATCCCGGATTTTCAGATCATCTGCATACAGTGCCGTCAGGTTCCAGGCATCACTGATCCGCATATCCAGAAACGACAGCGGATTCTTCTTCCGGTTGCCGAATTCGTCCGTCGTTTCCAGCTTCAGGCGGTATCCCACCTTGGGAAAATGCGTGCTCAGTGCCCCCCGCACTTTGATCCGTCCTTCTGTATGTACCACCGCGCCATCAGAAAACATTCCGGAAAACAGCGTCACCTTCACCGGCGTATAGTCCCCGTCTCCCGCTCCTGTTTCCTCCACAGAAAGCATGGGCATGTCCGTAAATACCAGAAAACAGGGAGTTCCGCCCTCCGGAAAAGAGAACGGATAAGCTGTCCCTTCTGCCACTGCCGTCTCCAGCTCTTCCGTCTCCGGCAGCCGGACAAAGGACACCGTCTCACCGTTACAGTCCGCAAAGCCGGCTTTTTTGACACCCTTTTCCTTCATTTCTTCGGTCAGCGGCAGATAAAAAGTGCGGCTGTCCCGGCGGTACGGAAGGCTTTCTCCCTCCCAGTACAGTCCGAACGTCCGCACCTCCTGCTGCTTTTGTTCTGCCCAGACAGTGCTTCTCTTTGCAATTCCCAGGAGCAGCACGCCACCCCCAAAAAGAATCCCCCGCTTGACCCATCTGCGAATATTTCCACCATACATGAATAAGGGTTCCTCCTTATCATCTGTCCGTTATCTCCCGTCTCCATCAGTAAAAAATGCTGTCCGCACCTGCCCGTCACCATTGAGCCGGGAAAGAAGCGCTTCTCTGTCCGCATTTCCGATATTCATACGGATCAGCAGCTCCCGAAAGCCCTGTCCCTGATTCCGTCCGCGGATCTGTGCCTTTTTATCGTATTCCTTTGCCAGTGCCAGCACCGGCTCTTCTGCCTCCTGACAGTCCATCTCCAGCTGCAGCAGCACATTTCTTCGCGGCTCTTTTGTCCGGGGCAGCAAAAATAATACCGCCGTCAGGATCACGGCCTCCGCCAGCGCCACACCATAGCAGGACGCCCCGCACAGAAGCCCCACGCTCACACTCCAGAAAATAAAGATCTGATCCACCGTTCCTTTTACTGATGTCCGGAACCGGATCAGCGACAGAGATCCCAGCATACCAAAGGTAATAACAAAATTCGCCTGCATGGAAAGTATCATACCTGCGGTGACCACCGACAGCATCACCAGGGAAATGCCAAACGTCCGGGAATAAAAGGTGGATTTTGTCATTTTCCGATACAGGATCAGAATATAAACAGCAAAAAACACCGTCACCAGCAGCACCACGATCAGTTCCGGCGCAGACAGCTTCTGCTGTAACAAGCCGCTGGTCAGCGATTTTTTCAAAATATTTTTAAAGCTCATTGCGATGGATTCTCCTTTGTCAAATAAGCAACAGTTGTCTGTTTACTTAACAATCTCTGTATTTTTCTATCGCTATTATGTAAAATATATGTTAAAATTTCAATATGCAGTTTTCGTTTTTTCTGTGTGATATTTAACATCTTTTTATATTTTGTTTAATTACTCACTGATTTATTTGTTTAATGCTTTTTAAGGAAAGGATGAACATAATGGCGGAAAACAAAACAGACCGGCGGGTCAGGCGAACGAAACGGCTTCTTCTGGAAAGCCTCACCTCACTCATGAAGGAAAAGCCCATCAAAGATATTTCTGTCAAGGAACTGACTGATCTGGCAGACATCAACCGGGGGACCTTTTACCTCCACTACCGGGATATTTACGACATGTTAGAACAGCTGGAGGACGAGTGGTTCGCTGATTTTAACGAATTGCTGGACAAGACACCACCTGCTCCCGACAGCACAGGCAGTGTGGCCAGATTATCGGAGAATATGTTTCAGTTTCTTCTGGATAATAAAGATATCGCTGATGCGCTTCTTGGCCCCAACGGGGATCTGTCATTCATCAACCGACTGAAGGATCTGCTGCGCATGCGGACATATTCCCTGTGGAAGCTCCGCTTCCGTGACACCCTCTATTTCGAATATTATTTTTCGTTTATCGTGTCCGGTTATATTGGCCTCATCCAGACGTGGCGCCTCAATGGCTGGGAGCCATCTGCCCATGAACTTTCCCTGATGGCAGATCAGCTGCTGGGAGCACGGGAACGGATCTGACCCACATACTGACCATCCCGCAGATCTGTCCGGAAATGTTCTGCCAAAAGGGGAAGGCACTGCCTGTCAAAAACAGCAGTGCCTTCCCCTTTTGCTTCGCTCATCCAAGCCTATCCGGTTTCGGATAGATTTTCTTTTCTATTTCTTTTCTATTTCTTCTCTATGCCTTCTTTGCAAACAATTCGCTGCCCTCTACTACGATCCACACGATGATACCGATCAGCAGTGCCCAGCCCGGCGTATAGAAGGTAAGCGCTGCTGCAATGATGCAGGCAATCCCGCGCTCATTTGCAGTGGTACACATTCTCATACCGATATTGCCGCAGGCAAATGCCTGAACGCCCATCGTGATGCCAAAGAAAATGGCAAATGCCGGACGGATCAGGGTCACCAGCGGAAGGATCAGTACGGAAATAACGGTTGCCGCACGGAAGGTACACACACCATCCCAGTAGCTGTTCATCGTCTTGTAGCCTCTCTTGTAGCGTTCGGTGATCGTCAGCAGGCCGGATGCCCACAGAGGACCGCACAGCGGCACCCAAGGTGCAAACAGTGACATAATCCCATTACGGAGAAAGCTTACCAGGTTGGAACGGCCTGCATCGAAGATAACCGTCTCATCCGGCCGGGTTGCCGTTGCCTCGGTTACAACCTCCTTCGCCAGAACGAAGTCAGAGAATGCAATAATGTAAACGGTCAGTGCCATGGGGATTGCGGAAATAAAGAATTTCGCTGCCGGGAATCCCAGGCCAAATATGGTAAAATGCTCCAATACAAATCCAAAGGATAACGGGGTAAGGCCCCACTGAATCTGCGGAACCGCAATTTCCCGGATCAGGAACGGTGCAAGTACGATTGCGAATACCTGTGCAGGCACAACGCCCTGATTCCGTAAAAGATTCAGCCATTTATTCTTCTGTGCTGCCCGGGCAAATGTCGGGTTGAACAGGAAGAAATAGGACATCAGTACCGCGATCACGACCGTAATCGGCGCTTTCGGCATACGGGCGGAAAATACATTCACACCGGCCGTAACACCGGCACCGAGAACGATTCCGGCTTTGATGGAAGTCGGCACCGCATCTACCAGCTTTCTTCCCAGACCGGTAGCTCCCATGATCAGGAAGCTTAAGGCTACCAGCATCTGCAGGGCAATCATCGCATATATCCGGTCGACTTCACCGGTGGCATAATCCGGAAGCGCATAGGCACTCAGATAATTCAGTGTCAGCGGCAGTGCCGGCGTGATCCACCCGGGCACAACCGGGTCACCGAGCAACGACGGCAGATAATAGCAGATGGCATTCAGCACACCGAAGGTCAGGCTCATCAGAAAAGCGCCGTTTTCCGTCAGGCCCAGTGCTGCAATATTTGCCGCTTCGTCCAGACCGAATGTGGTCATGGTTGTCGCTGTTCCGGCCCCCAGGCAGGCAACGCCAAGAAACATGGCGGCGGCCATCTCTGTCCAGGACCAGCGATGGTGAATCAGTGGCAGGCGGAGCTGGAAAGGTCCCAGCGGTATGTACGGCTGCATGCCACCCAGTTCACGCTTCTTCAGTGGGAATTTTCCCTGATTGAAACCTTCCGGTTCTTTCACTGCAGCTGTAGACTTCATATTCATTTCGCTCATAAGCTTCCCTCCTCTGTTTGTTTAACCATTTGCGAAATATCCGTCTTCCATTTCCCGGTTTCATTATATGCGCTTTTGTGCAAAATGTAAACACAAACCTCCTGTTTATAAATTTTTCGTTAAAATTTGCCTAAATTTTGCCCAATAATATATGCATTTTGTACCTGTTTTTTGTCTAATTTAATTCCATATTTTGGAAATTCCGTTTTTCTTACATTTTATCGTTATGCAAATTATACAATTTAATGATTTTCTCCTTCTTTTTTCTCCAGCATCTCCATCTCCCGGGCATACACCCGGTTTAACTCCCTGTATTCCTCCGCTGAGCCTCCACTGATCCGGCGAAGCAGAATCATCCGGTATTTTACCTGCTCCTGCAGAAAGCTTTCAAACTGCTCCACCTTTTCCGTTGTATCCATCCGGCGAACATCCTCACACCCGGTCAGAAACGTATGGGTCAGCAGCAGGATCTCTTCCACCGGATCTGCAAACTGTGCTTTTCGCGTCCGGTTGATGCCTGCCAGACGTTTCACCTCGTCAGCTGCATCTGCCATCTCGGCAAACAGCTTCACCGGCGTTTCCTCATTGGCCCGTTTCATGATCGCCCGGATGGCGCCCGGCTGCTGCTCCGGCGGCAATACCCGGATCACTCCATTCTCCTGTTTTTCCACTGCCAGATGGTTTTCAGGGGAAGTGGGACTTATATAATTGGAGATCCGGACAAAAGGAAAGGCAAACGCATCCACAGCCTTCCGCATTTCTTTTTTCTGGTTTCGGGATATCACAAAGCAGAAAATAATCCCTATCACCATCACGCCATACGCCAGATGGATGCCACTGAAACCACTTGTCACAAATACCAGTCTCATCATCATTCCCCCTCATCAGCTTTTCCTTTATGCCGTTCCCGGCATATTTTATTCCTTCTGTGCCTATTATATCTAAAATTTTCCAAATTCACAATATAAAGTCTGAAATTGACCCGTTATCATTTCTATGTTATACTAAATTCAGAATTGATTTTATTTTTTTCGAATAAAGGGGGATTTTCTATGAAAGCATCTGTTTCCGACACACAGGCCTCCCGCAGAGGTGTCACTGTCATCTGCTTCCTTCTTGTGATCTGCGGTGAGCTCTGGCTGCTGCGCAATCTTCTTTTGGAGGGAAATCTCTCTTCTCTTTCCCCTGTCTGTTGGCTGGAATTCTTTTTCCTTCTCCTCCTTGCCGCAGGCACGGTGTTCTGTCTGATCCGTCCGCAGGGATGGGGTGGGAAAGTCGGGTGCACCACGGCACTGCTTCTTTTTACAGTATATGCTGCTTTTTCCGTATGGAACCATTCTTTTTTCCTCCAGGCATATCTTACCGGTTTTCATCCCACTTATGAAAGCAGCGCCGGCGGACTGATCGGTCTGAAGCTGGTTCTTGTCCTGATCGGCATCACAGCCGCCATTCCGACCACGCCCCGCATCGACGATCGGGAATATGCAAGGCTACTCCGGGAACAGGCACAGCGCCAGGAGGCTTCCTGGGCCAAGGCATCGGTGGAGGGTGCTCAAAAGGATCTCAATGCAACCCTAGAAAAGTTAAAAGCGACGCTTTCCGAAGAGGAAATCGCCGCTCTCATCAAACAATTAGAAAATACCGCTGCACATTCTGCTTCCGATGCCGCACCGGATCCGGAAGAATGGCGCGGATGGGGAGGAGGCATGTAATGCCTTCTCTTTTTATGCCCCTGTACCGTCTTTGTCCTGTCCTCTCTCCGAACGGATAAACGCGATCAGAATGCATAGAAAGGCAACCACATTTGCCAGCACCATGGATGTCAGTGAATATGCATAGATCTGAAAAATCCGGAAAAGATTCAGGGCAACCGCTCCCATTCCACAGATATACAGACCTCTTCTTGCCAGGACACTCTGTGGCTTCTCTCTTCCGGCCCTGATAAAATTGTAAGCCCAGCAAAGGATCATAGCCGCACACATCACGATCACACCAACTGTAAATAAATTCATCCGTATCCCCCTCAAAGAAACTCTGTTTTATTTTTTCTTTCTCTCATACCGCAGGAAATAGTATTCCAGGTCAAAGTACGTCTGTTCCTCACTCTCTCCGGTGAGCTCCCAGTCCGGCAGTTCATCCAGATTGGGAAACCAGGTGTCCGCCTGATAAGCGTTGCACACCTTGGTCACATGGGCGGTGTCGCAGTACGGCAGCAGCTGCCGGTAGATGCTCTCACCGCCGATGACATAAACATTCTCGCTGTCATAGGGCTGCAGCGCCTCCTTCAGTTCCTCCAGATCATGTACAATGACAGCACCCTTCACCTGATAAGCCGGATCTGTCGTCAGCACAATGTTGACCCGGTTTTTCAGCGGCTGGCCGCCGGGAAAGCTCTCCAGTGTCTTCCTTCCCATGACGACCACCTTGCCGGTGGTCTCCTGCCGGAAAAACTTCATATCTGACGGAATGCGCACCAGCAGGCTGTTCCGGTAGCCGATGGCCCAGTTGTTATCCACATTGACGATCATATTCATCGCTGTTTTCCTCCTTCCTGTTTCTGTTTTTCCTCATTTTCCACGTCTTATACCGCCACCGGGATGTTTGTGATCTGCGGCCCGGTCACATAATTGTCCACCCGCACGTCATCCCGTGTGAACTGATAGAAATCCTTCACCTCCGGGTTAAGCCAGAAGGTGGGCGCATCGTAGCAGGGGCGGCTGATCAGCTCCTTCACCAGCGGTATATGCCGGTCATAAATATGGGCATCGGCGATGACATGCACCAGTTCCCCCACCTCCATGCCGCACACCTGGGCGATCATGTGCAGCAGCACCGCATACTGCACCACGTTCCAGTTGTTGGCCGTAAGAATATCCTGGGATCGCTGGTTCAAAATGGCATTCAGTGTCAGCCTGTCGTGGCCGGGTTTCTTCGTCACGTTAAAGGTCATGCTGTAAGCACACGGATACAGGTTCATCTCATGAAGATCCTGATGGACATAAATATTGGTCATGATTCTCCGGCTGTATGGATTGTGCTTCAGATCATAGATCACACGGTCCACCTGATCCATCATGCCTTCCCTGTACTGGTGCTTCACACCCAGCTGATAGCCGTAGGCCTTGCCAATGGAACCATCCTCGTCCGCCCAGCTGTCCCAGATATGGCTATGCAGGTCATGGATATTGTTGGATTTCTTCTGCCAGATCCAGAGCATCTCATCCGTGGCACTTTTCAGCGCCGTCCGCCGCAGCGTCAACAGCGGAAACTCTTTGGACAGATCATAGCGGTTCACCACACCAAACTGCTTGATCGTATAGGCAAAGCTGCCATCCTCCCATTTGGGGCGCACCTTCTCCCCCTCCGTGCTTGTTCCGTTTTCCAGAATATCCTTACACATATCGATAAAAATCTTATCTGCCTGACTCATATTTTCTCCTTCTTAGCGCCATTCAAAAGCAGGCGCATCATCTGTTTTCCTTAAAACCTTTATCCCAGGATCATCATGACCACAGGGACAGTCACGATCATAAATACCATGCTCTGCACCACCGCCTGTGCGGCAAATTCAGGTGCACAGCCGTGTTCCTCTGCCACGATCACGTTCATGGTTGCGGGAGGCAGCGCCGTCAGCAGAATACCTGCCGCCGTCACCTCCGGCTCCAGATGCAGTGCCACAGCCGCTGCCCAGAAAAGCACCGGATAGATCACCAGACGCAAAGCAGATACCAGATATGCGTCCCGGCTCTTCAGCACATCCGAAAGCTTTACCTCTGCCAGGCTGCAGCCCACCACGATCATAGACAAAGGTGTGGTACAACTTCCCATCATCCGCATGGATTCCTCCACCAGTACCGGCATCCGCACCGGCGAGCAATACAGGATTACCGATGCGATGGCGCTGATGGCCACCACATTGCCCAGCAGTGCTTTCAGATCCAGCTTGCCACCGTGACGGATGTAATACATTCCATAGGTAAAAAAGATCACGTCAAAGGCCAGATTATACACCACTGCCACCAGCGTTCCCGTGGCACCAAACAGTTCTTCCGCCAGCGGAATGCCCAAAAAGCCCACATTTGCAAAGCTTTGCAGCAACACAAAAATCCGCGCCCGATGTTCCTCCATATGGAACAGTTTCCCCAGTCCCATGCCGATAGCCATGGAAGCGATATAGTAGATGAGCGACAGCCCCGCCACCAGCAGAAGACTGTGGGACATTTCTTTTGAAAATGCGCTGTTTCCTGATACCAGAATGCTGAATGGCATGAAAACATTGACGATCATGAAATTCAGTGCCTGCTTGATCTGCACTGTGATAATGTTTCTGCGCCGCAGGAAATATCCCACAGCAACCATGATAAAAATCTTAGCAAATAATTGCAGTAGTGTATCTATTGCCATCTGTGTTCCCTCATCTTCTCTTTTTTCAAGCCATGCCTGTCTGCCATCCTGACAAATCGTTCCATCCGCAACGGTCCCGGCCGTGCGCCTATCGGATCGTCAGGTGGGGCGTTCTCCTGCGCCGTTTCCGGCTGCCGGTGTGCATAATAAGGAATGCCATCCCCGCCGCCACACCGATGCCGACCAGCACGATCAGAATATATTTCCAGTTGATGAACAGGACAAATCCGCTGTCCGGGTGAAAAATATCATACGTGGTGTCCGTCTCCTCCCGGGTGCCGCCAAAGAGCAGGCTGCTGCCTGACTGGGGATCCGCCGCCTGCACCCGCATCACCGAGCTTCCCACATAGACGCCATGATAATAAAACTCCGAGGTCACTGTCCCTTCGCTGTCTCCGGCCTGGGCCTCGCCCTTCACATCATCCACCGAAGCGTTGACCGGCAGCACCGCCGTGCCGTTCTGCCGCACAGAAAGGCCGGTATCCGCATTCTGGGTCTGCGCCTGGGTCAGGAAAAAGCTGCTGTTCTCGCTGTCCTGCCCCTGACCGTACTCGCTCATATCCACCTTGCGGAAATTGGCAAAGCCATAATCCAGAAGGGTGGCCGTATCCAGAAACTGGGACGGTGCCTCCTCGTTCATCACCACGCAGATGAGCATCATGCCGTCCCGCTGGGCGAAGGTCACCAGCGTACTACCCGCCGCCGATGTATAGCCCGTCTTGCCGCCCAGGCAGCCGTCGTAGGCGTACTCCATGCCCTCCATCATTTTGTGATGGTTCAGGCGGATGCGCTCCTCCCCTGACGAGGTGGGTGGAAACGTATACCGTCTTGTGGTTGCTATCGTCTTAAAGGCGGTATTTTCCAGGGCCGTCCGGGTGATCTTCGCCATATCCATGGCCGACGTCACATGATTTTCGTTGGGCAGGCCGTGGGGATTTTCAAAATGGGTATCCGTACAGCCGATCTCCTGCGCCCTGGCGTTCATCATATCCACAAAAGCCGGGATGCTGCCGCCCACATGCTCTGCCGCCGCGTAAGCCGCTTCATTTCCCGAACAGATCATGATGCCGTACAGCACATCCTTCATGCTCATGATATCTCCGGGGTTCACACCGCCGATGATACTGCTGCCCGTATCCAGGCTGAACACCGAGTCATAGGAAAACGTCACCGTCTCGTCCATGGTGGAGTGCTCCAGCGCCACCAGCGTCGTCATGATCTTCGTGATGCTGGCCGGATACAGCTGGTCGTGGGCATCCTTCTCATACAGGATCGCGCCTGTGGACGCCTCCATCACCACCGCCGACTGTGCCGACACCAACGGCCCCTGGGGCCAGCCTTCCGTCTCATTGGACACGATGGGCAGTGCCCGCCGCGCCTCCACATCCGACACGATCTGTGCCGCCGCATACGCTTCCCCGCCCTGAGCCAGGAACAGCGTCAGCGCCAGCAGCGGTGCCGCCATCTTCATCAAAAATCTTCTGCCTTGCATTCGATTCATTCGTCATCCTCTTTATATAAAAATCAATGATCTGTAACCGTGGCTTTCATTATACCACGCGTATCGGGGGGTGACAACCTTCGAGTTCAGCTCAGCCATGACAAACGAGTGCAGCGATCGTGCTTGCACGAAAAGCTGGACGAGAGCCGGCATGGACGGAGCGCCGGAGATGAGCAGAAAGTAGCTGCGAAGCAGCGGGAAGTGCGACAGCACGATTCTGCGAATGGCGCGGCTGAACTGAACTTTTTTAAAAAAATTTAATTTACCTGTTGACAAATCCGGATTCCTCTGGTATAGTTAATCATGCGTTCGGCAATAACAATTTCAAGCAACGCACATGCGACAGTAGTACAGTTGGTAGTACGCCACCTTGCCAAGGTGGAGGTCGCGGGTTCGAGTCCCGTCTGTCGCTTTTTTGATGTAAAAATTTAGGGCTGTCACAGAGGTGGCAGCCTTTTTCGTTTCTTATTCTATTTTCCCAGAAAGAGTACACATGCTACTATGATGATCACACACACAACAAGAATCATCCCACCTGATGAATGCTCTGGTTCTCTCCTAGGCATGGGTTGCCTGTTATATGTATCATATGTATTTGTTCTCACAGATTCCTGCTTTTTCCGGTTATCTTCTCCGACTTTCTTTGTAAGATGATAATATAATGCCAGCGGATCTGTCTGGTTCATGATCCGCGAATAAAAATTTTCAAGCCACAGCACATCATTCGGCCCACATAAATCCTCTTCTTCATAATCAGGATCATGCACAATCTGATTACGCACCCACCGATAATGTTTCAGTTTCTTTAAATCTTCATTCCAGCCATGCACTGCAGATGAACCGCTGGCTATTTTTGTCATTTCATCAATATAAGCAGATATCCGCCTGTCGTCCTGTAGTATGTCCCCACACAATTTTTCAAGGTGTTTGTAGGAACTTATGAAATCTGCCATAGAACCTCCCCAATTTACGGCTTCACCAGCACGCTTCCCACATACCGGTAATTGGCCACCGGTTTCTCCGCCAGATTGTCGGAATGGGTCATGGTCACGTCGATCCAGTATTCCTCCGCCGCCATGAGAATATGGGCCATCATGATGCCCATGTTGATCTCCTGCCAAGCACTGCGCTTCCCGCCCTGCCGCTTCTGCACCTCAAAGATGTGCAGCCGGTTCCGGTATACGACAAACTTCCAGGGCTGGCTGTTGAGGCTGGACGGCGCCAGACGTGCCGCCTCGATGAGCTCCTGGGTCTCCCGCAGTGGCTCCTGCTTGTACACGCACAGCCGCTCCATGGACTCCCGGTGAGCTTTCTCTGCCGGGCGGTTCAGTTCTCCTTTCGGCAGACCGAAAGCCAGCATGATGACAAATTCCATGCCCTCCGGCGTCGGTGCGCCCTTGGGCGGCCGCATGCCTCCCACAAAACAGGTGCCGATGCCCCGGCTGTGCAGATACAGGGCGATCTGCTCCAGCAGGTTGCCCGCATTGCTTCTGCTGCCCTCCAGCGTCTGGGCATACACCGCCAGATAATAAGGAGCCTGCACGCCGAACAGGGCTGGCATTTTGCTGTGATACTCTTCTGCCCGGTAAACCTTCGTCTCCATTTTCACATAAGGAAAAATGGGGATCAGCTCCGCTTCAAAATTCTCTATCTTGTGCAAAACCGTCTCCGGCACGGGATCTTTTCGAAAGTGCCGGATGGACTGTCTCTGAAAAATCGCTTCAAATGGTGTCATCGCTCTCACCGTCCATTATTGTTACGTAATTGTTACAATAATATTAAATCCCGTTTTCCGGCAAAAGTCAATACAAAGAAGGCATTTTCTTCTATAAAAGATTTTCCAGTTCTTCCACATACTGCCCGAACACCTGCAGGGCCGCTGTGATGGGCGCTGTGCTTTCCATATCCACACCTGCCATCCGAAGCAGCTCGGTGGGGTAGGCACTGCAGCCGCCCTTTAAGAACTTCTTGTAATCCTCCACTGCAGGAGCGCCCTCTTTCAGGATCCTGCCGGACAGGGCGATGGCTGCGGAAAATCCGGTGGCGTACTGGTACACGTAAAACGGCGTATAGAAATGGGGGATCCGCGCCCACTCCATGGCGATCTCCTCGTCCACCACCATGTCCTCGCCGAAATATTTTTTGTTCAGAGTATAGTATGTCTCGCAGAGCCAGTCTGCCGTCAGCTGGCCGCCGGACTCCTGCTGGGCGTGAGCCAGTTTTTCAAATTCTGCAAACATGGTCTGCCGGTACAGGGTGGTGCGGAACTGCTCCAGGAAATAGTTGATCAGGTACATTTTTTCCTTTCGGTCCTTCGCTTGGTCAATGAGATGCCGGATGAGCAGTGCTTCGTTGCAGGTGGAAGCCACCTCCGCCACGAAAATCCGGTAACCGGCGTACACGTAAGGCTGGTTATGATCCGAATAATAGGAATGCAGCGCATGCCCCATCTCGTGAGCCAGGGTGAAGACGCTGTTCAGATTGTCCTGATAGTTCATGAGCACGTAGGGATGGGTGCTGTAAGCGCCCCAGGAATAAGCGCCGCTCCGCTTGCCCTCGTTTTCGTACACGTCGATCCAGCCGTTGGCAAAGCCTTCCCGCAGCAGGCCCAGATATTCCTCTCCCAACGGGGCCAGCCCCTCCAGCACCATTTCTTTTGCCTTCTCAAAGGGAACGTCCATGTCCACATCGGAAACCATGGGCACATACAGATCATACATGTGCAGCTCTTCCGTCTGCAGCACCTTTTTCCGCAGCGCCACATAGCGGTGCAGCAACGGCAGGTTTTCATCCACCACAGCCAGCAGATTGTCATATACCTGCACCGGCACGCCGTTGGCAAACAGCGCCGCCTCCAGAGAGCTCTGATAGCCCCGGACGGACGCATAGAACGTCTCCTGCACCACATTGGCCTTGAACGTGGCCGCCAGCGTATTTTTATACTTCTGATAGGTGTCATACACCGAGGAAAAAGCTGCTTTTCGCACTTCCCGATCCTGGCTTTGCATGAGGGAGATGAAGGTGCCGTGGGTCACGGCGATGGGCTCCCCGTCCTCTCCCCAGATGGTGGGAAATTTGATATCCGCGTTGTTGAACATGGAAAAAATATCCCGGGGACTTTCTGCCATCTCCCCGGCCTTCGCCAGCAGCGCCTCCTGGGCCGCATCCAGCGTATGCTCCTTAAAACGCACAATTTCCCTGCAGGCATGGCGGTACATTTCCAGCTCTGGCTCCTCTGCAAAATAGCCCTCCACCGTTTCCTCCGGCAGGGCCAGGATCTCCGGCGTCATATACGCCTCCGCCTGGGAAAGCGCCACCATCAGCGTCTGCGCCCGGCCGGACAGCGCCTGATAAAAGCTGTTGCCGGTATCCTCATGATGCCGCTGATTGGCATACACATACACCTTTTCAAAAAGCATATTTGTCTCGTCATGCAGCCGGAACACTTCCAGGAAAACCTTCGCGCCCTCTCCCAGCCTTCCCTGGAAGCTGCCCAGCTTCTCTATTTTTTCAGACAGCAGGGCTGCGTCGGCCTCCCAGGCCTCATTGGACGCGTACATATCCTCCAGTCTCCACTGTGTCTCTTTCTTTCCTTCCTCCCGCTTTGGAAGCATATTTGCCATTTGTCGTTCCTCCGTTTTTCCAGTATGTGTGCATTATATCTCAATTTCCGGCACTGCACAAGGCCGCCGTTTTCCTGTCGCGAAAATTGTTACAATTCACTCGGATGCAATACAACGAAGGGAGCTCCTTGTAATGAGTAAAAAAGAGCTGCGAAGCAGCAGAAAGCATTAAAGATGCGATTGTGCGAATGGTGCGTGTGGACTGGAACCTTACATTGGCGTCTTGTCAGCCAGCATCCCTGTGTTTATAATAAAGAGAGAAATTTTTCCAAAAACATTCACACACAAAGGAGGAACTCCTATGACCCCAAAACAGATTTATTATGAAAACGCAGCCGCCACCATCATCAAAGGGCTGGAAAAGCGCCAGATGGAGGGCTATTACTGCCCGGACCGCACATCCGCTGTGGCAAAAGCACTGGAATTGATGCCCGAAGGCTCCAGCATCGCCTGGGGCGGCTCCATGTCCCTGCACGAAAGTGGCCTGATGGAGGCAGTCTGTCATGGCCCTTATAAGATCATCGACCGGGAAAGTGCCAAAACTCCCGAGGAACAGCGGCAGCTCTATGGTAAGATCGCCTGCTGCGATTATTTTCTCATGAGTACCAACGCCATCACCATGGACGGCGAGCTGGTCAACATCGACGGCCGCGGCAACCGTGTGGCTTTTCTCTGCTACGGCCCCCAGAACGTCATCATTCTGGCCGGTATGAATAAGGTGGTCACCGATGTGGACGCGGGCCTGAAACGGGTGCGCAATACCGCAACGCCGCCCAACACCGTCCGCCTGCACAAAAAAACGCCCTGTGCGGTCACAGGACGCTGTGGAGACTGCTTCTCCCCGGACTGCATCTGCAGCCAGTTCGTTGTCACCAGGCGCTCCGGCATTCCGGGACGCATCAAGGTGATCCTTGTGGGCGAAGAGTTAGGCTATTAATTTACGGTCGAAAACCTTCAAAGATAAACCAGTCGTAAGTCGGGCGCAGTTCTTCCAGCTGCTCCCGGCTTTTTACAGTCCAGGCCGCCAGCGGAATTCGATACAACCTGCTGCACAGCGCCCGGGACAGTTCTGTTTTTACCCTTCTGTCATAGGCCACAAAATTGGGCCGGGCGAAGAAATTGAACAGCAGATGCCTGCTGCAAAAATGCAGCGGTGTCATGGGAAGGCTCCTGCCATCCCGGTAATCGGTGGACAGGATGCCGCGCAAGATCTCCGGTCGGTTCTGCCGGTACCACAGCAGGGCAAAGGGATGAAAGGACTCCATACAGTATTCTCCCGGGTAGCTGTTCAGCAACCGGTCAGCCCGCACACATACTGTCGCATCCATCTGTTCCATCTTATATTCTATCAGCAGCGGCACCCGTCCGGCCACCAGCTCCAGTACTTCCTGCAGCCGCGGCACCTTCTGATCTGTCCCCAGAAGCCGCAGGGCATCGGTCTGCGTTGCATTCAGCTCCTCGATACTTCCGGAGCAGCCACACACACGCCCCAGCTCCGCATCGTGGAACACCACCGGGACGCCGTCCTTCGTCAGCCTCACATCCAGTTCGATGCCGTATCCGGCCTCCGCCGCAAGCGCAAACGCCCGGAGAGAATTCTCCGGTGCGTCGCTGTTATTGTCATATAAGCCTCTGTGGGCATAGTAACGGACTTCTCGCTTTGCTTCCCGCGCCGCCCGTCTGCAGGACGGATGAATGGCCAGTACATATAATAAAACAACGATGAGCACGCAGCATATCCATACTGTCATTTCCATCCCACATCCTTTCATGAAAGCTTATCGCCATTGCTGTAATTGCCGATTACAGAAATAAAGGTTATTCATTGCGGATCGCCGCCAGCGGGCTTAATTTCATGGCACGCACCGCCGGGAAGAATCCGGCCACCATACCCACAAGAACGGCAAATCCCACCGCCACAAGCACCAGCCATGGCGGAATATAGGAAATCGAGGAATAATAATCCCCGCCCTGCCTGGACGCCACGAAATTGATGATAAACGAAATGATGTAACTGAGCACCACACCGATAACACCGCCCAGGAAGCCGATAAATCCTGCTTCCATGAGAAACATTTCCCGGATATTCTGGAGCGCACAGCCCAACACCTTGATGATGCCGATCTCCTTCGTCCGCTCGTAAATGGACATCATCATCGTATTGGCAATACCGATGGCCGCCACAAACAGCGACACCGCACCGATGCCGCCCAGCACCAGCTGGATGTTCCGGGACTGTTCCTGCATCTGCTCGATCCACTCTGCATTGCTGCTGGCGTTCAGCCCCAGGTTCTGGATCGATTTCTGCACATCCTTCATGTTGTCCACATTGTCTACCTTTACATAAGCCTGATTATAGTAAAGCTCTTTGTACGGTTTTCCCGAGGAGGTCGTGGGCTGACCCGGGATCGCCTTGTTTTTAAATACCCGCCTGATGTACGTCTTGAACAGATTGATATCACAGAGAACGGAATCACTGTTGTCAGCCCAGTCCTCCACGCCCCCGGCCATAACGCCGCAGGATTCAATCATATATTTCTTCGGGGGCTGTGTTACGGTTGCATTCCCATTCTCATCCACATTCGTGCCATTTCCGTTCTGCGACTGCCAGTATGCGTCCTGATCGAAGATCACAAACATGGGCTGGTTCATGAAATCCACATCCGGCACCTGACCGGTCTCCCAGTAATACTGCTGGGTCTTTTCATTCATGAAATTGGTTGCTACCGTATTGCCGTAGAAAAACTTCAGCTCCTGATCGCCTGCCCGGGGCAGCGATCCCTGCCCGACCTTAATATTCATCTGTGTAAAAGCTTCCGGCTCCATGGCCACCACATTCAAATATGAACAGATATAAGCACCCTGCTTGGCCACCACACTCATGGTCAGCATCGGAGAAACAAAAGAAACATGCGGAATATTTTTCAATGTCTCGATCATCGCATCGTCCAGCCGGACCGGTTCATTCTTCCCGGAACCGGAGCCGGAAACACCGCCATCGGAGACAGCCGTCCCGGATCCATAGTGCGTAGAGCTTCCATTTTCATTGGCATATACGTTGATCGTCGTCAGACCGCCATATTTCTCGATCTGCTCCATATTGGCCTTGTTCATTCCCATACCAAGGGAGATCATTACAACGATGGAAGCTGTTCCAATGATCACGCCCAGCACTGTCAGGAAGGTACGGAGCTTTCTGCGCCACAGATTGTTGACACTCATCGTGAGCAAATCCAGAAAATTCATGTTACTCTCCTTTATTTTCCTTGGCATCGTCACCGATGCTGTCTGCCAGTTCATCCTCCAGAAGAGAGGCTGCTCTTGCTTTCTTTTTCTTCTTTACGATGATCACAGCGGCCACTATGGCAGCGATCACCACCAGTACAAGGAGAATCTTTGCCCAGATGGGAAGCCCGCTCTTTGTGTCATCCGACATGTCATAATCATTCATATCCATATCATCATACACCGGTTCGGAGACGTACAGCGTCAGCTCCTTCTCCACCTCAGTCTTGTTCGTCTCGTTGTCCTCAAAGGAAATGATTGCCTTGATGATACCGTCATCAGTGGTGGGGGCCACACCGGTCAGCATCGTATCCACATTGCCGGTACCGCCGGACTGGATATTCCCCACAAAGGCCTCCCCGCCGGAGACACTGTCTCCCTCAAACCGGACAGATACATTATAAAGGGTCGTCTTACCGGTATTGTAAATGCTGAACATGACGTTGGATTCTGAACCCACATCAATGGAAGACGGCATCACCTCAGGCTCACTGATCTCATAGCGGGCCTCCTGATAAACCGGGATGGAAACACTGGAGCTGGCAGTGAATTCCTTCAGCTTCTCATCCTCATACTTCATATCAATATTGAGTACATAAGGCTTCTGGGCCAGGTCGGCCTTCGCCTTCATATCAATGACCAGGTCGGTCGTTCCGCCTGCCGGAATGCTCTCCACATAGATGGTACTGGAACCGGCCACCGGAAGAAATGCCTCATAGACAGCATCTGCATCTTTGCCTTCCGTTGCCGCCTTCAACGTAAACTCCACGTTGGAAACTGCCGTTCTCTTGGCTGTATTCTTCATGTGTACCGTCAGCGTGAAGTTATCGCCCGCCCGCACCTGTTCCGGATCTGTATCAAATCCTGTGACGATCAGACGGGGCGTGGATGTGGTGTCTCCCGTGCCGGACCCCGGCGCACCCACCGCCTTTACGTAAGTGTTCAGCGTGGTGTTCACCTGCTCTCCTGCGGAGTTGGTGTACTGCACGTTGAATGCAATCTTCTTATAACCGGATGTCACGTCCTTTCGTGTCCTGAAATTCCAGGTGATCTCCTGCCGTCTTTCCATGGCATCCCCGTTCACATTTTCTCCGGCCAGCCGGTCCAGCTTCACTGTATAGGAAGACTGCTCAATATCAAAGGGCCAGTTTTCCGGATCCGTATCCAGCACCGGTGTTACGATCACATCCATGGCATCCTCTTTCGCCATATTCACGATAGGAAGCACCACATTCACCCGCTGGCTGTACGTTGCCACCGGTGTCACCCAGTTGCCGCCCACCTGCACATAATCCGTCGGGGCCGGGAGTGTCGGCTCTTTGTCATCAGCAGGAGCGTTGGACATATCATATTTATCCAAAAGGCCTTTCACTCTGGACACATAGCCAGAAAGACCACTGTCTGAAATATAACCGTTCTCTCCAGCCTGTTTTTTTAACGTTGCGATTGCCTCATCACGGACATTTTTTGCACCTTCCGTATCATAGGCATCCATCAAAATTCCCTCTGCATAGTCTTTGATTTCCTGGATAGCGCTTTCTCTCGTAACTTTTTCAGTAGAAGAATTACTGCCACCCGGGGTTTCACCGTTATTTCCACTGCCATTATTACCGTTATTAACACTGCCTTTCAAAGCCTCAGAAACAATCCCCGCCATTTTTTCATCAGCAGATATGCCATCATTCTCCATCCACTTTTTTGAATCCCTCGTTTTTAAAAACTTCAATGCCGAAGCCTTCGCATCATCCAGTTTTTTAATAGCTGCGGTCTTATCTGCAGCACTCAGACTGCTTTCATCAATTTGCTTTACCTTAGAATTATAAGAATCGGTAATTTCATTCTCAATTCTTGTTCTGCATTCTTCCTTTGTCTCTTCCGTCGTTGTACTTCCGCTCTGGGACAACATCCTCTCAAGGCCTGCTCCGCCCACATTGGCAGCTGCTGCCTGCATGGGTGCCGTCAGCACAGCAGCACACACTCCGAGAACCAACAGTTTCTTATACACGCTCATGTTTCATTTCCTCCCTGTATTCCTCACCATTCTCTATCTTCACGATCTTACCGTCGATAATATGAAAGATCCTGTCTGCAAATCCTGCCAGGTGGTTATCGTGGGTTACCATCACCAGTGTCTTGCCCTGCTCCCGCACGACCTTTTGCATCAGCTCCATGACCTCCGCGGAAGTCCGGGAGTCCAGGTTGCCCGTGGGCTCATCTGCAAAGATGATCTTCGGATCCACCACAAGCGCCCGGGCCACGCCGACGCGCTGCTGCTGTCCACCGGACATCTGGGTGGGCTTGTGGTGCATCTGCTTGGTCAGTCCCACCAGCTTTAACATCTCCTCTGCAGCTTTCATCCGTTTTGCCTTATTCTCTCCCCGGAATGTCAGCGGCAGTGCCACATTCTCCACAGCATCCATCGTGCCCAGCAGATTGAATGACTGAAAAATAAATCCCACATGATCCCGCCGGAAGGAAACCAGCTCATTTTCCGTCATTCGCTCCATATGATGTCCCTCGATGATGACCTCGCCCTTGGTGGGCTTCTCCAGACCGGCCAGCATGTTCAGCAGCGTGGATTTCCCTGAGCCTGATGTTCCGACGATAGAGCAGAACTCTCCTTCCCGTATCGTCAGATCCACGCCATTCAGCGCAAACACCTTCGACTCTCCGATGGGATATACCTTATACAGCTTGCGCACCTGTATGACCGGCTTCCTTTCCTGATTCTGTACTTCTGTTTTTCCCGCTTCCTGTTCTGCCAAAGAAGTGTCCTCCCCTTCTCTTTCCCTGTATCTTTGCCGGTCTCTCTGCATATAGCGTCTGCCCCCGGATGATACTATTGGATTTAGTATAGCATATCCACAGGTTCCATCGATATCCTCTTTTTGAACGTTTTCTTACAAATTTCTTAACTGCTTTTCCGGTATTTTCACATACAGACATCAAAAACCCGCCGAAGAGTGCCTGTTACCGAGCATCTCTCCGGCGGGTTCCTTATTTTATCAGCTTTTCCTGTGTCGATCAACCGTGCCGCGATTATCCCACCAGCGGATGGCTGTCTGTGATCTTCCTGATCATTGCTTTTGCCTTCTCTTCGTTGGCATCTGCATCTTTCAGCATCAGGGTGATGGCCTCTGCGATCTGATCCATATCCTCCTCATTGACACCGCGGGAAGTAACTGCCGGGCTGCCCAGACGCAGACCGCTGGTGACGAACGGAGACTGCGGGTCATTGGGGATGGTGTTCTTGTTGCAGGTAATGTTGGCACGCTCCAGAAGCTTCTCTGCCTCTTTGCCGGTGAGCCCCACGCTTGTCAGATCCACCAGCATCAGATGATTGTCTGTGCCGCCGGATACGATCTTGATCCCGCGTTTCATCAGACCGTCTGCCAGTGCTGCCGCATTCTTCTTTACCTGCACCATATAATCCTTATAGTCATCGCTTAAGGCTTCCTTCAGGCATACGGCTTTCGCTGCGATCACGTGCATGAGCGGGCCGCCCTGGATGCCGGGGAAAATAGCCTTGTTGAAGTTGAACTTCTTAGCCGCCTCTTCATTTGCCAGGATCATGCCGCCTCTCGGCCCACGAAGGGTCTTGTGGGTGGTGGTCGTTACCACGTCCGCATACGGGAACGGGCTGGGATGAAGACCGGTTGCCACCAGACCTGCAATGTGGGCAATGTCTACCATCAGGTATGCGCCTACTTCATCGCAGATTTCACGGAATTTCTTGAAATCAATCGTTCTCGCATAGGCGCTGGCACCTGCCACAATCATCTTCGGTTTGCATTCCAGTGCAAGTTTTCTCACCTCGTCATAATCAATGAAGCCCTGATCGTTGACGCCGTAAGGAACCACATGGAAATATTTTCCGGACATGTTCACCGGACTTCCGTGAGACAGGTGTCCGCCATGGTCAAGACTCATGCCCATGAAGGTATCGCCAGGCTCCATCATGGCAAAGAAACAAGCCATATTGGCCTGGGCACCGGAATGTGGCTGTACGTTGGCATAATCACAGCCAAACAGCTTTTTGGCACGCTCGATGGCAAGTGTCTCCACCACATCCACGTTCTCACATCCGCCGTAATACCGCTTTCCCGGATATCCTTCTGCATATTTATTGGTCAGAGGGCTTCCCATGGCTGCCATCACGGCCTTGCTGACCCAGTTTTCTGACGCAATCAG
The DNA here is from genome assembly GCA_018223385.1 of Oscillospiraceae bacterium Marseille-Q3528. Taxonomy (GTDB): domain Bacteria; phylum Bacillota; class Clostridia; order Lachnospirales; family Lachnospiraceae; genus JAGTTR01. The sequence goes on from JAGTTR010000011.1 coordinate 90,980, forward strand.
CTCGATGTGGCTGTTCTGTCTCTGCAGCTCATCATCGATCGCTTTCGCTATTTCAGGATCCACTTTCTGGATTTCATCAAAACTGTACATATCCTGTCTCCTCCATTTCTTTTCCCTTCGGAAATTTGTTTTTTATTATAGCACCACGTTAATATAATAGCAAAGTATTTCTTTTCCCACTTTCTTTGATTCCTTTTCCGTAATGTGTTACTATGATGTAAGTGTCAAAAGTCTGAAATGCGATTGTGCTTGCACAAATGAGCAATTCAGACTTATTGACACGCCGAACACCGAAAACGTAATAAAATGTCGGGTATACGGCATTTTATGGGAGTTTGAGGTGGGCGAGAATTGCGCGAATTGCGCAGCAATGCAGCAATTCAAATACATCAATGAAGCCCCCACATTCGCATAAAAGTGGGATGGCAATCCCACGATATGCGAATGTGAAAGAAAGGAGTCCTTCTTATGCCGTCATTTACCCGTATTGTTTTCATTTATCTTGTCATCATCAACCTGATCGCCTTTTTGCTCATGGCCATGGACAAATCCCGGGCACGAAAGCATCAGTGGCGCATCCCGGAGAAAACGCTGTTTCTGTCGGCAATCCTGGGCGGTAGCATCGGCGCCATCGCTGGCATGTATACCTTCCATCACAAGACCAGACACTGGTATTTTGTCATCGGTATGCCTGCCATTCTGATCCTGCAGGTGGTTTTAGCAGTGTGGATTTGCAGCCGTTCTTAACCCGCAGGACTTTCTGGCGTTAGTTTTCGGATTTTCTTCCTGCGCTGAACCACTCTTGTGATATTTCGTCTATCCCACCGCAGTGCGTCTACATTTTACTTCGGGCAACGTATAACATATACCCTCCAGCTTGTTACATCCCTGTGGCGCATTTCCTGTTTCACAGCAAATCGTTTCTGATAAGCAATTTTCTACCCTACAAAAAGCTCCCGCATCGTCAGGCATCATCCCCAACTTTGCGGAAGCTTTTTCTTACCCCGTTTTTTCAACAGGTTTTCTTTCTTTTTCTGAGATTATTCTTCTGTCTTTTTCTCGTCCTGTTTTTTCTCGATGACAGCGATATCCAACTCTGCCAGCTGCTTCGGATCTACCACATCCGGCGCTCCGGACATGAGGCAGGAAGCATCCTTCACCTTCGGGAAGGCGATGACTTCACGGATAGAGTCCTCTTTTGCCATGAGCATGATGAGACGATCCAGGCCGTAAGCCAGTCCTGCGTGAGGCGGAACACCGTATTTGAAGGCATCCAGAAGGAAACCGAACTGGTTCTGTGCCTGCTCCTTGGTGAAGCCCAGCACCTCGAACATCTTGGACTGGATGTCGTTCTGGTGGATTCGGATGCTGCCGCCGCCGATCTCGGTACCGTTGAGGGTAATGTCGTAAGCTTTCGCACGGACAGCGCCCGGATCGGTGTCGATCTTGTCCAGATCCTCTTCCATGGGCATGGTAAACGGATGGTGCATGGCAACGAAACGATTCTGCTCCTCAGACCACTCCAGCAGCGGGAACTCGGTGATCCACAGGAACTTGTACTCGTCTTTATGCAGCAGTCCCAGGTTTTTGGCGATCTCCAGACGCAATGCGCCCAGCACATCCCATACAACTTTGTTCTTGTCTGCGGCGAACAGAAGCAGGTCACCCGGCTTTCCGTCCATGGCTACCACCAGGGCGTGCAACTCTTCCTCGGTCATGAATTTGGCAAAGGAAGATTTGTAGCTGCCGTCCTCGTTGATGCACAGGTATGCAAGGCCCTTGGCACCATAGGTTTTTGCAAACTCTACCAGGGCGTCGATCTTCTTTCTCGGCATGCTGCCCTGTCCCTCGGCGTTGATGCCGCGCACAGTGCCGCCGTTGGCCAGCGCACCGGTGAATACGCCGAAGCCGCAGTCTTTTACAATATCAGATACATTTTTCAGTTCCATGCCAAAACGGGTGTCCGGCTTGTCGGAACCGAAACGGTCCATGGCTTCCTGCCAGGTCATCCGCGGGATGGGAAGCTGCACGTCCACACCAATGGCCTCCTTGAAGATCCGGGCCAGCAGACGCTCATTGACATCAATGACATCATCAATGTCCACGAAAGACAGCTCCATATCGATCTGGGTAAATTCCGGCTGACGGTCCGCACGCAGATCCTCGTCACGGAAGCATTTGGCCAGCTGGAAGTAACGGTCATAACCGGAGCACATCAAAAGCTGCTTGAACAGCTGGGGAGACTGGGGCAGTGCATAGAAACTACCCGGATGCACACGGCTCGGTACCAGATAGTCTCTGGCTCCCTCGGGGGTGCTCTTAATCAGGATGGGGGTCTCGATCTCCAGGAATCCCTCGTCTGCCAGGAATTTCCGAACCTCGGTTGCCACCTTGCTCCGCAGCATCAGGTTGCGCTGCAGGTTCGGACGGCGCAGATCCAGGTAACGGTATTTCAGGCGCAGCTCGTCCTTGGTCTGAATGTTCTCCTCGATGGGGAACGGCGGTGTCTCGGACTCGGACAGGATCCGCAGCTCATGGGCCTGCACCTCGATATCACCGGTTGCCAGATTTTCATTTACCGCACCGGCACGGGCGATGACCTTACCGGTAACAGCAACCACGAACTCACTTCTTAAAGTAGCTGCCTTCTCCATTCCGGCCTCGGATACATCGTTGCTGTCAAATACAATCTGTAAAATACCGGAGCGATCCCGCAGATCGATGAAAATCAGGTTTCCCAGATTTCTTCTCTTCTGCACCCATCCCATGACGGTAACGATCTCGCCGATATTTGCTTTCGACACTTCTGTACATCTGTGGCTTCTCTTCATGCCACGCATGGACTCTGCCATTTCTCTTCCTCCTCATTATATATTATGATGCCAGGGCCAAAAAGTCTAAGCCCACATGAGCTTGCTCATAAGTGGGTGAAAGGTCTTGAGGCCCGCCCCGATATGAGTATAAAAGTAGGATAGCAATCCCACGATATGCGAATAATGGCAAGGATTGTGGGAGTGCATAGCACGGAACAATCCGTAGCCATCAAAGCCGGGGGCTTTTGACCTCAACATCATATTATCAAAATATCAGAACAACCCTGCAATTTTATCCAACGCCACTTCCACCTGCTCGCCGGTTTCCATGTCTTTTACGTGGGCCAGATTATTTTCCAGCTCCTCGCTGCCGATGATGACGGTCTTCTTTGCGCCGATCTTGTTGGCATATTTCATCTGGGCCTTGACGCTGCGATCCATGTAATCGGTCTCCACAATGACACCGTGGCTGCGGATCTCATTGACCAGCTTGTATGCCCGGGCCTTGGCATCTTTTCCAAGGATGCCCACATACAGTGCCACCGGATCCTGGGGCGGCAGCTCCACACCTTCCCGTTCCAGGAAATATAAAATACGCTCGATGCCCATGCCGAAACCAACGGAAGGGATGTCCTGCTTCTCGTCGATCTCGTGGATCAGGCCGTCGTACCGGCCGCCGCCGCACAGGGTAAAGCCATCCTCGTTGACGAACTCAAACACGGTCTTCGTATAGTAATCCAGGCCGCGCACGATACCGGTATCGATCTCGTAGGGAATATTCAGCTCGTTTAACAGGCTCTGCAGCTCCTCGAAGTGCTCCCGGCACTCGTCATCCAGATAGTCAATGGTCCTAGGGGCATCTGCCACAATGGCCTTGCACGTCTCCACCTTACAGTCAATGACACGTAACGGGTTCTTCTGCATCCGCTCCCGACAGGTGGGACACAGAGACTCCTCATGCTTTTTCAGGTAAGCCAGCAGTGCCTCGTTGTACGTCTTCCGGCAGTTTTTGCAGCCGATGCTGTTGATGTGCAGCTTGGCATCTTTCAGGCCCAGTTTTTTGATGAGGGTGGTCACCAGCGTGATCAGCTCCACCTCGGCCAGGGGACTCTTGGATCCCACAAACTCCACGCCAAACTGGTGGTGCTGACGAAGTCTTCCGCTCTGGGGCTTCTCATAACGGAACGCCTGGGTCACATAATATAACTTGGTGGGCGCCGGCTGGGCATACATGTTGTGCTCCAGATAAGCACGCATGACGCCTGAGGTTCCCTCCGGTTTCAGCGTAATGCTCCGGTCGCCTTTGTCTTTGAAGGTGTACATCTCCTTCTGTACCACATCGGTGGTCTCGCCCACACCGCGCTGAAACAGCACCGTGTGCTCAAACATCGGTGTGATGATCTCTGTCATATTGTAGGTTTTCGCCAGATCCCGGGCAATCTTCTCCACCACTGCCCGCTTGTGCATGTTTTCGCCGTACCAGTCCTGTACGCCTCTGGGTGCCTGTGTAATCATTCCTCTTCCTCCTGTATATGCAGCTTCGTGTTCAGCAGGTCCGCTGTCCCCGCCTCATGGGCGATCCGCTGGAATGCCAGAAAAATGCCCATATCGAAGTTTTTGATCTCTTCTATCATCAGTTCCATTGCCGTGTCCGCGGAAAATGCGCTGCGGTACCGCCGGTCCGAGGTCAGCGCCGCAAAGACGTCACAGACCCGCAGAATCCGCGCCATATACGGGATGTCCTCCCCCGCCAGATTATCGGGATAGCCGCTGCCGTCGTAGTTCTCATGATGGTAGCGCACCGCCTCCAGGATCGGTTCCTCATAACCCTTTTCTTTCAGGATATCATAGCTCAGACGGGAATGGGTGCGGACATATTTCATTTTCTCCACATTCAGTTCGATCTGGGCATTGCCGTACAGATAGCTGGACAGCCTGCATTTTCCAATGTCGTGCAGAAGGCCCGCCACCGCCAGCTGGTACTGCTCCTCTTCTGAAAGGCCCAGCTCCCGGCCCAGCCGTCTGGCCAGACAACTCACCGTCATGCCGTGGGCAAGCTCCCGTTCCAGGTCATCCATGGCCACCTGTTCCTGGGAAAGCGCACCCGAAACCGGATTTTTTTCAAAAAACTGCCGCTTCCGGTCGATCATTTCCCCGATCCGGTCAATATACTGCTCCACGTTTTTCACATTTTCCACCCGCTCAATGCGGTTCTCGCTGTGGATCACCGCCTTGGTGGAAGCACCGGCGCCGCAGGCCACGATGGTCTGCTTTTCTTCCATAATCAGTATATTGTAAATCCCGGCTTTGTCAACCTTTGCGTAGCCCACATTTTCATAATTTCCGGCCATATTTTTCTGCCGGTACAGATAATAGGGCTTCAGCCCCATGTCCGCCGCATAAGAGGAAGCGATATCCATCATGCGCCCCATCTCTTCCGCACTCACCGGCTCGTACTTTTCTTTTTCCAGATTCAGCCGTGCCGCCCGCTTCAGCGCCAGGGAATGGAGCGTCACACTGTCCGGTGAAAGCTTTCGGATCTCTTCCATGGTGCTCCGCACATCCGCTGCGTTCTCTCCGGGCAGTCCCAGGATCAGATCCATGTTGATGTTGTCAAATCCCAGCCCCCGGGCCAGACGAAAGGCTTCCTTTGTCTGCTCCACCGTGTGTTTTCTGCCGATGAGATCCAGCGTCTTCTGCTGCATCGTCTGGGGATTGATGGAAATCCGCGTCACCCGGTGCCGTTTCATGGCCAGCAGCCGATCCTCGGTGATACTGTCTGGCCGTCCGGCCTCCACCGTCAGTTCTTTCAGATATTCATAGGAAAAACTGTCCTCCAGCTTGTACAGCAGCCGGTCCAGCTGCTCCGCCGTCAGCGTTGTCGGCGTACCGCCCCCCACATAGATGGTATTCAGCCGCTTGCCGACAAAAATCTCCGCCACCGCATCGATCTCCTGAAACATGGCTGCCAGATACTGCTCTGCCAGATGTCCGAATTTTTCATAAGGATAAGAAGAAAACGAACAGTACAGACAGATGGACGGACAGAAGGGAATGCCCACGTACAGGCTGTAGCCGTCCTCATAGTCGATGGCCCGCAGCACATGCCGCTCCCTCCTGGCAATGTCGATGGCCAGGTCGATCTTCTCGTCACTGGCGTAATACGTCTGCCGCATCTGCTGGGCGATTTCTTCCTCGCCGATGCCGGCTTCCAGCAGCACCATGGGAATGCGCACAGGACGGATGCCCGTTAAAGTGCCCCAGGGCAGCTCCCTGCCGGTCCGGGCAGAAAGCGCCTGGTAGAGCATCCGCTTCATGGCGCTTTTGCGCTCCTTGCGGGGCTCCTGCCGGTCACTCCAAGTGTCTCTGATTTCCAGCACACGCACCGGACAGGCTCCTTCTTCTGCCATCTGTACATCACTTCCCGGCAGCTTCACCTGGATGCCATCCACCTGTTCATCCACCGTCACGGTGAACTGCTCTCCCGGATAGAAGGCCTTCACCAGCTCATATATATCATTTTTAAATTCTTCTTTGCCGATCAGAATTTCTATCATATCTTCATCTTTCTCATGTAACCTTAAAGACGGCCGCGCTCCCGGAGCATTCATCTGCTCCCGTCCGCGGCCGTTCTCTTCTGGCTTTCCGTTACAGGAACGGGTTGTTTTCTTTCTCGTATAAAATATCCGTGGAACCCTCGTGTCCCGGATAAGCTTTCGTTTCGTCCGGCAGTACCATCAGTTTTTCTTTGATGGAACGGATCAGCCTGGACATGCTGCCGGTGGGAAAATCCGTTCTTCCCACGGAACCGTTGAACAGCGTATCGCCGCAGAACACGATGCCCTCATCCGCGATATAATAACAGCAGCCGCCTGCCGTATGGCCGGGCGTAAACAATACCTGGATGGAAAAGCCCGCCAGATCCAGCATCTGTCCGTCCTTCACAAATTCATCTGCTTTCAGCGTATAATTCATGCCGATCATGGTCGTCAGGTTCTTTCTCGGATCCTCCAGCACTTCCTGCTCCTTCTCATGGGCAATGACCGAAATGCCGTAAGCCTTCCGCAGCTCATCTGCAGCCATCATATGGTCATAATGGCCGTGGGTCAGCAGGATCGCCACAGGCTTCAATCCTTTGGCATCCAGATGCTGCTTCAGCGCCGGGGCGTTGTCCGCAGGGTCGATGATGATGGTCTCTTTTGTCTGTGTATTGATGAGAAAATAGCAGTTGGTCCACACGGAACCACAGACCAGTTTCTCTACCTTCGCTTTTCCCATATTTCCTCCTAACCGGTGGTACGCTCGATATCGATCACGCTTTCTACCTGTCTGATTTTATCAATGATGGAATTCAGCTCCGACACCCCGCCGATCTCAAAGGACATGGATATCGTTGCCGTTCCCTGCTTGCTCGTCCGCACGTTCATGGCGGTCACATCAATGCCCCGCTCTGTCCTGATCTTTGAAATATCTACCAGGAGGCCCATACGGTTGTTTCCGTAAATCTTGATCTCCGCCTCATATTTCTCTCCGGTGTTCTCATTGTCCGGCTGCTGCCATTCCGCCTCGATGAGCCGTGCCCGCTCTTCTGCCGGCAGATGGATGATGTTCACGCAGTCTGTCCGGTGAATGGAAACGCCCCGGCCTCTCGTCACGAAGCCCACGATCTCGTCCCCGGGCACCGGGCTGCAGCATTTGGAAAAACGCACCGCCACGTCGTCGATGCCCCGCACCACGATGCCGCTCTTAGATTTGACAATGTGAAGCTTCTCTTTGTCCTTGTTGGCCTCCCCTGCCGCCTCCAGCACCTTGGCGTCGGTGATCTTCTTCTTGTGATCCCGCTGGTATTCATCCAGCATCCGGTTCACGACCTGGCCCTCCTTCAGGCCGCCGTGTCCCACCGCCGCCAGCACGGAATCCCAGTCCCGGAACCCGTATCTGCGCTGGACGGATTCCATATACTCCGGCTTTCGGATTTCGGCATAATTGATGCCCTTGGTCTTGCAGTACTGGTTGATCACCTCACGGCCCTTGACGATATTTTCTTCCTTGAACTCACTCTTGAACCACTGGTTGATCTTCGTCTTGGCCTGGGTGCTCTTCACGATGGAGAGCCAGTCCCGGCTGGGGTCCTTGGAGTTCTGGGAGGTGATGACCTCCACCCGGTCACCGTTCTGGATCTGGTAATCGATGTTCACCAGCTTGCCGTTGACCCGGGCACCCACCATCTTATTGCCCACGGCGCTGTGGATGCTGTACGCAAAGTCAATGGGTGTGGAACCCTTGGGCAGGTTCTTCACGTCGCCCGCCGGAGTGAAGCAGTAAATATTCTCTGCAAATAAATCCAGATCATTCTTTAACAGGGAAATGAATTCCCGGTTGTCCGACATGTCCCGCTGCCACTCCAGGATCTGGCGCAGCCAGTTTAATTTTTCCTCCTCCTGATCGGCAGAAGGCTTCTTGCCGTCGGAGGCTTCCTTATATTTCCAGTGGGCTGCGATACCGTATTCCGCCGTCTTGTGCATCTCAAAGGTCCGGATCTGGATCTCGAAGGGCTGGCCGTTGGGGCCGATCAGCGTGGTGTGCAGCGACTGGTACATGTTCTGCTTGGGCATGGCGATGTAATCCTTGAACCGGCCCGGAATGGGCTTATACATCTCATGGATCACACCCAGGGCTGCATAACAGTCCTTCACCGTGTCCACCAGGATCCGAACAGCAAACAGATCGTAAATCTGATCCAGCGTCTTATCCTGGTTCACCATTTTTTTATAAATACTGAAAAAGTGCTTGACTCTTCCGTCTACCTTGGCCTTGATGCCCGCATTGGAAATATGGGTGCTGACCTCTTTCACGATCCGGCTGACAAAGGCCTCCCGCTCGCTCTTCTTCACGGCGATCTTTTTCACCAGATCATAGTAGACCTCCGGCTCCAAATATTTTAAGGAAAGGTCATCCAGCTCTACCTTGACCTTGGAAATACCGAGACGCTGGGCGATGGGTGCATAAATGTCCATGGTCTCTCTGGCCTTTTCCTTCTGTTTCTCCGGGGTCATATATTTGAGGGTACGCATATTGTGCAGGCGGTCCGCCAGCTTGATCAGGATGACACGGATATCCTTGGCCATGGCCAGGAACATTTTTCTTAAGTTTTCTGCCTGTACCTCCACCTTGTCATGGGAGTAGGACAGCTGGCCCAGCTTAGTCACACCGTCCACCAGAAGCTCCACCTCTGCGCCGAATTCCTGCCGGATCTCCTCGCTGGTCATCACCGTATCCTCCACCACATCGTGGAGAAGACCGGCAACGATGGTCTCCTTATCCAGCTCCAGGTCCGCCAGAATGATGGCAACACAAAGCGGATGAATGATATAAGGCTCACCGGACTTGCGCACCTGTCCCTTGTGGGCGTTGTACGCAATGTTGTACGCCTTCTCAATCATCGAAATGTCCGCGGATGGATGATATTTTCTCACACTGGCGATCAGCTCCTGGTAGAGCTGCTCCGGGCTCGTAAAATCCTCCATCGTCTTCACTGTCCCGTCGATCTTCGCATTGCCCGGATCTTCCAGGTTCCGGTTTAATTCCTGTAACTGATTCTCCATATCTGCACCTTCTCTATCGCTCTGAACCGTCATACACAAAACCGTCCTATTTTATCCTGCTTTACTTGCCTTCATAGCGGATCACGGAAGCCACGTCGTAGCCCGCAAGCCGCTCTCTTCCCTTCAGTCCTGCCAGTTCCATGAGGAAGATCACCTTCACGACCTGGCCGCCCAGTGCTTCCACCATGGCGATGCTTGCCTCAATCGTTCCGCCGGTGGCGATCAGGTCATCCACAATGACCACCTTCTGGCCGGGCTTGATGGAATCCTTATGCATCTCCACCGTTGCGGTGCCGTACTCCAGATCATAGGTTCTGGAAATGGTCTCGCAGGGAAGCTTTCCCTTCTTGCGCACCGGCACAAACGGCTTGTGCAGATTGTATGCGATGGGTACACCGAAAATAAAGCCGCGGGACTCAGTTCCCACGATCACGTCAAAATCCAGTCCGTCCAGCAGTGCCTGCATGGAATCAATGGCCAGTGCCAGTCCATCCGCATCCTGAAGGATGGATGTTACATCTCTGAAAATAATTCCTTTTTCCGGAAAATCCGGTATGCTTCTTACATATTCTTCCAGTTTTTTCATCTGAAATCGCCACCTCGGTATATTGTAATTTGTCATCGGTTTCGTCCGCAGACCATCACTGTCTGCGAATATTCGTCAACAGTATAACACTTTTTCCCGTTTATATCAAACCGTTTTCCACCATCAGGCGCATTTTCCGGCACCTTTTCCAACGAAAGATAGACATTTTTCCTGTCACCGGTAATTTTTCACCACGATCTGGATGTTTTTTTCTCCCCGGTACGTGTGGATCTCGGGATAATAGACCACAGAAAGCCGCACCGCATTCTTCCGGCCCAGATACATCTTCTCCGCCTCCACGTCGCCGAACTTCTGCCGGACGTAGGCGTCAAATGCCGCCGGGTCTGCAAAGGATACCGCATCCACCTGAAGGGAACTGAAGGGGCTCTGTAAGGACAGCCGCAGGACGTTGCGGTTCTTCCCCAGCACCCGGGCGCTGCACACCTCCACGTCCTTCTGGGCAAACTGGGGCTTCTCGTTGGCTTTGCCGAAGGGCTCCAGATAAGACAGCTCCGTGATCTGCTGCTCCGTCACATACTCAAAGGGCATGGCCACATCGATGGCCACTTTGGGGATAAAATCCTCTGCCGTCAGCCGCGCGTTGGCATTCAATGCTCGACGGAAATCATCCACTGCCGCCTCCTGCATGCTCAGGCCCGCCGCCATGGGGTGTCCCCCGAATTTGTCCAGATACTGCCGGCATTTCACCAGCTCCTCATACATGGAATACTGCTCGATGGAGCGGCCGGAGCCTTTGATGCCCTCCTCTGCCCGGGTCAGCACGAAGGTGGGCTTATGGTACGCTTCCCGGATCTTCCCGGCAATGATGCCCGCCAGACTCTCGTGGCAGGCATAGAGCGGCACCACCAGCACCGCATCGTTTTTCAGATCGCTCCGGGCAATGAGTGCTTTGGCCTCTTCCGTGCCCCGAAGAGTCATGTCCTTGCGCGCATCGTTGAGCTCTTTCAGCTTCTGGGCCAGCTGGACTGCTTTTTCCGGATCCTCCGTGAGAAAAAGCTCCAGCGAGCGTCTGGCCGTGTCCAGTCGTCCCGCCGCATTGATGCACGGCCCCAGCACAAAGCCCACATGGTAGGCGCTCACCGCCGCCGGATCCACGCCGCATGCCTGCATCAGCGCCTGCAGCCCCGGATTATCTGCAAAGGCCAGCGCCCGCAGACCGTATTTCACCAGAATCCGGTTTTCTCCCTGGAGATCCACCACATCACCCACTGTGGCGATGGCCGCAAAGGGAAGAAACTCCTGCTCATTTCTGGCAGCCCCTTCCGCTTCCCCAAAGGCGTGGGCATACAAAAGATGCATGAGCTGGTAGGCCACCCCGGCGCCACAGAGCACCTTGAAGGGATAGGCGCAGTCCGCCTGTTTCGGGTTCACCACCGCGTCCGCCGCGCTCTGTAAAAACACCCGCCTGCCGTCCGGCTGATCCGCAAAGGGCACATCGTGATGGTCTGTCACGATCACCGTCATGCCGAAATCCTTTGCCAGGGCAATCTCCGGGATGGCGGAAATGCCATTGTCACACGTCACAATCGTGTCGATGCCGTCCGCCGCTGCCTTGCGGATGATGGACTCGTTGATGCCGTAGCCATCTTTGATGCGGTCCGGGATCTGCACATCCACCACCGCCCCCAGCTGCCGGAAGCCCTTGAGCAAAATGTAGGAGGAACACACGCCGTCGATGTCATAGTCCCCCACGATCCGCATGGGCCGTTTTTCCCGGATCTTCTCCTCGATGAGGGCCGCCGCCTTCTCCATATCCTTCATGAGACGGGGATCCGAAAGATCCTTCGTCGTGCCGTGCAGGTACGCGTCGATGGCCGCATCCCCCACAATATCCCGATTGCGGATGAGGCGCGCCGTCACCGGGGAAATGCCAAACCGGTCCGCGATCCCCTGAAAATCCGCCCGCTTGGCTGTTACAAACCATTTTTCTTCTGTCATACTGATCTCTCCTGTAAAAGGCATTGTAACATAAGTTTCGGGATACTTGCAAATACAGAGAAAAAGAGACCATCCTTTCCGGCCCTTTCACCAGGAAACAATAGTCTCTTCTCCCCTTCAGATGATACCTGTGAATTGCTTCGTGCTCCGCACTCTCACAATTCACACATCCATTCGCATATCGCGGGATTACCATCCCGCTTTTATGCTCATGTCTGGGCGAGTCCCAAGGTCTTTCATCCACTTGTGAGCAAGCTCCCGTGGATGCAGACCTTTGTCCTCTGGTATCATATAAAGAATTCATTTTCTTTTCTTGCGGTAAAGTTCTCCACCAGCATTTCCTTGTGGGAAAGGAAGGCCGGATCTTCAAAATATTTGGCGCCCGCCGGACACTTCCGCACGCAGGCCTGGCATTTGATGCACACACCGGATACGGTCACACAGTCTGCCTCGATGGAGCCCATGGGACAAGCACCTGCGCAGATCCCGCATTTGCTGCATTTTTCCATATCCGTCAGAGGTTTTGCTTTCAGGAACTTGGCAGGCTGACCGTCCCGTCCCAGGGGCGTATAGTAAGGGCCCACCGGGCTGTTGCCGGGCACCTGTACAATGGTCTCTGCGGTTCCCGCCGTGATCCGCTCTGCCGCCTGCTTGGCAAACGCACCGATGGCTTCCAGATCCTCTGCGTTCGGCCTTCCCGTGGCCAGGCGGCTGTCAAAGGAGTGCTCTGACGGGATGGCTGCTGCCGCAAAGGGCACAAAACCGTTGTTCACCAGCTCATCCCGCAGCTCCGTCAGACCGTCGCCAAAGCTCCGGTTGCCGTAGGAACAGGCAATGACCGCCTTCGTGTGATCCCCTTTAAAAAGCTCCTGCACACAGGGCAGCATCTTGTTGGGCAGACGACCTGCGTACACTGGCATCACAAACACCACCACGTCCTCCGGACCAAAGGTGTATACCTTCTCTCTCGCTCCCGGCAGGGTAAAATCTACCGTCGCCCGCTCTGCCTGCAGCACCTCCGCCATGGATGCTGCGATCCGCTCTGCAATTTTTCCCGCGTTGCCGCAGGGGCTGAAATATACAGCCGTTACTCTCTTAGTTTCCATATAAAATCCCCCTTCTTCATCTCACGAACCCACACTATCGTGCTCTACTGCCTGCTATCGCAGGCGGAACCTTCGATGTGTTTCGCAACTTGATCCATCTCGCAAACCCGCACTATCATTATAGCATACATCCCCGGCCTGGAACAGTCTTTTACACCATTCCCGCCGGGGACATATTTATTTTCTCTATTTTTCTGTTACAGTTCACTCGTATGCTCTTGTAGCCAGATTCCATGCTTGCATGAAAATCTGGCTGCATGAACATACGAAGGGAGCGCCCGGTAATGAGCAAAAATGAGCTGCGAAGCAGCGGAAAGCATCAAAGATGCGATTTTGCGAATGGCGCGTGTGAACTGTAACTATTTTCTATTTCCCGCAGGCCATTTACGCCTTCTTCGCGCCTGCTTTTTCCTGCTTTTTCTTCATCACAAACCAGAGAGCACCGGTGATGCATACGGAAGAGTATGCGCCGCACACGATACCGACAATCAGCGGCAGGGCGAACTCCCGGACGGAGGTCACGCCCAGAATGTACAGCACGACCACGGTGATCAGGGTGGTGAAGGAGGTGTAGATGGATCTGGTCAGCGTCTGGGTGATGCTGCGGTTGACAAGCTCCTCCAGCTCGTCTTTCTTCTTCATAGCTGCCAGATTCTCACGGATCCGGTCGAAGATGACGATGGTGGCGTTGATGGAATATCCCACAATGGTCAGCATGCAGGCAATGAACGTGTTGCCCACAGAGATCCGTGCCACCGCGTAGAAGGTGAGTACCACCAGCACGTCATGTACCAGCGCAGCCACGGCACTGGTGGCAAAACGGATATCCTTGAAACGGAACCAGATGTATAACAGCATACCGATGGTGGCAATGATCACAGCAATGACCGCATCGGATTTCATCTCAGAGCTGACGGTGGAGCTGATGTTCTCGGAGGTGATCTTGGATTCATCCACGGAGAATGCATCCACCAGCGCGTCGTTGAGGGACTGGCGCTCCTCTACGGACAGGCTTCTCGTTTTCACCACAATTTCATTGGTGCCGGTAACCTTCTGGATCTGTACATCCCCATCTCCGGTCACGCCTTCTACTACGGGCTTCACCTGACTGTCGATCTCGTCAATGGTCATGTCATCCTGCATGGTGACAGTGGTGGAAGTACCACCCTTGAACTCCAGGCTGTAGTTCAGGATATCGCCGCCCTGGGATCTGTGGATGCCCATGGAAATAAAACCGATGATGATGACTGCCAGGGAAGCGGTAAAGAATACCTTCCGTTTTCCCAGGAAGTTGATGGTCTTGCGCTCCTTCTGCACACCGAAGAACTTCACGTCCTTGCAGCCCAGTGCGATGAATGCGTTCAGGATCAGACGGGTGACCACCAGAGCCGTAAACATGGAAAGCACGATACCAAGTCCCAGTGTCTGGGCAAATCCCTTGACGCTTCCGGTACCCTTGATGCCCAGCACCAGTGCTGCGATCAGCGTGGTGATGTTGCCGTCCACGATGGCGGACAGGGCTTTCTGGAAACCGATCTTGGTGGCGGATTTCACCGTCTTGCCGGTGGCCAGTTCCTCCCGGATCCGGGCAAAAATGATGACGTTGGCGTCCACGGCCATACCGATGGAAAGAATGATACCTGCGATGCCCGGCAAGGTCAGTGTCAGATCAAAGGCATTGATCAGTGCCAGCATGAGCTCGGTATACACAACCAGCGCCAGGCTGGCTGCCAGACCGGGAATCCGGTATACGATACACATAAAGATAAACACACAGATCAGACCGATGATACCGGCTTTGACGCTGGTGGAAATGGCGGTCTGTCCCAGCTGGGCACCTACGGTCTTGGACTGCAGCTCGCTCAGCTCTACGGAAAGGGCACCGATGCGGATGGTGGAAGCCAGATTGTCTGCTGCCTCAAAGGACTCCAGATGGGTGATATACGCTTCGCCGCCGGTGATGGCACTCTGTACGGTAGGTGCGCTGATCACTTCACCGTCGTAGACGATAGGCAGGCGCTTGCCGATATTTGCTTCGGTGACCTCGGCAAACTTCTTGGCCCCCTCGTCGGTCAGTGTCAGCTGTACCACATAATCCTTGCTGCCTGTGGTGCTGTTGGACTGGGTACCGGCCTCTGCCGTCTTGATATCCGTTCCCGCAAGGATGGTCTCCCCGTCCTCATTCTGGAATTCCAGGGAACCCGGTTTGCCCAGCTCCTCCAGGATCTTGTTGGCGTCTGATACGCCCGGGATCTCAATGTTGATCCGGTCAGAGCCCTCCTGATATACAAGCGCCTCTGTGCTGTAGCCTTCCACACGCTTCTGCAGCTTGTACACCGTATCCTTCATCTGCTCCTTGGTCGGATCTCCTTCGGCTTCATAGGTGATGCTCACACCGCCGGCCAGGTCCAGGCCCAGCTTGATATTCTTCGCTGCGCCGCTGCCGGTGCTGTCCACCCCGTTGATGCAGGTGAAGCCCAGTGCACCGATGACAAGCACGGTCAGGAGCATCACGATCACGCCTCTGCTCTTCTTCATCTTTTCGCTTACTTCCTTTCTTCTATCTTTCTGTCCTTATCTTTCCTTCTGCCGCGGGCCTGGCCAAAATCCCTGCGCCCGGACAGACATTTATGATCAGCTGCTCCGCAGACCTGTACAGCCTGTTTTCCTGCAGCTTATGCTTCATCCTCCGCCAGTGCGGCCTTGATCATGATGGCACACTCCACACGCTTCCGCTCCAGCTCACAGCCGATGTCATAGGCATCGTTGATGGAATGATGGAAATTCCAGGAATTGGCTGCACAGCCGCCGCTGCAGTAAAATCTGGCGAAGCAGTCCCGGCATTTTTCCTTGGCGTACACGTTGCACGTCTTGAACTCGTCCCGGATGTCCTCCCGGACAATGCCGTCATCCACATTTCCCATAAGGAACTCTTCCTGGCCCACAAACTGGTGACACGGGTAAAAATCTCCCCATGGCGTCACGGCCAGATACTCCGTTCCCGATCCGCAGCCGGACAGGCGCTTTGCCACACAGGGACCGCCGGTCAGGTCGATCATGAAATGGAAGAAATTAAAATGCTCTCCGGCTTTTTCCCGGCGCACGATCTCGGCAGCCAGGCGGTCATACTCTTCACAGAGAACCGGCACATCCTCCTCCCGGATGGCGTAATCTGCCTCCGGCGGTGCCACCACCGGCTCCACAGAAATCTGCTTGAAGCCCAAATCTGCCATGTGCAGTACATCTTTGGCAAAATCCAGATTGTAATGGGTAAACGTACCTCTCACATAATAGTTGGTCTGATTCCGGCTCTCGGCCATCTTCTGGAACTTGGGCACGATCTGGTCGTAGCTGCCCTGGCCGCCCCGGAACGGACGCATCATGTCGTTGATCTCTTTTCTGCCGTCCAGGCTTAAGACCACGTTGCCCATCTCTTTGTTGACGAACTCCTGTACCTCGTCATTTAAGAGAATGCCGTTGGTCGTCAGGGTGAAACGGAAATTCTTGTCGTGGATCTTCTCCTGCTCTCTGCCGTAAGCCACCAGGTCTTTCACCACCTGCCAGTTCATCAGCGGCTCACCGCCGAAAAAGTCCACCTCCAGATTTCTTCTGTTGCCGGAATTGGCAATGAGGAAATCCAGTGCTTTCTTGCCTACCTCAAAACTCATGAGCGCTCTGCGGCCGTGGTACTCGCCTTCCTCCGCAAAGCAGTATTTACAGGCCAGATTACAGTCATGGGCAATGTGCAGACAGAGCGCCTTGACAACGGTCTTGCGCTTCTTGAAATCCATAATGTAATCTCGGTAAATGTCCTCTGTAAAAAGCTGTCCGGCATCCTTCAGCGCCCGGATGTCCTCCAGCACTTCCCGGATATCGTTTTCCGGGTAGCTGCCCTTCAGCTCCTGTACGATCTCTTCCTCACTCTTCTTATCATAAAGAGCAATGGCATCGTAGGCCAGATCATCCACCACATGAACAGAACCGCTGTTCACGTCCAGCACGATATTCCGGCCGTTGTTCTTATATTGATGAACCATTCTCATCCTCCTGCTAACTGTATAATGTAAAGTAACAGCATAATAAGCAGCGGCAGGTTGCCGCTGCTTATTATAAATAGTTTCTGAATAACCAGAATTTATCTTGCGTTCTCACAGCTCTGATTGCCAACTGTGCAGGAAGTCTTACATGCAGACTGACAGGATGTCTGGCATTCGCCGCATCCGCCCTTCTTCATTGTTCCCTGTAAACCTCTGGTGTTCAGTGTCTTGATATGTGCCATGATATCTACCTCCTGTTCATTCCTCGATTGTCCTACCGCGGCAGTGATAACTGGCACCCGCAGTAATATCTGGAATATTATATCACAATCCCACAGTCTTTTCAACCTCCCGCATGGCCAAAATCGTCCGTTCCAGCAATTCGTCCAGCGACCAGCCCAGCATATCCGCGCCGCGCTGGATCACCTCCCGGGAACACCCGGCCGCAAACTTGGGGGTTTTATACTTCTTTTTCAGAGATTTCAGCTCCAGATCCATGGTACTCTTCGATGGCCGCATGAGCGCCACCGCACCGATAAGCCCGGTGAGCTCGTCCGTGGCATACAACACCTTCTCCATCTCATGCTCCGGCCGGATATCCACCGTAATGGCATATCCGTGGCTGGCGGTGGCGTGGATGATGTCCTCCGGCACGCCCCGCTCTCTCATGATCTGCTGGGAACGGATGCAGTGCTCCTCGGGATACTGTTCAAAATCCAGGTCGTGGAGCAATCCCACGATACCCCAGAACTCCTCCTGATCTGCATATCCCAGCTCTCTGGCGAAATATTTCATCACGCCCTCCACCGTCTGGGCGTGTTTTAAATGGAACACGTCCTGATTGTACTCTGTCAGCAGTTCCCATGCCTCTTCTCTGGTCATATCTTTTCCTCTTTTCTGTTGTTCCTGCTGCCTGCCCGCTCTGCGGCAGCTGAAACAGCCGCGTCTTACAGTCCCCGGAAGCCCTCCGGTTTGTAAGCGCGCTGCTCCATTACCTGATGAAGCTGTGCCAGAAGCTTCGGCGTATCCTGGTTCAGAGTTCCGCCCAGCGGCACATAATTGGAAGCGTGATTTGATCGGAAAATACTTCCCTGGCTGTCTGTATTTTCCAGAAACAGCACCATTTCCCGGGCCACCTCATCGGCGGTCAGAAGTTCAAACTTTCCTGCCTTATGCTGCTCATAGAGCGGTGTGCCCGGCTCCAGCATCAGCGTCAGGATGCTGACATACTCCGGCTTTACAGCGCTGACGAGCCGTCCGGATGCCACGGCATGCTGCTCCAGACGATCCCGGCCGCCCAGGCCTGAAATCAGTGTCACAGATACCTTGATGCCCGCCGCTTTCAGCTTCAGGCAGGCTTCCCGGATCTGTTCTGCCGTCGCCTGCTTCTTCACATCCCGCAGGATCTCGTCATCTCCGGACTCCGCGCCGATATAGATCATATCCAGCCCGGCTTCCTTCAGAAGCTTCAATTCCTCCGGTGTCTTCGCCAGCACATCCAGCGGTGCCCCGTATGCGGATACCCGTTCCAGCCGCGGAAACAGCTGCCGGATAACCTTTAAAATACTGAGCAGATCCTCGGTCTTCACGACCAGGGCATCTCCGTCAGCAAGAAAAATCCGTTGTACGTAAGATCCGTAATATTGCTTCGCAGATCTGAGATCCTCTGCCACCTCCTCCAACCGGCGGACGCGGAACTTCTTTTCCTTATACATACTGCAGAATGTGCACGTATTTCTCGCACATCCAATGGTCAGCTGTATGATCAAACTGCGTGCTTCACTCGGGGGTCTGTAAACCATTCCTTCATATCTCATATATTCCGGCTCCTTTTACTTTGCCCCATCATCTTCCTGAAAATCCTCGATGCTCCTGCCTACCCCTGACAGGAAAAAACACATCTTTTAAGTATTCTAATTCTCTTTCCCCCTCCTGTCAACACAAACGTACCCCTTCTGACGCGCAAACTTCTCCCGCGTTTCCGGCAAAGTTTTCTCTTTTCTTTTTTCCCGTTTTGTATTACAATATAGGATATGATGCCAGGACTTTGAGGCCCGCCCCGATATGAGCATAAAAGTAGGATGATAATCCCACGATATGCGAATGTCGATGAGGATTGTGGGAGTGCGTAGCACGGAACAATCCGCAGGCATCAAAGTCGGGGGATTTAAATCTCGACATCTAGCAATTTCCAACAGAAAGGAATGTATCTCATATGAAAAAATCCGGAAAATGGATCCTCTCTGCCGCTGTGGTCACCATCGCAGCCGCAGTTACCGCTTATTTTGTTAAAAACCGCAGCCAGGAAAAGCAGGAGGACGATTTCGACGACTTTGATGATTTTGACGACTTCGACGAGGAACTGGATCAGGAGGAAGCGGGCGAACCCTTCTCCAGAGAATATGTGTCCCTGAACCGGACACACCAGACAGAGAACGCAGACACCGCTGCACCTGCACAGGATGCCTCTGAGCCTGCACAGGATACCCCCGAGGAAGAGGTGACCGTCAGTGATGCCCCGTCTTCCGACACCATCGCCGAGGAGGAGCCCGGACAGGAATAAGCCCGAAGCAACGCTCGCAAAGCTTGCTGCTGGCCGTTTCTGCCAAATATAATATCGTCTATAGGATAGGACACACTTTCTTATCATAAAAAAGAACGATGGAATTTTCTCAATCGGGAATCTTCCATCGTTCTCTTTTATTCTTATGCATTTACGTTCTTTCTGTTCTCAGGATCTCATCTGTCACAGGCTTTCCATCCTGTTTTCACGTCTTTTTCGCATGCTCTACAGCTGCGCCAGGATGATCCCGGCAAAAACCAGCCCGCAGCCCAACATCTCCCGGGGCGACAGCGCCTGCCCCAGCAGCACCCAGCCCGCCAGCATGGCAAACACCGATTCCATACTCATCAGAAGAGACGCCACCACCGGGTCGGTGTCCTTCTGGGCCAGGATCTGCAGCGTATACCCTGCACCGCTGGACAGCACGCCCGCATAGACGATGGGCAGCCACGCCCGGGTCATCGCCGAAAAAGACACCGGCTCCACCAGCAGCATGCTCACCCCCGCCAGCGCCGCGCACACAAAAAACTGAATACAGGACATCCGCACACCGTCCACCTGGGGCGAAAAATGGTCAATGACGAGAATGTGGCAGGCAAAGGCCACTGCACACAGCAGCTCCAGAAAATCCCCGGCACTGATGGAGAAACCTTCGGTGATGCACAGAAAATACATGCCCACCACGGCCAGTGCCACGCTGATCCACAGCTTCCGCCGGATGCGCTGCCCCGTAAAAATCCGCAGAAAGGGCACGATGATGATATACAGCGCCGTGATAAATCCGGCTTTTCCCACCGTTGTATACTGTATGCCGTACTGCTGCAGGCTGCTGGCCAGAAACAGCACGCAGCCACAGCACACGCCGCCGATCAGCAGCGGTCGTTTCGGCATCTGCCGCTTTTTCTCCCGCTCCGCCTCCGGCGTCAGGTGGTCCATCAGAAAGATGCAGGGGATAAGCACCAACCCGCCCAGGACACTTCTGGCAAAAAGAAAGGCAAAGGGCCCCACATAATCCATGCCCGCACTCTGGGCCACAAATGCAATACCCCAGATAAATGCTGTCAGCAACAGCAGCGCGTTTCCTTTTGCTTTTTTCGTGTTGATGTTCATGCTTCTTCTCTCCGTCCTGTTCTTTTCTGCACAGCCTTTTCCGGTTCTTCCTGTGTCAGTATTTTCTTCATTCTATGTATTGGTTTCCGCTGCCACCTTTTCCGGCAGTGTTATTCCTTTTGATCCTTGCGCTTCCGTTCCTCCAGGCTTTCCTTCAGCATCTTCAGCGCTTCCTTAAACTCCTCAGAGGTGGCAGACGGGCTGCTCTTCAACAGGCTTCTGCCGTAGAAATCCAGACCGTTTTTCTTCACCTGGGTCAGCTTCTCCCGGGTTACGGCCACTTTTGTTTTCAGGCCCTCGAATTCAGGCAGCTTCTCGCCCAGCTTTTCCTTCTGGGACTCCAGACGGCTGACGGTATTTTCCAGTCTTGCCAGCGGTCCTTCCAGACGCTCTTCCAGCCGTTTTTCCAGTTCTTCCTTCTTCTCCAGCATATCCGCCTGGGCAAAGGCCACGATCACGTTGGCCCGGTTCTGCAGGTTGTCCAGATCGCCCTTCAATGCGGTCAGCTTCACCAGCACATCCCGGACATCCAGGGCTGCCTTGAAGGAAAGTGCCATATCCACGCCCACCAGTGCCGTCAGCACATGGGTCACCACCGACACCAGCTGTTCATTCAGCCCCAGAACAAACCGTTCAATGGGCGGATGAATGACCTTCAAAAGGAAAATGGTCAGACCGCCCCAGGCCAGTGTGGAGGACAGGCAGATCTGTCCTTTGTAGTTGAATTTCTGCTTGCTGTAGTCCCAGTAACGCACCTTGAACAGCTTCTCCATGCACACACCGGTGACATATTCCAGCGCTGTAGCCGCAATACAGCCGGCCAGATAAACAAGCACCAGATGATTTTCCACCGGAATAGACACGAACAGCATAAGGATCGCACCACTCCCGTACAACGGCAGGAACGGCCCCCTCATGAAGCCGCGGTTCACAAACCGGTGCTTACACAGGGATACATATGTACTCTCAAAAATCCATCCGAAAAAACAGTAAATAAAGAAAAACAACAGCCACTGGTCTGTCGTATAGCTGAATATCGCATGCATAAGTGCATTTCATCCTTTCTCTTGCCAACTGTATACGCTTTGTCTTAATATATAATTGCCGGGATTGTGAAAGTGCCGGGCACGAAACAATCCTCCGGCAATATACAACAGGAAATGAGGTATGAACCCATGGATAAAATCACAGCTCTCTACTGCCGTTTTGCCTACGGCGATGTGCCCGAGATCATCGAAGAACAGAAAGCCCTGCTTCTGCAGGCTGCCAGCGACAACGGCCTTTCCAACACCCGCTTCTATGTGGACAGCGGTGTCAGCGGCCTCACCATGGACCGCCCGGCCTTCAACGAGCTGATGGCCGATATGGAAAACGGTCTCATCGAGGCGGTCATCGCCCAGGATGCCTCCCGCATCTGCCGCCGTTCCTCTGTGAGCGCCGAATACATCGAGGAGATCTTCCCCGCCCACGGGGTCCGGTTCCTGAGTGCCGAAGCACCCTCCGACAAAAGTCTCATGGACATCCTGCTGGCTGCCCGGGACAGCAGCAAAGAAACCAGATAAGCGATCTTTGCTCCGACAGACAGAACATCCTGATTTTAAAAAGAAGAAAAGGTTCCTGATGAACGGGGCCTTTTCTTCTTTTATGCTCATTTCGAGGCGTGTCAGAAGTTTTAATAGTATCGCTTAATGGCTGTGATGGTACGGTAGGTCGCATTGCCGTATTTGATCCCTGTCTGGGGCGTGCTGGCGTGAACGATCCGTCCGCCGCCCAGATAGATGGCCACATGGCCGGGATAACAGATGATATCACCGGGCTGTGCATCCGCATAGGACACGGACTTTCCGCCGGAAGCCTGCGCGCCAGAAAAATGCGGAAGGGAAATACCAAAGTGCGCAAATACCGCCATGGTAAAGCCGGAGCAGTCCGCACCGTTGGTCAGGCTGGTACCGCCCCGTACATATGGATTACCCACAAACTGGCAGGCATAGCTGGCAATGCTGTTTCCGGTGGCGCTGCCGCCTCCGCCGCTGCCAATGCTGACTGAGGAGGATCCCGAAGAAGAGCTGCTCTTCGTGGTGGTGGAGGCAGATGCCTTCGCCTGTGCCTTCTTGATCTCACTGTTCTGCGTCTCGATCCTCTTCTTTAAATTGGCTGCTTCCTTCTTGGCATTGGCCAGCTGGCTCTCAAAATTGGCCACCTTCTTCTTCTTCTCTGCAATCATCGTCTCCAGGGACGCCTGCTGCTCCTTGTAGCTGGCTTCGATCTCCAGCAGTTCCTCCTTATCCTCATCCAGCTGTACCTGCAGATCGGCCACCTGCTGTCGGATCGCCTGATAATTGATGAGCATATCCCGGTCATAGGAGTATACCTGCTGGGCATAATCAGCCTTGTTGATCCAGTCGGCAATACTCTGCGCCTGGAGCAGAAGCTCCACGTAACTCGTCTCGCCCTTCTCATACATGTACTGGATCCGGAGCTTCATATCCTCGTACTGCTTGTCCTCCTGTGCCTTGGCCGCATCATAATCCTTCTGTGCCTGTTCGATCTCCGCTTCTTTATTCGTAATATCCTGTTCCAAAATGTCCAGATCTGCCAGAAGGGAGACCAGCTCGGAGTCCAGTTCATTGATCTCATTCTGGGTCTGCTGGGAATTCTTCTGCAGATTGGAAATATTCTCATTGACTTTATTCAGTTCCTGCTGCGTCTTACTCTTCTGATTCTGCAGATCCTTGACGCTGGACGCGTATACCGGTGTCTGTACCATCATAGATGCTGCCAGGATCATTGCCAGCAGACGTATTCTTTTCTTCATGCATTCCACCCTTTATTTTTCATTCTGAATTTTATGTACGCTTCATTATTATAACTTTATCCCCGGGTTCTTTCAATGGATAAATCTAAAAATTCACAAATTATTTTCATTTGTCCTTGACGCTGTCTTTTGCATATGCTATCTTTAGGTTAGTATTTTAGCAGTTGATTTTGATGCGCATATTATGTAAGTCAGTAATTAATTCGTGACCTACTTATATGCGTTTTTTCTTTTTCAGTTCTACTCGAAATACGTATTATTTTTATGAAGGAGGTATCTTTACCATGAATAAAGGTACAGTAAAATGGTTCAACGCAACTAAGGGCTATGGCTTCATCACCGATTCCGAGAACGGCCAGGAAGTATTCGTTCACTTCTCCGGCATCGTTGCCAACGGATTCAAGACTCTGGAAGAGGGTCAGCAGGTAACCTTCGATCTCGCTGAGGGTCAGAAGGGCATGCAGGCAGTCAACGTTGTTGTTTGCTAATCACTGCACACATTTCCAAAGATAAGATTGGGGCAGGAATCAACCGATTCCCGCCCCACTTTTTTGTTATTATAACACCTTGCTTAAAAACGACTGCAGCCGCTCATTTTTCGGATGGCTGAAAAATTCTTCCGGTGTATTTTCTTCCATGAGAATTCCCTCGTCCATGAATACGACCCGGTTTGCCACCTCTCTGGCAAATCCCATCTCATGGGTGACCACGATCATCGTCATGCCGCTTCTGGCCAGATCCCGCATCACGTTCAGCACCTCGCCTACCATCTCCGGATCCAGCGCCGAGGTGGGCTCATCGAACAACAGCACCTCCGGCTTCATGCACAGCGCCCGGACGATAGCGATTCGCTGCTTCTGTCCACCGGACAGCTGGTTGGGATATGCATCCGCCCGGTCCGCAAGACCTACCAGCTTCAAAAGCTCCATGGCTTCCTTCTCTGCCTCCTCCGGCTTCCTGCCCTGCAGCTTGATGGGCCCCAGGGTCAGATTTTTCATCACGTTCATATGCGGAAACAGATTGAAATGCTGGAACACCATGCCCACCTTCTGCCGGTGCAGGTCGATATTGACTTTCTTGTCGGTAATATCCGTTCCTTCAAATAAAATATGTCCATCTGTAGGAACCTCCAGCAGGTTCAGGCAGCGCAGAAAGGTACTTTTACCGGAACCGGACGGGCCGACGATCACCACCACATCGCCCTCGTTGATCTCCAGATTGATGCCCTTTAGCACCTCCTGCTCTCCGAAATTCTTCTTCACATCCACCGCCTGGATCAGCGGTCCGTTATACTTATCGCTCACTCTTCTTCAGCCTCCTCTCCAGCAGTGTCACAAAGTGGCTGAATACTACCACCATGATCAGATAAATGGCAGCAACCGCCATCAGCGGGAAAAACGCATCATAGGTACGGCTGCGGATGATATCGCCGCCCTTGGTCAGATCCTCCAGGGCAATATATCCGGCCACGGACGTCTCCTTCAACAGCACGATAAACTCATTGCCCAGTGCCGGCAGCACATTCTTAAACGCCTGGGGCAAAATGATGTACCACATCGTCCGTCCATAGGAAAAGCCCAGACTTCTCCCGGCCTCCAGCTGCCCGATGTCAATGGACATGATACCGCTTCGGCAGATCTCCGCCACATAAGCGCCCGAGTTGATACCAAAAGCCATGATCGCCGCAAATACCTTGCTCACATCTGAGGATGCAAAAATAACGAAATAAATGATCAGCAGCTGTACCAACACCGGTGTTCCCCGGATCACAGTCAGATACACCTTACAGATGGCATTCAGCAACCTGAATTTCCCCGTCCGCTCATGGGTGGAGCGGATGATCCCCACCAGAAATCCCAGCACAATACCGATCAGTACCGCAAAGAAAGTTACCTTCAGGGTCACCCCAAGACCGTTGGTGATATACTTCCACCGGTCATCTTTGATGAAATTTTTATAAAACGCATTCTGAAAAGCTTCCATTCCCTCATCTCCCTTATTTTTTCTCTCCTGTCTTCTCCCGGCTGCTCTGCTGCATGCAAAAATGCCTGTATCTTCATACACATACTTTTTTCCCACACAGCAGAACAGCCGACGTCTCCGGACGCGCCATACATGCAGATGTCACGCGTGGAGGGTCGGCTGCATATCTTTTTCGATGGATTATTCTGCGCTGATATACTTTCCGATGATCTCATCCAGCTTGCCGGATTCCTTCAACTCACCAAGCGCTGCGTTCACCTTGTCAAGCAGCTCTGTATTGTCCTTGGCAATGGCAATGGCATACTCTTCCTCTGCAAATGCCTCATCCAGGATCTTCAGTCCCTCGTTCTCATCCACAAACACCTGTGCCGGCTGACGGTCAATGATCACCGCATCGATCTTTCCCTGGGAAAGTGCCTGAACAGCTTCAAACCCCTTGTTATAACGCTCTACGGTTGCGCCTTCCACATCGTCTGCCAGGATGTCGCCTGTGGTGCCCAGCTGTACACCGATCTTCTTGCCGGACAGATCATCACTGGAACCAATCTCGCTGTCCCCGGTAACAATGATCACCTGGGAGGAAGTTGCATAGGGATCAGAGAAATTTACATTCTCCAGACGATCCTCTGTCACAGTCATGCCCGCAATTCCCACATCCGCTTTGCCGGAATTCACTGCCATGATAATAGAATCAAATGCCATGTCCTCAATCTTCAGCTCCATGCCTAACTGCTCTGCGATGGCAGCTGCGATATCTGCATCGATACCAACGATCTCGCCGCCGTCGTGATATTCATAAGGCGGAAACTCTGCATTGGTTGCCATCACCAGGGTGCCGCCTGCTGCCGCGTCATCGGCGGTCTCCTCTGTCGCATCCGCTGTTTCATCTGCTTTCTCTTCTGCAGCAGTTGTATCCTCTGCTGCCTTCTGTCCGCAGGCTGCCATAGATACAGCAACTGCGCAGGCCATCATCAGTGCCACTACTTTCTTTTTCATATATACCTCTCCTCTCTCAACCGGCGTCCCCCGCCGGATCCTGTTCCTCTTATTATAAACACATTTTATACAAAAATCAAGCATTTTTATACATCACAGTTCACACAAAGATTTATGCAGGCAGATTTCAGGTTCGCATGAAAATCTGTCTGTGAAAATCTTTGTAGGGAGCGCCTTCTTATGAGCAAAAATGAGCTGCGCAGTAGCGGAAAGCATCGCAGACGCGGTTTTGTGAATGATGTGAATGAACTGTGCATATATTTATAAAAAATGTATAAATC
>JAGTTR010000012.1 GCA_018223385.1 Oscillospiraceae bacterium Marseille-Q3528
AATTAATATAAACCAATAAAAAATCAAATGGAGGAAGAGAAAAATGGATGTAAACAAGAAAATCGAAGAGCTGAAACTGGTTCCTGTTGTTGTACTTCAGGATGCAAAGGATGCAGTGCCGCTGGCAAAAGCACTGATCGCAGGCGGACTTCCGGTTGCTGAGGTAAC
The DNA here is from genome assembly GCA_018223385.1 of Oscillospiraceae bacterium Marseille-Q3528. Lineage (GTDB taxonomy): Bacteria > Bacillota > Clostridia > Lachnospirales > Lachnospiraceae > JAGTTR01. The sequence goes on from JAGTTR010000012.1 coordinate 169, forward strand.
CTTCCGTACAGCAGCTGCTGCAGATTCCATCAAGGCAATCTCCGAGGCATGCCCTGAGATGCTCGTCGGCGCAGGTACTGTAACTAACCTGGAGCAGGCAAAGAAGGCAAAAGAGGCCGGAGCAAAGTTCATCGTTACTCCTGGATTCTCCAAAGCAGTTACCGAGTTCGCAGTAGAGAACAACATTCCGGTATTCCCGGGCGTATGCACCCCTACCGAGATCATGATGGTAATGGAGTACAACCTTCCGGTTGTAAAATTCTTCCCGGCATCCCAGTACGGTGGACTGGCTACCATTAAGGCACTTTCCGGCCCGTTCCCGTCCTTACGGTTCATGCCCACCGGCGGTGTGAATGCAGGTAACGTAAAGGAGTATCTGGCAAGCCCGAAGATCATCGCTTGCGGCGGCAGCTGGATGGTAAAAGAGAGCCTGATCAAAGAAGGCAAATTTGACGAGATCGAGAAACTGACCGCAGAGGCAGTTGCTCTTGTAAGAGAATAATCGGTTGGAGGCACGGCATGAAAAATTGTGATATTGCGTTGTATGGTCTTGGTGTAATGGGAAGCAGCCTGGCGAAAAACATGATCCATCATGATTTCCGGGTAGCGGCTTACAGCAAAAGTGATGCAGAGCGAGAGCGTTTTGCGGTGCCGGGCAAGGAAGACAATTACGCAGTGTGCGCTGACGTCCGGGAGATGGTTGCCAGCCTGAAAACACCGCGGATCATCTTTATGATGGTGACAGCAGGCCCGGCAGTGGACAGCGTCATCGCCGAGCTGCTTCCGTTTCTGGAGCAGGGCGATGTGCTCATTGACGGCGGTAATTCCTACTTCAAGGATACTGCCCGCCGGTATGAGGATCTGGAGAGCAAAGGCATCTGTTATCTTGGCGTCGGCGTGTCCGGCGGCGAGAAGGGTGCGCTTTACGGCCCCAGCATGATGGCTGGCGGAAGCCGGAAGGGCTGGGAGGCATCCCGGCACATCCTGCAGACCATCGCCGCACACTGCGGGGAGGATTCCTGCTGTACGTATATTTCCAGAGAGGGTGCGGGCCATTATGTGAAAATGGTGCACAACGGCATTGAGTATGCGGTGCTGCAGCTCATCGCGGAGACGTACTATGTGATGAAGCACGGGTTACATCTGACCCATGAACAGATCACGGACATCTTCCGGGAGTGGAAGAGCAGCCGCCTCAATTCCTATCTGATCGACATCAGCGTCAGCGTCCTGGAAAAAATGGACGAGGACGGCACCCCTCTTGTGGAGAAAATTCTGGATGTGGCTGCCCAGAAGGGAACCGGCCGGTGGACCCTGGAGGAATCCATTGCCCGCGGCGTATACATTCCCACCATTTTTGAGGCAGTATTTGCAAGAAACTTTTCTTCTGATAAGGAAGTCCGCAAAGAAGGCTATCAGAAGCTTTCTGCAACGGCGGTTCCCGGTGTCATGGATAATTGCGCGAAGAAGCTGGGGGACGCGCCGCTTCTTTTCCTCATTGTGAGCTATGCCCAGGGCATGGCGCTGATCGCAAAGGCATCTGATGAGAATGGCTGGGACATCGACCTGGCAGATCTGATCGGCGTATGGAGAGCCGGATGCATCATCCGCAGCGAACTGCTGACAGAAGTAAAAGATTCCCTGAAAGAAAATGAGAAAAATCTCATTCTGACAGACACCTTCTCTTATATCGGCGATCTGGAGCCCGCCCTGCGGGAGACTGTCACCAAAGCGGAGAATGCGGCGATTGCCGTTCCCGCACTTGCTTCTGCGCTTCATTACTATGATTACTACCGCAGTGAGCAGATGCCGGTGAACTTCGTGCAGGCGCTGAGAGACTGCTTCGGTGCGCATACCTATGAGAGAACCGACCGGGAAGGACACTTCCACACCGAGTGGGAGTAGGAGTAAAGGAGATCGCAAAATGGCAAAATATAAAGTTCTGGTTACCGCCAGATCATTTGGAACTGCTGACAGCAAAGCTCTGGAGCTGCTGGAAGCAAACGACTGTGAAGTAAAGAAACTGGTAGCTGCTGACGGCCCGATCCCGGAGCAGTTAAAGAAGGAACTGCCCGAGGCAGATGCTGTCATCGCTGGCCTGGAGGACTACGATGAGGCGCTCATCGCCTGCGGCAGCAAGCTGAAAGTCATCTCCCGTTATGGCGTGGGCTATGACAAGGTAGATGTGAAGGCAGCAGCTGCACACAACGTGGCAGTGACCATCACCCCCGGCGCCAACGGAGATTCCGTGGCAGATATGGCAATGGCACTCATGCTGGACTGCGCAAGAAACGTGACCACCATGGACAACGGCATCAAGGCAAAGAACCAGGTTCGTCCCCAGGGACTGGAAATGTGGGAGAAGACTCTTGGTGTAGTAGGCGCAGGCCGGATCGGGAAAGGTGTTGCAAAACGCTGCACCGGCTTCAACATGCGGATCCTGTGCTACGACCAGTATCAGGACGAGGCATTCAAGAAAGAGTGCGGCGCAGAGTATGTAGATCTGGACACCCTGATCAAGGAGTCCGATTTCATCACCATCCATTCTCCGCTGACTCCGGAGACCAAGCACATGTTCAGCACCGCGCAGTTCAAGGCCATGAAGAACGAGGCCATTCTCGTCAACACCGCAAGAGGCGGTATCGTGGATGAGGATGCGCTTTACGAGGCGCTGGTTGCAGGAGAGATCCGCGCAGCAGGTCTGGACGCTACCGTGGACGAGCCCCCGTACGACAGCCGTCTGTGCAGCCTTTCCAACTGCATCCTGACACCCCATGCAGGCGCAGCAACGAAAGAGGCCAGCAGCAAGATGAGCCTCATGGCAGCACAGAACGCAGTGGATGTGCTGACCAAGGGAAGCTGTAAATTTGAGGTAAAATAACAGCAGGTATTTGAAATAATAATATGGAAAGAGAAAAGGCAGGTATCTGACAGAAAAGCTTTGTCGGATGTCCTGTCTTTTCTTATAGTTATAAAAAATTTTTTCCTAAAAATAAAAGATTATTTTGCGTTAAAATAATGTTTTCCCTCTTTACTTTATTGGGCAAATGTAGTATTATAAAACCGAAATGAGAGATTTGATTGTTGAAATAGTCCAAGCGTTAATGATAGCGCAGATCAGGAACGGTAAATTTTTCTTAAAAAAGTAAAATGAATGATATATTGTTGTAAAAAACAGAAGGAGAGGAGAATTTTCAATGAAAGCATTAATCTACGCAGGGCCGAAACAGGCAGAAGTTCGTGAGGTGGCAGAGCCGCAAGCAGTAGAAGGAGCAGTGAAGATCGCAGTAAAGTACTGCGGTGTTTGTGGTTCTGACATCGGCATTTTCCTTGGTACTCATCCGAGAGCAAAGGCTCCGCTGATTTTCGGCCATGAGTTCCTTGGCGTTGTGGAAGAGGATGGAAAGAAATTCAAGAAGGGTGACCGTGTGGTTACTTACCCGCTTCTGAGCTGCGGACACTGCCGTGCATGCCGGGAAGGCAATAAGCATGTCTGCAACACCCTGGGACTGATCGGTATTGATACAGACGGCGGTATGTGCGAGACCATGTATGTGAAGGAAGATGTAATGTTCAAGGTTCCTGAAGGTGTCAGTGATAAGGCTGCTGTTACCGTAGAGCCGCTGGCAGTTATCGTACATGCACTTCATATGGTAGATTTCCAGGCAAGAGAGACAGCAGTAGTCATCGGTGCAGGCCCCATTGGCATCCTGACCGGTATTGCACTTCTGGCCTGCGGCGCTGAGAAGGTATATATTTCCGATATTTTTGAGAAACGTCTGGCACTGGCCAAAGAGCTTGGAATGATTCCCGTCAACCCGAACAAGGAGAGCCTGAAGGATATCGTTCTGGAAGGAACTGACGGTGAGGGATGTGATGTCCTGTTCGAGTGCAGCGGATCTCCGTCCGCAGCCATCGAGATGACAGAGATCACCAGAGTAAGAGGAAGAATCTGTATGACTGCTGTTCATAAGAAACCGCATGAGGTGGATTTGAGACAGCTGAACTTCAAAGAACAGCTGCTGATCGGTACCCGTGTATATACACAGGAAGAATTCGGGCAGGCAATCCGCTTTACCGAGGATATCCAGGAGCAGCTGGAGAAGGTGGTTTCACATGTGGTTCCGTTAAGCGAGTCTCCGAAGGTGTTTGATATGATTGCGGATCCTGACTGCGGCACCTGTAAGGTTGTTGTTGACTGTACGAAGTAAGTAATGCGTAGGATTGTGAGAATGCGAAGCTCGGAACAATCCGTGGGTATCATATATAATATATAGAAGGAGAATGAACAATGAAGCTTTTTGATTTGACCGGAAGAAAAGCCATCGTCACAGGCGGAACAAGAGGTCTGGGCTATGGTATGGCAGAAGGCCTGATGGAGGCCGGCGCTGAGGTTGTGATCGTGGGTTCCAGCGACAAAGTACAGGAAGTGGCAGCTGCATTTGTCGACAAAGGATTTCCGTGTAAGGGTGTGAAGATCGATCTGGGCAACCGTGAGGAAGTGAAGAGTGGATTCGCAGCATGTGTAGAGGCACTTGGCGGACATCTGGACATTCTTGTAAACTGCGCAGGCGTACAGAGAAGGCATTTCTGCACCGAGTTCCCGCTCAGTGACTGGGATGATGTGCTTGAAGTAAATCTGACTGCTACCTTTGAGATGTGCCAGCTGGCAGCAAATCAGATGATCGCGCAGAACTCCAAAGGAAAGATCATCAATGTGGCATCCATGCTCAGCTACTTCGGCGGATGGACAGTGCCTGCTTATGCAGCCAGCAAGGGCGGCGTGGCCCAGCTGACCAAGGCGCTTTCCAACGAGTGGACAGAGAAGGGCATCAATGTGAATGCGATCGCTCCGGGCTATATGGCTACCGAGCTGAACACCGCTCTGATCAATGACCCGAACAGAAACAAGGATATTCTGGCCCGTATTCCTGCACACAGATGGGGAACGGCAGATGACCTGAAGGGTCTGACCATTTTCCTGGCTTCCGATGCATCCGATTATATGGCAGGTGCCTGCATTCCTTGCGATGGCGGCTATCTGGGCAAATAAAATAAGTAAAAACAACTAAATAACAGGAAACTAACCGAAAAATAATGGTCATTATTGACGAAGAAGTCGATTTGTTATATAATGATAGAGGTACATGTAATGTACCGGAAAAAATCAGGAGGGAGAGATAACTCTTATGAAAAAGAAAGCATTAGCAGTATTGATGGCAGCAGCCATGGTTGCATCCATGACCGCCTGCGGCGGATCTTCTGACAAGGCAGCAGATTCCAGCGCAGCAACAGAGGACAAGGCAGACAGCGCAGACAGCGCAGACAGCAGCGCAGCAACAGGAGACGGCGAGGCGGTTGAACTCGTTGTCGGCGGTGTAACATCTTCCAGTGCGAAGGATGCAGTTACCTACTTCGGTGAGAAGGTGAATGAGTATTCCAACGGAACGATCACCATCGCTGATTTCCCGGATAACCAGCTCGGCAATGATGAGCAGAGATTTGAGATGACCCAGAACGGTGAGTGCGATATCTCCATCGGTTCCACTTCTTCTGTGGCAGCAAGCTACCATGACCTGTATCTGTATGATGTGTACTACATGTTCCTGAGCAAACAGGAAGTATACGATGTGGGATTCGGCGGAGAAGCCGGACAGAAGATCCTGGAAGGCTTCGATCAGTTCGGTCTGAAAGGCCTGGCAATGTGGGAGAACGGCTTCCGTAATGTAACGACCAACAACACACCGGTAAATACTGTGGCAGACCTGAAGGGCCTGAAGCTGAGAACCATGGAGAACTCCATCCACCTGGCAGCTTGGAAGGCAATGGGTGCTAACCCGACTCCCATGGCATTCTCCGAGTTATACACTGCTATGCAGCAGGGTACTGTAGATGGTGAGGAGAACCCGCTGGGTATCATCACCGGTAACGGCTTCGAGGAAGTTGAGAAGTACTGTACACTGACAGAGCATGTTTATACTCCTTACTATGTAGTGATGAATGCTGACAAATATAACTCCCTGAGTGCTGATCAGCAGGCTGCAATTGAAAAGGCTATGGCAGAGGCAACTACATACCAGTATGAGCAGTCCAATAAATATGAGGAAGAGTCCATTGAGACAATGGAAGCTGCAGGCTGTACAGTAACCACTCTTGATGAGGCTGCAAAGCTTGAGTTCAAGGCTGCTGCAGATAGCGGTGATGGCCTGTCTCTGGCAAAAGAGCAGATGGACAACCCGGATCTGGCTGACAAGATGGTTGAGGAGCTTGAGGCTTACAGAAAGTAATTGTAAAGCGTTTTTAGTTTCATAATCTGTGAAAATACGGGCCGCCGCATAATGGGGAACTGCTGTGTGGCGGCCCGGATCATGCAAGACCGTCGGACTTTCTCGGGGGGCGTATTTTTCGACGGGTATAAGGAGGTTACAAAGTTGAAAAAAGCATTGAAATGGCTGGATGACAATCTGGAAGTGTTTCTGTGTGTTATCCTGATGAGTGTCATGACGATTCTTGTATTTGTACAGGTTGTTATGAGATATGTGTTCCATAACTCTTTAAGCTGGTCTGAGGAACTGGCAAGATATGTGTTCATCTGGCTGATCTATCTTGGCATCAGCTATGGATGTAAGCTGAGAAAGCATATCAAAATTGATGCGGCACTGCATCTGTTCCCGAAGAAGACCCAGAAATATGTGGTAATTATCGGTGATATTTTCTTCTTCTTATTTGCACTCTATATTGTGGTAACCGGATTTAACTACTGTGTGGCTCAGGCAGCAGTCGGAAAGGCTTCTTCTGCACTGGGGATTCCGTTCCAGTATGTATATTCTGCTACAGTGGTAGGTTTTGGTCTTGCTGCATTCCGCGAGGTACAGACCATCATCTACAGAATCAAATGTATCAAAAACGGAGAGGAGTATGACGGATGATTACAACAGTATTATTTGTTAGCTTGATAGTATTCCTTGTCCTGAACGTACCTGTAGGTATTGCGATCGGACTTTCTTCTTGGACATCTGTATTGCTCAATCCGAGACTTTCAGATTCCTTTATTGTTCAGCAGCTGATTTCCGGATCGGATTCTTTCCCGATCATGGCGATCCCTCTGTTCATCCTTGCCGGTGAGCTCATGGCTGCCGGCGGTGTTTCCAAGAGAATTTTAAATGTCTGCAGTGCTTTCTTTGGAAGAATCACCGGCGGACTTGCTATCGTAACCGTTGTTGTTTGTATGTTCTTCGCAGCTGTATCCGGTTCCGGCCCGGCAACTGTTGCAGCAGTCGGAACCATGGTTATTCCTTCTATGCTGGAGAAGGGATACAGCAAGAGCTTCTCCCTGGCGTGTGTGGCATGTGCGGGCTGTATCGGTGTTATTATCCCGCCGAGTATCCCGATGGTTATCTACGGTGTATCCACCAGTACATCTATTTCAGCTATGTTCCTGGCCGGCTTCGCACCTGGCATCATCATCGGTATTGTCCTTTGCTTAGTTTGCTACTTCTACTGCAAGAAACAGGGATGGAAGGGCGATGACCGCAAATACACCTTCAAAGAGAAGATGAAAGTCGTTTGGGATTCCAAGTTTGCCCTGATCGAGCCTGTTATCATCCTGGGCGGTATCTACGGCGGTATTTTCACACCTACGGAAGCTGCTGCTGTCGCTGCAGTATACGCTTTCATTTGTGGTGTATTCATTTTCAGAGAGCTGAACTTCGGCAACATCTATAAAACCATTGCCGCTGCCTGCTCCACCAACGGAACAACAATGGTCATCATCGGATGTGCAACCGCGTTCACCCGTGTACTGACTATTCAGCAGATTCCTGCTATGATCACACAGGCGATCCTGAATTTCTCTACGAATAAGGTGGTCATCCTGATCCTGATCAACATCCTGTTGCTGATCGTAGGCTGCTTCATGGACACCACACCGGCCATGATGGTGCTTTCTCCCATCCTTCTGCCGGTGGCAACATCACTGGGACTGAGTCCGATCCATTTCGGTATTATCATGGTTGTGAACCTTGCAATTGGATTCATCACACCTCCGTTGGGTATCAATTTGTTTGTGGCAGCACGAATCGGAGATGTGAAGCTGGAAGTTGTGTGCCAGGGTATTATACGGTTCATCATTGCAATGATTGTATGCCTGCTGGCAATCACATTCATTCCGGCAATTTCCGAGTTCCTTCCGCGTCTGTCGGGCATGTTATAAATTCAAGATCAAAAAGCTGCTGTGGCAACACGGCAGCTTTTTCAAAATAACGTTGGAGGGGAACGGTATGAAACTATGATCGCGATTGTATTTGGGTTGATTTTCAAGATCGTATTTTTGCTGGCTGTGGGATTTGTTATGAAGAAAAAAGGTGTTTTAAGCAGCCAGGATCAGAAGAGTATGACTACTGTTCTGATGAAAATAGTTGTCTTTTTCATGATCATCATGTCCTCACAGAATACATTTTCACTGGATGCGGCCCGGGCCATCGGTATCACGGGAATCGTGGCAATTGTAACCTATGCGGTCGGGATCCCGTTGGCGGCAATTCTGGCAAAGAGGCTGGGACTGCCCGGAGAACGGCAGCGGATTTTCGTCATGTCTGCCATGTTCTGCAACGTGACGTTTATGGGATATCCGATCTGTCAGGAGCTGTTTGGTGATGTGGGCCTTCTGTGTGCCATCATGTACAGCATGGTGTATAACATCCTTTTTTATACCTGGGGATTTGCTTACCTGGACGGCACCGGGAAGATGAACATCAAGTCCATTTTTACGAATAAAGTGGCCATCTGTTCTGTGCTGGCCATTGTCATGTATTTTGCCCAGGTTAAGATTCCGGAGCCTTTTGCAGGCACATTTACGGCTATCGGTTCCATGACCTTTCCACTGTCCATGCTGATCACCGGTTGTAATCTGGCGGATGCAGATCTGCTGGATATTGTAAAGAACAAACAGCTGTATATCATCACTTTTATCCGGATGCTCCTCGTACCGGCCATTGTATATGGTGTCATGCGGATACTGGGATTTACCGGTCTGCTGCTGAATTCCTGTACGATCATATCGGCGCTTCCGACAGGGACGATGACCAGTATCGTGGCGACGGATTTCCACTGTGAACCGGATTATGCGGCGAAGGCCATGGTGCAGACGCTGGTGGCCATGGTGATCACGCTGCCACTTTGGATCATGATCGTACAGATATGATGCCAGAGAGGCTGTCTCTGTGTGCCAGGGGCATATATCTGTCTTCGGCCGAAGCGGCGTGAAGACATTGCGCAACATGATTTCACTTGCAATAACCATAAATTAACCATAAATATAAAAGGGGAAGAGAAAATGAAGATTACGAATGTGAACACGTACCTTGTAAGACCTCGCTGGGGCTTTGTGGAGATTGAGACCGACGAGGGGATCACCGGCTGGGGCGAGCCTGTGGTCGAAGGAAAAGCAGCGACGGTGCAGGCCTGTGTGGAGGAAATGAAGCCGTACCTCATCGGCGCAGATCCCATGCGGATCGAGGACATCTGGACGGTTCTTTACCGGGCAGGCTTCTACCGCGGCGGCCCGATCCTTATGAGCGCCATTGCCGGCATTGATCAGGCACTGTGGGACATTAAGGGGAAATATTATAACGCACCGGTTTATGATCTGCTGGGCGGCAATCTGCGGGATAAGATGCGCGTGTACTCCTGGATCGGCGGTGACCGCCCCAGTGATGTGGCACGGGCTGCAAAAGAAAAACAGGATGCCGGATTTACGGCTATCAAAATGAATGCCACAGAGGAACTGCAGATCGTGGACAGCTATGAGAAGCTGGACGAGGTACTGGAGCGTGTGGCGTCTATCCGGGAGGCATGCGGCAGGAACTTCGGCATTGCAGTGGATTTCCATGGCCGTGTACACAAACCGATGGCAAAGATCCTGGCCAAGAAGCTGGAAGAGTTTGAACCCATGTTCATTGAGGAGCCTGTGCTGTGTGAGCATATGGATGAATTCAAGGAGATTGCCCACAGCTGCAACATTCCCATTGCAACCGGTGAGCGTCTGTTCTCCAAATATGATTTCCGCCGTCTTCTGGAGGCCGGTGGCGTATCGATTATTCAGCCGGATCTGTCTCATGCAGGCGGTATTACAGAGGTACGCAAGATTGCGGCCATGGCAGAAGCTTATGATGTGGCACTGGCTCCGCATTGTCCGTTGGGGCCGATCGCCCTTGTATCCTGCCTGCAGGTAGATGCTGTGAGCTACAATGCGTTCATCCAGGAGCAGAGCATGGGGATTCATTATAATGAATATCACGGACCGCTGGATTACATCCTGAATCCGGAGGATCTGGCTTTCGTGGACGGCCATGTGAATCTGCCGAAGAAGCCGGGCCTTGGTGTGACAGTCAACAAAGAACTGGTGCTGGAGGAGAATCAGCATCCCCACAGCTGGAAGAATCCGGTATGGCGGCATAAAGACGGGTCTGTGGCAGAATGGTAAGAGGCAGGAGGATCGATAACTGTGGATAAGAGATTTATTCGCATCCATCAGAACGATAATGTGGCTGTGGCGCTGGAAGACGTTCCGGCCGGCAGCCATGTGACGGTGGATGGAAAAGAATACACAGTGGCCGGGGATATTCCTTTTGGCCACAAAATGGCACTGGAAGACCGGAAAAACGGAGAGATGGTTGTAAAGTATGGATGTCCCATCGGGCATACGACCACCGATGTCCCGGCCGGCAGCTGGCTGCACAGTCACAATATGGCGACCAATCTGGAGGGTGTACTGGACTATACTTATGAGCCGGTGTCCCCCAGACAGAAATGCACCGGTATTTTGCCTGATACATTTATGGGCTACCTGCGTGCAGACGGTCGGGCAGCTATCCGCAATGAGATCTGGATCATCCCGACGGTATCCTGCGTCAACACCACGGTCAACATCATTGCAGAGCAGGCGAGAACTCTTTATGGAGACAAGTGTGACGGTATTTTTGCGTATCCTCACAATGCGGGCTGTTCTCAGCTGGGGGACGATTTTGACACGACCCAGAAGCTATTGTCCGCCATCGTCCATCATCCCAATGCCGGCGGTGTGCTGCTGGTGAGCTTGGGCTGCGAGAATAACGACTTCGATCATTTCCTTCCGGTACTGGGCGACTATGACAGGAGCCGGATCAAATGTCTGATCACCCAGAACGTAGAGGGAGATGAGGTGGAGGAAGCGCTGAAGCTGGTAGGTGAGATTGCAGAGGAGACAGCGAAGGATGTCCGTCAGGAGCTGCCGGTGAGTAAGCTGAAAATCGGTTTCAAGTGTGGCGGTTCTGATGCTTTTTCCGGTATTACCGCCAATCCGCTGTGCGGTACCATCGCCGAGAAGGTGACAGATCTGGGCGGCAGTGCAGTGCTGACGGAGGTGCCGGAGATGTTTGGCGCGGAGACCCAGCTCATGAACCGGGCAGATTCCGAAGAAACCTTTGGAAAAGTCGTAGCTATGATCAATGGCTTTAAACAGTATTATATGGACTATAACCAGCCGATCTACGAGAATCCTTCTCCGGGCAACAAACGGGGTGGCATCACCACGCTGGAAGAAAAGTCTCTGGGCTGTATCCAGAAGGGCGGCCATGCCACTGTGACGGATACACTGGAATTTGGAGAGCAGTGTGTGAAGCCGGGGCTGAACCTGATGACCGGGCCGGGCAATGACAGTGTGTCCATTACAGACCTGCTGGCTTCCGGGGTACAGCTGCTGCTCTTTACAACGGGCCGCGGCAATCCGCTGGGAACCGCCATTCCCACCATTAAGCTGGCATCCAACACTTCCCTGTATGAGAGAAAAAATGCCTGGATCGATTTTAATGCGGGTATCGTGCTGGAGGAGCATTCTTTCGACCAGGCATCGGAGGAGCTGTGGAAGCTGGTCATTGACGTGGCTTCCGGCAAAGTCCGGACAAAGAGTGAAAAATCCGGTTACAAGGAAATTATGATTTTTAAAAACGGAGTAATTCTATAAACAGACAGGAGAAATGAACATGGCTTTAGAGACAAAAAAAGAGGGAAATGTGGTATCCAGCCTGGCAGCCACACAGCCCCTTCCGAAAATGGTAAAGATTAAACAGCTGCTTGACCACAGTCATTATACAGTGGAAGAGATTCCCAGTATCGTATATAAGGAACTGGATCGACCGGAACTGCGGGAGCGGATCCGTCCTGGAATGCATATTGCCATCACCTGCGGCAGCCGCGGTGTGGCAAATATTGCGATCATTACAAAAGCAATCGTCGATTTTGTTAAAGATTGTGGTGCAGAACCCTTCGTATTCCCGGCCATGGGAAGCCATGGCGGTGCAACCGCAGAAGGACAGGTGGAGATCCTCACCGGCTATGGTGTAACCGAAGATTTCCTGGGCTGCCCCATCAAGTCCTCCATGGATACGGTGGAAATCGGCAGACTGGACAATGGACAGCCGGTCTATGTGGACAAATATGCATATGCGGCAGACGGCATCATCCTGTGCGGCCGTGTCAAGGCGCACACTGCATTCCGCGGCCCTTACGAGAGCGGTGTGTGTAAGATGGCAGTCATCGGTATGGGCAAGCAGAAGGGGGCAGAAGCCGTACACAGGGACGGTTTCTATGAGCTTGGTAAAATGCTTCCGATCATTGCCAAGAAGATTTTCGATAATACGAAGGTACTGGCCGGACTTGCACTGGGCGAGAATGCTTTTGACCAGACCTGTCTCATCGAGAGCATGCTCGTTGAAGAGATTCTGGACAAAGAGCCTGACTTCCTGCGGAGAACCAAAGAACGTCTGGGCAAAATCTATTTTGACAATATAGATGTTCTTGTAGTGGATCAGATCGGCAAAGACATCAGTGGAGACGGTATGGATCCCAATATTACCGGACGTTACGCAGTTCCCCATATGAAGGGGGATATCCAAGTACAGCACATTGCCGTGCTGGATCTGACGGAAGAGACCCACGGCAACTGCAATGGCCTGGGACTGGCAGATGTAACCACCAAGCGTGCGGTAGATAAAGTCGATGTAGACTGTACCTACCCCAACGTGGTTACCTCCACCGTACTGTGTACCCCGAAGATTCCGCTGTTCACCCACAGTGATGAGAGCTGTATCCAGATCGCACTGCGCACCTGTAATTACATTGACAGAGAGCATCCGAGAATTGTGCATATCCAGGACACCATGAACCTGGAGGAAATCTACATCTCCGAGGCCATGCTGGAAGAGGCAAAGCAGAACGAGCATGTGGAAGTGCTATCCGCACCCGAAGACTGGGGCTTTGATAAGGATGGAAACATCCGGTAACCGTTCAGTTATACGTGATGCGGACAGCGCGTGAGCGCGGTTCTGCGAATGGCGCATCTGAACGATTATAAGAATGTTCTGTAACCGGTTGACTTTATCTGACAACTGGTATATGATTTTAACGAATAAAATATTTTATCTATGATAAAATATTTTATAAAGTATGATACACAATAACAACAACGAGGAAGAAGAAAGGGGAAATTTATTATGTCACAGGCTGTTTTAAACAAAATTCTGGATGGAAAAATCATTGCTATCGTAAGAGGTATTCCGAGCGAGAAGATCGTTGATCTGGTAAACGCTATGCTCAAGGGCGGCGTATACTGCGTAGAGGTAACCTTCGATCAGTCCAGCGAGGAGGCTAAGAAGGATACGCTGAAAGCAATCTCCACCATCACAAAAGAGTTTGGTGACAAGGTTTGCGTTGGCGCAGGAACCGTTATGACGGTTGAGCAGGTACATCAGGCAGTAGAGGCTGGTGCTGAGTACATCATTTCTCCTAATACAGATGAAGAAGTTATCAAAGAGACAAAGAAACTGGGCAAGGTATCCATCCCTGGTGCTATGACACCTACCGAGGCTGCATTTGCTTACAAGTGCGGTGCTGATATCGTAAAACTGTTCCCGGCAGGCGTTCTGGGTGCAGCATACATCAAAGCATTAAAGGCTCCTCTGAAACATATCCCGGTAACCGCAGTAGGTTCTGTAAATCCTCAGAACTGTGCTGAGTTCATCAAGGCTGGCTGCGTAGGCGTAGGCTGCGGTGGCAACCTGGTAAGCGCTAAGCTTGTAAACGAGGGAAGATTTGACGAGATCACAGCTGTTGCAAAAGAGTACATGGAAGCACTGAGCAACTGCTAATTCGATCATAGGAGTGTATGATGGGCAAGTATATCGTATATTTTGATTCGGGGACATCTAACAGCAGAATCTATCTGCTGGACAAGGATTTTCAGGTTTTATATGTGGACAAGAAGAACGTGGGATCCAGAAATTCCTCCATCGAGGGAAGCAACCGCGTGCTCATCGAGGGACTGTACGAGCTTTATACGAAGCTTTTACAGGAAAAACATCTGACGGAGGAGGATGTGACAAGCATCTACATGTCCGGCATGATCACCTCCCCTTATGGCATGAAAGAGGTGCCCCATCTGAAGGTGCCGCTGTCTGTCCAGGAGTTTGCGGACAGCGTTTACTGCCATTACGAGGACACCCTGTTCCACAGAAATATTTATCTGGTTCCGGGACTGAAGACGGTAAATGACGATTTCTCCTTCGTTGGAAACATGCGAGGCGAGGAGATAGAGATCATCGGTACGCTGGATGAGCTGCGCAGCAAAGGCATCACTCATGCGGCACTGATGATGCCCGGCTCCCACACCCATGTGACCTATGTCAAGGACGACGTGGTGAGCGACATCATTTCCAACTTTACCGGCGAGCTTTTCTATGCGCTGAAAAAGGAGACCATTATGTCACCGATACTTGGCGTGGAAGCGACCGCGGATGACCTGGATCCGGACATGATCCACAAGGCGCTGGAGAATCTGGACCGGCTGGGCTTCAACCGTTCCCTGTATATCTGCCACGCCATGCGGATCATGGAAAGCGGAACCCCGCTGCAGCGTTTCTCCTATGGAGAAGGCGTTGTCAACGGCGGCGTGCGCAAGTCACTGGAATACTACTGTGAGCATTTCTGGAAAGGCTGCGATACGCTGGTTATCGTATCTGATGAATTTATGTACAGACTGTTCTCCATTATTTTTGAAGGAAGTCCTTATATCAAAAACATTGTCTGGATGCCGATCTCTGCGACAAAGAGCTATGCCGTAGAAGGCCTCCGGAAGATTGTGGGTTTAAAAGGAGAAGAAAATGAGTAAGAAAGTTTTAATTACATCCAGATCTTTTGGTAAGATCAGTGACGAACCGAAGAAAGTGTTAGAGGATGCCGGATTCGAGATCACCTTCAAGGGAACCGATTTCGATCAGGACGAGTTCAACAGAATCATTCCGGAGTATGATGCACTGGTGATCGGTGCACATCCTTTCCCGGAAGAAGTGATGGAAAAATGTGACCACCTGCAGATCATCTGCAAGCATGGTGCAGGTCTTGACAACATCCCGCTGGAAAAAGCAAAAGAATGCGGGATTACCGTGTGCAACGTACCGGGAACCAACTCCAATGCGGTTGCTGACCTGGCCATCGGCCTCATGCTGGCTGTGACGAGAAATATCGTGATTGCCAACAACCGTGTCAGAAACGGGGAGTGGAAACCGGCCATCGGTGTGGACGTATGCTTCAAGACACTGGGTATCTTCGGCTTCGGTGCGATCGCAAAGAACGTGGCAAGAAGAGCCAACGGCTTTGGCATGAAAGTACTGGCATATGATCCTTACGTAAAAGAAGTACCGGAAGAGTTCAAGTCCTTTGTAACGCTTTCTTCTATCGATGAGATCATCAAAAATGCAGACATTATTTCCATGCATCTGCCGCTGACAGATGAGACAAGAGACATGATCTCTGCAAAAGAGATGGCTGCCATGAAAGAGGGCGCTTACATCATCAATACCGCAAGAGGCGGTATCGTGAATGAGCATGACCTGTATGAGGCAGTAAAATCCGGCCATATCGCAGGTGCTGCTCTGGACGTATCCGAGCAGGAGCCCATGGCAGAGGACAACCCGCTGCGCACCCTGGAGAATGTTATCATTACCCCTCATATCGGTATGTACTCCAAGGAAGCCATCGGCGCTGTCAGCCTGATCTGCGCACAGAACGCTGCTGCCAAGATCGAAGGCAAGGAGCTGCAGTTCCAGGTAGTCTAGGATAAACGCCTGATTTTCAGAAAAATATTGGTGCATAGAAGTACCCCGACGGGATGGAAACATCCTGCCGGGGTGCTTTTTTTGTATGACAGGAAATTACGTCTTGTCATATTTGGAGGCTTAGGGAACGCCATGAAATTGACAAACACAGAAAGTACCGATATAATGAGCGCAAGCAGATCAGGATGATTGCATAATTTGTGGAGGAATGGATCGTCATGAGCAGTACAAAATATAATGAAAAAACAGGTTTGCCGGAGGACGAAACCTATCTGGAAAAAGGACTTCCTCCTTATTTGCTTACCTCCCTGGAGGCTATGAAAAAATCCTGGGCGATAGAGGATGCGGGAAAAAGAGATCTGCACTGGGATCTGTACTGGTGTGAACTGAATGCGGACATCAATTCAGCGGAAGTCGATCAGGAGATTTCCCGGCGGCAGGCCGAATACTTGCGCAGAAAATATCTTAGAATGAAGGGGGAAAAGGAATGGTAGATTTTACAAATCTTCCCCGAAGAAATAAGACATATGCAGGGGCTAATGGCAGTAAGATTGCTGTCATGTATAATGGGGAACAGTATATGTTGAAGTTCCCGGTTCCACCATCCAGAAACAAAGAAATGAGCTATACCAATGGATGTGTGTCAGAATATCTGGGATCGCATATTTTTGCTCTTGTGGGCATCCCTGTACAGGAAACGCTGCTTGGCACTTATTCAAAAAACGGAAGAGAGAAAATTGTTGTAGCATGTAAAGATTTTACATCCCCGGGTGTTGTGATACAGGATTTTGCTTCGCTTAAAAATACCATTATTGATTCGGAACACAATGGATATGGGACAGAATTATCCGATATTTTGAATGCAATCCGGGAGCAACAGGTCATGGATCCGGTGGAACTGGAAAACTGGTTTTGGGATATGTTTATTGTTGATGCGTTGATTGGAAACTGGGATAGACACAATGGAAACTGGGGATTCCTTTATGATACTGTTCAGGATGAGATGAAGCTGGCCCCGGTATATGATTGTGGAAGTTGTCTTTATCCGCAGGCTGATGAAGCAATCATGAGGGCAACACTGGATGATCCGGCAGAGAAAAATCTTCGTGTTTTTGAAATTCCGCTTTCGGGGATTAAGTTAAATGGGAAAAAGATCAATTATTTTGATTTCATTTCTTCGCTGGAACTGGAAGGCTGCAATGAGGCTTTGCGCCGGATCGTTCCCAGAATTCACATGGAACAGATAGAAAAGCTGGTAAATGAGACACCTTTTATCACGGATTTACAGAAACAGTTTTATAAAACCATGCTTGGAGAAAGAAAAACAAGAATATTGGATTATTCCTTACAGATGCTGCAGGAAAGGGACAACAGATAATGTGAGAATGAAAAGCAAAAGCCCTTTTGGATGCTGTGTGATCCGAAAGGGCTTTTGCTGACCAAAATTTATTTGTTGAGCTGTGTCTTGATATCCAGGTTTCCACGGATCGTATTTAGGTGATGGTCGGAAGCCAGGCGGGCAGCGTAAGGATCCTTTGCTTCAATGGCTGATAAGATCTGTTGATGTTCATCAAAGGTAATCAGGGCATTGGCTACCGATAATTTGTGCTTTTCCAGATGTTTCAGGCAGATGGCCGCCTGCTCGGACAGGATCTCATTGTGGGTGGATACGGCGATCAGGCGGTGAAACCGCAGGTCTTCGATCTGATATTTCCACGTATCCTCCTGATGGAGAAGCTGCTGCTGAATATCGATGGATTCCCGCAATAACAGAATATCTTCTTCCGTGGCACGGTTGGCGGCCAGCTCCGTGACTGTGGACTCAAAAATCTTCCGGCTTTCATAAGCCTTCTGATAATCAATTCCATTTAAAACAACAAGCGGATTGTACTTGGTACAGAATTCGTTGATCAGATTAATGTCGTCGGTCAGATATGTTCCATCAGAGGGACGTATCTCAACAAGCTGCACGAAAGACAGCGATTTGAGTGCTTCCCGGACGGAAGTGCGGCTGACGTTAAGCTTCTGCGCAAATTCCCGTTCACTGTCCAGTTTATCTCCGGGGCTTAACACCCGCTGATCGATCATATCGATGATCGCATAAATGATTTTGTCTACGATTGAAGACTTATGTATCTCTTTTGCCATATTTATCCATTCCTTCTAAAGTATATAAGATATTATAAAGAAAATATTCCGGGAATGCAACAAATGGTATTTTTTTCACCTAAAAATAGTAAACAAAAATGCAAATAAAAAATTATATAAAATACATAAAAAATATTTATTTAATCGAAGAATATTGACAAAAACATACATAGATAATAGAATGAAGTGGTATTAAGGACATACCAATATACCAACAAGGGGAGGGACACATATGAAAAAGGTGTTGCATTTTCTGGATGAGCACTTTGAAGAAGTGATGCTCGTTATCTTACTGGCGGTTATGACGGCATCCATATTTTATCAGGTGGTCATGCGTTACGTGTTTAACAGCGCACCATCCTGGACGGAGGAACTTTGCAGATATTCCTTTATCTGGTGTGCATACTTTGGCGTTTCACTGGGGGTAAAACGAAATGCACATATCAGTGTTATGGCGGCAGTGGACCTGCTTCCGAAAAAGGGACAGAAGGTGATGCATGTGGTTGCCAATCTGATTTTCCTGGCATTTGCCATTCTGATCTTTGTGCTGGGGTGGAAGGTGACTGGACAGATCAAAATGCTGGGAAGAAAATCTCCGGCAATGGAGATTCCCATGTGGTATGTATACGGAGCGTTGCCCATCGGATTTTTGTGTATTATCTTCCGGCTGCTGCAGGTTCTGTTTCATCAGATTCGTACATTCGGAAAAGAAGAGGAGGGATGATTTATGATACTGTTTTTATTTCTGGCGATTGTGCTGGCCATGGGCGTTCCCATTGGAATCTCTTTAGGTGTTGCTTCGGTGGCAGGAATCGCAGTCATTGGCTCCTATCAGCTGGAACTGATCGCACAGAGCATGATCACAGCGCTGGATTCTTTTCCGCTGATGGCAGTTCCGTTTTTCATCCTTGCCGGTGAGATTATGGGACAGGGAGGCATTTCTAAGCGGCTGTTGAATACGGCAGAGGCATTTTTCGGACGGTATACAGGCGGACTTGGAATGGTAGCTATCGTAGCCTGCATGTTTTTTGCGGCGGTATCCGGTTCTGCACCGGCAACAACGGCAGCCATCGGAGGCATCATGATTCCGTCCATGATTGATAAAAAATATGGAGCAGATTATTCTTCCGCACTGGTTGCTTCTTCGGGAAGTATCGGTGTTATGATCCCGCCGTCCATTCCTATGGTTATTTATTCGGTATCGGCCAGCACTTCCATATCAGAAATGTTTATGGCAGGAATTATTCCGGGAATCATGGTTGGTGTAGGCTTATGTGTATATAATTATATGCACTGTCGAAAATGCCCGGATATTCCCAAGGCTGAGAAAAAATACAGCATGAAGGAAAAACTGCTGATCGTATGGGAGGCAAAGTGGTCATTGCTGATGCCGATTATCATTCTGGGCGGCATTTACGGTGGATTTTTTACACCGACAGAATCTGCGGCAATCGCCGTTGTGTATGGGCTGATCGTCAGCCTGTTCATTTATAAAGATATCAAAGTCAAAGACCTGTACCGGATTTTTGTAAAATCAGGTCTGACGACAGCAACGACGCTGATCATTATGGGAACGGCTTCTACGTTCGGACGGCTTCTGAATCTGGAGCAGATTCCGACAACTGTGGCAGAGAGCATTACTTCTGTGACAAGCAACAAGTACATCATTCTTTTACTCATCATCGTGCTGTTGCTCATTGTAGGCTGTTTCATGGAGACGCTGGCTTCCATTATCATTCTGACACCGATCCTTCTGCCGGTTGTGACAGAGGTTGGCGTAGATCCGATCCATTTCGGAATTATTATGGTAGTGGGACTTGCTGTTGGATTTGTCACACCGCCATTGGGTGTGGATCTGTTTGTGGCATCTGGAATTGGAAAGATATCGCTGGAGAAGATTTCCAAAGCGGTGGTGAAGCCAATGCTTGTGATGATTGCCATTCTTATCATCATTGCCATGGTGCCTGAGATATCCCTGTTCTTGCCGGGATTGATGAAATAAAAATCAAAAGATAAAAAGCATATGCTTTTAATAAAAAAAGAGGAGGAATTACAATATGATGAAAAAGGGGATGCGTACCTGGATCGGACTGGGAACCTGTATGGTGCTGACAATGGGGATGTTGGCAGGGTGTTCGTCAGGAAAAGAAAGCACAGGTACGGACAGCGCAAAAACAGAGGATGCAAAAGGGGAAGAGACGGCAGAGGGTGATGTGATCAAGATCATTTCTGCAGGAAATAACCCGGAAGAGCATTTCCAGAGTATTGCCATGGATGCGTTTGAACAGTATGTGGAGGAACACTCCAACGGAACGATGCAGGTAGAGACTTATCCGAATCAGCAGATGGGCGCAGATGGAGAAGTCCTGGAAGGTACCCAGCTGGGAAATATTCAGGTTGGTTATGCAAACTGCTCCAATGTGGCAACGGTATCTGATAAGCTGTTCATTCTGGATCATCCGTTCCTGTTCAACAGCGATGAACAGGCATATGAAGTGCTGGACGGAGAAGTTGGTCAGTATATGCTGGATTCTCTTTCCGATGCCGGTCTGGTGGGGCTTGGCTGGCTGGATAACGGTTTCCGGGAACTGACCTGTAATGTAGAGGTACATTCTCCGGCAGATCTGAAGGGACAGAAGATTCGAACCATGGAGAATCCGCTGCAGATGGCAGCATGGGAAATGCTGGGTGCAGCACCGACACCCATGGCTTACAGTGAAGTATTCACCGGACTCCAGCAGGGAACCATTGACGGACAGGAGAACCCCATCGGAAATATCGCAGCAATGAAATTTTATGAAGTACAGGATTACTGCATTTACACAGACCATATTTACAGTGCAAATCCGATCTTTATGAACAAGGCTTTCTTTGACGGACTGACAGAGGAACAGCAGCAGATCCTTAGAGACGCTGGCGCTTATGCGGTTCAGGTTTCCAGAGAAAAGCGCGCAGAGCAGGATAAAGAATATGCAGCAGCAATCGCCGAGAACTGTACCGTGATCGAGCTGACAGATGATGAGAAGCAGCAGTTTAAGGATGCTGTAACCGGTATGTATGACAAAGTAGTAGAGAAGGCAGGCCAGGAAGTGGTAGACATGATGTATGATGCCTGCGGCCTGCAGAAATAACAGATCCTGTAAAAGTAGGAAAAACGGGGGCCTGTTTATGCAGAGCCCCCTGTTTATCAAGGAGGATGAGGGCGAATGGAAAAAATCAGAACTGCGGTGATCGGATGCGGAAAGGTTGCGGATGCGCATGCCCACAGTTATCAGAACATAGAAAACGCACAGCTGACGGCAGTGTGTGATGTGGATGAAAAGAGGGCAAGGGCATTCGCGGAAAAATATGGTGTTCATGCATATACAAGCATCAGTGAGATGATTCGGAAAGAGAAGATACAGGTTGCCAGTGTATGTGTGCCGCATCCTTTTCACGCGAAAACCTGCGTGGAAGCAGCAGACTGTGGCTGTCATGTGATCGTGGAGAAACCCTTTTCTGTGAGCAGAAAGGACAGCCTGGAAATGATCGCTGCCGGAAAGAGAAATCACGTGTGGATCGGGACGGTATTTCAGAGAAGATTTTACGAGCCTTGCAGAAGAATCCGAAAGGCGATCGATGACGGCAAGCTGGGAAATATTGTCCTTGGCGATGTGACCATGCTGGGATGGAGAGACAAGGTGTATTACGACTCTGATCCATGGCGGGGTACGTGGAAAGGAGAGGGCGGCGGCGTGCTGCCGACACAGGCCTGCCATCAGCTGGATCTGCTGTTGTGGTTTATGGGCTCGGAGCTTACAGAAGTTTACGGGGTGTATAAGAATTACAACCATCCGTATATTGAGGTGGAGGACACAGCAGTTGCAATTTTGAAATTTGCGAACGGTGCGGTGGCAACGATCACAGCCAGCAATGCGCAGGATCCGGCACAGTACGGAAAGGTACGGGTACACGGAGACAACGGCGCTTCCGCAGGCGTGCAGACGGATGGCGGCGCCATGTTTATTTCCGGTATGTCTTCCATTACAGAAGCCCCTTACAATGATCTGTGGGGGGTCAAAGGAGAAGAGAACCTTCTGGATCAGTGGAAAAAGGAAGATGAGGAGATCTTTTTCCAGAACGATCCGACCGAATATTATCATCAGCTGCAGCTGCAGGATTTCGTCAATGCAGTGGCAGACAACCGGAAACCACTGGTGACCGGAGAAGACGGACTAAAATCTGCAGAACTGATAGAGGCGATTTACAGAAGTTCCAGATCAGGAATGCCTGTGAAGCTGCCGTTGGAGGAGGTTGAAGCGTGAAGCTGTGTTTTAATGAAGCAACAGCGAGAGACTGTTCGGATCTGGAAACAGATATCCGGCTCTGTGCAGAAGCAGGATTCGAATATATAGAGCTCCGCTTTGATATGATTCAGGAGTATCTCAGGAAGCATACGGTAGGAGATATCCGACGTCTCCTGAAAGAAAACGCTCTGAAGCCTCATGCGTTGAATGCCATTTATACGTATGCAGCTCTTTTTACAGAGCATGACAGCAAAGAGAAAAACAGTGAATTCATCAATCGTTTTCTGGCAGCGTGTACACTGGCCCGGGATCTGGAGGCATACTACATCATTCTGGTTCCGCCCATGGGGGATCAGGGATTCCGGGTTCCTTATGAAAAGGGAGAAGCATCGGCGAAGGAAGATTTTAAGCGGATTGCGGCTCATCTGGCGGATCTGGCAGCAGATTACGATGTTCGGCTGTGCCTGGAACCGGTAGGGGCGCCGAAAAGCAGTATCAAGACGGTAAAGGCTGCTTTTGAGATTATGGAAGAAATCCGGCGGCCGAATGTGGGAATCGTGCTGGATGCCTATAATCTGTATATGGCACATATGGATAACTATTTTGATGAGATTTCTCTGCTCCGTCCGGAACAGATTTATGCAGTACATATGAACAATGCGGATATCACAGGGCCAAGCCTGGAAGCAAGAAAATTCTGTGATGGCGGCGTCATTGATCTGAAAGAATTCCTGGGAAGGATCAGGGAAAAAGGATATGATGGAATGGCTTCTGTCGAAACCTTCCGACCGGAGTACTGGAAAATGTCACCGGAGGAAGTGATTCAGATGGCTTACCGGACGACGCGGGCTGTGCTGGAAGAGAATGGCTGCCTGTAAAATCAGTAATACAAAATTTGTATATGAAATACCCAAAATCCAGGTTTCGGTTTGATGGAACTCTGGTTTTGGGTATTTTTCTGCGTTTTCCGCGATGACTTGACCGCCCCGCCCATTTTGAGTATATTTTGTTAGGAATATCTAACTCACGCAAAAGGGAGGATGTGGAATATGAATGAAAAAATAACGCTCTCCGGTGTGCCGGAGACGATGCTGCAGACGGTTTATGCCCGGGCCAGGGAAAGTAGCGGGCGTGGGGCCATTCGCGACCGGAAAGCGGAAGAGATCATTGACCGTCTGGATTATGATTTTTCTCTTGCGGAGAAGGATTCAGCCATGCGCAGCGGTGTCATTGCCCGCACGATCGTGCTGGATCGGCTGACGGCAGCATGGCTTGCGAAAAATCCCGGTGCGGTGGTCGTGAACATTGCCTGCGGACTTGACACGCGGTGCTATCGGATGGAG
This sequence comes from Oscillospiraceae bacterium Marseille-Q3528, assembly GCA_018223385.1. Classification (GTDB taxonomy): domain Bacteria; phylum Bacillota; class Clostridia; order Lachnospirales; family Lachnospiraceae; genus JAGTTR01. The sequence goes on from JAGTTR010000012.1 coordinate 24,094, forward strand.
GGGTATGCACACTGGTACAATCTGGATCTGCCCGAGACGATGGCGGTGCGGGCGCGTCTCCTGCCAGAAAATGGAACGATTTCACAGATCGCCATGTCTGCGATGGAGGATTGGGGCGGGGAGATCAAAGAATCGGATGCGCCGGTGCTGGTCATCATTGAGGGACTGACCATGTATCTGTCGAAGGCGGATGTCCGGCAGATATTTGCAGTGATTGCCGGGCGGTTTGCCAAGGCAGATGTGTTTGTAGAGGTGATGAACCCCATGGTCGTAAAACGGTTCCGGGAGAAATCCATTGAGGGCAGCTATGCAAAATTCACGTGGGGGATAAAGGATGGCAGAGCGCTCGCTGCGCTTTTGCCGGATTTCCGGTTCTTAGAAGAACACAGCCTGGTGGAGGGGATGGCGGTATTTCTGCCGGTTTACCGGTGGCTGGGAAAAATTCCGCCAGTCCGCAGTATTTCCAACAAAATCCTTGTGCTGGAGAAGTAATCGCCGGGATTCCTTGACAAAGATTTCCTAAAATCTTATAATAATTTAGATTGTACGGATTTTTTATGAATCTATATATATAGGAGGAAATAACGTGGAAAAGTACGGTGTAAATGAACTGAGAAAAATGTTCCTGGAATTCTTTGAGAGCAAGGGACATCTGGCGATGAAGAGCTTTTCTCTTGTACCGCACAATGACAACAGCCTGCTGCTGATCAATTCCGGTATGGCTCCGCTGAAGCCATATTTCACCGGACAGGAGATTCCGCCGAGAAGACGTGTGACGACCTGTCAGAAGTGTATTCGTACCGGTGATATCGAGAATGTCGGCAAGACAGCCCGTCATGGTACATTTTTTGAGATGCTTGGTAACTTCTCTTTCGGAGATTATTTTAAAAACGAGGCGATTGCCTGGTCTTGGGAATTTCTGACCGAGGTGGTAGGCCTTGACAAGGATCGTCTGTATCCGTCTGTTTATCAGGACGATGATGAGGCGTTCGATATCTGGAATAAGAAGATTGGCATTCCGGCAGACCGGATTTTCCGGTTCGGCAAGGAGGATAACTTCTGGGAGCATGGCGCAGGCCCCTGCGGACCGTGTTCTGAGATTTACTATGACCGCGGAGAGAAGTATGGCTGCGGCAAACCGGGATGTACCGTTGGCTGTGACTGTGATCGGTACATGGAGGTATGGAACAACGTATTTACCCAGTTCGAGAATGATGGCCACAACCATTACACCGAGCTGAAACAGAAGAATATCGATACTGGTATGGGCCTGGAGCGTCTGGCCGTTGTTGTACAGGATGTGGATTCCATTTTCGATGTGGATACGCTGGAAGCACTGCGCAACCGCGTCTGCGAGCTGGCACATGCAGAGTATGAGACAGATCCTGCTAAGGATGTTTCTATCCGTCTGATTACCGACCATATCCGTTCCTGCACTTTTATGATCTCTGACGGTATCATGCCGTCCAACGAGGGCAGAGGCTACGTTCTTCGCCGTCTGCTGCGCCGGGCTGCCCGTCATGGAAGACTGCTGGGTATCGAGGGAAGCTTCCTGGCAAACCTGAGTGAGACGGTCATCAACGGTTCCAAGGACGGTTATCCGGAGCTGGAAGAGAAGAAGGAAATGATCTTCAAGGTACTCACCGAGGAAGAGAACAAGTTTAACAAGACCATCGACCAGGGCTTAAGCATCCTTTCTGATATGGAAGAGGAGATGACCGCTGCAGGTCAGAAGACCCTGTCTGGTGACAATGCATTTAAATTATATGATACGTATGGATTCCCGCTGGATCTGACAAAAGAGATCCTGGAGGAGAAGGGCTTCCTGGTGGACGAGGAAGGCTTCAAGGCTGCCATGGATGTGCAGAGAAAGAAAGCCCGCAGCGCCCGGAAGACGACAAACTACATGGGAGCAGACGCTACTGTATACGAGGAGATCGATCCGTCCGTGACTTCTGCCTTTGTGGGATATGACAACCTGGTTTACGAGTCTCCCATCACGGTGCTTACCACCGAGGAGGCTGTGGTACAGGCCATCACCGAGGGCGAGAACGCAACGATTTTCGTGGACGAGACCCCGTTCTATGCCACCATGGGCGGACAGCAGGCGGACATCGGAACGATTACCCTGCCGGACGCAGAGTTTGAGGTAAAAGATGTGATCCATCTGCTGGGCGGCAAGATCGGCCATGTGGGAACCGTGAAGCGCGGTATGTTCAAGGTGGGCGACAAGGTAACCCTGACCGTGGATGAGAAGAACCGGATCGACACCGGCAAGAACCACAGTGCCACCCATCTGCTGCAGAAAGCCCTGCGTATGGTTCTGGGCAATCATGTAGAGCAGGCAGGTTCTCTGGTGACCTGTGACCGTCTGCGTTTCGACTTTACGCATTTCCAGTCAATGACCCAGGAAGAGATCGCCAAGGTGGAGCAGATCGTCAATGAAGAGATCCAGGCATCCCTTCCGGTTGTGACCAAGGTCATGTCTCTGGACGAGGCGAAGAAGTCCGGCGCTATGGCACTGTTCGGTGAGAAATATGGCGATCAGGTGCGCGTGGTCAACATGGGAGATTTCTCCGTGGAGCTGTGCGGCGGTACGCATGTAAAGAATACCGGTGTGATCACCACCTTCAAGATCGTATCTGAGGCTGGTATCGCAGCTGGCGTGCGTCGTATCGAGGCGCTGACCGGCGATGGTGTATTCCGTTATTATAAAGAGATGGAAGCAAAGGTAGAAGAGATTGCCAGAGCTGTAAAAGGCACGCCTGCCAATGTTTCTGAGAAGATAGATCACCTTCTGGCAGAGCTGAAAGCACTGCAGAGCGAGAACGAGTCCCTGAAATCCAAGCTGGCACAGGAAGCGCTGGGTGATGTTATGGGACAGGTACAGGAGATCAAGGGCGTGAAGCTGCTGGCAACGAAGGTTGACGGCGTGGACATGAATGGTCTCCGTGATCTGGGCGATCAGCTGAAAGGAAAGCTGGGCGAGGGCGTTGTTGTCATCGCTTCTGTGGCTGACGGCAAGGTAAACCTGATGGCAACCGCTACAGACGGCGCACTGAAACAGGGCGCACATGCAGGCAACCTGATCAAGGGCATTGCGGCACTCGTTGGCGGCGGCGGCGGTGGACGTCCGAACATGGCACAGGCCGGTGGTAAGAACCCGGCAGGAGTGGACGCTGCACTGGCAGAGGCCGCAAAAGTACTGGAAGGCCAGATCAAGTAAGCGATCAACAGGATTCGGCCTGCGATAAAAAAGGATACTTCTGATTTCCAATTGGAAAAAAGAGGTATCCTTTTTTGATACACAGAGGTTCCACAGGCATCCTTATGTTACATGACCCGATTCACGGCCTTATAGCCCAGTCCCCGCACGGTGAGGATATCCAGATCGGGATTGTATTTCAGCCGTTCCCGCAGGCGGTTGATGTGTACATCCACGGTGCGGATATCAGACTCGGAGTCCAGTCCCCAGATCTCGTCAATGAGCTGCTGCCTTGTGAAGATTTTCCCCGGATAGGAGGCCAGCTTATACAACAGCAGGAATTCCTTCTGTGGCAGAGACCAGGAGACATCCCGTGTGGAAAGTGTCAGGGAATCGTAATCCAGCACCGTATTTCCCACATGTAGCTGACGGTCGTGGATCCTGCGGGAGCGGCGCAGCAGTGCCTGTATCCGCAGCGCCATTTCTTCTATATCAACAGGTTTTGCCATGTAGTCGTCTGCCCCCAGTTCGAATCCCTTTTTTTTCGAAGGAAAATCGTTTTGCCCGGAAATCAGGAGAATGGGAAAGAGATACCCGGTTTCCCGCAGCTGTCTCGTCAGTTCAAAACCGTCGATGTGTGCAAGATCGGTGTCGGCGACCATCAGGTCAAAGAGCACCCGGTCGATCTGTGCCAGAGCAGCGGCACCGTCAGCTACGCCGGTGATCTGATATCCTTTTTTCTGCAATGCACGTTCCAGCTGTCTGCGCGTTTTTGCGTCTCTTTCGGCAATGAGTATGTGAAACATCTGTTTTTCCTCCCATTTTCGTATGAGAAAAGTATATGGGCAAATTGTGAACGATCGGTGAAATTTGTTTGAAATCAGTGTATCCTGCCAAAAAGTTTAAATTCAGTTTAAAAACATCTGCTACGCTCGGTGCAAGAAAACAAAAAAAGTTACGGTTCACCCGCGCCATTCGCAAAATCGCATCTGCGATGCTTTCCACTGCTGCGCAGTTCACTTTTGCTCATAAGGAGGCGCTCCCTTCGCATCTTCGTGCGGCCAGATTTACATGCAAGTATGCAATCTGTCCACAAGAAGATGCGAGTGAACGGTAACATAAAAAGAGGTGCCGATATGGAGAATACAGAAACAAGGAAAGAAAAGCGGGAGCCGGCGCAGGATACGACACGGCAGAACGCACAGAAACAGGAAGAAACGCAGCAGACAACGGGTGCTGAAAAAGCAGGAAAAGCCGGAAAGGTGAAGAACTGGTTTCAGGCGCATCCGCCGTTGGCCGTTGTAAAGAAGCATAAGAAGCTTACGGCTCTGGTGCTGGTGGCTGTGATCGTGGTGGCAGTGGTGGGCACCCACCTGTCTTCGAAAAAGAAGCGGATGGCGAACATGATGTCCCAGCAGACCATTTCCACCACGGAACTGAAAAAGCAGGATCTGAAAAATACCATTGCCGTCAACGGAACCATCGCCAGTGATACGAGCCGTTCTATTTCTGCCAATGTGAGTAACGTGGAGATTACAGAGGTTTGCGTGTCCGTCGGCGATGAGGTGAAGGCCGGGGATGTGCTTTGTGTGCTGGATAGCAGCTCCCTGGAAAAAAGTAAGGAGATTGCCGAGAAAGAGCAGAGTGCTTCCAAGACAAAGGCAGGCATGAACACGGCCTCTGCTGCCAGAGAGCTGGCAAACACGGTGGAGACCAGCGAGATCCAGAGCAGCCGGAATCAGGAAAAAATTGACAATGCGGCGGACAGCTACGACAGCGCCGTGGCAGAAGACAATGCGGCGTATGAAAGCTACGAGCAGGCGCTGGCAGCCCGGCAGGCCAACGAGCAGACGAAAAGTGATGCCCAGAGCAGTATGAGCAGTGCCCAGAGCCAGATGAATACGACATCCGCCAGTTTTGCGTCCGCATTAAGTGCTTTACAGGGCGCTTCCTCTACGGACGAAAGTTTTTCGTCCGTGGTGGATGTGACCAGTGATCTGACAGTTGTTTCTGCGCAGGGGGACGATGATGCCAGCGCAGTGGCAGCAGGCGTGAGCCAGCTGTCCGCTTACCAGGACACGTACAATTCCGCGAAATCCGCTTATGACACGGCCAGCGCTTCCTACACCGAGGCGGCAAATCAGACAGAGAGCTATGCCCAGGCGGTTTCCGAGGCGTACAGCCAGCACAAGCAGGCGGAATCTTCTGTGAGCATAGCGGCAGATGCCTATGACCAGGCGGTGGAAAATAAGGAAGACAGCGACCGTTCCAATGCCCAGAGCATTGCGCAGAGACAGGATTCTCTGAAATCCGCCCAGATCGACCAGAGCACCACGGGGTTGCAGAATGAGGTGACGCTGGAAAACTATACGACCCAGATCGAGGATTGCAACGTGATCGCGCCCTTTGACGGCATTATCACCAGCGTTTCTGTGGAGGCGGGCGATATTTACAATGGATCAGAGATCTGTGTGCTGCAAGACAACGCCAACCTGATCGTGTCCCTCTCCGTGGATGAGTACGATATCCCGGACATTGCCAAGGGCATGGAGGCAGTCATCAAGACCGATGCCACCGGTGATGAGGAGATGAGTGGCACGGTGACTTTTGTGGCTCCCACACCGACTACCACGACTGTAAGCTCCAGTTCAGGCAGCAGTTCTTCTTCCTCCAGTTCGTCCTCCGGCTATGCGGTGGAGGTGACGATCACCAATCCCAGCGAGCGGCTTCGTCTGGGCATGACTGCCAAGACAAGCATTATCACAGAGGAAGTGACGGATGTCTTCGTCGTTCCTTATGAGTGCGTGGAGACGGCGCCAGACGGCACGAAAACCATTACCGTCGTGGATGCCGATCAGAGCAGCCAGAGTGGGACAGCAGGACAGAATGACCAAAACACTCCGTCCGACAAAGACAGTCAGAACGCCCAGAGCAGCCAGAGGACGATCCAGGTGGAAACCGGGTTGGAAACAGATTATTATATCGAGATTTCCTCGGATGAGCTCACCGAGGGCATGCAGGTGGTGGTGCCCCAGACGTCCAGCTCTTCCAGCAGTGACATGATGATCATGCCTGGCGGCGGTGATATGGGAGGCGGCGGAGCTCCCGGTGGCGGCATGGGCGGCGGTGGCCCGATGTAGGAGGTGCTGTCCATGAGCGTAGAAGAGAAGCAGCCGACAGTCATTGATCTGAAAAATATTGTAAAGAAGTTTTATGTGGGAAAACCAAATGAGCTGGAGATTCTGCACGGCATCAGCCTGCAGGTGCAAAAAGGGGAGTTTGTCTCCGTGGTGGGACAGTCCGGCTCCGGAAAATCCACCCTGATGAACATCATCGGTATTCTGGATCGGCCCACCTCCGGGGAATATTATCTGGACGGGCTGGATATTCAGACGGCGAAGGATACCGAGCTTTCCCATATCCGCAACCAGAAGATCGGTTTTGTGTTCCAGACGTATAATCTGGTGGCCAGAACCAATGCCCTGCGAAATGTGGAGCTGCCCATGTTATATGCGGGGGTGCCGCGAAAAGAGCGCAGGGAACGGGCGGAATATTATCTGGAAATCGTAGGCATGAAGGACCGGATGCTGCACAAGCCGGATGAACTGTCCGGCGGCCAGAAGCAGCGGGTCGCCATCGCCAGAGCCATGGCAAACCATCCGTCCATTATTTTGGCCGATGAGCCCACCGGTGCGCTGGATTCCAAGACCGGGCGGACAGTGATGGATCTGTTTCACCAGTTCCATGAGGAACAGGGCAAGACCATCGTACTCATCACCCATTCCAACGAGCTGGCGGAGGAGACAGAGCGGATCATCACCATCCGGGACGGCAGTGTCATCGGGGAGCGGAAAGGAGAATGGAAATGTTAATACTGGAAAACATCCTTCTGGCGCTGGATGCGCTGCGCTCCAACAAATCCCGGGCCTTTCTGACCATGCTGGGCATCATCATCGGTATCGCATCGGTCATCGCCATCATGACGCTGGGCAACACCTTAAGTACCTCGGTGTCCGATTCCATGTCCGGCATGGGCGCCAGCAATGTGACCATCGGCCTGCAGAGCAAAAGCCAGAGCGACGAGGTGGAGGCGGACGGCACGGAATTCAAAAGTGTCAGTGTCAGCCGGAATATCACGGATTCTGACCGGATCACCGATGATATGCTGGAGGAGATGACCACTTATTTTGGTTCCCGCATCAAATATCTGCTACTGACAGAAAGCGTGGGCACAGGAAAAGCAGGAGATCAGGTGAATTATGCCAATGTGACCATCACCGGTGTCAATGCGGGAGATCTGGAATACGAGGATCTGACGCTGCTGGCAGGACGGCTGTTCAACGAGGAGGAACAGCAGAACGGCTCCCGGGTGGCGCTGGTTTCTGACCGGTATGTGAAATATATGTACGGCGGAGACTATGAGAAAGCCCTGGGCAGCCAGGCGGAGATCCGGGTCAGCGGGAAATACAACACCTACACCATTGTGGGTGTCTATGAATATGAGGATCTGACCGCCGGTTTTGATACCGGGGAATCCGAACAGGACGAGACGACCACGCTGTACATCCCGGTCAAGACAGCCCAGACCCAGGACCACACCAGCGGCTACACCCAGTTCCAGGCGGCTATCGCAGACGGGGAGAGCGGAAGCCAGATGGTGTCGGACATTGAAAACTTTTTCAATACCCATTATTACCGGAACAATCGGGGCTTCCAGGTCAGCGCCTATAGTATGGAAGAAATGCTGGAGACAATGACGAGTATGCTCAACACCGTATCCCTTGTCATTGCGGCCATTGCGGGCATTTCCCTGCTGGTGGGCGGCATCGGCGTCATGAATATCATGCTGGTGTCCATCACGGAACGGACAAAAGAGATCGGTACAAGAAAAGCGCTGGGCGCCACCAACGGCTCCATCCGCCTGCAGTTTATCATGGAATCTGTGGTCATCTGCCTTGTGGGCGGCCTCATCGGCATCCTGCTGGGCGTGATCATGGGATACGTGGGCGCGTCTGTCATGGGATATACCGGGCATGTATCTGTACTCAGCATTGTGATCTCCGTGGGATTCTCGGCGTTTATCGGCATTTTCTTCGGCTATTACCCGGCCAATAAGGCGGCGAAGATGAATCCCATTGATGCGTTGCGGTACGAATAAAAGAAGGTTATTTCAGTTCAGGCGCGCCCATTCGCAGAATTAAAAAAAATGGTTGACGATTGCGAAAAATCTGCTATAATATATCTAGTGCAATGGAGATACCCAAACAGTTGTATTCTGCACAATTCGCAACTGGAGGGAGGTTAGGTGTGAGACTATGTCAAACGTAATCGTAAAAGAGAACGAGACTTTAGATAGCGCTTTACGCAGATTTAAGAGAAACTGTGCGAAAGCAGGTATTCAGCAGGAGATTCGTAAGAGAGAGCATTACGAGAAGCCCAGCGTAAGACGCAAGAAGAAATCTGAAGCAGCAAGAAAACGTAAATATAATTAATCGTTGATTATGAATGAATGGAGAAGATCCTGGTTTTATTTCCGGGATCTTTTTTCATCGTATAAAATAAAGTAGGACAATGCCATTTCACGGCTATAAAGCTTTTCAGTGACAAATAAACCTGCACCGTTCTTCTATTTGCAGAATCTGGAGAATACACTGGTAACAACGGATGATCCAGGGAGCGGTCAGATGATAGGAAAAAGAAGCGGCAGGGGAAAAACGGGATGGAAGTGCAGGTGGGGATGCCTGCTTCTGGTACTTTCCTTGCTGGTAAGTGTAATGCCGATGCGGGCATATGCTGGGGAAATACAGCAGATTTTGTCGGGGGAAGATTTACAGACGACGGCAGGCGTGGCGGCAGAGGAGCTTTCTTTGGCTTCCCAGGCGGCGGTGCTGATGGAGGCATCCACGGGAACGGTCATCTATGAGAAGAATCCCACGGAGCAGCTGCGTCCGGCCAGTATCACGAAGATCATGACGCTGATCCTGATTTTTGATGCGCTGGAGAGCGGAAAGATCCATCTGGAGGACGAGGTGACCACCAGTGCCCATGCCAAATCCATGGGCGGTTCGCAGGTGTTTCTGGAGGAGGGCGAGGTTCAGACGGTGGAGACGCTGATCAAGTGTATCGTCATTGCCTCGGGCAACGACGCTTCGGTGGCCATGGCGGAGTACGTGGCAGGCAGCGAGGAGGTTTTCGTCCGGCAGATGAATGAGCGGGCAGCCGGTCTTGGCATGGAGCAGACCCATTTTGAGGACTGCTGCGGGCTGACGGATTCCGCCACCCATGTGAGTTCGGCGCTGGACGTGGCGAAGATGAGCCGGGAGCTGGTGACGAAATATCCCCAGGTGTACGACTATTCCACGATCTGGATGGAAAATATCACACATGTGACGCGGCAGGGCTCCAAGGAATTCTGTCTGACCAACACGAATAAGCTGCTGAAAAGCTATGATGGCATCCGTGGACTGAAAACGGGCAGTACCAGTCTGGCGAAATACTGTTTTTCAGCCACAGCCATTCGAAATGGTGTCCATATGATCGCGGTGGTTATGGCGGCGCCGGACTTCAAGACCCGGTTCCGGGAGGCGGCAGAGCTTTTGAATGTGGGATTTGCCAGAAGCAGCCTGTATGAAGACCCACTGACGGATGTGGAGCCAATCCGGGTGCCGGTGACCGGCAGCATCGAAAAGACGGTGGAGGGCGCCTTTGCGGGGCCGTTTACCTATCTGTGCATGAATGGAGAAAACACGGCGGACATTACCCGGGAAATCCGGCTGGAAACATCTGTGGAAGCGCCGGTGCAGCAGGGCGATCCGGTGGGACGGCTGGTATATCTGCTGAACGGGCAGGAGATCGGCAGTATTCTCGTTACTGCGGCAAAGGATGTGCTCCGGGCAACGTTTTCGGATTATCTGTGGATGGTGGTGCAGAGAACCGCTGTCCTGTGATGGCTGTGGTTTTGGGTTGAAGGAAACAGCCGGGTTATGATAAGATAGGAATACAAAGGAGGCAGGCAGCGGATGAACAGAAAATTTCAGATCACAGAATACAGAATCGCATCGGAATTTTTTGATGGGAACGACCGGCCGGTCCGGGTGGCGCTGCTGGCAGACCTTCATAATAAAATCTATGGAAAAGACAACGATACGCTTCTGGGTGCCATTGATATGATGGAGCCGGATTTTGTTCTCTGTGCCGGGGATATGCTGGTGGGCAAAAAGAAGGTGTCCATGGAGCCTGCCATTGCCTTTATGAAGACGGTGGCATCCCGTTATCCGGTCTATTACGGCAACGGGAACCATGAATGCCGCCTGCGGCAGGAGCCCGGTATTTACGGGGATATGTATGCCCGGTATGAGAAAGAGCTGACAGAAGCCGGGGTACATATCCTCTCCAACGACCATACCATCGTTCCGGCGGGCAATACGTTCGTGAACGTATATGGCTATGAGCTGGAAATGGCTTATTATCAGAAGTTCAACCAGCTGGAGCTGACGAAGGGGCAGCTGGAACAGGCGCTGGGAGAGGCAGACCGGCGAAGGTTTACGATCCTCATCGCCCACAATCCAGTGTACGGGGAAACATATGCGGACTGGGGGGCAGATCTGACGGTCAGCGGGCATCTGCACGGCGGCATCATCCGTCTGCCTTTCATCGGTGGGGTCATCACGCCCCAGGCCAAGCTGTTTCCCAAATATGACGGCGGCCATTACCGGATCGGCGACCGGCATCTGGTGGTGAGCCGGGGGCTGGGAGAGCACACGGTGAAGATCCGCATCGGCAACCCGCCGGAGCTGGTATTTTTACACCTGTGTCCGTCGGGATCGACTTGATTAATAGCAAGCAGGAAAAGGATGTACTAGATGGAATTATCCGTAAAATTAAAGGTGTTTGAAGGTCCGCTGGATCTTCTTTTACACCTGATCGATAAAAATAAAGTAAATATTTATGATATTCCCATCGTGGAGATCACGAACCAGTACATGGCGTATATCCGGGAAATGCAGCGGCAGGATCTGAACATCATGAGTGAGTTTCTCGTCATGGCGGCCACCCTTCTGAACATTAAGGCCCGGATGCTGCTGCCCGCTGAGGTGAATGAGGAGGGCGAGGAGGAAGACCCGAGACAGGAGCTGGTGGAGAAGCTGCTGGAATATAAGATGTACAAATACATGTCGCTGGAGCTGAAAGACCGGATGGTGGATGCGGGAAAAGCCATGTACAAGCCCCCGACGCTGCCGGACGAGGTGAAGGATTACCGCCAGCCGGTGGATCTTGACGAGTTGTTGGACGGGCTGACGCTGACCCGGTTAAACGCGGTGTTCAAGGAACTGATGAAGCGGCAGGAAGAGAAGATCGACCCGGTGCGAAGCAAATTCGGACGGTTGGAAAAGGAAGAGGTGAGCCTGACGGACAAGATCGCCTATGTGGCCGCTTACGCTAAAGAGCGGGGACGGTTCAGCTTTAAGGCGCTGCTGGCAGAGCAGACGACGAAGATGCACTGCATCGTTACCTTTTTAGCGCTGCTGGAACTGGTGCGGGGCGGCCTTCTCACCGTGGATCAGGAGAAAACCTTTGCAGACATTGATGTGGAATTTGTGGCGGAAGCAGAGTTTCTGGAAGAGGAATGGCAGGATTCCAATATTTACGGATAAATGCAGAAGAAAGGACGGAGCGGAACAGACGTGGAGATCAAAAAACTGGAAGCAACGATAGAGGCAATCTTATTTACCATGGGAAATTCCGTGGAGCTTTCCCGGCTGGCGGCAGCCATCGAGCACGATGAGGAGACCACGAGAAAGCTGATCCATAACATGATGGACCGATATGCCCAGGAGGGCAGAGGCGTGCGCATCATCGAGCTGGAGGATTCCTTTCAGATGTGTACGGCGCCGGAATTTTACGATACGATCATTAAGGTGGCTACCCAGCCGAAGAAACAGGTGCTGACGGACGTGCTGCTGGAGACGCTGTCCATCGTGGCCTACAAGCAGCCTGTGACTCGACTGGAGATTGAGAAGATCCGCGGCGTCAAGAGCGACCATGCGGTGAACCGTCTGGTGGAATACAATCTGATCTGCGAGGTGGGGCGTCTCGATGCGCCGGGACGGCCGCTGCTGTTCGGCACCACAGAGGAATTCCTGCGCAGCTTTGGCGTCCAGTCGCTGGACGACCTGCCGGTGGTGGCGCCGGAGCAGGTGGCAGACTTCAAGGCCGAGGCAGAAGAAGAGGCACAGTTGAGATTGAATTTATAAATTTAGTTTGCTGTCTGCTTCTGGAAAAATTCCAGAAATCTTGCCAGCGGCCCCTGTGCCGCAGCAGCCTCCTGGCAGGCGAAGCCCACGGGCCGGGTGTGGATGGGAATATCCAGCGGCAGCTCCAGCAGGCGGCCGCTTTTCAGATCGTCCTGGACAAACTCTTTGATGACGCAGCCGATGCCCATGCTGATCCGGGAAAATTCGATGAGCAGATCCATGTCGGACACTTCCAGAAAATTCGGGGCCTCGATGTGATTCTGTTCCATATATTCGTTGATGTATTTTCGCGTGTAGTTCTCCTGATCCAGCAGCATGATGGTGGCGGTGTGGAAGATCTGGGCGGTGTCGGCATCTGCGGGCAGATGGAGATTGCGCCGGTAATCCTCGGTGGCTACAAAAATATCGTGGATGCTGCCCACAGAGAAGAAAAGCAGGGAAGAGCCGCTGGCGGGCGGGCCGATGAGCCCAAGATCCAGCTGGTTCTTTTTTAACATTTCCATGGTGCGGGCCGAGGACTGGCAGGTAATGGAAATGCGGATGGATGGATGCTCCCGGATGAATTCCTTCAGATAGGGCAGCAGCAGGTATTTACACAACGTTGTGCTGACGCCGATATGCAGGGTGCCGCTGTCTCCGGTGGCCTCCCGGCGGACAGCCTCCTCGCCCAGGGAGATGGACTGAAAAGCATTCTGCACATGGGTGTAGAGCACGGTACCCTCATGGGTCAGGGTGACGCCCCGGCTGTTCCGGTAGAACAGGGTGACGCCCAGCGACTGTTCCAGTTTCTGAATGGCCTTGCTGATGGCGGGCTGGCTGATGTACAGCTCCCGGGATGCCCGGGAAATATTCTGGGTGTTGGCTACTGTATAAAAAATCTTATAAAGAGAAAGTGTGGATTCCATGGAATCTCCTTTCTATAATTTGAAGTTATAAAAGATATTTATAATATGTATTTCAATTATATCAAAAAATATGATATGCTGGCAACAGCAAATGTAAGGAGGAAACCATTATGGGAATGACAATGACACAGAAGATTCTGGCTGCCCATGCCGGACTGGCATCTGTGGAGGCCGGACAGCTCATCGAGGCAAAGTTGGATCTGGTACTCGGCAACGACATCACAACGCCGGTGGCTTTGAAAGAATTGAAAAAAATGGATCGCAAGGGTGTATTTGATAAAGAGAAGATTGCCCTTGTCATGGACCATTTTACACCGAATAAAGATATCAAATCTGCGGAAAACTGCAAATGCGTCAGAGAGTTTGCCTGCGCACACGATATCACCAACTATTTTGACGTGGGAACCATGGGTATCGAACATGCGCTGCTTCCGGAGCAGGGTCTGACCGTGGCCGGAGATGCCATCATCGGCGCAGACTCTCACACCTGTACCTACGGCGCACTTGGTGCATTTTCCACCGGTGTGGGAAGTACCGATATGGCAGCAGGCATGGCGACCGGAAAAGCCTGGTTCAAGGTGCCTGCAGCGCTGAAATTTGTGCTCACTGGCAAGCCGGCCAAGTACATTTCCGGTAAGGATATCATTTTACATATCATCGGCATGATCGGCGTGGACGGTGCCCTTTACAAATCCATGGAGTTCGTGGGCGACGGTATCCAGTATCTGTCCATGGACGACCGTTTCACTGTCTGTAACATGGCCATTGAGGCCGGCGGCAAGAACGGCATTTTCCCGGTAGACGACAAGACCATCGCTTATATGAAGGAGCACGGCAGCCGTCCGTACACCGTTTACGAGGCTGATGAGGATGCGGTGTATGAGGAGACCTACACCATCGATCTGTCTGCATTAAAGCCCACCGTATCCTTCCCGCACCTGCCGGAGAACACCCACACCATCGACGAGGTGGGCGATATCGCCATCGATCAGGTAGTCATCGGCTCCTGCACCAACGGCAGACTGGAAGACCTTCGGATCGCTGCAGAGATCATGAAGGGCAGAAAGGTAGCCAAGAACGTCCGTGTCATCGTGATCCCGGGCACCCAGCAGATCTACCTGGATGCCATCAACGCCGGTTATGTACAGACCTTCATCGAGTCCGGTGCCATCGTGAGCACCCCGACCTGCGGTCCTTGCCTGGGCGGCCATATGGGTATCCTGGCAGCAGGCGAGCGCTGTGTCTCCACCACGAACCGGAACTTTGTGGGCCGTATGGGAGATGTAACCTCTGAAATCTATCTTGCCAGCCCGGCAGTTGCGGCAGCAAGCGCCATCACCGGTAAGATTTCCTGCCCCTGTGAGCTGGAAGAGAACTAAGAAGGAGGGAACGAATCATGAAAGCATGCGGAAGCGTATTTAAATATGGAGACAACGTGGATACAGACGTTATCATCCCGGCAAGATATCTGAACATCACCAACTATGCAGAGCTGGCAGAGCACTGCATGGAGGATATTGATAAGGATTTTGTAAAAAATGTAAAAAAAGGTGACATCATGGTTGCCAACAAGAACTTTGGCTGCGGTTCCTCCAGAGAACATGCCCCCATCGTCATCAAGGAGTCCGGCATCAGCTGCGTCATCGCGGAGACCTTTGCACGCATTTTCTACCGGAACGCCATCAACATCGGTCTGCCCATCATCGAGTGCCCGGCAGCAGCCCAGGGCATTGACGCAGGAGACGAAGTCGAGGTGGACTTTGACAGCGGCATGATCTATAATAAAACGAAGGGAACCCAGTTCCAGGGACAGGCATTTCCGGAGTTTATGCAGAAGATCATCAAGGCTGAGGGACTGATCAATTACATCAACAGCCAGGAGAACGAATAAGTCACTTCTGTTGTGACAGCAGAAATCATATGTGCCCTTCGGATGGGAAATCCCCTCCGGAGGGTATTTTATATGGAAGAAAAAATAAGAAAATATATCCTGGTTGGCGGCATGGTACAGGGCGTGGGTTTTCGCTGGTTTGCCAGACAGTGCGCGGAGAGCTGCCATCTCACCGGCTGGGTGGCGAATTTGGACGATGGCCGGGTGGAGCTGGAGGTGCAGGGCCTGGACGGGGATGTGAACCGGTTCGTGGGGATGATCCTCCGGGGACACGGGTTTATCCGGGTGATGGAATACGAGGAACGGAAGCTGCCGGTCGTCAGCGGGGAACTGGATTTTCAAGTCAAAGACTAATTATCTGGAGAATCCCATGCTATCTGTCTGCTGTTCGGTTGGTACAGACCACAGATTCATAGTCTTTTGATCTGCAACAGATCCCCGGAACTTTGCCAGATTTGTGATTCTGACTTTCGGGAATCATTGATATAAATATGACAGTGCAGATATCGGTGTTACAGGAAAGTAATCGATGATCGGTTCAGAATGTCGATAGAATAAAATGGAGGGAAAACGATGAATAAGACGAAAACAAACGTCATGCGGGTGCTGGACAAGGCGGGCATTCCGTATCGCACGATGGAATATGAGGTGGACGAGTCGGATCTGTCCGGCGTTCATGTGGCAGAGCAGCTGGGACAGCCCTGCGAGCAGATTTTCAAGACGCTGGTGCTCAAAGACGAGAAGGGCGGCCATTATGTGTGCTGCATTCCCGTGGATCAGGAGCTGGATCTGAAAAAAGTGGCCCGGGCGTGCAAGGCCAAGAAGGTGGAGATGCTGCCGCTGAAAGAACTGCTACCGACCACAGGCTACATCCGGGGCGGCTGTTCCCCCATCGGCATGAAGAAAAAGTTCCCCACCTACATCGACGAGACAGCTCAGCTGTTTGACGAGATCGCTGTCAGCGGCGGTGTGCGGGGCGAGCAGGTGCTTCTGCACCCGGAGGCGCTGGGCACGTTTACGGAAGCGGTGTTTGCCGACCTTGTGAAAGACTGAATAATTACATAAATGTTACAAAATAGACTCCTGGAGCATCCGCTGCCGGGGGTCTTTTGTTATCAGGAATTCGCGGATGCTGTCGAAATTTCCAGATGAATTTTAGATGCAGAATCGGTTCTTTTTGAAAAAATCATGCATAGAATTTTGTTGAGTTGCCGAAAATGTTAAAAAGATATTAACAATATTACAAACATGTGACGTAATGGTTGCTTGTACTGTCTTTTTTTCATGAAAGAAAGGAGTGGCAAAATCATGAAAGAATGCATGAAAATTCGAAAAGGTCTGTCTGCGCTGACGGCGGCTCTGGTGGTTACGGGAATGCTGGGAATTGGTGCGGTAGAGGAGATAAAGGAACAGATTGTGGTGGAGGCAAACACCCAGGCGTACAGCTATGCCTGTCTCAACGGCGCCCAGAAGGAGATCATGACGGTGGCGTATACGAACACCGTGTATAATGAAAAGGATTACAATACCCTCTGTCGGATTGTGGAGGCGGAGGCCGGAGGCGAGGATACCGTGGGTAAGATCATGGTAGCCAATGTGATCTTAAACCGGGTGGCTCACAGCAAATTTCCGGACACGGTCACGGAGGTAGTGTATGCCAGCGGCCAGTTTTCGCCGGTGTCCAGCGGGAAGATCAACCGGGTGAAGATCTCGTCGGATACCCAGGTGGCGGTGAAACGGGCACTGGGCGGGGAGGATTATTCCAACGGCGCGCTGTATTTTGCGGCCAGACGGTATGCGGCCTCCGCCAATATGCGCTGGTTTGACCGGAGCCTGACGAAGGTGGCGGTGCATGGCGGGCACGAGTTCTATACTTTATAAAAGCCTTGTTCCTTTCAGAAACATGTGTTATACTAACTCCAAAATCCCAAACGGAAAAGGAAGGATACCATGGATCTGATATACAAAAGTACAAGAGACAACAAAGTTGCGGTAACTGCTTCCCAGGCAATCTTAAAGGGCCTTTCTGAGGACGGCGGCCTGTTCATGCCGGCACAGATCCCGGAACTGGATCTGTCCATGAAGGATATGGTGAACATGTCCTATCAGGAGATCGCCTATGAGGTGATGAAGCTGTTCCTGACTGATTTTACAGAGGAGGAGCTGAAGAACTGCATCCGCTGTGCGTATGATGAGAAGTTTGACACCGAGGAGATCGCACCGCTGGCCAAGGTGGAGGATGCTTATTATCTGGAGCTGTTCCACGGCGCTACCATCGCATTTAAGGATATGGCGCTGTCTATTTTACCCCATCTGATGACAACCGCTGCGAAGAAGAACCATGTGGAGCATGAGATCGTGATCCTGACAGCCACCAGCGGAGACACCGGCAAGGCTGCCCTGGCAGGCTTTGCCGATGTGCCGGGCACGAAGATCATTGTCTTCTATCCGAAGAACGGCGTCAGCCCCATCCAGGAGAAGCAGATGGTGACCCAGAAGGGGGACAACACCTTTGTTGTGGGCATCCATGGCAATTTTGACGACGCCCAGAGCGGCGTGAAAGCCATTTTCTCTGACCGGGCGCTGGAGGCACGGATGGCAGAGGCTGGCTTCCAGTTTTCTTCTGCCAATTCCATCAATATCGGCCGCCTTGTTCCGCAGGTTGTCTACTATGTATATGCCTATGTGAAGCTGCTGGAAAACGGCGAACTGTCCGAAGGGGAGCCGCTGAACGTGGTCGTACCCACCGGTAACTTTGGCAATATTCTGGCCGCTTACCTGGCAAAGGGCATCGGCGTGCCGCTGGCGAAGCTGATCTGTGCATCCAATGAAAATAAAGTGCTGTATGATTTCTTCCAGACAGGAACCTATGATAAGAACCGTCCGTTCGTGCTGACGTCTTCCCCGTCCATGGATATCCTGATCTCCAGCAACCTGGAGCGCCTGATCTATGAGATCGCAGGGGAGGATGCGGAGGCTGTCCGTTCTCTCATGGCACAGCTGTCCTGCGAGGGCCGCTATGAGATCACCGACGGCATGAAAGCGCAGCTGCAGGATTTCTATGGCAATTATGCCTCCGAGGAAGAGACAAAGGCCCGGATCGCAGCCGTTTACGGCGATACCGGCTATGTGATGGATACCCATACGGCGGTGGGCTCCGCTGTTTATGAGAAATACAGACAGGAGACCGGCGATCAGACGAAGACCGTCATCGCGTCCACCGCAAGCCCGTACAAGTTCAC
The DNA here is from genome assembly GCA_018223385.1 of Oscillospiraceae bacterium Marseille-Q3528. Taxonomy (GTDB): domain Bacteria; phylum Bacillota; class Clostridia; order Lachnospirales; family Lachnospiraceae; genus JAGTTR01. The sequence continues at coordinate 42,591 of JAGTTR010000012.1, forward strand.
GAGAAGCGTTATGGATGCCATTGATGAAAAATACGATGCACTGGGCGATTTTGAGCTGGCTGACGAGCTGTCCCGGATCTCCGGCACGGCAGTTCCCAAGGCCATTGAAGATATCCGTACGGCACCGGTGCTGCACAAGACCGTGTGCGACGCTGCAGATATGAAGCAGACAGTGATGGATTTTCTGGGAATCCGATAAAAAAGAAGGACGGGGCTTATTATGAATGATATGTTTGGAATCCTGGATCTCATCGTGCTGTTTGCCGCCTTTTACATTATGATGCAGTGGTATCAGCTGAAATTCAAGGGGGAGATCAAGACAGGTCTGCTCCTGAATAACGAGGTCAATGTGGAGAAATGCATGGACAAGGAGGGCTACCGGAAGGAGGCGGCGCCGCTGCTGCTCATTCTGGGCATTGCCGCCTTTGCGGATGCGCTGGTGGGCATCATCAACAGCAATGTGACGATGCTGCCCATGCCGGTGACCATGGGGGTGCTGGGTATTTTCCTCCTGGTGTTGGTGTGGTTTGGCTTCCAGAGCAAGAAGCTGTACCAGAAATACTGGGATACTAAGAAAAAAAGTATCAAAAGATAATAAAAAAGAGAGCTGCTTTGCGAACGAACATCATAAGAATGAGACGTTCACAGGACAGCTCTCTTTTCTCTCTTTTAAAAACAGATCAGGAACGGTCTCCAAGCCGTGTGTACTCCCGATGCTTGGCAATGCTCTTGTAAGCCGGGCGGATGATCTTGCCGCCGTTGCTCAGCTCCTCGATGCGGTGGGCGCTCCAGCCCACGATCCGGGCCATGGCGAAGATGGGTGTGAACAGTTCGGTGGGCAGATCCAGCATGCTGTATACGAAGCCACTGTAGAAGTCCACATTGGCGCTGACACCCTTATAGATCTTGCGCTCTCTGGCGATGACTTCCTTGGCCAGACGTTCCGTCAGGAAATACAGCTCGTATTCGTCCTGGCGGCCTTTCTCCTGGGCCAGCTTCTTGACGAAGGAGCGGAAAATGTCTGCTCTCGGGTCGGACAGGGAGTAAACCGCGTGTCCCATACCGTAGATGAGACCGGCGTGGTCGAAGGCTTCCTTGTGCAGCAGGCGGGTGAGATAGGCGGATACTTCCTCCTCATCCTTCCAGTCTTTCACCTGTTCCTTCATGTCGTTGAACATCTTTACCACTTTGACATTGGCGCCGCCGTGCTTGGGGCCTTTTAAGGAGCCCAGAGCTGCCGCAATGGTGGAGTAGGTGTCCGTGCCGGAGGAAGATACCACATGGGTCGTGAAGGAGGAGTTATTACCGCCGCCGTGCTCCATGTGCAGCACCAGAGCGATATCCAGGATCCGCGCTTCAAAATCCGTGTATTTGCTGTCCGGGCGCAGGATGTGCAGGATATTTTCCGCAGTGGAAAGCTCCGGCTTCGGGGAATGGATGAACAGACTCTTGCCATCATGATAGTGGCTGTATGCCTGATAGCCGTAGATGGACAGCAGCGGGAACAGGCTGATGAGCTCCAGACACTGCCGCAGCACATTGGGAATGCTGGTATCGTCTGCCCGGTCGTCGTAGGAATACAGCGTCAGCACGCTCCGCGCCAGCGTATTCATCATGTCCTGGCTGGGCGCCTTCATGATGATGTCACGCACAAAGCTGGTGGGAAGGGTGCGGTAGTTGGCCAGCAGGTTCGTAAAGGACAGAAGCTCTGCCCGGGAGGGAAGCTCCCCGAACAGGAGCAGGTAGGCAACCTCCTCAAAACCGAAGCGCTTCTCGGAGACGAAGCCGTTGACCAGCTGGTGGATGTCGATGCCGCGGTAGTATAATTTTCCCTCGCAGGGGATCATTTCATTATCCTCAATGGTGTAGGCGGTAATAGCGGAAATGTCAGTCAGTCCGGCCAGTACGCCCTTGCCGTTGATGTCTCGTAGGCCCCGTTTGACCTCATATTTCGTATACAGTTCCGGGTTGATGGCGCTGGTGTCCCGGGCAAGTCTGGACAGGTTCATAATTTCCGGTGAAAGATCAGAATACACATTAATGCTCATATATCAGCGTCCTTTCTCATAAATTTTCGAAATAAAAGTTGCTTCATTTTATCATAGAAAAGTGTCCGTGGCAATCGAACAGGGGACAGTTTATGGAATCTTAACACTTGTTAAATATTTTTTATGATTTCTTTTTTCGGGAAAATAAGGTAGAATGGAGCTGTTCGAAGTCATGCGGGAGACGGCATCAGGATCTGATACAGGAAAAGGCGGAAGGCTTCGAAGGTTATGGAAAAGGAGATAAGGAGAATATAATGGAGACAGGAGAAATCTTAAAACATGTGGATCACACAGCGCTGAAAGCATTCTGCACCTGGGCGGATATCCAGAAGCTGTGCGGGGAGGCCATCACCTACGGCATGGCATCGGTGTGCGTACCGCCGTGTTACATTCGAAGAATCCATGATACATACGGAGAAAAACTCAACATCTGTACCGTCATCGGTTTTCCGCTGGGATACAGCACTACAGCGTCCAAGGTACAGGAGGCCAGGGATGCGGTGGCGGACGGTGCGTCCGAGATCGATATGGTCATCAACATTGCCGATGTGAAAAACGGAGACTACCAGAAGGTGGAGGAGGAGATCCGCGCCATCCGTAAGGCCTGCCAGGGAAAGATCCTGAAGGTCATCATCGAGACGTGCTATCTTACCGAGGAAGAGAAGATTGCCATGTGCCATGCGGTGACGAATGCAAAGGCAGACTACATTAAGACATCTACCGGCTTTGGCACGGCGGGAGCCCAGCTTGCAGATATTGCTCTCTTTAAAGCAAATATCGGCCCGGATGTGAAGATCAAGGCGGCCGGCGGCATCCGCACCCGGCAGGCAATGGAGGATTTCCTGGCAGCGGGCTGTGACCGGATCGGTTCCAGCAGTGCACTTGACATTTTATAAGCGGGATGAGATAATGTGCGAAAAGCGGTTTCTCAGGTAACGCGGGAATACTGCACTGGAATAAAGGAGAAGAAGAGGAGGATAACAGATGTCAACAAAAGCCTATTATCCAATCAGTGAGATTGGAAAAGGGAAACCCGGATTTTCCAAGACACGCTCCATCATCGAAGCGGCTTTTTACGGAAATAATGTGGTAAAGGTCAATACCCTGAAGGAGGCCTACCAGCTGGCAAAGAATTCCCCGGGAACGGTTGTGACGGATATGCCCGTCTACCGCGGAGAAGAGTTCGGCCTGGAGAAGGATGCAAAGGTGCTTCTGTTCAATGACGGTTCCATCACCGGACGGTATGCGGCTGCCAGAAGAATCGCAGGAGAACCCGGGGTAAACTGTGACGCCCTGGATAAGCTGGTCATGGATGCCGTTTACGACATGCGCTGGAAGAAGCTGTACCATGCGGAAGCGTACATCGGTCTGGATCCGGAGTTCATGGTGAAAGCACACCTGCTCATCCCGGAAGGAGAGGAGAACATCCTGTATTCCTGGATGCTGAATTTCCAGTACCTGTCTGATGAATATGTGAAAATGTACAAGGAGTCCAGACCCATCGGCGATGAGCCGGATATCTATATCGTTTCTGATCCCCAGTGGAAGGGAACGACCCAGACGGACATCAGCGACAGCAAGTGCCTGGCTTACTTCAACACGGGCACCAACTGTGCGGCCATCCTCGGCATGCGGTATTTCGGCGAGCACAAGAAGGGCACCCTGACCATCGCTTGGGCCATTGCCAACCGGCACGGCTATGCGTCCTGCCACGGCGGTCAGAAGGAGTACACCCTGGCAGACGGCAGAAAATATGTGGCATCGGTGTTCGGCCTGTCCGGCTCCGGCAAATCCACACTGACCCACGCAAAGCATGACGGCAAATACGGGGTGACGGTGCTTCACGATGATGCATTCATCATCAACTCTGACACCTGTGCATCCATCGCACTGGAGCCCACCTATTTTGACAAGACGGCCGATTATCCCACCGGCTGTGAGGACAACAAGTACCTGCTGACCGCCCAGAACTGCTCCGCTACTCTGGATGAGGACGGCAAGGTGGTACTGGTGACCGAGGACATCCGCAACGGCAATGGCCGTGCCATCAAGTCCAAGCTCTGGTCCCCGAACCGGGTGGATAAGATCGATGCCCCCGTCAATGCGATTTTCTGGATCATGAAGGATCCGACCATTCCGCCGGTGGTGAAGTTAAAGGGCGCATCCCTGGCATCTGTCATGGGTGCGACGCTGGCAACCAAGCGTTCCACCGCAGAGCGTCTGGCACCGGGCATTGACCCCAACGCGCTGGTGGTCGAGCCTTATGCGAACCCGTTCCGTACATACCCGCTGGTGAATGACTATGTGCGGTTCAAGAAGCTGGTGGAGGAGAAGAACGTAGACTGCTACATCGTCAACACTGGAGATTTCATGGGCAAAAAGGTACAGCCCAAGGATACCATCGGCATTCTGGAGGCCATTGTGGAAGGCCGTGCCCAGTTCAAGCCCTGGGGGCCGTTCTCTGACATCGAGATCTTCGAGTGGGAGGGCTTCGTGCCGGATATGAACGACGAGACATATTTAAGCCAGCTGAAGGCACGCATGCGCGACCGTCTGAACTTTGTGGAGTCCCGCAAGGAGTTCAAGGGCGGCTATGATGCCCTGCCGGAGGACGCCATGGAAGCGCTGGAGAAGGTTGTTTCCGAGATTTAAAAAATCGACAGAAAATTCATTTTTTGTAAGAATTTTTAGTTGATAATTTACATACGATGAGATATAATAATACCGAAGTAAAGGACGAACGAAAGGTTATCCTGGGATGTTCGACACCCTGCAATTTTGAACCTACATTTACTTTTATGGGATTCCAATATCGCTCCATCGGATGTCAGGCCTCCTTATGAGTGGAAGGCAGAAGATCAGTTGAGGTTACCCACCTAGCACAGGCTAGGAGTCAAAATAGCAGGAAACGGCATTTTGGGTGTACAAAAGATGAAAAGCAGCCGCAAGGCTGCTTTTTCAATGTCTTGGAAAAGAAAAATGTTCTGCCGCAGGAAATACAGGCGGCTGTAGGGACAGGGGGAGTTTTTTGAAAACTGGCGGCAGAAAAGGGATGCTCCTGCTGACACTTTTGCTTGTTTGTGGGGCGCTGACCGTGTGGATCGTTGGAAACCTGCGGAAAAAAACGGAAGGACCAGAAGTGCAGGAGCAGGTGAGAGAAGAGCAGCGGGCGGATTTTTTTATTCTGGGAACGGCGGATACAGTGGAAGGGCTGGAACCGGGGCAGGTGCTGACAGATCAGGGCGTCTATGAGATGGAGGATGCTTTTGTACAGCAGTATCTGTATACCTGGGTGACTGCGCGGGTGATGGCTGTACAGGGCAGACAGTCATCGGATGCGCAGAATGCAGAAGCAGAGCAGAGCGAAGCGTTCATGGATGTTCAAGGAGAGGATGCTGCGGATGGGCAGAACGGAGATGGTGTGGTGCATGCTGCAAATGTCACCCTGAGATTGACGGATGTTGCCGCAAGTGCAGATGACGCCGACAGGCAGGCGGGCCGTTTTTTCATGGCAAACATCTATATTCTGGAAGCAGCGGAAAACAGCGTGACGGTGCTGTATGGGGATCGAAAGGTGCAGCTTCCGGCCCGGCTGGAGCTTTCCTATGATTTTGAGCAGGTGGCAGATCTGACCATGGAGACAAAGCGTGTGACCGACATCCGTCTGAAAAAGGAGACGGTGCACGGGGCGGTACTGGCAGTGTATGACGATCAGATCGAACTGGAAGGCTATGGACTGCTGCCGCTGGCGGCGGATTTTCATATTTATGAGACGTATGACGGGATCCGGGAGCGGGATGAAAAAGCGCTGGTGGTGGGCTATGATATTGCCCGGTTCGTGGTGGCGGACGGACAGGTGTGCGCCGGCCTTGTGGAGGCAAAGCCGGATCTGACCACCATCCGGGTGGCGCTGCAGACAACCGATTACGCGGGGCTGTATCACAGCGAGATCCGGATCGTGCCGGATACGGACGTGTATATGGTCACCGGGGAAGGCCAGACCCTCTGCCCGGCGGGGGAGGAGATCACGTTTCTGCCGGAATATCTGGACCTGGGGGAGCGGATCCGGCTGGTGCCGATGGACGAAAAGGGACGTCAGACGGTGGAAACGATCCGGCGCAGTCAGGGAAATCCGTCTTACGGGGGCACGCTGGAGATCAACCGCCGGGAGGAAGGACTTCTGCTGGTGAATGAGCTGGGGCTGGAGGCCTATCTGTGCGGGGTGGTGCCCAGTGAGATGCCGTCCTCCTATGCGGAGGAAGCACTGAAAGCCCAGGCGGTGTGTGCCAGAAGCTATGCTTACCAGCAGATCCGGCAGGGCCGGTATCAGGCCTACGGCGCCCATGTGGACGACAGTGTGAGCTGTCAGGTGTACAACAATGTGCCGCCCCAGGAGACCACTACCCGGGCGGTGCAGGAGACAGCCGGGGAGGTGGCCTGCTATGCTGGGGAAGTCATCACGGCCTACTACTTTTCCACGTCAGGCGGCACGACGGCCAGCGGCGCTGCCTGGGGAGAAACCAACGCGGACACCCCTTATCTGGCGGCAAAGGATGTGGTGGATGAAGCAGGGGAGGCTTACGAGGCACAGGAGCCCTGGTATCACTGGGAGACAGAAAACAACGGGAAAGATTACCTGACCGGCGTAGCTGACCGGGTGGGCCGCCTGATGAAAAATTCGCCGGAGCTGGTGCATGTAAGGCTGAAAGATGGCAGCTATGTGCCGCTTTCGGATTGCCGGGATGCTACTATTCAGAAAAAGATCCAGGCCGGGACGCCCGGGAAGATCACGGACATCCGGGAAGGGGAGCGGCTGGACGGCGGTGTGCTGGGCAGTCTTCTGGTGGACGGAGAAAATCTTTCGGTAAAGATTCTGACAGAATACGCCATCCGGCAGGTGCTGGGGGATACTTCCCTGACGCTGACACTGGCGGACGGCAGTACCCGCACCTGCGGTTCTCTTTTGCCCAGCGCTTTTTGCTCTCTGACAGCGGATATCCACACACCGGGCAGCGGGAAAATCACCATCACCGGCGGTGGTTACGGCCACGGCGTGGGCATGAGCCAGAACGGGGCCAACCGGATGGCCCAGGCGGGAAAGAATTACCGGGAGATCCTGGAATTTTTCTATACGGATATTACTCTTACTTGCCAGAACTTACAAAATACGGTATGATAAGCAGGATTTACAACGGAACGGGAGAAGAAGATGAGGGCTGTGAAAACGATTTATCAGATTGTCTGGAATTTTATCAAGCGGATGGAACGGGACCACGTGAGTGCCTATGCGGCCCAGGCGGCTTATTTTATCATGCTTTCTTTTATCCCGATCATCATGCTGTTGCTGGCCCTTCTGAAATACACGCCGGTGACTCAGGCGGAGCTGCAGCGGATTTTCGAGGGCGGGGTGCCGGATTCGGTGTATCCCATGATCCTGCAGATCATCAATGAGGTGTACAGCCGTTCTTCCACGCTCATCCCCATGACCGCCCTTGTCACGGTGTGGTCGGCGGGCAGAGGCGTGCTGGCACTGACAAGAGGCTTTAACTGTATTTATAAAGTAGATGAAACCCGTAATTACGTCCGGCTGCGTATCCGTTCCTCGGGCTACACGGTGCTGTTCATCCTTTCTGTCGTATTGAGCCTGACGGTTATGGTGTTCGGTAACGCCATTCATGAGCTGTTTTCCAGTCGTCTGAAAATATTTGCACACATTACCGGGCTGATCATCAGCGTGCGGACCATCATGATGCTGTGCATCCTGGTTACTTTTTTCACATTGATCTACCGCTTTCTGCCCAACCGCAGAGGGGCACCGATCCTTCTGCAGGTGCCGGGGGCCATGTTCACGGCGGCCGCCTGGTCGGGATTCTCGTTTTTCTTCTCGATCTATGTGGATCATTTTGGAAATTATACGAGAATCTACGGCAGCCTGACGACGCTGATCGTGGTCATGCTCTGGCTGTACATCTGCATGTATATCGTCATGATCGGTGCAGCCATCAATTCCTATTATGAGGGAAAATTCAGAGAGTTCGAGGAGCGGGCCCGCCGAAGACGGTTTGTCCGCAGAGAGGCGGCAAAAGAGCCGGAGGAGCAGGTGTCTCCGTAAAAATAAAAGCAGCGGACGGGCAACATGCCTTTTCGCTGCTTTTTGAAAGCACGGGTATTATAGTTCACACGCGGATAATCAGACTTCCGCGCCGCCGTCGGTGTCCTGGCGGTTCTCTTTCAGATAATCCAGAATGTACTGGGATACCTCCGGGGTGTCGAAGGGGACGTCGCCCAGGATCTGCCGGAATTCCCGGGTATCCAGGGTGAAGGATTTATCATCATACTGGTAATTGTACACGAAATCGATGTTCTGGTTGAAAACGATCAGCGTGTGGATCGTGCCGCTGATGTCTCCCAGGGGCATACGGTCAATGTTGGACAGGCCGAACTGGGCGTACACGATCGTTCCCTTGCCTGGCTCTGACCAGATGGAGAAATCACCGCCGGCGCTTAAGGCCGCCATTTTGAAAAACGGGACGCCAAGGCCTACCTTGCGGGTGCTGCGGGTGGTGTAGAAGGGGTCCTCCACGTGTTCTACCTGCTCCGGGGTCATGCCGCAGCCATTGTCCTCGATGGTCACGTCCAGCTTGTCCGCTTTCGTGTCCACACGGACGCTGATCGTGATGAGCGAAGCCTGGGCGCGGATGGAGTTCTCTGCAATATCAAGAATGTTTAGAGAGATTTCTGTCATCATGGTTGTGTCAGTTCCTTTCATTGATTGATAATATTATAACATTTCTTTTGATAAAATGCTATCGTTATATGCAAATATATGGTATGATGGGAACAACAGCTAAGAGAGATTGTGATACAGATGTGACTGGATGAGGGAGGAATACTGGATGCTGTTAAGAGAAATACGGGAGCTGACGGATGCAGAGGTACTGACCGGACAGGATATGATCGATACCTATACAGTGAAGAGCGTCTATGCGTCGGATCTGATGAGTGATGTGCTGGCGCAGGTGAAGGGACATCCGCTGCTGATCACCGGCCTGTGTAATCCGCAGGTTATGCGTACCGCAGAGATGATGGATATTTCCTGTGTTCTTTTCGTGCGGGGAAAATGTCCTGACGAACATGTGCTGGAGCTTGCCAGAGAGCAGGGCCTTTGTGTCATGAGAACAGGCCGCATCATGTTTGAGGCATGTGGCATTTTATATGAGGCAGGTCTGTATGGAGGCGAAGAGGATGAGTGAGAGCATTATGTCACTGCATTATGATGTCTGTGCAGATGATTTCAAGGCTGCGGGAGAAGCCAGCAGTGATGTAAAAAACAAACTGAAGGTTATGGGCTTTCCGCCGGACATTGTCCGTCGGGTGGCCATTGCCATGTACGAGGGCGAGATCAACATGGTGATCCACGCCAACGGCGGAGAGATCACGGTGGACATCACGATGGACGAGATCATCATTGTCCTGAAGGATGTGGGCCCGGGTATCAAGGATATCGACAAAGCCATGGAGGCAGGCTATTCCACAGCCTCCGACCATATCCGTTCGCTGGGCTTTGGCGCAGGTATGGGACTTCCGAATATGAAGAAATGTTCCGATGAGATGAAGATTGATACGAAGATCGGCGTCGGCACGACGGTGACGCTGGTGATTAAGCTTCACGCATAGGGAAGATGGCATGGTAATAGAAGGAAAGGAAGAAACCTATGGACAAGTTTTTTCATTCTGTGTATCTGGTAGAAGAAAACTGCACAGGCTGTTATAACTGCATCAAGCGGTGCCCGACCCAGGCGATTCGGGTGCAGGATGGGAAAGCACGGGTAAGAAGTGAGTATTGTATTGACTGCGGCGAATGCGTCAGATCCTGCAAGCAGCATGCCAAAGCATCCAAGCGGGACAAGCTGAAACGGGATCTGGTGGGAAAATACGAGTATCTGGTGGCTCTGCCCTCCCAGGCGCTGTACAGTCAGTTTAACAACCTGGACGATGTGAACATTCTGCTCACGGGACTGAAGCTGATGGGCTTCAACGATGTGGTGGAGGTGTCCGCGGCTTCCGAGGCAGTGACGGCGCGGGCAAGAAAATATATCGAAGAGCATGAGGATCTGTGGCCCATCATCAGTACGGCATGTCCGACGGTGCTGCGGCTCATCCGGGTGCGTTTTCCCAATCTGATCGAGCATCTGCTGCCGATGAACATTCCGGCGGAGGTGGCAGCCCGGTATGCGAGACGCAAGGCCATGGAGGAGACAGGTCTGCCGTCTGAGAAGATCGGCATTGTATACATATCCCCCTGCCCTTCCAAGGTCAGCTATGTGCAGGCTCCGATGGGGGTGGAGAAAAGCGAGATCGACGAGGTGCTGGGCATCAAGGATATTTACCGGATCCTGCTGCCTTATCTGAAAGAGGCCCAGAAGGAAGTGCAGCCGCTCCGGCAGGGCGGCAGCATCGGCATCGGCTGGGGCAGAAGCGGCGGAGAAGCCCGGGCGCTGGGCATCCGGGAGTATATCGCGGCAGACGGCATCCTGTGTGTCATCAACGTGCTGGAGGACCTGGAGGACGAGAAGTTTGAGAAGGTGCCCTTCATTGAGCTGAATGCCTGCGATGGCGGCTGCGTGGGCGGTGTTCTCAACATTGAGAATCCGTTCGTAGCCCGGGCCAAGATCATGCGGTTCCAGAAGGAGCTGCCGGTGACACCGGCGGAAGAGCTGCTTCCCATTTCCGAGGCGGATGCGTGGTGGACGAAGCCGCTGGAATATGAGCCGGTGTACCAGCTGGGCAGCAATTTTATGGAGAGCATCGCCATGATGAAGAAGGTGGATGATCTGCTGAAGAAGTTCCCCGGCCTGGACTGCGGCTGCTGCGGGGCGCCGTCCTGCAAGGCGCTGGCCCAGGATATCGTGCGGGGCTATGCCACAGAGAATGCCTGCATCCACATTCTGAAAGACCGGCTGCATCTGTTATCCCAGTATGCGGCGGAGTTTGCCAACAATGAAGTGGTGACAAAGGAAAACATGCAGGAATATATCGAGACGACGAGACAGTATATCAACAAGATGTCCAACGACATTGAGGCGCTGGACAACACCATCGGCGTAAGAGGCGTGCACCAGCGGGTAGAGCCCGAGACGGGAAGCGATCTGAAGCCGATGCCATCGGACGATTAGGGAATGGAGAAAGGATCAGTATGACAGTCAGAGATTTGATGGACAAAAACCTTTTTAAAGTGGAAAATACCGGGGACAATCTGGACGCGGAGATCACCAAGCCGTTTTGCTGCGATCTTTTGAGCGTTGCCATGGGAAAAGCCCCGGCAGGCAGCTGCTGGGTGACCGTCATGGCCAACATGAACACCCTGGCGGTGGCAGTGCTGACAGAGGTGGCCTGCATTGTGCTGGCAGAAGGGATGAAGCTGGACGACACGTGCCTGCAGAAGGCTGTACAGCAGGGGATCACAGTTTTTCAGACGGCAGAGCCGGTGTTCGATGCAGCATTAAAGGTACAGAGGCTTCTGGATGCCTGAGTTTGCCTATGACCTGCACATCCATTCCTGCCTCTCCCCCTGCGGAGATGAGGATATGACCCCGGCCAACATCGTCGGGATGGCGGCCTTAAAAGGGCTGGATGTGATCGCGCTGACAGACCATAATTCCTGCAAAAACTGTCCGGCCATCATGAAAGCGGCACAGGAGTACGGGATTTCCGTTATCCCGGGCATGGAGCTGACGACCATGGAGGAGGTGCATGTGCTGTGCCTGTTCCCGGAGCTTTCCCGGGCCATGGATTTTGATGCCTATGTGTATGAGCGGCTGCTGCCTTTTCCCAACCGGGAAGACCTGTTCGGGCGGCAGATCATTTACAATGAGAACGACGAACCGGCGGGCAAGGTGGAATATCTGCTCATCAGCAGTACCCAGATCACCTTTTCGGCGGCGCAGGACATCGTGGAGCAGTTCGGCGGCGTCATGATCCCTGCCCACATCGACAAGAATTCCAACAGCCTGCTGCACAATCTGGGGTTCATTCCCTCGGACAGTCATTTTACCTGTGCCGAGGTGGCCAATCTGGACGATCTGGAGCGATTGAAGGAAGAAAATCCCTATCTGAACGGCTGTAAGATCATCCACGATTCCGATGCCCACTATCTGGAGCACATCCATGAGCGGGAGCAGTTTCTGACGGCGGCTTCCGCAAAACCGGCGGATGTGCTGGAAGCACTCACCGGAAAATCCTTGACAAGTGGGGTGGGTGTGATATAATGAGCGCATGCGAGTCATCATGCTGGCATGGATGATGAGCGGCGAATGGAATCATATACAACATATATGACAGGCAATGAAGGTGCACAGTAGACTGTTTTTTTCCGACAGAGAGAGAGGATCATCGGCTGGAAGTCCTCCCGGGTGCAGAGAGCAGTTGAATTTCCCACCGGAGCTTCGTCCCTGAAAGCAGTAGGGGATGACGGTTTATCTGCCCGTTACGCAGAACAAGTGCCCGGACAGCGTCCGGGAATCAGGGTGGTACCGCGATGACCTCGTCCCTCTTTGGGACGGGGTCTTTCTTATGCGCAAGATAATGAGCAAAAAGGAGCCGTGTAAGCGGCGGAGAGCATCGACAGATGCGGTTTTGCGAATGTGCGACGGAACTGTTGCGTATGCCAAACAAGTATGAGAGGAGAAAAAGAAATGAGAGATAAGCTGAACAGCATCAAAGAAGAAGCACTGAAGCAGATCCAGTCTTCCGATGCGCTGGAGAAGCTCAATGACGTGCGTGTCGCTTTCCTTGGCAAAAAGGGTGAGCTGACGGCTGTATTGAAGAGCATGAAGGAAGTGGATGCCAAGGAGCGTCCCATCATCGGCCAGATGGTGAATGAGACCCGTGCGGAGATCGAGAAAGCACTGGAAGAGACGAAGAAGCGCATGGAGGCAGCGGCCAGAGAAGAGAAGTTAAAGAATGAGGTCATCGATGTGACCCTCCCTGCCAAGAAGAATAACGTGGGACACCGGCATCCCAACACCATCGCCCTGGAAGAGGTACAGCGGATTTTCGTTGGCATGGGCTACGAAGTAGTGGAAGGCCCCGAGGTGGAGTATGACCTGTACAACTTTGAAAAACTGAATATCCCGGCCAACCATCCGGCCAAGGATGAGCAGGATACGTTCTATATCAACAAGGACATCGTACTGAGAACCCAGACCTCCCCGGTACAGGCGCGGATCATGGAGCAGGGCAAGCTTCCCATCCGTATGATCGCCCCCGGCAGAGTGTTCCGTGCCGATGAGGTGGATGCCACCCATTCCCCGTCCTTCCATCAGATCGAGGGACTGGTGGTGGACAAGAATATCACCTTTGCAGACCTGAAAGGCACCCTGGAGGTATTTGCCAAGGAGCTGTTCGGTGAGAATACGAAGACCAAATTCCGCCCCCATCACTTCCCGTTCACGGAGCCTAGTGCAGAGATGGATGTGTCCTGCTTCAAGTGCGGCGGCAAGGGCTGCCGGTTCTGTAAGGGCGAGGGCTGGATCGAGATCCTGGGCTGCGGTATGGTACATCCTCACGTATTTGAGATGTGCGGCATCGACCCGGAGGAGTACACCGGCTTTGCTTTCGGTGTGGGCCTGGAGCGAATCGCGCTGCTGAAATATGAGATCGACGACATGAGACTGCTGTACGAGAATGACATGCGTTTCCTGAAGCAGTTCTAGGAAAGGGAGGAAGAACAGATGAATACATCATTAGCATGGATCAAAGCATATGTTCCGGATCTTGACGTGGAGGCGCAGGAGTTCGCAGATGCCATGACACTGTCCGGTTCCAAGGTAGAGGGATATGAGAAGTTCGATGCAGATCTGGACAAGATCATCATCGGACAGATTGTGAAAATAGAGAAGCACCCGGATGCAGATAAGCTCATTATCTGTCAGGTCAATATCGGTCAGGAAGAACCGATCCAGATCGTCACCGGTGCGCCCAACGTAAAAGAAGGGGACAAGGTTCCCGTTGTTCTGGACGGCGGCCGGGTGGCTGGCGGCCATGACGGCAAGAAGACCCCGGGCGGCATCAAGATCAAAAAAGGCAAGCTGCGCGGCGTGGAGTCCAACGGTATGCTCTGCTCCATCGAGGAGCTGGGCTCCAGCAGAGATATGTACCCGGAGGCACCGGAGTACGGCATCTATATTTTCGGAGATGACGCGGTTGTGGGCAGTGACGCCATCGAGGCGCTGGGCCTGCATGATGTGGTGGTAGAGTACGAGATCACCTCCAACCGGGTAGACTGCTTCTCCGTCATCGGCCTGGCAAGAGAGGCAGCAGCTACTTTCCACAAGGATTTCTATCCGCCGGTGATCACCGAGACCGGCAACAGCGAGGATGTGAACGACTACATCAAAGTGAAGGTAGAGGACAAGGATCTCTGCCCCAGATACTGTGCCCGGGTGGTAAAGAACATCAAATTTGCACCGTCGCCGGTGTGGATGCAGAGACGGCTGGCGGCCCATGGCATCCGTCCCATCAATAACGTGGTAGATATCACCAACTACATCATGGAAGAGTATGGACAGCCCATGCACGCTTACGATCTGGATACCATCGCCGGTCATCAGATCATCGTCCGCCGGGCAGAGGATGGCGAGAAATTCACCACCCTGGACGGCCAGGAGCGCACCGTGGACAGCTCCGTGCTCATGATCTGCGATGCAGACAAGGCCGTGGGCATTGCCGGTATCATGGGCGGTGAGAACTCCATGATCACGGAAAACGTACACACCATGCTCTTTGAGGCAGCCTGCTTCGACGGCACCAACATCCGTCTTTCCAGCAAAAAGGTGGGGCTTCGTACCGATGCTTCCTCCAAGTTCGAGAAGGGTCTGGATCCCAACACGGCCATGGAAGCCATCAACCGTGCCTGCCAGCTGGTGGAAGAGCTGGGCGCCGGTGAGGTTGTGGGCGGTGTGGTAGACGTATACAGCAAGGTGCGCACCGGCAACCGGGTACCCTTTGATGCGGATTATGTGAACCGTCTGCTGGGCACAAACGTGGACCGCGACACCATGATTGGCTACTTCAAGAAAATTGACCTGGGCTTTGACGAGGAGACGTCCGAGGTCATCGTTCCGTCCTGGAGACAGGATCTGCTGCGTCCGGCTGACCTGGCAGAGGAAGTGGCAAGATTTTACGGCTATGCCAACATTCCGACCACCCTTCCTTCCGGCGAGGCGACCACAGGAAAACTGTCCTTCAAGATGCGCATTGAGGCAGTGGCAAGAGATATCGCAGAATTCTGTGGTTTCAGCCAGGGCATGAGCTATTCCTTCGAAAGCCCCAAGGTATTTGATAAATTACTGCTGCCGGCTGACGATCCCATGCGCCGTGCCATCACCATTTCCAACCCGCTGGGTGAGGATTTCAGCATCATGCGTACCACATCCCTGAACGGCATGCTGACTTCTCTGGCCACCAACTATAACCGGAGAAACAAAGACGTGCGCCTGTATGAGATGGGCAACATCTACATTCCGGGTGAGCTGCCGTTGAAGGAGCTGCCGGATGAGCGGATGCAGTTTACCCTGGGTATGTACGGCGAGGGAGATTTCTACACCATGAAGGGCGTGGTAGAGGAATTCCTGGACAAGATCGGCATGAAGAAAAAAGAGACCTATGATCCGAAAGCAGGCAAACCGTTCCTGCATCCGGGCAGACAGGCCAACATCATTTATGACGGAACCGTCATCGGCTATCTGGGTGAGATCCATCCCACCGTTGCAGATACCTACGGCATCGGCGAGCGGGCTTACGTGGCTGTGCTGGATATGCCGGAAATCCTGCCTTACGCATCCTTCGACCGCAAGTACGAGGGCATTGCCAAGTATCCGGCAGTGATGAGAGACATTTCCATGGTTGTGCCGAAAGAAATTCTGGCAGGTGAGATCGAGGCTGTCATTGAGAAGTGTGGCGGCGCCCATCTGGAAAGCTATCAGCTGTTTGATATTTACGAGGGCAGCCAGATTAAGAAGGGCTACAAGTCCCTGGCCTACTCCATTGTATTCCGTTCCAGAGAAAAGACACTGGAGGAGAGCGAGATTTCCAGCGCCATGAACAGAATTTTAAAAGCACTGGAAGGCATGGGCATTGAGCTCAGACAGTGATAAGGAGCATATAAGAAATGAAAACATCGGATTTTTACTTTGATCTGCCCAAGGAGCTGATCGCCCAGGATCCGCTGGAAGACCGATCCAGTTCGAGACTTCTCGTGCTGGATCGGAAGACCGGCGCGCGGGAGCATCGGATATTCCGGGACATTGTAGAATATCTCAACCCGGGCGATTGTCTGGTCATCAACAACACCAAGGTTATTCCCGCCCGTCTGTACGGGGCCAAAGAGGGTACCCAGGCCAAGATCGAGATCCTTCTGCTGAAACGCAGAGAGGGCGACGTGTGGGAGACACTGGTAAAACCGGGCAAAAAGGCAAAGCCGGGCACGAAGATTTCCTTCGGTGACGGCCTTCTCACGGGAGAAGTGCTGGACGTGGTGGATGAGGGCAACCGTTTGATCAAATTCACCTACGACGGTATTTTTGAGGAAATTTTGGATCAGCTGGGCCAGATGCCCCTGCCGCCTTACATTACCCATCAGCTCAAGGACAAGAACCGGTATCAGACTGTCTATGCGAAGCATGACGGCTCTGCGGCAGCTCCCACAGCGGGTCTGCATTTCACACCGGAGCTGCTGCGCCAGATCGAGGAAAAGGGCGTGAAGATCGCCCATGTGACGCTACATGTGGGACTTGGCACCTTCCGGCCGGTAAAGGTGGAGGACGTGACCGAGCACCATATGCATTCGGAATATTTCTTCATTGAAGAAGACCAGGCGAAGCTCATCAACGATACGAAGGCAGCAGGCGGCCGGGTCATCGCCGTGGGCACCACCAGCTGCCGGACACTGGAATCCGCCGTGGGAGAGGATGGAAAGTTAAAAGCCACCAGCGGCTGGACAGACATCTTCATCTATCCGGGCTACCAGTTCAAGGTCATTGACGCTTTGATCACCAATTTCCACTTGCCGGAGTCCACCCTGCTTATGCTGGTGTCCGCCCTGGCCGGGAAGGAAAACATCATGAACGCCTATGAGGAAGCCGTGAAAGAGCGGTATCGGTTCTTTTCCTTCGGCGACGCCATGTTCATTATGTAAAACGGTTCGCGACAAAAGAACGAACCATGTGTTATATATAAAAGACATCAGGAAAATCGAAAGAACAGTCTTTAGGGACTGTTCTTTTTTGGGCTTTTTTCAGATTTTTTAGCCGGCGCTGTAGCAGTGGTCTTAAGAATTGTTCGCTATTTCTTAATAAATTCCTAATTTTCCCTTTTCGGAATCCTAAAATCTTTCCACTATGCTGTGTATAGAAGCGATGGCAGAGAGGCCATTGCCGGAAAGAAGGAGACAACAGATGAAAGACAGAAAGAAAATTGCAGTATTGTTTGGCGGGCGTTCCCCGGAGTATAAGGTGTCCCTGCAGTCGGCCTTTGCCGTGTTAAAAAGTATTGATCAGGCAGCATATGAGGTGGTGCCGGTGGGCATTACAGCAGAAGGAGAGTGGTATGTGTACACCGGCCCCTACGCCTGCATTCCCCAGGATCGGTGGAACCAGCCGGAAATGTGCACGTCCTGTGCGGTAAGCCCCAGTCCCCGGGTGCACGGTTTGCTGATATTTGAAAAAACGGGCACAAGAGAACTGCCCCTGGACGGGGCTTTCCCGGTGCTGCACGGCAAAAACGGAGAGGACGGTACGGTGCAGGGGGTATTTGCGCTGGCGGGGATTCCGGGGGCGGGCTGTGGACTGCTGGCCTCCGCTCTTTGCATGGACAAGGAGCTGGCCCATCGGGTGGCAGAGCAGGCAGGCATCCGGGTACCCCGGTCGGCGCGGATCTGCGGCCCCTGGGAGGCAGACCGGGCAGAGGTGCTGTCCCGGGAGATCGGCTATCCGCTGTTTGTAAAGCCCATCCGGGCAGGCTCTTCCTTTGGCATCAGCCGGGTGTCCTCGCCGGAAACGCTTCGAAAAGCGGTGGCGGATGCCTTTGCCTACGACACGGAGGTGGAGCTGGAGGAAGCCATCGACGGCTTCGAGGTGGGCTGTGCCGTGCTGGGCACGAAGCAGCTGACCATCGGTGTGGTGGACGAGATCGAGCTATCCGGCGGCTTCTTTGATTATGAGGAAAAATATACATTGAAAACCTCTCAGATCCACGTACCGGCCCGGATTCCGGCAGAAAAAGCGGAGGAGATTCGCCACACGGCGGCGCGGCTGTACCGGGCGCTGGGCTGTGGAGGCTTTGCCCGGGTGGACATGTTCCTGAACCGCAAAGGGGAGATCATATTCAACGAGGTCAACACCATCCCCGGCTGCACGTTACATAGCCGGTATCCCAACATGCTGGCCCGGGTGGGGCTGGAATTCCCGGACTGGGTGAGAATTTTGCTGGAAGAGGCGGTTGGAGAAGAAACGGGATGTGATGCACAGCCGCAGGCGGAGGCAGATGTGCTGCAAGGAGACAAGAACACGAAACAGTCTGCGCAGAGGCCGGAAGGAGATCAGCAGGAAAACACGGGAACAGAGATGACAAAAGACAGGCGCAGCGGAAGAAAAGCTGATACGACGACAGGGCAGGGGGCAAATAAAGATGCTGTGGATTGACGAGTTTCGGGTGGTGGCTGCTTTTCTGGTGGCCGCCATCCACACCTGGCCCCTGCAATCGGTATGGGAACCGGCGGATTTTGTACTGGTGCATATCATCGGCAGAATCGCGGTTCCTTTTTTCTTCTGTGTCACAGGGTATTTTGGTGTGTCCCGGTTCTGGGAGAAAACCTCCGGCGGTACATACGGGCGTCTCATGAAGAAAACCGCCCAGCTGTATGGACTGGCGATGCTGTTGTATCTGCCGGTGAACGTGTATGCAGGTCAGCTGCGGAATGTGGTTGGCGCGGGCCGTGCGGGTAGTGCAGGACTGGCCGGTGCGCTGGAAGGTGTCGGGAAGCTTTTAAAAGCGGTGGCTTTTGACGGCACCTTTTATCATCTCTGGTATCTCCCGGCCATTCTGCTGGGGGTCACCCTGCTGAAACTGCTTTCCCGGTGGGTGTCGGCAAAGGCAGCGGGGATCATCAGCGTGCTGCTGTATCTCTGCGGTCTGCTGGGGGACAGTTATTATGGGCTGGCGGCAAAGGTGCCTGCGCTGGAAATGGCCTATGGGAAGCTGTTTGCCATCAGCAGCTATACGAGAAACGGCCTGTTCTTTGCACCATTGTTTTTGATGCTGGGAGTATTTTTGAAAAGAACTTCCAGTGAGTCAAAAAAGACTTTGAAAAACCTTTCTTTAAAGAAAAATGAAAAGAAGAACCTCAAAACGCCTGATCATGGTTTCTGGTTGACAGGCTTTCTTTTCAGCGTTTTATTGTTGACAGGCGAAGGCCTGCTTCTTCGAAAGCTTGGCTGGCCTAGGCACGACAGCATGTACATCACCCTGCCGCTGGTGCTCTGGTGCCTGATGCGGCTGCTGCTGGCCGGAAAGCGGGAGCGCACCCACCGGGAAAAACGGCTGGGACGGGAATGCCGTACCTTTGCCGCTGCGTTCTATGTGGTGCATCCGCTGATGATCGTTGCGGTGCGTGGCGGCGTGAAGGTGATAGAAGCTGTGTTAAATACTGTTACTGGAGCCGGAAATATAAGTTTTCTTCTGGTAAATTGCTCTCCTGTATTTTATGTGGAGGTTTGTCTCTTGGCCGGTCTGGTGGCTGTCCTGACAGCGCATCTAACAGAGCTGCACCGGCAGATCCGGTTTCAGAAAGGACGGGCATGGGTGGAGGTGGATCAGGCGGCATTTCGCCATAACGTGCGGGAACTGCAAACGTTGCTTCCCGGGGACTGTGCGCTTATGCCTGCCATCAAAGCGGACGGCTACGGCATGGGGACCAAAGCGGCAGCGAAGCTTCTCCGGAAAGAAGGGGTGAAGGCCTTCTGTGTGGCCTCTGTCCGGGAAGGGGGCAAGCTGCGAAGAAGTGGTGTGCAAGGGGAAATTCTGGTGCTGGGGTACACCTCCCCGGAGCAGTTCGGCCTGCTGAAACGCTACCGCCTGACCCAGACAATCGTGGATGCGGCCTACGGCCGGGAGATGGAAGCTTCTGGCTATCGTCTGCGTGGGCAGGTGAAGGTGGATACGGGCATGCACCGGCTAGGGGAGGCGGCTGCTTCTATCGACCAGATCGCGGCGCTGTATGAGCTTCCTCATGTGAAGATCACCGGCATTTTTACCCACCTGTGCGTCAGCGATGAGCAGACACCGGACAGTCGGGCCTTCACCCGTTTGCAGACAGCCAGGTTCCATCAGGTGCTGGACGCACTGGAGCAAAAAGGCATTCAGCCGGGCAGACGGCATATGTTCAGCAGCTACGGCATCTGGAACCGGGAAGGAGAGCCGCTGGATGCGGTGCGGCCGGGCATTGCCCTGCTGGGGGTCAGGAGCAGCCGGGAGGATGTACTCGTCCGTGCCTGTGACCTGCAGCCGGTGCTTTCCATCAGGGCAAGAGTGGCGCTGGTGCGCAGGCTGGATGCCGGGGAATATGCCGGGTACGGCCGCTGTTTTCATGCGGTAAAGCCCTCCCGGATCGCCGTTGTCACCATCGGCTATGCGGACGGCATTCCCAGAAGTCTGTCCTGCGGCAAAGGATCGGTTCTCATCAAAGGCAGACGCGCACCCATCGCCGGGCGGATCTGTATGGATCAGCTGCTGGTGGATGTAACGGATCTGCCGAAGGTGAAACGGGGGGACGAGGTTGTGCTGCTGGGCAGGCAGGGAAAGGAAGAGATTTCCGCGGAAGAGATGGCCGGATGCGCGGGAGCCATCACCAATGAGCTGCTCAGTCGATTGGGAAGCCGGTTGGAGAGGGTGTATAAATAAGGCGCTCCCTTTACATATTCAGGCAGTCGGATTTTCATGCGAGCATGGAATCCGGTTGCCGTGAACATATAAGTGAACTGGAAATGATAAATTGAGAAAACTTCTCAAAATACCTACTAGACAAATGGGATTGGATGTCGTATACTGTAACCAAGTTAGTTCTTGCTAACTGAGGTTAGTTAAAACTAATTGCAAGGTAAAGGAGTTGTCACAGGTTATGAAGTCAATGGCAGAAGAGAAGTCCACACGGGATGGACGAAAAAGGGTTCGTGTACAGATCGCCGATCAGTGCGCCCCTGTACTTGCCGGTGTGAAACCGTCAAATATCGTGATTCTCGGTGAGGGCGATGCGGCAGATGAGATCAGAGAGATTCTTGTAAGTGCAGATATCTGCTGCGATCTTTTTTATGAAGGCGACGGAAAACAGATGTGGCTGTTTTACCGAAAATCACTCATAGAGGAGGTGCTCAGGGAAGAGGAGAACAGAGATTTCTTAAAGAAGTATGGCTACACCGATTTTCATCTGGAAAATGTGATGTGCAAGGTACATATGCATTTTCTGGATTACAAGCTGGGAAAACAGGAATTTCCACATGAGATCGGCGTGATTCTGGGATATCCGTTGGCGGATGTCAAGGGCTTTATTGAAAACAAAGGACGGAATTTCCTTTATTCCGGGTACTGGAAGGTTTATGAGGATGCACCAAGGGCAAAAGAAAGATTTGATCTTTATACGATGGTAAGAAGCCGGATCACCAGCGAGATCGCCGCAGGCATGCGGTTCTGGCAGGTGGCACAGATGGAAGAGATCTTATTTGCCTGATTTGATAAAAAAAGACAGCATTGACAAGGAGGACATTTGAAATGAGTGAAATTATTGTAGCATACTGGAGCGGAACAGGTAACACAGGAGCAATGGCAGAGTACGTGGCACAGGGAATCCGCGAGGGTGGTAAAGAAGCAAAGATCGTAAATGTGGAGAACTTCTCCGCTGACGAGTTAAAGGATTGTTCCGTATTCGCACTGGGCTGCCCGTCCATGGGTGTTGAGGTGCTGGAGGAGGGCTACATGGAGCCTTTCATGTGCGACGTTGACGGTTTCGCAGCTGGCAAGAAGATCGGTCTCTTTGGTTCCTATGGCTGGGGAGACGGCGAGTGGATGAGAAACTGGGAAGAGAGAGTACAGGAGGATGGCGCAACTGTTGTCGGCGGTGAGGGTGTCATCTGCCACGAGGTACCGGATGACGCAGCAGCAGCGGATTGCATTGCCCTTGGCAAGCTTCTTGCTTCCGCATAAAAAAGGAGGGTTCCCATGAGTGTAGTAATCGTCGGCGGCCATGACCGCATGGTAGCGCAGTATAAAAAGATTTGTAAGAGCTATAATTGTAAGGCAAAAGTGTTTACCCAGATGGCTGCGGGAATGGATAAACAGATCGGCCAGCCCGACCTGCTGGTGCTGTTTACCAACACGGTATCCCACAAGATGATCCGCTGCGCTCTGGATGGTGTAAAGGACAGCAATGCAGAGATTGTTCGCTGCCACACCAGCAGTGCAACAGCGCTTACTGAGATCCTTCAGCAGAAGGCTTGTTAATCATACGCTTATAACTTCCTAATACATCATAAAGATATTCTTGAAAAGCCCCAAAAAGGCGGAGAAACCCCATACCCTGCGAGAAATCACAGGGCCTGGGGCTTTTCTATTTTCTTCTATAGGATCACGCAAACAGGATAATGAAAAAACAACAGTGGCACAGCAGGATGATCTTCCGGGTGAAATTGTAATTTGGAAGGAAACGTGTTATGATGCTGTGGGAAAAGAAGATACAGTGAGAAAAATCCTGCAAGAACAGAAACGATAGAATAACGGGAAGGGAGCCTGTAAGGATACCAATGAAACAGACAGAGATACCAGATAGAATTGACAAGGCAACCGGGACGGACACGCCCGCTCCTCTTTTGATCCGGCATGCAGTGCCGGAGGATTTTCCGGCCATTCTGGCAATCTATGCCCGCGCCCGTGCCTTTATGAAAGCACACGGCAACCCGAGACAGTGGAACGATACCTGGCCGCCGGAAACACTTCTGCGGGAGGACATCCGGCTGGGACGGATGTACGTGGCTGTGGCGGCGGATGAGATCGCGGCGGTATTCGTCTATATCCAGGGGGTAGACATTGATCCCTCCTACCGGCTCATCGAAAACGGCGCCTGGGGAAATCCGGGGGAATACGGTGTGGTGCACCGTCTGGCAGGCAGCGGAAACGTCCGCGGCGTGGGAGAATATTGCCTGAACTGGGCCTTTGCCCAGTGCCATCACCTGCGGGTGGATACCCATGCGGATAATCTGCCCATGCAGCGCCTGCTGGGGAAGCTTGGGTTTACCCAGAGGGGCATCATTTATGTGCGGGAGGATCACGATCCCCGGCTGGCGTATGACAAGTTTTGATAAAAAAACTGCTTACACTCCGGAAAAAATTGTGCTATAATCCTCTCCGTTGAAAAATAAATACAGAACAATCATAACGACATTAAATATTATCGCGGCTCCTGTCTGATGGCTGCGATGGGTTTGATGTCGTTTTTTGTTGTCTGCATTGCACGCGGAAAGTTGGCGGCAGTCTGCGGAAGACGGCTTTTGAGGTGTGGGGATTTTGGTTGCTCTGTATCAGGAAAAGGAGAAAAAATATGCCAAAAACAAAATTTCAAAGTGTTGTATTTACTGCGATCATGGCATTCCTGTGCTTCCCGGCGGCACTTTGCCTGCAGGTGTTTTTCGTGGGCCCGCTGGTGCGGAAAATCTTCCGGACAATTTTTGCTGCCTAGTCATTGACACGAAAAGAGACGTTTGCTACACTGTAATTACATATCTGGGAAAGTTCTTGGCCGTTCGGTCACTCAATCCCCATATGCGAAAACAAAAAATATGGCGGAGAGAGTGAGAGCGGGCATGCATGCAGCGGCTTTGACGGCGCATATTCTACTCTTTTCTGCCATCAGTAGGAGGAAAATGAATGCAGAGAAGAAAACTGGAAGAATTGAACCTATTGGCTATGACCGGGTGCTGTACACCCGGGGCAAAAAAGGAAACATCTCGGAAAGTTTACGTCAGTTGCTCAGTTATATGGAGAACACGAACCAGAACAATGCGATCAATGAAGATCTGAGAGACATCCAGCAGATGGTAGATCAGGTCAAGCGGGATGGGGAGGTTTCATTACGATATATGAAATGGTTTGAGCATGATCAGATGATGTATGAGCAGGGCCGTAAGGAAGAGCAGGAGAATACGGAACGGGAACGGAAAATTGCAGAGCAGGAACGAAAAAATGCAGAACAGGAGAAAAAAAGAGCAGAAGCAGCAGAACAGTTTGCTAAGGCAGCAAAACAGGAAGTGAAAATTGCTGAACAAGAGAAAAAATTGACCAAACATCTTCTGTCAGATCAACGCTTGGAAGATCTGCAGCGTGCACTGGATGATGCGGCATTTCGGGATCAGCTTCTGCAGGAATATGGCATCCGTTAACGGATGAAGTGCCAATCCGTGAATGTCGGTGTGAATGCCGGACTGCCGGAGCGGATTGACAGCCTCTTCGATTCTGCCTATAATAGACAGCATATGACCGGCGCAGATCGGCAGCTCACGTCTTTTATACAGGATGATGGAAGTGTGTGAGAACGCGCCGGAAAAAGAGAGAAACGGGAGAGAAGTGTTATGGCAGTCAATAAAAACGGAATCATCGTTCTGGGAGCGGTCTTTGTGGATATCAAGGGCTTTCCAGACGACATCTATATCGCGGACGGCAGGAATGCCGGTCATGTGGAGTACATCCACGGCGGCGTGAGCCGCAATGTGGTGGAGGATATCGCCAATCTGGAGCTGCGGCCCACATTCCTGGGGATTGTGGATGAGACGGCGCTGGGACAGGCGGTGGTAGACAAGCTGGAACGGCACAAGGTGAATACCGGCTATATGCGCGTGGTTCCTGGTGGAATGGGAACCTGGCTGGCAGTGTTTGACCACAACGGGGATCTGAGCGGTTCGATTTCTCAGCGGCCCAACCTGATGCCGATTCTGTCTATCCTGGAGGAGCAGGGGGATGAGATCATCCAGAACTGCGACTCTGTGGTGGCAGAGATCGATATGGATAAGGATATTATTAAGAAGGTTGTGGAGCTTTGCCAGAAATATGGCAAGAAGCTGTACGGTGTTGTCAGCAACATGAATATCGCGGTGGGACGCCGGGATCTGTTACAGAAGTTTGACTGTCTCATCTGCAACCAGCTGGAGGCAGGTATCTTTTTCTCGGATGATTACAGCGAGAAGACGCCGGAGGAGATGGTGGATATTCTGGCAGAGCGGCTGCAGGTGTCCAATGTGCCTGCCATGGTGGTGACCATGGGCGGTCAGGGCTCTGTTTATGCGGAAGCAGATGGAGAGAAGGGGATCTGTCCGGCCAAAAAGGTACAGGTGAAGGATACCACCGGCGCGGGAGATGCATTCTGCGCGGGCGTCTCTGCAGGCTTGACCTATGGCAGGACACTGGCACAGGCGGTGGAGATCGGCACGAGACTGGCGGCCTCTGTCATTACGTCTTCTGAAAATGTATGTCCCCGGTTCCGACCGGAGGAATTCGGGATTTCTCTGTAAGAACTCCGGAAGGGAGAATTCCGGAAATCCCGGGATCCGGGGCGGAAAGAAGGCGTGGAAGCAGCAAAGCTTGCAGAATATAGAATAATAGAAGAAAAGGGAATCCTGGAAGATACATTGCATCTGTCCGTGATTCCCTTTCTTATGATTCCATTACATATGGTAGTTCTCCACATGTTCCTTGATGGCGCTGAAGGATTCCTTGCTGATGACGTGCTCCATCCGGCAGGCATCCTCTGCGGCGGTCTCCGGGGAAACACCCAGGCTGATGAGCCAGGTGGAGAGCAGCGTGTGGCGCTCGTAGATCATCTCTGCGATCTCCCGTCCGGCATCGGTGAGGAAAATATGTCCTTCCTTATTAATGACGACGTATCCGTTCTCCCGAAGATTCTTCATGGCAACACTGACACTGGGTTTGGAGAATCCCAGTTCTGTAGCAACGTCGATGGAACGTACTTCCGGATTGCGTTTGCTTAAGACCAGCACTGTTTCCAGATAATTCTCTGCAGATTCCTGTATTTTCAAATTAGTCACTCCTTGTCCGGCATTTTTACAAGATTTTCGAGGAATATTTGTCAGAAATGCCAAAATATAATTAATAATTATAGCACAAAATCATGAGATTGCCAATGTTTTGAAGCATTAAAAAAGAATAAATTTATTGATAAATACTATTGACAAACGGGTTAGGGGGTGCTAATCTATAGACGGTTAGTGACAACTAGCTATTTTTTATCAATAAGAGTTAGCCAATGCTACCTGCAAAAGAAAAGGAGAGGATTATGATGCCCTTAACGATGGCAAAGACTGGCGAAGCCAATGAGATCAAGAAAGTCGGCGGCAAGGAGGATACGAGACGTTTCCTGGAGAGCCTTGGATTTGTTCCCGGAGGATTGGTCACCATTGTTTCCGAGATCAACGGAAATCTGATTGTGAACGTGAAGGAGTCAAGAGTTGCGATCAGCCGTGAGATGGCAAACAAGATCATGATCTGATCAGACAGAGCAAAAGGCGTTGAAAGGAGAAAAGAGCAATGCAGACATTGAAGGATGCGAAGTGCGGCCAGACCGTAAAAGTAGTCAAACTTCATGGAGAGGGTGCGGTAAAGCGCCGTATCATGGACATGGGAATTACCAAAGGAACAGACGTCTATGTACGTAAAGTTGCACCGCTTGGAGATCCGGTGGAGGTTACCGTCCGCGGCTACGAGTTATCCCTGCGTAAAGCAGATGCCGAGATGGTTGAAGTTCAGTAAAAAATGACAGGATGGCTGGACTTTCAGCCCCTGTATTTTTTAAAACGAAAGGTTAGAATTTACTAACCGATAGAATGAGGAGGATTAGAAGCATGGCATATAAAATTGCGCTTGCCGGAAACCCGAACTGTGGTAAGACTACCCTGTTCAATGCGCTGACCGGTTCCAATCAGTTTGTCGGAAACTGGCCGGGCGTTACGGTTGAGAAAAAAGAAGGAAAATTAAAAGGACACAAAGACGTAATCATCATGGACCTTCCTGGTATTTACTCCCTGTCTCCGTACACACTGGAGGAGGTTGTTGCCAGAAACTACCTGATCACCGAGCGTCCCGATGCGATCCTGAATATCGTAGATGGAACGAACCTGGAGCGTAACCTTTACCTTTCCACACAGCTGATGGAGCTTGGCATCCCGGTTGTGATGGCTGTCAACATGATGGATATCGTTGCAAAGAACGGTGACAAGATCAACATTGCAGCACTTTCCAAGAGCATGGGATGTGAAGCTGTTGAGATTTCCGCTCTGAAGGGAACCGGTATCACAGAGGCAGCTGAGAAGGCTGTTGCTCTTGCACAGAAGAAGGCAGATGCCGGATTCGTACATACATTTGCTCCTGAGGTGGAGAGCGTTCTTACAGATATCGAGGCACTGCTTCCTTCCGATATCGTAGAATCCCAGAAGAGATTCTATGCCATCAAGCTGTTTGAGCGTGATGACAAGATCGCTGATACCATGAGCAAGGTACCGGACGTAGAGAGCATCATCAAGGCAGCTGAGGATAAGCTGGACGATGACTCCGAGAGTATCATCACCAATGAGCGTTACGTTTACATTGCATCCATCATCGAGGGCTGCTATGTGAAGAAGAATAAACAGGGTCTTACCATTTCCGATAAGATCGACCGTGTAGTAACCAACCGCTGGCTGGCTCTGCCGATCTTCGCTGTTGTTATGTGGCTGGTTTACTATGTATCTGTCAGCACAGTCGGAAGCTTCCTGACAGACTGGGTAAACGATGTACTGTTCGGTGATATCATTCCTCCGGCAGTCAGCGGTTTCCTGGAGAGCATCAACTGCGCACCGTGGCTGGAAGGCCTGATCGTAGACGGTATCATTGCCGGTGTCGGCGCCGTTCTCGGATTCGTTCCGCAGATGCTCGTACTGTTCATCTTCCTGGCATTCCTGGAGTCCTGCGGATACATGGCTCGTGTTGCATTCATCATGGACCGTATCTTCCGTAAATTTGGTCTTTCCGGTAAGTCCTTCATCCCGATGCTGATCGGTACCGGATGCGGCGTACCTGGCATCATGGCTTCCCGTACCATCGAGAATGACCGTGACCGTAAGATGACCATTATGACCACAACCTTTATCCCCTGTGGTGCAAAGCTTCCGATCATCGCCCTGATCGCAGGCGCTATCTTCCGCGGCGCTTCCTGGGTTGCACCGGCAGCTTACTTTATCGGAATTGCAGCAATCATCTGCTCCGGTATTATCTTAAAGAAGACAAAGATGTTCGCCGGAGATCCGGCTCCCTTCGTTATGGAGCTTCCGGCATACCACTGGCCAACCGTCAGCAACGTACTGCGGAGCATGTGGGAGAGAGGCTGGTCCTTCATTAAGAAGGCTGGTACCGTGATCCTGCTTTCCACCATCGTTGTATGGTTCGCTTCTAACTTCGGTTTCGTAGACGGCCACTTTGGCATGGTTGATGACTTAAGTGATGGTATCCTTTCTGCTATCGGCAGATCCTTCGCTTGGATCTTCGCACCTCTTGGATGGGGTGACTGGAAGGCAGCTGTGGCAGCTATCACCGGTCTTGTGGCAAAAGAGAACGTTGTAGGTACCTTCGGTATCCTGTATGGTTTTGCAGAGGTATCTGACGAAGGTGAAGAGATCTGGGGAACACTGGCATCCAGCTTTACCGCCATTTCCGCTATGTCCTTCATGGTATTCAACCTGCTGTGCGCACCTTGCTTCGCTGCAATGGGTGCCATCAAGCGTGAGATGAACAATGCAAAATGGTTCTGGTTCGCTATCGGCTATCAGTGCTTACTTGCATACGTTGTTTCCCTGTGCATCTACCAGATCGGTAGTGTTGTAACAGGTGGTGCTTTCGGTATCGGAACCGTAGTAGCTATCCTTCTGGTAGTTGGTTTCCTGTATCTGTTATTCCGTCCTTACAAAGAGAGCGAGACTCTGAAGGTGAAGAAGACAGCGAAAGCATAATCCCTTTGGGAGGTGTGTCTTATCCTTACATTTTTAGGTGCTAATATCGGAACGATCGGGGTCGCTGCAGTAGTCATACTGATAGCTGCCCTGGCCATCCGGAGTATAAGAAATGACAAGAAAAATGGAAAATCCTGCAGCGGCTGCAGCGGTAATTGCAGCAGCTGCGGCGGGGGTTCCTGCGATAGCAGCCATCGATGATATAGGAGGAATGTCCTGTGCAGAAAGAAGAAATTCTGAGAGAAATGAAACGGCGGGGCAAGAGGATCACCGAGCAGCGCAAGATCCTGATGGACATTATTCTGGAGAATCCACACAACTGCTGTAAAGAGATTTACTATGAGGCAGTGAAGAAGGATCCGTCCATCGGCATCGCAACGGTGTACCGGATGATGAATCTGCTGGAAGAGATAGGTGCAGTCAGCCGTTTTTACAGCTATCCCATGTATCAGACCAATGAAGATATGGCTGATGCGGCGGAAGCGGGAATTTCTATCCGCAACGGAAAGGCGATTACGCCGAAGGAACAGGAAATTCTGTATGTCGAGATGAAAGATCTGCTGAAGAAAAGAGGGCTGCTGCAGAACAATGACCAGTTCGCGGCAACCATTGAGATCCGTGCCTGAAAGGGAACGGAACGGGATTGATTTTTACCCCTGGTTCAGGTATAATTCCTTTGTTTGGTTGTACAGACAGAACAGAAGGGATGAAGGATCATGCGCAGAGATGAAATTCTCATGATATACGGAGAAGATTATCAGACGATGACGAAGCGGCTTCTTTGTGAGGCCGGACTCGATACAATGATCGCTGATAAGGATGCCAGCATCGGGATCAAACCGAATATACTGGGCCCCTATCCGGCAGAGGACGGAGGTACTACACATCCACAGATCGTTGCGGGAATTATAGAATATCTGAAAGAACATGGGTTTCATAACCTGACGATAGCAGAAGGCTCCTGGGTGGGGGATTACACCCGGGAGGCTTTTTGCGTCTGCGGATATGAGGATCTGGCAAAACAGTATGAGGTCAATTTGCTGGATACCCAGCAGGATACTTTCTATGAACAGGACTGCGGCGGCCTTTCGCTGCATATCTGTGACTGCGTGCGGCAGTTTGATTTTTTGATCAATGTACCGGTATTGAAGGGCCACTGCCAGACGGGCATTACCTGTGCATTGAAAAATATGAAGGGTCTGATCCCCAATGCGGAGAAGCGCAGGTTTCACCGGCTGGGCCTTCACAAGCCCATCGCCCATCTGGGGCTGGGCATCCGTCAGAATTTTATCGTGGTGGACAACATCTGCGGGGATCCTAATTTCGAGGACGGGGGCAGTCCCTTCTATATGAATCGGATCTTTGCGGCGGCCGACCCGGTGCTCTGTGATACCTTCGGGGCGCAGGTGATGGGACGGGAACTGGAGGAGGTACCTTACCTTTCCCTGGCGGAAGCGCTGGGCGTGGGAAGTACAGATCTTTCCCGGGCACACATCCGTGCCCTCAACGAGCCGGAGACACTGCCGGTGCTGCCGGACACCAACCGGGTCATGCGGGTGGCCGATAAGGCGGAAGAGGTGGATTCCTGCAGCGCCTGCTATGCCTATCTCATTCCGGCGCTGGACATGCTGGCCCAGGAGGGGCTGCTGAACAAACTCACCGACAAGGTGTGCATCGGCCAGGGCTACCGGGGACAGACCGGGACGCTGGGCGTGGGCAACTGCACCTGCGGCTTCGCCCATCACCTGGAAGGGTGCCCGCCGGTAGAGACGGAGATTTATCAATTCCTGAAAAAATATATAGATACCAGGGGCGAAAGGTCCAAATCCATTTGAACTTGTTCATAAATGGATTTGGACTTTGAGACCCGCCTCCATATGAGCAATCCAAAGAACTTCTTTAGAAATTCTTTGGATTTTTCTATATTCGTTTTTACGATTTGGACGCTATACTGGCCTTGTTCAGGAAAAAGATGACCGGACAAACGTATGCAGAAGCTTCCGGGCATGCTATAATAAGCAGGATTGAACAGCAGAGGGGAGAACAAAAATGGATGCATACAATGTTTGTGTGGTAGAGGATGACCAGGAGATCCGGGACGGCATCGGCATTTACCTTGTCAGTCAGGGATATCACGTATTTAAGGCGGCCAACGGCCAGGAAGGGCTGGATATTATAAGTAAGGAAGAAATTCATCTGGCCATCGTGGATGTGATGATGCCGGTGATGGACGGCATCACCATGGTGATGAAGCTGCGGGAGAAATATGATTTTCCGGTGATCATGCTTTCGGCCAAATCAGAGGAGGTCGATAAGATCATGGGGCTGAATATGGGGGCGGACGATTACGTGACCAAGCCTTTTACGCC
This sequence comes from Oscillospiraceae bacterium Marseille-Q3528, assembly GCA_018223385.1. Taxonomy (GTDB): domain Bacteria; phylum Bacillota; class Clostridia; order Lachnospirales; family Lachnospiraceae; genus JAGTTR01. The sequence goes on from JAGTTR010000012.1 coordinate 74,100, forward strand.
ATTGGAGCTTCTGGCCCGGGTGAATTCTCAGCTGCGGCGCTACAAGCGGTTTCTGGAAATGGTGAAGGGAAAGACGGAGGTGGCCAATGAACATGTGTACACCATTGGCGGTCTGGAACTCAACGAGGAAACGGTGGAGCTGAAGGTGGATGGCCAGCCGGTGAAAATGACGCCCATGGAGTTCAAAATTTTACTGCTTCTCATGAAAAATCCTGGACGGGTGTTTTCGGCAGACGAGATCTATGAAAGAATCTGGAACGAGCGTGCTGTGAACACCGACACGATCATGGTTCATGTGCGGAATATCCGGGAAAAGATCGAGATCAATCCGCGGGAGCCCAAATATTTAAAGGTGGTGTGGGGAGTTGGATATAAGATGGAAAAACAGCCCTGAGAATGGGAAAAAGGGAATGCTCTATGCGCTGCTGGCGGCGCTGGTTCCGGCAGTGGTGATGCTTGGCTTTTACCCGTATTTTGCCAAACACAGAGGCGATGTTGGCTCGATGGCTTCCGTGACAGATACGGCGGTTTCCCGGGATGAGGATGGCTATGAGATATCGTCTGAGGACACTGGCTACATATATGACAGCGGTTATGTGTTATACGAAGATCTGCAGAAGAAAAAGGACAGCACACTGACGGAGTCGGATATTTTTCTTCCGGGGAAGGATCTGGCCTCCATGGATGAGGTGGCTGGAAATGCGTGCTACAGCGCTCTGAAAAATGTGCTGATCAATATGGAAAACAGCTACAGCAACCTGAGTGCCAATGTGGACTATCTGGCCATGGATACGACCACTGGCCAGGTGGTGAGCAATGTGGCAGAGCACCGGGATGTGCTGAAAAATTATGTGGATGAGACGAAGCGGACAGAAAGCCAGATGACGGAGCTTGCCTCCCTGTACAGCGGCTGGATCTGTCTGGACTACAGCGATACCGGCGATGTGACGGTGTCCGGAAGCGCAGGGGTGTCCACGAAGAGCTTTTATCGGGAGTTCCAGGATCTGGCCCACGCCGGACGGTTTGACCGGATGATCAATGATTTTCTGGAATATGAGGATGTGCAGGAGATTTCCGTGCAATATCCGGTGAATATGCGGGTGCTTTACGGATTTAATACCCTGTCGGCGGATGCAGCGTGGGACACTTACGTGACCATGTACAACAGCTATTCCTCCGGGATTTTCCCGATGCTTTATGCCCTGCTACTGGCGGGGGTGGCAGTGGCGGCTGTGCTCTTTATGCGCAGGGAAACCTATGCCTTTCACAACCACTGGCTCTTTCATCTGCCGTTGGAGGTGTCCTTTGCCGGGCTGTGTATGTGCATCAGCCTGTACGAAGGTATGCTGGATATGATGATTTCTTATTTGGAGGGCAGCTGGAGCAACATCGATATGCTGACGGGGGGCACCATTAATTTCCTGTGCTGGGTGCTGGTGTTTGGCGCCTGGTTTGTCAGCGCATCCTGCATCGTGCCTGTGGGCAGCTTGGGGCCGGTGGCTTATGTGAAAAAATACAGCCTCATTTACCGGTTTTTCCCCTTTATCAAGCGGCAGGGAAAACGGTTTGCAGCTTATGTGACGGATGTGGATCTGACGGAAAACATGAGTCGCTCGATCTGGAAAATCGTGCTGGTCAACGGCGCAGTGGTGGCTATCTTGTGTACCATGTGGTTTGGCGGCATTTTCGGGGTCGTGATTTATTCTATCTTCCTGTTTTTATGGCTGCGGCGGTATTTTACCGGCATCCGAAAGGATTATCAGGCGGTGCTTGGCTGGGTGCGGGGCATGGCAGCCGGGGACCTGAACCAGGCGCTGTCCCGGGATGTGGGCATCTTTGAACCGCTGCACGAGGAGCTGTCCCATATCCAGCAGGGCTTCCGGCAGGCGGTGGCGGAAGAGGTGAAGAGCCAGAAGATGAAGACGGAGCTCATCACCAACGTGTCCCACGATCTGAAAACGCCGCTGACAGCTATCATTACCTACGTGGATCTGCTGGGGCAGGACAATCTTACCGAGGAGGAGCGCAAGTCCTACGTGGACATTCTGGCGCGGAAATCCCAGCGGCTGAAGGTGCTCATCGAGGATCTGTTTGAGATCAGCAAGGCCACCACCAATAACGTGACCATGAATTTCAACCAGGTGGATATCGTGAACCTGTTGAAGCAGGTGCGTTTTGAGATGGAGGATAAGCTGAACGCCTCCGGCCTGGATTTCCGCTGGTCACTGCCGGAGGAGAAGGTGATCCTGACGCTGGACAGTCAGAAGACTTATCGGGTGTTCTCCAACCTGCTCACCAACATTGTGAAATACGCGCTGCCCCGTTCCCGGGTGTACATTGACCTGAAATGTATGGACGGTGGCCAGGTGGTTGTCACCATGAAAAATATTTCCGCAGCGGAGCTGAACTTCGATCCCCGGGAGATCACCGAGCGGTTCGTCCGGGGCGACCTGTCCCGGAACACCGAGGGCAGCGGTCTGGGTCTGGCCATTGCCTCCAGCTTTGTGGAGCTGCAGGGCGGCACCCTGGATATCGAGATCGACGGCGATCTGTTCAAGGCCATTGTGGTATTTCAGCAGAAAAACCCTTGACAAAACGGTGCGGCAGGCATAAGATAAGAAAGAATCTGATCACAGGAAAGTGTGGTTATACACACGATATTGTGATCTTACACGAGAAAAGCTGTGAAGGAACGAGTAGCATCGGCACGTGCAGACAGAGAGGGAAGACAGTAGCTGGAAGTCATCCCATGTAAGGCCGTTGGGAAGACCAGTCCGAAGCTGCAGCAGGAAGCCGGGAGAGCCGGGGGAAGCGCTGCCGTGGCCCGCGTTAAGGGAAGATTTGAGTGAAAAGACAAGGTGGAACCGTGCATATGCGCCCTTGAACGGATGGAAGCATCCGTTTGAGGGCGCTTTTTGATTACCAGTGTCACAGTCCGGACACTGCGTCATGCTTGCATGTAAGCAGCGGAGGAATCCTCTGGTAATCAATACCTGAGTATAGAATGCATGGCCCTGTTAGAGAAAGGAAAGGAGATTTTTGAAATGAAAGTAACACTGAAAGATGGAAGTGTCCGCGAATATGCTCAGCCCATGGCTGTCATTGATATCGCAAAAGATATCAGCGAAGGACTTGCAAGAAATGTCTGTGCAGCAACCGTAAACGGCGAGGGCGTGGACATCCGTACCGTGATCGACAAGGACAGCACCCTGGTGCTGCATACCTTTGATGACCAGGAGGGAAAGGCTGCATTCTGGCATACCACATCCCACATTTTGGCACAGGCAGTGAAGCGTCTGTTCCCGGAGACGAAGCTGGCCATCGGTCCGTCTATCGCAGAGGGCTTTTACTATGACTTTGACCGTCCGGATTCCTTTACCGCAGATGATCTGACCGCTCTGGAAGCAGAGATGAAGAAGATCGTGAAAGAGAACCTGGCTCTGGAGCGCTTCACCCTGCCGAGAGATGAGGCCATTAAGTTCATGCAGGAGAAGGAGGAGCCTTACAAGGTAGAGCTCATCGAGGATCTGCCGGAGGATGCAGAGATCAGCTTCTATAGACAGGGCGAGTACGTAGATCTGTGTGCAGGCCCGCACCTGATGACCACCAAACCGGTAAAAGCCTTCAAGCTCACCAGCCTGGCAGGTGCTTACTGGAGAGGCAATGAGAAAAACAAGATGCTCACGAGAATTTACGGTATTTCCTATACAAAGGCTTCTGAGCTGGAGGAATACCTGACCCGTATCGAGGAAGCAAAGAAGCGTGACCACAGAAAGCTGGGCAAGGAGCTTGGTATCTTCGCCCTGATGGAGGAGGGCCCGGGCTTCCCGTTCTTCCTTCCCAAGGGCATGGTGCTGAAAAACACCCTGATCGATTACTGGAGAGAGATCCATAACCGGGAGGACTACGTGGAGATTTCCACCCCGATCATGCTGAACCGTCAGCTGTGGGAGACCTCCGGTCACTGGGATCACTACAAAGAAAATATGTACACCACCGTCATCGACGATACCGATTTTGCGGTAAAACCCATGAACTGCCCGGGCGGCATGCTCGTATACAAGTCCCAGCCCCGTTCCTACAGAGATCTGCCGATCCGTATGGGAGAGCTTGGCCTGGTACACCGTCATGAGAAATCCGGTCAGCTCCACGGCCTGATGCGTGTGCGCTGCTTTACCCAGGATGATGCCCATATCTTCATGACCAAAGAGCAGATCACCGATGAGATCAAGGGCGTTGTCCGCCTGATCGACGAGGTTTACAGCCTGTTCGGTTTCAAATATCACGTAGAGCTGTCCACCCGTCCGGAAGACAGCATGGGAAGCGATGAGGACTGGGAGCTGGCTACCGAAGGCCTGCGCCGTGCCCTGGAGGAGATGAATCTTCCTTACGTGGTAAATGAGGGAGACGGTGCATTCTATGGCCCGAAGATCGACTTCCATCTGCAGGATTCCATCGGCAGAACGTGGCAGTGCGGTACCATCCAGCTGGACTTCCAGCTGCCCCAGCGCTTTGAGGCAGAGTACATGGGTGCTGACGGCCTGAAACACCGACCGATCATGATCCACCGCGTGGTATTCGGTTCCATCGAGCGTTTCATCGGTATCCTCATCGAGCACTATGCCGGCAAGTTCCCGGTATGGCTGGCTCCGGTACAGGCAAAGGTACTGCCGATTTCCGAAAAGACCAGCGATTATGCCGAGAAGGTATACCGTACCCTGAAAGCAAACCACATCCGCACAGAGTTCGACACCCGTTCCGAGAAGATCGGTTACAAGATCCGCGAGGCACAGATGGAGAAGGTGCCGTACATGCTTGTCCTTGGTGCGAAAGAGGAAGAGGACAACACCGTATCCGTTCGTCTGCGGGATTCCGGCGAGACACTGACCATGAGCCTGGACGAGTTCATGGCCCGGGTAAAGAAAGAAACAGAAGAGAAGAAGTAACGAACAGCCTGCGAAGCAAGTGATAAAGCGCGATAGCGCGAGTTCGTGACATGAATGATACCGATCGAAGCGGAGCGGAGACAGAATTGTGAGAGTGCGAAGCACGGAACAATTTGATGGTGTCATGGAGAATGAATTGTAATAAAGTGGCCGTCAGGTACTGCGAATGAGAACAGTGCCTGGCGGCCTTTTTATCTGTGTTTCTATAATGTGATTTCTATGATGTAGATGCCGAAGCGGCAGGAGCAGCCTCTTTGTTTTTGCGGCTCCAGTAGAGATAGTACCCCACATTCAGCACAATGCCAACCAGCGTGGAGGTGGGAGCGGAGAGCCCGATTTTCGTCAGGCTGGCATTTGGCTGCATGCTCATGCAATACGCCATGGGCAACCGGACAAGAAGCGTCTGCACCAGTCCCTGGATCATGACCCAGAGCGTCTGGTTGTTGCCGTTGAAGTAGCCCACCATGCTGAACAGAATCGCCGTCACAATGGTTTCCGGTGCGAAGCCTTTCAGGTATTCGAAGCCTTTCTGTACTACCTCTGCGTCCGGGGAGAAGATCCCGGCCAGCACGTCTCCTTCGCACAGAACCAGCGCAAAGACGGCACAGCCGAACACCAGCCCCAGGCCGATGCCGGTAAACATGGCTTTTCTGGCCCGTTTCTGGTTCCCGGCGCCCACATTCTGGGCCACGAAGGATGCCATGGACTGCATGAGGGCGCTGGGGATGAGCATGGCGAAATTGACGATCTTGCTGGCAACGCCGTAGCCGGAGGAGGCTGCCAGTCCCAGTTGGTTGACGAAAGCGCACAGCGCCAGGAAGGAAAGCTGGGTGAGAAACTCCTGCAGCGCCAGAGGAAGGCCGATGCCGAGGAACTTCCGACACTGAGGATTCAGGCGGAAATCTTTCCGCCGGATGGTAAAGGGCATCTTCTTTTTGATGAGCAGGCCAATGGCCAGAACGACGCTGACAGCCTGGGCTGCTACTGTGGCGATGGCTGCACCGGCGGCGTCCATGTGAAAGCCTGCCACCAGGAGCAGATCTCCGGCGATATTGACGATGCAGGCCACCAGCACAAAGAGCAGCGGAGAGCGGCTGTCCCCCAGGCCTCGGAAAATGGCTGCCAGCAGGTTGTAGGCAACGATGAACAAAATGCCGCCGCCGCAGATACGCACGTAGCTGACGGTAAGCTGGATGGCCTCTGCCGGCGCCTGCATGAGAACGGAGATGGGATGGGCAAAGCCCACCAGCAGGACAAACATACCAGCGGAGAGGATGGTGAACACAATGGCAGCGCCGCCCAGCACCGCACCGATCAGCGCCGGTCGTTTTTCACCCAGATAGCGGGCGATGAGCACGGTGACACCCATGGAAAGCTGAGTGACGACAAAGGTCACCAGATTCATCACCTGGCTGCCGGTGGAGACGGCGGAAAGTCCGGCAGTCGATCCGAACTGGCCCACCACCAGCAGATCAACTGCACCGTAGGCCGCCTGCAGCACCAGGGCTCCCAGCACGGGGAGCATGAACATGGACAGCTTTTTCAAAATACTGCCCTGGGTAAAATCGTTATTCAAGGGAGATCCTCCTTTCTGCCATCACCTGATACAGCTTTTCAATGGTGCGGATAGTACAGTTTGCCTCTTCCTGGGAAATGTCTGCCAGCAGCGGAGCCAGCTGGGAAAAGAATCGGTCATTATACGTCTGGGACAGTTTTTTTCCGGCTTCTGTGATGGAAAGATAGGTGATGCGTCCATCTGCATCGGAGGTGGTCTTTTTCAGAAAGCCCTTGTCCTCCATTTCCTTCACCGTGCGCGTTACCCCGGGGCGGGGAAGATGCAGCGTGTCGCTGATATCGGATATTTTCACCTTCATGCCGCGATTTTCCAGCTGCTCGATGATGTCCAGATATTGAATATGGGATGATGAGACACCGTTGGGAAGTGCCGGGAGCAGTTCCCGGACGCGTTTTGCCTGGTAACAGGCATCCAGCAGTGCCTTGATCATGGAAATGTCCATTCTGTTATCCTCCTTATTTTGATTTAATAGTTATCACAAGTAATTAACTAAGGTAATTATAATTGGAAAAATACAATAAGTCAAGAGAAAGAAGAAAAAGGAGCTGCGGTTTCATAGATGCTTCCACATCTATTTTACTGCAACTCCTGTTTTGAATCTTGTTATATCAGTAAATGTTACCGCGTCAGCCGACGCAGATCCTCATAAAATTCCGGATAGGAGATATTGACGCATTCCGCATCCTGAATCTCGGTCTCTCCGTCGGCAGCCAGGGCAGCAACAGCGAAGGACATGGCGATGCGGTGATCCTTGCGGCTGTCGATGGTGGCACCGTGGAGAGAATGGCCGCCCTCGATGATGAGGCCGTCGTCGGTGGCAGTGACGTGTGCGCCCATCCGGGTCAGGTTGTCCGCCATGGCGTCGATGCGGTTGGATTCCTTGACCTTCAGTTCCTGGGCATCTTTGATGACAGTGGTGCCTTCTGCGAAGCAGGCCAGCACTGCGATGACCGGCAACTCGTCGATGAGCGTCGGGATGAGGTCACCTTCGATGACGGTACCGTGGAGGGAAGAGCTGCGCACCAGCAGGTCTGCGGAGGGCTCTCCGTTGTCAGAGGAAGCGTTCAGAAGCTCAAGCTTGCCGCCCATGGCCTGTACGACCCGGAGAATGCCGTCCCGGGTGGGATTGATGCCCACATTCTTGATGAGGATCTCCGTATTTGGTACGATGAGCCCGGCGACAATGAAATAAGCCGCCGAAGAGATATCTCCGGGCACTTCTACTTTCTGTCCGATGAGATGAGGCTCCGGCTGGATGGTGGCGGTGGTGCCGCTGGTATCCACCTGAGCGCCAAAGTAGTTCAGCATGAGCTCCGAGTGATTCCGGGAAACGGAAGGCTCGGTGACGCTGGTAGGAGCATCCGCATACATGCCCGCCAGCAGGATACAGGACTTCACCTGGGCGGAAGCCACCTTTGAGGTGTAATGGATGCCGTGCAGGGGACGGCCGTTGATGAGAAGGGGGGCGCAGCCGTTATCCTGTTGGCTGCGGATATCCGCGCCCATCTGTGTCAGGGGCTCCATGATCCGTTTCATGGGGCGGGTGCGGATGGAATCGTCCCCGTCCAGCACAGAAGAGAAGTGTTGTCCGGCCAGAATACCGGAGATCAGCCGGGTGGTCGTTCCGCTGTTGCCCACATCCAGTGTCAGGGAAGGGGCGGACAGGCCGTGAAGGCCTTTGCCTTCCACGAGCACCCGGTCTCCCTCGTTGCGGATGGCAATGCCCATCCGGCGGAAGCACTCGATGGTAGACAGGCAGTCGGCACCCTGGAGAAAATGGGTGACTTCGGTCAGTCCATCTCCCAGGGCGCCGAACATCACTGCCCGGTGGGAGATGGATTTGTCTCCCGGGATCATTACTTCTCCGGAAAGTCCGGATGCTTTTGTAATCTTCATATAGCAATACTCCTTTGTCTGGATGTCTGGCGACACCGGGAAGCCGTCAGGCCTCGTACACGATGTAGCGGTATTTTTTCAGCAGAAGCACGGCATTGTCGCAGGCTTCCTGCTCGTAGAATTCAATGCGCAGCACGCCCTCCTCGAAAGAGCGGTTGTGGATGATGCCAATATTTTTGATGCTGATGCGGTTGGCTGCCAGAATGGTGGCAATGGCTGCGATTCCGCCCGCCTCATCGATGATGTCACAGTACAGGGCGAAGGCTTTTTTGATGGGGCCTGCGGAGGTGCCGGGAATGGAATCCCGATAGTCTCTGGATGCCTCAAACAGATCGTAAATGCCCTGTTCGTTGTGCTCATGTATCATCTTCCGGATATCCGTCATATACTGGATATAGCGATCCAGCATTTCCTCGATGGGGCCGCCATTCAACGCACAGATCTGCTGCCACATGACAGGGGAGGAGGAGGCGATCCGGGTGATGTCCTTGAAGCCGCCTGCGGCGATGGTCTTCATTTTCTCATCGGGAGAATCAGAATCGTGCACCACGTTCACCAGACCTGCGGCGATGAGGTGGGGCAGATGACTGACCGCCGCCACGATGTGGTCGTGTTCCTCTGCTTTCACAGTGAGAGGGATGGCGCCCAGGGATGCCACCAGCTGTTCCATATCGGCCACCACATCCCGGGGTACGTCAGCCTCGGGGGTGAGGATATAGTAGGCATTTTCGATCAGGTGGTCGGAGGAATGGCGGTAACCGCTTTTCTCCGAGCCCGCCATGGGATGTCCGCCGATGAACCGGTCGGTGAGCCCTAGCTGCAGCGCCGTCTCATGGATGGGGGACTTGACGCTGCCCACATCGGTGAGGATGGCGCCGGGCTGTAATACATCGGCCAGCTGTGCCAGATAGGTGTTGTTGTAGTCCACCGGCGTACACAAAAACACCAGATCACAGGAGGCGAATGCCGGGGCAAAGCCGTCCTCAGTGCGGTTGCAGGCGGTGGTGATGACACCCTCAGACAGGGACTGGGTCAGATTGTCCGGGTTCGCATCAAAGGCGGTGATGGCCATATCCGGGTAAAACTTGCGGATGGCCCGGGCAATGGAGCCGCCGATGAGCCCCAGCCCGATAAAACCAATATGATGAAATCTCATTTAAAAGTTCCTTCCTGCCAGTTTTGCGTAAGGGCGCAGCTCCTCGGTCAGAGCGGCGAACTGCTCATGGGTCAGAGACTGGGGGCCGTCGGACAGGGCGCAGGCCGGGTTGTTGTGCACCTCGATCATGAGACCGTCCGCCCCGCAGGCAATGGCTGCCCGGGACAGGGGTGCAATGTAGCTGCGCACACCGGAGGCGTGGCTGGGGTCTACGAGGATGGGCAGGTGGGTTCTGGCCCGGAGTACCGGTACGGCACTGATATCCAGCGTGTTTCTCGTGGATGTCTCAAAGGTACGGATGCCGCGCTCGCACAGCACCACGTTGGGATTGCCCTCTGCCACAATGTATTCTGCCGCGTTGAGCCACTCATCGATGGTGGCGGACATGCCGCGCTTTAACATGACCGGAAGCCCGGACTGGCCGGCTTCTTTTAACAGGTTGAAGTTCTGCATGTTTCTCGTACCGATCTGGATCATGTCCACGTATTTCACAGCGGCGTTGATGGATTCGGTGCCGATGACCTCACAGATGGTGGCAAGACCGGTGATCTCTCCGGCTTCTTTCATGTATTTCAGTCCTTCTTCCTCCAGCCCCTGGAAAGAGTAGGGGGAGGTGCGGGGCTTGTAAGCGCCGCCGCGCAGGATGGTGGCACCGGCTTCCTTCACGGCCATGGCGGTGTTGATGAGCTGATCTCTGGATTCAATGGCGCAGGGGCCGGCCATGATGGTCAGGGTATCCGGGCCGATCTCCGTGTTCTTCACCTTGACCCGGGTGGGCTCCGGATGGAATTTCCTGTTCGTCAGCTTGTAGGACTCGGTGACGGCCACGATCTTGTCCACTTCCGGGAAGATCTCCAGATTCTGTCCGGACAGACGGGTCTTGTCGCCCACCACGCCGATGATGGTCACTTCCTCGCCGGTGGACAGATGGGCGGACAGGCCTTTGGATTTGACTACATTTACAACCGCATCTACAGATTCTTTCGATGCGTGGGGTTTCATTACAATAATCATAGGTAACTCTCCATTCTTTTTCCGTATTTTCTATTGTATCGTGTAACAGATGCTCTGTCAATTACTATAATGCTTCAACGCGTTGAAGTCAAGAAGAAAATGAAAAAACAGAGAAAATGAGGAAAAGGTGTGAGAAAATGCCGATAAATCCGGCTGTTTTGTCAAAAGAGACAGAGGAATTCAAAAAAAGAAAAAATAAAGTTGTGATATTTACATAAAATACTTGTAAATTTTCGAAAATTTTAGTAGAATATACACATGGGGTAACTAAAATAATTGCATTGGAGGAATTCATTATGAACACTTACACGACAGACAAGATTCGCAATGTGGTACTTCTGGGACACGGTGGCAGCGGCAAGACCAGCCTGACAGAGGCAATGGCTTATGTGTCCGGTTATATTACAAGATTAGGTAAGATCACAGACGGCAATACCATCAGTGATTATGATAAAGAAGAGATCAAGAGAAAGTTTTCCATCAGCACATCCGTGGTTCCCATTGAATGGAAGGATTACAAGATCAACATTCTGGACACCCCGGGCTATTTCGACTTCGTGGGCGAAGCGGAGGAAGCCGTGGCGGCTGCAGATGCGGCAGTCATCGTTGTATCCGGTAAGGCCGGTGTGGAAGTGGGTACCGAGAAGGCATGGGAGCTGTGTGAGAAATATAAGCTGCCGAGAATGTTCTTCGTATCCGAGATGGATGTGGACCATGCCAGCTTCCGGGCAGTGGTGGAGCGTCTGACAGAGCTGTACGGCAAGAAGATCGCTCCGTTCTATCAGCCCATCCGTGAGAACGAGAAGTTTGTGGGCTATATCAATGTTATGAAAATGGCAGGAAGAAGATTTACCGGAATCGGCACGAGAGAAGAGTGCGACATCCCGGATTATTGCCGTGACAATCTGGATATCTGCCGGGAGGCCATGATGGATGCCGTTGCCGAGACCAGTGAAGAATTCATGGAGCGGTACTTTGCAGGGGATGAGTTCTCTGTCAGCGAGATCCGCGCAGCCATGACCTTCAATGTGAATGACGGCAGCATCGTTCCGGTTTCCATGGGTTCCAGCACCGAGCTGCGCAACATCCACAACCTGCTGAACGATATCGTGGAGCTGTTCCCCAGCCCGGATAAGAGAGAATGCGCAGGCGTGAACATGAAGACCAACGAGATTTTCCAGGCGAACTACGATTTCTCCAAGGCAAAATCCGCATATATTTTCAAGACCATCGTTGACCCGTTCATCGGTAAATATTCCCTCATGAAGATCTGCTCCGGCGTCATCAAGTCTGATGACACGATCTATGATGTGGATAAGGAAAATGAGGAGAAGATCAGCAAGCTTTACGTCTTAAGAGGCAATAAGCCGGAAGAGGTGAAGGAGCTGCATGCAGGCGATATCGGTGCCATTGCCAAGCTGACGGCAGCCAGAACCGGCGACACGCTGGCAACCAAGGCATCCCCGGTGCGCTATGGCAAGACCGAGATTTCCACACCTTATACATACAAGCGCTACACTGCCAAGAATAAGGGCGATGAGGATAAGATTTCCCAGGCGCTGACGAAGATGATGCATGAGGATCTGACTTTAAAGAGCGTGAACGATTCTGAGAACCGTCAGACACTCCTCTACGGTATGGGCGATCAGCAGCTGGATGTGATAGTGAGCAAGCTTCTGGACAAATATAAAGTAGAGATCGAGCTGAGCAAGCCCAGAGTGGCTTTCCGGGAGACCATCCGCAAGAAAGCAGATGTGGAATACAAGTATAAGAAGCAGTCCGGCGGCCATGGACAGTACGGCCATGTCAAGATGACCTTCGAGCCCTCCGGCGATCTGGATACCCCTTATGTATTCGATCAGATCGTGGTCGGCGGTGCGGTGCCGAAGAACTACTTCCCGGCAGTAGAAAAGGGCGTACAGGAATCTGTGCAGAAGGGACCGCTGGCAGGCTACCCGGTGGTGGGTGTGAAGGCAGTGCTTTATGATGGTTCCTATCATCCGGTAGATTCCTCTGAGATGGCGTTCAAGACCGCGGCTTCCCAGGCGTTCAAGAAAGGCTTTATGGAAGCATCCCCGGTGCTTCTGGAGCCCATCGTATCTTTGAAGGTGATCGTTCCGGACAGTTATACCGGTGACGTTATGGGTGATCTGAACAAGAGACGTGGCCGTGTGCTTGGTATGACGCCGGTGGCAGGCGGCAAGCAGGTCGTGGAAGCTGATGTGCCGATGATGGAGCTGTACGGCTACTGCACAGAGCTCCGTTCCATGACCGGCGGCAGAGGAAGCTATTCCTATGAGTTTGCCCGTTACGAGCAGGCGCCTGCGGATGTGCAGCAGAAAGAAATCGATGCGAGAGCTGCCGGAGAAGAATAGTCATTAAAAAGTATAAATTAGCAACATTGGGCTGAAAATATAGGAGAGGCCGTGTGATCGTCAGGAAGAGACGGTTGCGCGGTCTCTTTTTTGTAAACGGAGATTACTGGATTTGAAAGTAAAAATAATCAAAAATAGTTAAAAATAACCACAAATAGTCAAATTCAACAAAAACAACTGCTTATATTTGTGAATTAGTTTGATTGATTTTGACTGAGGATGATTATATAATGAAAACAGAATCAAGAGAAGAAAGGAACGAAGCCTTATGATTTATACGGTAACGTTTAATCCGTCCCTGGATTATATCGTGTCAGTGCCGGAGTTTCAGCTGGGGCTGACCAACCGGACGAAGGAAGAGCTTTTGCTTCCGGGTGGAAAAGGAATCAATGTCTCCACTGTACTGCAGAATCTCGGGATCAAGAATACGGCGCTGGGCTTTATCGCCGGATTTGTGGGAGAGGAGATCCGAAGAGAAGTGGAGGATCTGGGTGTGAATGCGGAATTTATTTCCCTGCCACAGGGAATATCCCGCATCAACCTGAAGCTGCGCTCCGTTGATGGCACGGAGATTAACGGAAACGGCCCGACAATCCCGGCGGCCGCTGTGGAACAGCTTATGGACCGGCTGGAACGGCTGGAGTCGGGCGATACACTTGTACTGGCAGGAAGTATTCCTTCCTCAATGCCGGATGACATTTATCGGCAGATAATGGAACAGCTGGCCGGAAAGGGCGTTTACATTGCTGTGGATGCCACAAAGGATCTGCTTCTCAATGTGCTGGAGCTGCATCCGTTTCTTATTAAGCCCAACAATCATGAGCTGGGTGAGATCTTCGGAGTGGAATTACAGGACAGGGCGTCTGTGGTGCCTTACGCGAAGAAGCTGCAGGAGAAAGGCGCTGTCAATGTGCTGGTGTCCATGGCAGAGAAGGGTGCTGTCCTTCTGGCGGAGGATGGACATATTTATGAGGCAGAGGTGCCTAAAGGTACACTGGTCAACGGCGTAGGCGCCGGAGATTCCATGGTGGCCGGATTTCTGGCCGGATGTATGGAAGGCGGCGGTTATGCACATGCTTTTCGTATGGGACTGGCTGCAGGCAGTGCAAGCGCCTTTTCCGAACGTCTGGCAACAAAAGAAGAGATTGAAAACGTCTATCGCACCTGCGAAGTATGGAGGAAATAATCATGAAGATTACAGAGTTACTGGATAAGAGAAGTATATCGCTGGATGCGGCGCCTGCCAGCAAATCCGAGGCGCTGGATCTGGCGGTGGAGCTGATGGCAGCCGGCGGCAAGCTGTCTGATGTGGAAGCATACCGCAGACAGGTGTATGCACGAGAAGAGGAGAGCACCACCGGCATCGGCGAAGGTATTGCCATCCCGCACGGGAAATGTGATGCGGTAAAGAAGCCCGGCCTGGCAGCCATGGTCATCCGTGACGGCGTGGACTTTGATTCCCTGGACGGTGAGCCGGTGACACTTTTATTCCTTATCGCGGCGCCGAACACAAAAGACAATGTACATTTGGATGTGCTGAGCAAGCTTTCTGTGCTCATGATGGATGAAGCGTTTTCTGCGTCCTTAAGAAACGCCGAAACAGTAGAACAATTTCTTTCGATCATTGATCAGGCTGATGAGGATCAGGCAGATATTGATGAGCGTCTGGCAGCCGGAACAGAGAAAAACGGGAACACTGTGCAGACTGATGAAGCGAGTGGTGCTGCAATGGCAGAGGGCACGGATGCCCAGGCTCCCAGGCTTCTGGCAGTCACCTCCTGTCCTACCGGTATTGCCCATACCTATATGGCAGCCGAAGGCCTGGAAAAGGCAGCAAGATCCAGAGGCTGGCATATCAAGGTAGAGACAAGAGGATCTGCAGGCGCCAAGAACGTGCTGACAGAGCAGGAAATTGCGGAAGCGGACTGCATCATCGTGGCGGCAGATGCCCAGGTGCCCATGGATCGGTTTGATGGCAAACGGGTCATTGAGTGCCAGGTGTCTGACGGTATCAGCAAGGCAGATGAACTGCTGGAGCAGGCAGCTGCAGGAACGGTGCCGATATACCGCGCAGCCGCAGGCAGCATCTCCTCTTCTGCGCAGAAGAACGGCAAATCCGGCAGCGTAGGTCACCAGATCTATGTGCAGCTGATGAACGGCGTTTCCCATATGCTCCCCTTCGTGGTGGGCGGTGGTATCCTGATTGCCATTGCATTCCTGATCGACGGCTTCAGTGTGGACATGAATGCCCTGCCGCTGGATCAGCGATCCAACTTTGGTTCCATCACGCCGGTGGCAGCCTGGTGTAAAAATGTGGGTGGCCTGGCCTTCAACTTTATGCTTCCGGTGCTGGCTGGATTTATCGCCATGGCCATCGGTGACCGTCCGGCGCTGGCAGTAGGCTTTGTGGGCGGTATCATTGCCTATCAGGGCAAATCCGGATTCCTGGGAGCGCTGGCGGCAGGTTTCCTGGCAGGTTATGTGATCTTGGGCTTAAGGAAACTGTGCAGCCGCCTGCCGGAAGCCCTGGAAAAAATTGCACCGGTGCTCATTTATCCTGTGGTGGGTGTGCTGGTCATCGGTCTGGCCATGAGCTTTGTGGTGGAGCCTGTGATGGGCACTGTCAATATGGCACTGAACCAGGGATTAAGCAGTATGGGCGGTACCAACAAGGTTATTCTCGGATTCGTACTGGCAGCTATGATGGCTGTTGATATGGGCGGTCCGTTTAATAAGGCAGCTTACGTGTTCGGGACGGCGGCCATTGCATCCGGCAACTACGATGTGATGGCAGCTGTGATGATCGGCGGTATGACCCCGCCTGTTGCCATCGCTCTGGCAACCATGTTATTTAAGAAAAAATTCACGAAAGAGGAGCGGGATGCAGGCCCCACCAACTTCATCATGGGTCTGGCCTTTATTACAGAGGGTGCTATTCCCTTTGCTGCATCCGATCCGGTGCATGTGCTTCCGGCCTGCCTCATCGGTTCCGGTGTGGCCGGTGCCATGAGCATGCTGTTTGACTGCACCCTGATGGCTCCCCACGGTGGTATTTTTGTATTCCCGGTAATGGGCAATCCGCTGTTTTATCTGGTGGCGTTGGTGGTGGGCACAGCCATTTCCACTGTATTGCTGGGGGTTCTCAAGAAGGACGTAGAATCATAAGAAATAAGCAACTATAACAGGTTAGATAAAAATAGATAATCAATTGATCACAATCAGAAGGGAGAAATCATCATGAAAGAATTCAAATATACGATCACAGATCCGGAAGGTATCCACGCAAGACCTGCAGGTGAACTGGTAAAGGCAGCCAAGCAGTTTGCCAGCACCATCAAACTGACCAAGGACGGAAAAAGCGGGGACTGCAAGAAGATTTTTGCAGTGATGGGTCTGGCAGTGAAATGCGGACAGGAAGTGACGGTCACCATTGAGGGAGAGGACGAAGAGGCAGCTTTTGCGTCTATCAGCCAGTTTCTGAAAGACAATATGTAAATATACGGACGATCTCAAGAGTAAAATGGGACATGGAGGGAACCATTCATGCAGACCTATCATGGAAAAAGTGTATTTGGCGGTGTCGCCATTGGAAAAATCTGTGTTTATCAAAAAGGGGAACAGACGGTAAAGCGCACCCACATTGCGGATACAGAGCAGGAAAAAAAGCGGTTTGATACGGCCGTGCAGACAGCCATCGAGCAGCTGGGGGAGCTTTATGAGAAAGCAGTCAAAGAGGTGGGCGAGGATCATGCGGCCATTTTCGAGATCCATCAGATGATGCTGGAGGATGACGATTATCTGGATGCGGCACGTCACATCATTGAGACACAGCATGTCAATGCGGAGTACGCTGTAGCGGTGACAGGGGATAACTTCGCCCAGATGTTTGCGGACATGGATGATGAATATATGCGGGGCCGGGCAGCGGATGTGAAAGATATTTCCGAGCGGCTTGTCCGGGTACTATCCGGCAATGCCGGAACCGGCATCCATACAGAAGAGCCGGTGATCATCGTGGCTGATGATCTGGCTCCCTCCGAAACCGTGCAGCTGGAAAAAGATAAGGTACTGGCTTTTGTCACGGTTCATGGATCTGTCAATTCTCATACTGCGATTCTGGCCCGCACCATGAGCATTCCGGCACTGATCGGTACAAAGCTGCCGCTGGATGAAACAATAGACGGAAAGCTGGCAGCGGTGGACGGCACCCGTGGGGTACTTTTCGTGGAACCGGATGAAGAGACGCTTGCTGTTATGGATAAAAGACGACAGGAAGAGCAGGAGAAAAAAGAGCTGCTGCAGCAGTTAAAGGGCAGGGAGACCATGACCCTGGACGGCAAGAAGATCCGTCTCTATGCCAATATCGGCAACAGTAAGGATCTGGCCTCTGTTCTGCAGAATGATGCTGCCGGCATCGGCCTGTTCCGCAGTGAGTTCCTCTATCTGGAAAAAGAAGATTTTCCCACGGAGGAAGAGCAGTTTCAGGTATATAAGAAGGTAGTGGAAACCATGGCCGGCAAGCCGGTGATCATCCGCACACTGGACATCGGTGCGGATAAGCAGTGTGATTATTTTCATCTCAAGAAAGAGGAAAACCCTGCTATGGGCTGCCGGGCCATCCGTATCTGTCTGACAAGACCCGAGATCTTCAAAACTCAGCTGAGGGCATTGTTCCGTGCCAGCGCCTACGGGAACTTAGCCATCATGTATCCCATGATCACCAGTGTGTGGGAGGTGGAAGCCATCCGCAAAATTGTGGAAGAAGTGAAGGCTGAGCTGACGGCGCAGAATGTAACATTTGGCGATCCGAAGCAGGGTATTATGATCGAGACACCGGCAGCTGTCATGGTGAGCCGGGAGCTGGCGAAGCAGGTTGACTTTTTCAGCATCGGCACCAATGATCTGACACAGTATACGCTGGCCGTGGACCGACAGAACACTGAGCTGGACGCCTTTTTTGATCCCCATCACCCGGCAGTGCTGGCCATGATCCACATGGTGGTGGAAAACGCCCACGCCGAGGGTATCTGGGCCGGCATTTGCGGAGAACTGGGCGCGGATACGAGTCTGACCAGGGAATTCTTGTCCATGGGCGTGGACGAGCTGTCCGTGTCCCCGGGACAGATCCTGCCCATTCGGAAGATCATCGTGGAATCAAGCGTGCAGGAAGACTGACAAAAGCAAAAGACCGTCCATCTGCATCATTTGCAAAATCAACGGCGCTTTGGCTGGTTTTTTCGAATCTGATTTGAAAATTTGCATGTACAGTGTTACAATAAAAGAAAATACAGCGGCAGAAAGCAGCTGCGGGCATGTCCGTTCTTCTGTCAGAAGTATACAGGAAGGAAAGCTGACAGCAGGGAAAATGGACAGAAAAAGGGGAAGATGTCATGCTGACGGAAAAAAGATATGAAATGATTTTGGAACTTCTGGATAAAAAACGGAGTGTGACGGTTCCTGAGATCAAAGAGGTGCTGAGGGTGTCAGAATCCACCATCCGCAGAGATCTGACGGCCCTGGACAAGGCTGGGCGGCTGACGAAAGTATTCGGCGGCGCCGTATCCGCAGAGGGTACGTTTACGGGCACGGAGCCGTCGGTTGCCCAGAAGCTGGAAGTGCAGCAGGAGGAAAAACGGCGGATAGCCCAGTTTGCGGCAGGTCTCATTCAGGCAGACGATTTTATTTATCTGGATGCGGGCACTACCACGGGTTACATTCTGGATTATCTGCCGGTGCACAGCGCCACCTTTGTGACCAACGCAGTATCCCACGCCCGGAAGCTGGCGGCGGCCGGTAACCGGGTCATCCTCATCGGCGGCGAGCTGAAAGGTACTACGGAAGCTGTGGTGGGCAGCCAGGCTATTCTTGCCATTCAGGGCTATCACTTTACGAAGGGTTTTTTTGGTACCAACGGTGTCAGCAAACGCCATGGTTTTACCACACCGGATCCAAGCGAGGCTCTGGTGAAGCAGGCGGCCATGCGGCAGACAGAGAATTGTTACGTGCTGGCGGACAGCCAGAAATTTGGCACCGTCAGCTCCGTGACCTTCGCGCCCTTTGACGGGGCGATGATTCTGACGGAGACAGAAGTTCCGGAAGGCTTTGCCGGGAGCAAAAATGTGCGGATCGTATAACTATAACATAAAAACAAAGGGAGAGGCTTCGTAAGGAAGTCCTCTCCCTTTGGCTTTTGTAATCGGCCGGAATGATTGGATTGTAGGTAAAATCAATCATATTGGAGGATTACAAAATGGACAAGTACATTTATAACGAGAAAAACGGGCTTTGGTATGAATTGCAGGGTGATTATTATCTTCCCTGCCTGAAACTGCCGGAGGAACCTGAGGTACACATTGGTATCTGGGGACAACGGCATCGCCGATACCTCAAAGGCCACCACAAAGCGCTGTATACCTCTCTGCTTACCAGCGGCAAGTTGAACAGTTACCTTGCTGACATTGACCGGCAAGCAGAAGAAATGTTCTCTCGGCTGATAAATCAGCTTTCCGAAAAAGAGGGCGTAACGGAAGCACTCAAAGCAGAACACCTAATGCTGTGGGTACAGAAGATGAACAGCATCCGCAACACCGCTATGGAGGTTGTTTCAAACGATTTAATTTACGCATAACAAACAATCGGAAAGGCTGCTGTCAAGCGACGGCGGCTTTTCTTTTTCGGAAAGTATTCAAGAAGTCATAAAGTTTTGTGTACAGTTGAAGAAGGTCAATAGATTTTGTGTGGAATTTATATTTTTTCAAGAAAGTACTTGATTTATCAAGGAGAGGGAGTATATGATAATATATCATGATAGATTATATTCGGCGGGAAAGGAGTTTTTTTGTCTTGAAAACATCAAAGAAGGCTGAGAGGACGAAGGAAATCATCGGTATATGCCTTGACTGTTTTGTTGAAAAAGGGCTTACGGTAACGACCACCACAGATCTCTGCAATGCAAACAATCTGCAAAATGGCGGTATCTATTACTATTTTGACACGAAGGAAGAAATAGTTTTGGCTTGTGCCGAAGAAGCAATTTCCCGCATTGAGCAGGGTGCGTTCAGCATTGCCCTTGAAGATATCAAAGATGTTGCCAATATGATGAACCATCTCGGCACTCTTGCGGATGAACTGTCTCCGGTTATGCGTTTTCTGGTCAGCGTATGTGTGTCGCAGGAATACGGAAACAAAGTCAAGCCATACCTTGTACAGCTTGCAGGTCGCTACCCTTATTATACGAAAAAAATCGCCGAGATTCTCGGCTGCACCGCAGCGGAGGTAGAACCGTATGTCCACCTGTCTATTCTGGCGCTGAACAACTATATGATTTTTAATGAGCGGGCGCTGTTCCTGCCGCAGATAGAGGCGGCGAAAAAAGGACTGATGCAGCTTGCGAAAAGGAAGGGATGATACGGATTATAACAATTATCTGAAAAAAGTAAAAATAAAACACAGGAGGATCTTATGAGAAAAAGAATACTACCGTTTATAATGATAATGTTGATGATCTTTACTGCTCTGCCAATTTCGGCGAGTGCATCGACGCTCTATTATGGCAAAACAATCAATTCCGGCGAAACATACACAGATACTTCATTTGAAATGTGGTGCTGGTATGGGAATGAAACCTTCACAAACAATGGGACAGTTAATATTTCAAATGGCTTTACACTTGGTTATCAGGCAAGCTTTGTAAATAACAGTGAATTTACATTTACCGGTTCCGATTCAACATTTGGTGTCAGTTCCGGTTGTTCCTTCCAAAATAACGGAACTGCAAGAATCAGTGGCTGTTACAACTTGGGCTTGGAAGATTCTTTTGTTAACACCGGCACATTATATCTATCCGATATTAGTAATTTTAACGTTTCCGGTGTAGTGAATACCGGAAAAATTGTGTGTGGAAACGGTGTGCCGGATGGGCTTATCGAAGCTTTGAAAGAAAAGTCCTCCGGTGATGGAACAGTTGTAAAAGAGGGAGAATCCGCTCCCTCAGCATCAACTAAGTATACTATTACTTATGATTTAAATGGTGGAAGCTGGAAAAACACACCCGATGAAAGTATTTACTCATATTATTACAAGACAAACGATGCCACACCGTACTATAAGATTGGATTTGACAAACCATTTGATACATTGAACAGCAATCTGGAGCGAGACAACTACGATTTCATCGGTTGGACATGTGATAAAGATAGCAGTCAAACGCCGTCAAAATACCTGGATATTATGACAGAATGGCAATCCAATATAACATTGACTGCGCACTGGCAGCCGAAACAGCAATATGTGTTTTACTACCTAAATGGCGGAACATTTTCTAATGATATTACAACACCTGAAATTAAGCAGGGTGACGGTGTATTATATTCACTTTTCAATGTTGAAAGTGACGATTTTACACTACCTACTCCAACAAAACCGGGGTACGATTTTATCGGTTGGGGAGTAGGCGGTACATCGGATGTATATTCTACCGTCACGATTACAAAAGGAACTGTTGGGAATCAATCATATACAGCAAAATGGAAAGCGAATGGTAATACACCCTACACAGTAAACATCTATTATATGGATGCAAATGGGCAATATAAGGAAGTTCCGGACATAACAAGAACCGAAGCCGGTGAGACAGATACAACAGCAACTGTACCTTCCTCCGCATATATTAAAGATGGTTTTTCGTATGATAGTACGAAATCATCTGACAGCGGCACAATAACGGGAGACGGTAAACTGCAATTGTCCCTCTATTACGCAAGAAATCAATATGATATTGCGTTCAAGTCATATGATGGAAGCGAAACTCTGTATAGCTATAAAGGCTATTATGGAACAGAGATTACATTCCAAGGTAACAAACCTGTCATCAAAGACGAAGATTATATCTATACTTTTGTCGGATGGTCAGCAAATAAGAATTCACCGTATGCGCTTTCTTCATTGGGAACGGTAACGGAAAACAAGACATTTTATGCTGCCTTTGAAAAGGAAGCCACATTTTGCCTTATAACCTTTGCGGATACGACAGGGTTTGCTCCGTTGAAGGATACGACCTACAAGCTGAAAAAAGGCGAGGATTTCAGTATTAACCTTTACCTTGCCAGTGAAAAATATTATGTTGGCACGAAGCAATGGGGACTTACCTTTAAAGAACTGTTCATTGCAGGTAATGACGGAAAAGGCTTGAAACTGGGAACTGACTTCACCTATTCCTATGATGGATATGGGAAACCGATTGTCCTTTCTGTCCCGAATGTTACAAAGGATTTGAACATCACCTTTAAAGCCTGCTATCACGAAACTCACGATTATAATCCGGAATTTGATGTCATTAAGGAAAATGCTACCTGCTCCAAAGAAGGGGAGGTTCTTCGTACCTGCTATAAGTGCGGTAAAGTCGTGAGTGAAAAAATAAGCGTTGCACCGGATAACCATACCGACTTGAAGCACATTGAAGCAAAAGCGGCAACCAAGACTTCTGAAGGCAATATCGAATACTGGTATTGCGAAGGATGCGGCAAATATTACAAGGATGCCAAAGCAACACAGGAAATCACCAAGGAGCAAACTGTAACGGCAAAGCTTCCGAGTGATAACAATACAAGCGCTGGCGGTAGCACCGGTAATAACAATAAACCAAGCAGCAATGCAACTACCTCGCCTCAGACCGGCGGCAGCACTGGTAATAACAATAAACCGAGCAGTAATGCAACTACCTCGCCTCAGACCGGAGACAATAGCAATCTCACATTGTGGATTGCACTGTTGCTTGCCAGTGGCGGCGCAGTAACCGCAACAACCATTTACGGCAGAAAGAAAAAGCGCAGCGTAAAGTAAAATCAAATATTTAACCCAAGGGCGGCTGTCGGAAACGGCAGCCGTCTTTCCTGTCACAATATACCGAAAAAGATTGACGAACAAGTGTTCTACATGATATAATCTATATGCTCTCCTTGGAGAGCTACAATTGAATATCTGAGTGAAACACAAGGCAGCTGCCAACAGAGATTGCGGCTGCGCCGTTCCTGTTGCAGCGTCTGCCTGCGGGACGGAAAAAGCAGACACTGAAGGTTTCTGAATTTCAGAGCCGGTACATAGTTTCATCAAAGATATGGCGAGAGATTTTCTCCGCTGATTTGATGTGCTGTGTACCGGCTCTTTTTGTCGTTTGCGGAAAGTTTACAAAATTTATTTCGTTCAAACTGAAAACGATTTCCCGATTGATTATGGGGAGGACAAAGAGCCGACCTGACAACTGAATGACCGTCCGAATGGGATATGACTCGGCCACGACCTCCTCGATGGGAGCGAGCGGAGCGACGCTACGGTGAGATTCCGGGGCAGGCACAGAAAAACGATATTCGGAGAAAACGGCAAAGAGAAAGCTGATGTCCACGGGGATAGCGAGCATCGGATTGTGACCCCACAATCCAAATCCACAGCCTAACGGAAAAGAAGTTTTAGGATATATATTGCAAGCAGTCCATTGAATATGGCTGCGAATAAAAGACGGAAAGGAGGTCAGAAAGTGCCTAAAATCAGGGATTTTAACAGAGTTACAGCTCTCTATGAAAGGCTGTCCAAGGATGATGAGCAGCAGGGCGAATCGAACTCAATACTGAATCAAAAGAGATTTCTCGAAGATTTTGCCCGCAAAAGCGGTATGACGAACATCAAGCATTTTACCGATGACGGTTACACAGGGCGTAACTTCAACCGTCCCGGATTTCAGGCAATGCTTGCAGAAGCCGAAGCCGGAAAAATCGGCACGATTATCGTCAAGGATATGAGCCGTTTCGGCAGAAACTATCTTGAAGTTGGCTTTTATACCGAGATTCTGTTCCCCAAGAAGCAGATACGCTTTATCGCAATCAATAACAGCGTGGACAGCGGCAAACCACAGGATAACGACTTTACCCCATTCCTCAACATAATGAACGAGTGGTATGCCAAGGACACCAGCAACAAGATAAAGTCCATCTTTCTGTCCCGTATGAATGATGGCAAACGCTGCTCCGGCAGCATTCCCTACGGCCACAATCGACTGCCCGAAGATAAACAGACCTTAGTGGTCGATCCTGTTGCTTCTCAGGTGGTAAAACACATCTTTGAGCTTGCGGCAGTAAGATGTCCTATCAGACGAACTACTACAAAAGCGATGCCCCCTACCACTCGTTCCGATGCAGCAGCTACGGGAACAGAACCGTGAACTGCACCATCCATCATATCAGCGACAAAGTCCTCTATCAGTTGGTACTGCGCTCTATCCAACGCCTTTCAAGCCACATTATCGCAGATGAGCGTGGCTTTGCGGAAGAACTGAAAAGCAAATGGGAAGCACAGGCGAATGGCGAACCGCAAAAGCAAAAGGATGAACTTCAGACAATCAATCGCAGACTGAACGAGCTTGACCGCCTGATTGGAAGTCTTTATGAGAATTTCATTTCAGGTCTGCTGCCTGAAAAGCAGTACAAGTCCCTGATGAAAAAATATTCTGCTGAGCAGGACAGCCTTGAGAGCCAAGTATCGGAAATTCAGGAGAAGCTGGAGCAAACCAAAGCCCAGCGGCTCAAGAAATACAGTCAGGAGGGGCATCTGACCCTCGATATGATGCGTGTCATCATGGGTGAGGAAAAGAAAAGCGATCTGGACCGAGTGACATTTACCTCTGACACCTTGCGGAAGTATTTCCCTAAAAGCTATACGCCCCAGCGGATGCAGGAAACCATCATCAAGCTATTGGAACAATGGCAGCGTAAACGTCAGAGAGACCAGGAGCGATGAAAGGAGCCGCCTATGAAAGATATTTCAGCAAGGGAGCTGAAAGGACATAACATTCTTGCTGTGGAACGCTTTAAGGACAGCTATCAGAACGCTCTCCAAGATCATCAGCGCCGGAAAATCAAAATCAAGCGGTATGACCGTGTTGTTGAGGGACACATCCTCGACTTTAAGCCGGGAAAGAAATGCACAAGAAAAGATACTCCATTTGCGGAGGGAGGAACGGCGTTTCTTCGCCGCACCTTCCTCTGCTTTTTCTTTTTGTCTGTATCCTTGTCTTTTGCCTGTCCGCACCGGATAATATGAGTAGAATAAGAAGCGTAGCAAAGGAGTGAAAACAGATGCTGACCTTTGAAAAGGTGCTGGAGATTTTTGCGGATTACCTGACCGCAGACGAGACCATAGAAGTTTATATCAGCTGCCATGGATGTGTAAGAGTTGAATTTGACCAAGATTTTCACTATTGCTCTGGCGAGGTGTGCCATACTCCCAAGGAACTGTTCGACCTCTTAGCCGATGATTACCGGACTTATCTGGAGATTGAACTGACCAAAGGAAAACGGGAAGTGACGGAAGATGATGAGAGAGAAGCGGATGCCCTGTGCAAACGGCATCTGGAGCGTTGGAAGGAGGAACAGGAATGAAGATTTTGAAATGTCTGCTGATGATCATAACTGCACCAGTCATTTTGGTGTTGACGCTTTTTGTCTGGCTCTGCACGGGGCTGATCTACATATCCAGTCTGGTGCTTGGTCTACTAAGCACGGTAATTGCTCTGCTTGGCGTGGCTGTGATTATTACCTATTCCCCGCAGAATGGTGTGATTTTGCTGGTTATAGCTTTTTTGATTAGCCCGATGGGATTGCCGCTTGCGGCGATCTGGCTGTTGGGTAAGGTGCAGAGTTTGAAATATGCAATTCAGGACAGAGTGTACGGGTGAATGTATCTTGCTCACAATCTTGGTCATTGACTAAGTTGTTCTGACTAAGATGGTAGGGTTATAGTATGATAAATATTTTGTGAAAAATGGCTGAGAAAGAATTTATTTATAAATTTTGAAGAAAAACTGCAAAAACAAGCTGTAAATATTGACCGAAGCATTTTTAACTGTTATAATAGTGACTGAAAATACGAATACTGAGAATGGAGGTATTCAATTATGTTGATTCAGTTTACAGTGGAAAATCACAGGTCAATAAAGAACAGTGCCGTAATCAGTTTTGCGGCCTCTAAGGATAAGTCATTTGAAGAGTATCTGCTTCATCCAGATGAAAAGAAGGCATTGCTGCCCGTACTTGCAATTTACGGTGCCAATGCAGCCGGAAAAAGTAACGTATTACACGCAATGATGACAATGAGAGAAATGGTTGTGGGAAATGCCGCAAAAGTTTCTAAAGGGCAAAAGCTGCCGTGGGAGCCGTTTGGAGGAACAAAGGAGCCGACGTCTTTTGAGATGGTATTTATCTTTCAGGGAGTGCGTTACACATACGGTTTTTCTTTTGATGCAAAGAAGATTTACAAAGAGTATCTTTACCATTGGCCGAATGGGCGTGAAGCCTTAATCTTTTCAAGAGAAAATGGAGTATATGAGTTCCGGGAAAATGTAAATGAGCAGGTAACTCTAAGCAATCGAACACCGGATAATAAGCTCTATCTGGTGTCCTCTAATGACTGGAACTTGCCTCAGACGGAGAATGCTTATCGGTGGTTTCTGGAAAAGTTGACATTCCTGATGGATGAAGAACCAGCTACCTCAGAAACCGTTGCTCAGATTGCCAGCGGTGATGATAAGAAGGCTCGAATCTTAAAGGAATTGCTGCTTGCCGATCTTGGAATTAACGATGTTACAATCAAGAATACTTCCGGTAAAATCCCGGTTATTACGACAACACATCGAATTATTAACGAGGATGGTACAACAGACTACTTTCAGCTTTTAATGGAGCAGGAATCTGTTGGTACGCAACACTTTTTTGCCCGCATTGGAGGATGGTTGCAGGCACTTGAAAACGGCGCACTTTTAGTTGTTGATGAAATTGAAGATAGTTTGCATCCTCTTTTAACCAGAAGGCTGATTGAAATGGTGCAGGATAAGGCTGTTAATACAAAGGGAGCGCAGCTGATTTTTACAACACACGATGCAATGCTACTTGACTTGAATTTTTTCCGCAGAGATCAGATTTGGTTTGCTGAAAAGAACGATGAGACTTGTGCAACAGAGCTTTACTCGTTGGCATCTTTCTCTCCAAGAAAAGGAGAAAATGTGCGTAAGGGTTATCTTCAGGGACGGTTTGGTGCAATCCCTTTTATCGGAGGTGACGCCTGATGAGCAAGATGCGAAAAGAGTATGACCCGAACAAAGTTAAGCGGCGTAAGCGTAAACCGATTGTTTATATCATCTGCGAAGGAAAAGAAACAGAGACACTTTATTTCAAACATTTTCGTTCACGAAACTGCCTAGTGGATATTATCCCAATTCCATCGAAACATAAGGCGGCGGAACATTTGGTGAAACACGCAAAATCCCTGATTTCTCAAGCAGATTATTATCCGAAAGATGGAGATCAGCTTTGGTGTGTATTCGATTGTGATGATAATAAAGACTCTGAGCTTCAAGCCGCAATTTTTTATGCGGAGAAGCATGGGTACAAAATCGCATATTCCAATCCAGCATTTGAATATTGGTATCTGCTCCATTTTGAAAAACGGAATGGATATTTGAAAGATTCCGCTACGGTAATTGACATTTTGAAAAACAAAGGGTATTTGGAGAACTACGGAAAAAGTGTGGATGTTTTTGAAGAACTGCAGGAACATCAACCGGAAGCTATTCAGTACGCAAAAGAACGGGTGGAGCGATTAACCAGAGATCAGGTTGCTGTGATCTGCCGGGATAGTAATCCGGTAACAACAGTCTATGAGCTGGTTGAATTTTTGAATAGTAAAAGAACATAAAAACACCATTGCAGAGGTGTGCATAATGACAGAAAGCTGTCACTTCAACGATAAAAATTCGTTGGGTGGCAGCTTTTGTATTTGGAAAGGAGGAAGCATTATGGCAACTACAAGAATCATGCCGCTTCATGTTGGCAAGGGCCGCACAGAAAGTCGGGCAATCAGTTATATCATCGATTATGTAGCAAACCCACAGAAAACAGATAATGGCAGGCTCATCACAGGATTTGCGTGTGACAGCAGAACGGTTGATGCAGCGTTCCTTTTAGCAAAGAGGCAGTGTATCGCTGCTACCGGGCGAGTGCGCGGAGCGGATGATGTGATTGCCTATCATGTGCGCCAGTCCTTCCGCCCCGGTGAGATTACCCCGGAAGAAGCCAACCGTCTGGGCGTAGAATTTGCAAGGCGTTTTACCAAAGGCAATCATGCCTTTGTGGTTTGCACTCACATAGACAAGTCGCACATTCATAATCACATTATCTGGTCATCGGTCAGCTTAGAATATGACCGGAAGTTCCGAAACTTTTGGGGCAGCACCAAGGCGGTTCGTCGGCTAAGTGACACCATCTGTATTGAGAATGGACTGTCCATTGTAGAGAATCCGAAACCTCACGGAAAGAGCTATAACAAATGGCTGGGCGATCAGGCAAAGCCCTCTCACCGAGAGCTGTTGCGTGTGGCGATTGACAACGCATTATCACAAAGTCCTGCTGACTTTGAAGAACTGCTGAAGCTGTTGCAAGAGTATGGTTGTGAAGTCTCAAAGCGCGGAAAATCGTATCGACTGAAACTCTCTGGTTGGGAGAAAGCCGCCCGCATGGACAGTCTGGGCGAAGGATATGGATTGGAAGATTTGCGGGCAGTTCTCTTAGGGAAGAAAGCACATACCCCGCGAAAGAAAACAGTCACACAGGCAGAGCCGCCGAAGATCAATCTGCTGGTGGACATTCAGGCAAAATTGCAGGCTGGAAAAGGTGCTGGCTATGCTCGATGGGCTAAAGTTTTTAATCTAAAACAAATGGCGCAGACCATGAATTACCTGTCAGAGAACAATCTGCTGGAGTATGCGGTTTTGGAAGAAAAGGCTGCGGCTGCCACGGCACATCACAATGATCTTTCGGCGCAGATCAAAGCGGCTGAAAAGCGCATGGCAGAGATCGCTGTTCTGCGTACTCACATCGTAAATTATGCCAAGACCCGTGAGGTCTATGTGGCATACCGCAAGGCAGGATATTCCAAGAAATTCCGGGAGGAACATGAGGAAGAAATGCTGCTCCACCAGGCTGCTAAGAATGCCTTTGATGAGATGGGAGTCAAGAAGCTTCCCAAGGTCAAAGAGTTGCAGACGGAGTACGCGAAATTGCTGGAAGAAAAGAAAAAGACCTATGCCGAGTACCGGCGTTCCCGTGAGGAAATGCGGGAGGTTTTAACGGCAAAGGCAAATGTAGATCGAGTGCTGAAAATGGAGGTAGAACAGGATGTTGAAAAAGAAAAAGACCACGGCCAGCGGTAAGCTGGTCCTGGTCAAAAGCGTTCGCAGGCACTGGACATCCGGGGGATGTCCGCTTAGTGCCGACCGGAGTGGAACGGAGACCGCGCAGCCACAGAATGAAATTCTGTGTTCAAAGGGGCTTGGGGGCGCTGCCCTCAACAAGCAAGCGGAGAGGAAAATCACGGAGGGATTTTCTTCCCTGCGGGCCTGTGTGTATTAACACAGGCATTGCTTGCCGGTATTATCCCTGAATCGGAATAATTTTGGAACAACCACCGTTCTCACTATTCCGCATGATGGAGGCGGCGGGCGTCATTGAGGAACTGAAAGCCCGTGACCCCATGTGCTGGGTGGGCCTGATGAACACGCTGAAAGTTCAGGCGGAGGAAATTGTGCTGACAGAGCTGATTTATCAATAATTTTGCAAGCGGAGGCTGCTACTTGCGGCTTCTGTTTGTTTTGCAATTCCGCCACATCTTTTCCTTGAACTTTTATCCTAAATGAAATATAAAGAATATGTCGTCAGAGGTTGACGAGAGCAAAAAAACAATTTAACCTATAATTAGTTACCGCTAACCAAAAAGGAGGAAGATATGAGTGAAAGAGTTACATGGAACAGAATGGTACGGTGAATATGCTACGCTAACTGATGAACATGATGATTATGTTCAAATCGAATATAAATGTAATGGAACAGGTCGTCTCTATGACTACACTCTTTTCCCTGGTATTGACTTAATTTTTATGGATTTTAACTGCTCAGATACATTCCATGAGCCTATTCCTAATAAGAATATCATCGAAATCCGTCATTACCAAAAAGGACGCGTTGAGTTTGAGCTAAGAAATAATAAAGTTTTCCACATGAAAGAGGGAGAATTTTGCATCAATGCCCTTGCTAATATTCCTGCGGCCTATTCCTTTCCCTTTGGATATAGTGTAGGACTAAGCTGTGTGATTGATAAGGATTCTGTCGATGTGGAAACACAACAGATTTTTTCGTACTACAACATTGATGTTCTAAATCTCGGACGAGAATTGGAATTAGAAAAAAAGTGGTTTTTATGTCGGACACCACAGCGGTTGTTACATATCTTTGAAGAATTGTATGCTGCAAAAGGTGTTGAAGAGCGAGATTATTTCCGTATCAAATTATTGGAACTATTTTACCATATCAAACAGCTGCGGATTGAAGATCAGTATGAGGCAACGTATTATGCCAAAGAACAAATTGAAATCATCAAACGCATCCGCCAACAGCTCATAGAAAACCTCGACAAAAAAATATCCATAGAAGAACTTTTGCGAAAGGAGCCAATGAGCAAGGTCACATTTCAAGCTATTTTCAAACAGATTTATGGCGATACGCCCTATGCACATATCAAAAAGTATAAAATGAATCTTGCGGCTGTTTATTTGCAGGAAACAGATCAATCAATCACGCAAATAGCCGGTGAACTTGGATATTCAAATATTAGTAAATTTGCGCGAGCCTTTCAAGAAGTGTTTGGAATGCTTCCAAAGGATTACCGTAAAGCAAAAAAGTGATTTAACTTTTGGGCTGTTTTCTTGATTTACTTTTCCCTTTGGAGTAGTTAGAGACTGCAAACCGGTGTAAAATGACAGTGTGGTTAGTTGCTGCTAACTACACTGTCATTTTATTTTAAGGAGGTTTCAAAAATGGAACAAACGGTAAAGAAAAAAATTGGCGTTCGAGATATTATGACGATTGCCGCAATGATGGTCATCAATTTTGCAATTGCAATGGTGATTGGTATGGTTACATTGCCTTTCCCAGCAGTATATTTATACGGCTCTGCTGGTATTGATGCCTTTATTGGAGCAACATTTTATTTGGTTGCGGCAAATCGCATTAACAAACACGGATTGTTGTTTGCTTGGGCTACGGTTTATGGACTAATCCAAGGTGTTATGGGTTATATGTTCTTGGTTCCCTATTTCTTGATTGTAGCCCTCATTGCCGAGTTATGCATGGTTGGCAAGAATACATACCGAAGTGCAGTTCGCAACCGAATTGGCTGGATGGTCAACTCAATCGGAAATTTTGTAGGCTGTGCCGTACCGCTGTGGTGGTCTTGGGACAGCTATCAGGAAATGGCAGCAAGTAGTGGCTTTGATGCAAATACTTTGAATATGCAGTTTTCTATGGTAACTTCTCCAGCACTGATGCTTCTGGGTGTTGTCATTACTGCGGTTCTTGCAATTCTTGGTACATTGTTTGGCCAGCGCCTGCTCAGAAAGCATTTCCAAAAAGCTGGCATTGTAGGATGATGGCCGGAGAAAAAAAGCAAAGGCGGATTGACCGGATTGACGGGCGCACAGTTCTTTTTCTGACTCTGTGCGCCTGCCTTGTGACTTTCTTGACGACAAGCTTTTGGGGACATGGGATTTTTACCTTTTGCATTTTTTTAATTCTGTGCTGGTTTGGCTTGTATAAACAGGCGTTGGGGTGCTTTGCGGTCTATTTGGTGGCGATTGTATGGCTGATGATCGAGACAAAGTATCAAATCAGCATCCCCTCTCCGCTGTTACTCAGTATGATTTACAAGCTGTTACTGCCCGCTATGCCAGCCTATCTTCTGGCGAAAATCCCGTCCGGGAAGCTGACAGCCAGCTTGAGGAAAATGCCGATCCCCACCCGTATCATGCTTGTTTTGATCGTCATGCTCCGCTTTGCTCCGACTGTGCTGCATGAATTTGGAGAAGTCAGGGAAGCCATGAAAATCCGTGGCTTCTTAAAATCGGTTGGCAATGTTTTGAGGCATCCAATGGACACATTGGAATACGCCATTGTTCCGATGGTGTTCCGCTCCTTAAAGATCGCGGACGAGTTAGCCGCTTCTGCCATTGTCAGGGGAATTGAAAGCCCCTACAAGAAAGAAAGCTACTATGTCAGCCGGATCGCTGCGCTGGATTACTTTTTGATTGTTGTCAGCGTGGGAGCTGCCGTGTGCTGCTGTCTTTTATAGGAGGAATGGAATGGGAAAAGAAATTATGATCCGTGACCTGACCTTTTCCTATGGCGGGAACGGAAATCAACTGGAACATATATCGTTAGACATTGCCGCCGGGGAGGTCATTGTTATGACCGGCCCATCAGGAAGTGGGAAAAGCTCTTTGACGAGAGTGATTAACGGCCTGATCCCCTACTTTTACGAGGGGGAATTGAGCGGCGAGGTTTTTGTGGACGGAAAACCGCTGAAAAAGATTCCATCCTGGGAGCGCGGCAAAATCGCGGGAAATGTTTTTCAAGACCCCAGGAGCCAGTTTTTTGCCAATGAGGTAGCTGGTGAGATTGCTTTCGGCTGTGAGAACTATGGGTATTCCCATGAGGACATTCAGAACCATGTTCACCGGGCAGCGGCAGACATCAAAATTCAGGACATTCTGGATCACAGTCTGCACAGCCTGTCTTATGGGATGCGCCAGAAAGTTGCGATTGCATCGGCAGAGGCGATTGACCCGGAAATCTATGTCATGGATGAACCTTCTGCCAATCTGGATATTGCATCTACTTATCGCTTTGCGGACATTATCCGCGATTTGAAACAGCAGGGAAAAACCATTATCATAGCAGAACACCGGCTTTATTATCTGATGGATCTGGCAGACCGCTTCCTGTGTGTGCAGAAAGGAAAAATTGTGCGGGAATTTACCGCACCGCAGATGAAGGCTCTAACTAATCAGAAAATCCAGACATTGGGGCTTCGAACTCCTGACCTGCATCAGATTGAGTATATGGAAATCCCGTCTGCGGCAACCAGCGAGGTTGTCCTGGAAGTGAAAAAGCTAAACCACTCTTTTGGTGAAACAATTGTAGCTAAGGATATAGACTTTCAATGCCGTAAGGGAGAAGTGATTGCCCTGATCGGCCCCAACGGGACGGGCAAAAGCACCATAGGGCGAATCTTGGCAGGGCTTTTGAAAGAGAAATCCGGCGAAGTCGTTTTATTCGGAAAGCATTGCAGACCCAAAGACCGCTTGGGAAAGGTCTGGTACATTCCCCAAGATTTAGACAGCCAGCTTTTCGGTGAAAACTTGCTGGATGAGCTGACCACTGGAGCAGAAGTCACTCCCGAACGAAAAAAAGAAGCCGAAGAAATTTTGGGAGCTTTGGAACTGACGCCGTTTATTAAACAGCATCCTTCCACACTATCAGGCGGACAGAAGCAGAGACTGGCTCTTGGCGTAGCTTTGATGCACAAAGCACCAATTATTGTGCTGGACGAACCGACAAGCGGATTGGATGGTACGAATATGCGTAATGTTAGCCGTATGATTCGCAAGCTGGCAGAAATGGGGCGTACCATTATCGTCATTACCCATGACGCGGAGTGTGCGCTTGCTTGCTGTGAGCGGGCAATGCGCCTTGAAAACGGATATATTACTGATGATTTTCAAATCAGAGGAGCAGAGCTTCTTTTAGAAAAAATTGGGTATGACCAAAAGGAGGGTTAGAAATGGCACAGCAAAATAAGAGTCAGCCGAAGGCGAAGACTGGACTGGCGCGTTGCCTGGAATTAGCTTCGGGTCATAAATGGCTTTTGTTTCTATCAGGGTTTCTGGCTGCACTGGCAGCAATTTGTTCTTTTGCACCTTATTTATCAATTTATTACATCGTTCGGGAAATCCTGTTTGTTTACCCGGATATGTCGCTCTTGAATGTTTCCACGATTTCGACCTGGGGATGGCTGGCCCTGGCTGGAATTTTGGGGAACATCGTATTTTACTTTTTTGCCCTGTTGTGTTCCCACGTTGCGGCGTTTGGAACGCTTTATGAATTGAAGGTGGCCTTTGCCGACCACATTATGCACATTCCGCTTGGGTATCATCTGACCTTGGGCAGCGGCAAACTGAGAAAAATCATGGACGAAAACATTGAAAGCGTTGAGAAATTCATCGCTCACCAGCTCCCGGACTTTGTGGCCTCTTTGGTCGCGCCGCTTGTTCTGGTTATCATTCTTCTTGGAATTGACTGGCGGTATGGCGTGGTTTGTCTGGTCGGTATTGTTCTGGCCTTTATCGTGCAGTTTGCGGGCTTCAACGGAGAAGCAAAGGAAAAAATGCACCGTTTTCAGACCGCCCAGGAGAACATGAACAGCGCCTCTGTGGAATATGTACGTGGTATGTCGGAGATCAAAGCATTTAATCAGACCGCCGATTCCTTTAAGCGGTTGGGCAAATCCATTACAGACTATACCTCTTTTGTGTTGGAGTACGCATTGGGCTGGCAGAACTGTATGCCTGCTTTTACAACGATCATCAACAATATTTATCTGCTTTTGATTCCGGTGGGCATTCTGATCGGGATGCACACTACGGATTTCAGGGAGTATTCGCTGACATTTATTTTCTACTTGATTATTGTCCATGCGATTTCCGGTGTCCTGAATAAAATCATGTATATCTCTGAGTCCTTTACGCAGATTGACGGCAGCGTGGAGCGTATGGATGAAATCCTGCGTATCCCGGCCCTGCCCGAAAAGAGTACGGCGCAAGCAATCGAAAACTATGGGATTGCTTTCCGGGATGTCAGCTTTTCCTACGAAGCCGATTCCCAGGTCAAGGCCCTGTCTCATGTTTCTTTCTTTGCGGATCAGGGCAAGGTGACAGCCATTGTCGGCCCCTCCGGTGGCGGTAAAAGTACCATCGCCAGCCTAATCTCCCGGTTTTATGATGTGACGGACGGAAGTATTCAGATCGGCGGCGTTGACATTCGGGATATTCCTCTGGATGCGCTGATGGATAAGGTCAGCTTCGTATTTCAGGATACGTTCCTGTTCAAACAGAGCATCCTGGATAACATCCGTATGGGAAATCCAGATGCTACGGAAGAACAGGTGATTGCGGCGGCAAAGGCTGCAAGATGCCACGAATTTATCGAGCAACTTCCAAACGGTTATCAGACTGTGATTGGAAGCACCGGCGTTCATCTCTCAGGTGGTGAACGCCAACGGATTGCCATTGCAAGGGCTATCGTAAAGGATGCCCCTATCATCGTACTGGACGAAGCAACCGCATTCAGCGACCCGGAAAATGAGTACCTGATTCAAAAAGCCTTTGAAAAGCTAATCCAGAATAAAACGGTTGTAATGATTGCCCATCGTCTGTCTACGATTCGCAACGCTGGCCAGATCCTTGTCATGGAAAAAGGACACCTGATTGAATCTGGCACCCATGACGAGTTGCTGAAGAAGGGTGGAAAATACGCGCAGATGTGGAGCAGCTATACGGAGTCGATCAACTGGAAAATCAGTACGGGAAAGGCGGTGTGATCTATGAGTAAGCTGAAAGAAAAGTTAATGCTGTCGGAGAAAGGTTACTCCGACCTAAAAAAAGCAATTACAGCCTGCACAATAACCAATATTGTGCTGCTGCTTCCTTCAATGGTGGCCTGCCTACTCTTTTGGGAACTGCTGAAACCGTTCACCGGAGAGGCAATTTCATGGGACGCACTGTGGAAGCTGCTGGGACTGGGAGTGGTTGCGGCTATTCTGGTATTCCTGGCTGCAAAAAATGATTATAGAAAAACCTACATTGCTTCTTATAAAGAGGCCAGCACGACCAGACTTCGGATCGCAGAACATCTTCGCAAGCTCCCCATGAGCTTCTTTAACACAAAAGATTTATCTGATATTACCACAAACATGATGGCGGATTGCAGCAGCATGGAATCCATGCTCAGCAGTACCATTCCGCCGCTGATCGCAAATATTATCTCTGTCACCCTGATCTGTATTTGTCTGGCATTTTTTGACTGGAGAATGGCCCTTGCGATTTTCTGCACGATGCCGATCACATTTCTTATCATCTGGTGCGGACGCAAACTGCAACTCCGTCTGTTTGACAAACAGGTGGATGTGAAATTGGAGGCGTCCAGCCAGATTCAGGAATACTTGGAAGGTATAAAGATTATCAAAGCTTGTGGTCTTGGTGGTTCCCGTTTCTCTACGCTGGATAAAGCACTCCAAGCCATGAGAAAAATCGCCATCAGGGTGGAACTGGCCTCTGGTATTCTGGTTCAGGGAGCCAGCCTGGTTCTGCAAGCAGGTCTTGGTATCACCATTTTTATCGGGACGGTACTGATAACTGGCGGTCAAATTGAACTGCTTCCTTTGCTGGTGCTGTTCATGTTCTCCACGCAGATTTACGGCCCAATCCTTGCCATCCTTTCGCAGTTAACCTCTCTGTTTCATTTGGGGACTGTTACCAACCGTATGCGTACCCTGCTAACCACGCCCGCTATGGAGGGCGAGGATAAGGATGTATCCAAGTATGACATTGAACTGAAAAGCGTCACTTTCGGATACAATCAGGACGATGTTATCAAGGATGTATCTTTTTCTATTCCTGCTGGCAGCGTAACGGCCTTGGTAGGGCCTTCCGGCAGCGGCAAAAGTACGATTTCCAAACTGATCGCCCGCTTTTGGGATGTGAGAAAAGGCCAGATCACCATCGGCGGTATAGATGTCAGCACCATTGAACCGGAACACCTGATGCGCTGTATGTCCTTTGTATTTCAGGATGTGACCTTGTTCAACGACACTGTTTTTAATAACATCCGCGTAGGCAACATGAACGCTACCGAAGAACAGGTCATGGCAGCGGCAAAGGCAGCGTACTGTAACGAATTTATCCAGCGATTGCCGGATGGTTATCAGACTATCTTGGGGGAGAACGGCAGCACTCTTTCTGGCGGAGAACGGCAGCGAATCTCCATTGCCCGCGCTCTGCTGAAAAATGCCCCGATTATTCTTCTTGATGAAGCAACAGCATCTCTTGACCCGGAGAACGAGGTTTTAATCCAGCGGGCCATTGCAAAGCTGGTGGAGGGTAAGACGGTCATTATGATTGCTCACCGGCTTCGTACCGTTGTGGATGCCGACCAAATTCTCGTTCTTGATAACGGTAGACTGGTGGAACACGGTACACATGATGAATTGATGAAAAAGAACGGATTGTACCATAAACTGTTCCATATCCAACAGGAGAGTCTTGGTTGGGCTGTGTAAATTGTTTTAGAAGGGAGATGTTCCATGAAACTTCATGCGTCCGGGGAGGACTACCTGGAAACCATCCTTGTTCTCCAAAAGAAACGCGGTATGGTGCGCTCCGTAGATGTGGCCCGGCACATGGAGGTGTCAAAGCCCAGCGTGTGCCATGCAGTGGCTACCTTGCGGGACGGCGGCTTTCTTATGATGGACGAAGATCACTTTCTCCATCTGACCGATGTGGGCCGCGAGGTAGCCGAAAAAATCTACGAGCGTCACTGCTTCTTTACCGAGCAGCTTATCACCGCAGGCGTTGACCCCAAAACTGCGGAGGCCGATGCCTGTCGTATTGAACACATCATCAGCGATGAGAGTTTTGACCGGCTGAAAGAGGCAGCTGCACAGGAGCAAGACTAAACTGAATATGCCAAGCGATCCTGCCCCGCCAGACGGGGAAAGAAAAAAAACGTTGCAGGGCAGGTAGCTTCGTGCGCCCATAATGGATTTTCCGGGTACTGCGGCGGTTTTGAGTAACATCAAGGCCGCCGTTCCTTATGCGCCGCCTCCGTTCTTCATAAGGGTTTGGGACTATCCAAACAAGCAATTTTGAATTTTCGGGTAAGGGACCTGAGAATCTCAAAATTTGCAAGCGGGTACTCGCTTGCTGTGCTTGCCTCTTTTCTCCGAAAATGAAAAGAACCAGTGAGAGAATCGTTAAATTTCACTCACTGGCTCAATTCGTTTCAAATTTTTCGGACAACTCTGTCAGTTCCCTCACCGTTTCCTGGGTGTGATGCAACAGGGTGTCACGCATTTCTGGCGGACAGCTGGAATAAAGCATTTTCATCTGATTGACACCTTCATCTTCCAGAGAAATATCTGGATTTATAAGCGTATCTAAAGAGATGTGCAGGACCTTTGCCAATGCTCTCAAAATCAAATAAGAAGGATTCATTTTCCTCTTTTCGATATTGGCGATTTGCTTTACAGAAACATGGCTCAGATCAGAAAGTTCCTGTTGTGTCAGTTCTTTATTCTTTCGGGCTTCTCGCATTTTTTGCCCTAAAGCAGTTAAATCATCAATCGGCA
>JAGTTR010000013.1 GCA_018223385.1 Oscillospiraceae bacterium Marseille-Q3528
GTTATGAAAGGAGGAGCAATATGCCGGCGATCAAACACAGCAAACAACGAGAGGCCATCATGGCATTTCTCAAGACCCGTTATGATCACCCCACGGCAGACACCGTATACATGAATATCCGCCAGGAATTCCCGAACATCAGTCTCGGCACGGTCTACCGCAACCTGTCTCTCCTTGCAGATCTTGGCGAGATTCAGAAGCTGACGCCCGGCCAGGGCCCGGACCGCTTCGATGCCAATGTCCATCCCCATTACCATTTTATCTGCAAAACCTGCGGACAGGTCATGGATATGGAGAATCTGGATCTGGAGGCGGTTCACGACATTGCCTCTAAGAAATTCGGTGGACACATCGACGGACATGTCACTTATTTTTACGGCACCTGTCCCGACTGCCTGCAAAATAAAAAAGCGCAGTAACCGTTCCCGTTGTCGATCAGAAGCAACATCCCGCTGCTGCCGGAACCGTTTCCGGTCATCCGAACCCATATGAGCAGGCTCCGACAGCAGCAATAAAAGATAGCTACAAAAGCAAAAAAAGATGTTCAACTTCTATTGACAAATGAAACAAAAGATGCTATATTAATATCAGTAACAATTACTTATATTAATAACAAGAAAACAAAACAAAATAAAACAATCAGAAAAGGAGATCAAAACAATGAAAAAATTCGTATGTACTGTATGTGGTTATGTTTATGAAGGAGAGGCTGCACCGAAGGAATGTCCCGTCTGTCATGTTGGCGCTGACAAGTTCAAAGAGGTTGGCGGAGAGAGAGAATGGGCTGCTGAGCACGTTGTAGGTGTTGCACAGGGCTGCAGCGAAGATATCCTCAACGACTTAAGAGCAAACTTCGAGGGCGAGTGCTCCGAGGTTGGTATGTATCTGGCTATGGCAAGAGTTGCTCACAGAGAGGGCTATCCGGAGATCGGCCTGTACTGGGAGAAAGCAGCTTATGAAGAGGCTGAGCATGCAGCAAAATTCGCAGAGCTTCTGGGCGAAGTTGTAACAGACAGCACCAAGAAGAACCTGGAGATGAGAGTTGAGGCTGAGAACGGCGCTACCGCTGGTAAGTTCGACCTTGCAAAACGTGCAAAAGCTGCTAACCTGGACGCAATCCATGACACCGTTCATGAGATGGCTCGTGACGAGGCTAGACATGGCCGCGCATTCGAGGGTCTGCTGAAACGTTACTTCGGTTAATAAACAAAGCATCAATCAAAAAAGACTGCGCTCTGCGTGAGTTTACTCACAAAAGAGCGTAGTCTCTTTTTTTATACGACGCCAGCCATTTTACTTTTTCACATCTACCAGCATGACCCCGTCCTCGGGATTATGGTCAATGGCCCCGACGATCCGGTGCGGCACATAAGGCTCCTCCAGAAATGCGATATCTTCCTCGCTTAATTTCACCTGGAAAGCTTCTGCCGCATCATCAAAGTGTGCCGCTTTCGTGGCACCAATGATCGGCGATGCGATTCCCTTCGCCCACTCCCAGGCCAGGGCGATCTGCTGCATTTTCACGCCATAACGTTTGGCCAGCTCTGCCACGCGGCGCACGATTTCCATATCCTGCTCTTCTGTCCGGTCGTATTTTCCCATGGCAGCTCGGTCTGTCTTGCTGCGCAGCGTGTCCGTATTCCATTCCGGCCGGGTCAGGTGTCCTGCGGCCAGCGGACTGTAGGGCATCAGGGAAACGCCCATCTGCTTGCAGATCGGAATCAGCTCCCGTTCATCCTCCCGGTAAAGCAGGTTGTAATGATTTTCCATTGCGGAAAAAGGTGTCCAGCCATTGTCTCTGGCTGCCAGCTGCATATTGTAAAACTGATAACCATACATGGCGGATGCCCCCAGGGCACGCACTTTTCCGGCTTTTACCAGATCATGCAGCGCCTCCATCGTTTCCTCAATGGGCGTCTCATAGTCAAACCGGTGAATAATATACAGATCCAGATAATCGGTGCCCAGCCGTTTCAGTGTGCCGTCGATCTCCCGGTGAATGGCCTCTGCAGAAAGCCGGCCCGGATTGAAATACACCTTGGAGGCGATCACGACCTTATCCCTGGCCACATGCTTTTTCAGCGCTCTGCCCAGATATTCTTCACTGGTGCCCGCTTTTCCAAAACTCATACAGCCCACACACAGTTTTGAAATCTCAATGTCCGTGTTGCCCAATTTCGTGTATTCCATCGCGCTCATCCTTTCTTTTATTATCTTCTCTTCTTACGCTTTTCTTTCTACAGTTTCCTTTCTGATTCCGAACACAGCCATCCATCCCCCGGCCATGCCTTTTCAAAATAACACGATTTCCTGCCGTTTTTTCATAATTTTATCTTAATCCCTACAATATAAAAATGTCTAATACTTATAAATCATCCTGCCATATACCTTTCAGGCATCCGCATCACCTCCCCTGCGCGCACGACTGTATTTGATCCTACTATCGACTGGTCATGTTCAATTTCTCTGTTGGCCAGCCATATTCGCCCCTATTATCAACTGACTCCTTTCGATTCCTCTGCCAACAATATTGACGTTCCATCCTCTTCCGATATATAATCAATCTCAAATACCAACGAACGAAAAAAGGAGGCAATCACATTGGCTGAAAATAAGCACGATATTGATGCGCTGGCCGGAGAACGCTGGTTCCCGCTGGAGACATCCATCACCGATGATATGACAAGACTCTGGGGCGACTGGGGCGTCAGCTCCGAAGTAGACACCCTGCGGGACGTCATCATGCGCAGACCCGGCGCCGAGATCGACGAGGGCTTCGACTGGCAGGCAGCCCGGTTCCGCTGCCCCATCGACGCAGAGAAATTCCGCGCCCAGCACGACGCCCTGACCGACATTTACCGCGCCCACGGCGTCAACGTCCACTATATTGAGGAGCAGCGCGCCGACCGGCCCAACGCCGTTTTCTGCCGGGATCTTTTATTCATGACCCCGGAGGGCGCCATCGTCACCCGTCCCGCTATGGACGCCCGCCGCGGTGAGGAACGCTACATGGCAAAAGCACTGGCCGATCTGGGGGTGCCGATCATCCGCACCATCTGCGGCAGCGCCACCTTTGAAGGAGCCATGGGCCTGTGGATCGACCGTCACACCGTGGTACTGGCTTCCGGCGTCCGCACCAACCGTGAGGGCTATGAGATGGTGGAATATGAGCTGCGCCGCATGGGCGTCACCGACATTCTCCACATGCAGATCCCCTACGGCCACGCCCACATCGACGGGCTCCTGAACATGGCCAGCCATGATGTTGCCATGATCCACGCTTCCCAAGTGCCTTATGACGTATGCGACGCGCTGAAAAAGAAAGGCATCAAGCTGCTGGAGTGCCCGTCCCGGGTAGAAGCCAAGGAAGGACTTGCCATCAACTTTGTTGCCATCGAGCCCGGCACCGTCGTCATGCCCGCAGGAAACCCGCGAAGCCAGGAATTACTGGAAAAAAATGGCATCAAAGTCATCCCCGTAGACATCAGCGAAATCCTGAAAGGCTACGGCGCGATCCACTGCTGCACTGCTTTCCTGAAACGCGGCTAGCAGTCTGCTTATTCATTTATTACATTATTTATGAATATTTATGCAAAATTACACCTCTTTTTTCTTGACATTTCAGAAAAAGAGGTGTAATCTCTTTGTATATTTATTGAGTAAAAGAAAAATCGATACGATACTATTGCAAAGAGAGGATGAATAATTATGAAAAAATTACTTGCATTACTTCTCTGCGGATCCCTCGCTGTTTCTGCCCTGACCGGCTGCGGCAGCTCTTCCGCTGAGGACAAATCCACTGACACTGCTGCTGATGCCACCGAGGAGACCGCTGAGGACAGCACAGACGCTGCTGCCGACACTGCTGAGGCAACCGGCGAGGCTGGTTCCCTGGAGGGCAAAAATCTGGTCATCGGCTTAAGCCCCACATACCAGAACTTCGAGACAACCACCGACGACGGCAACGGCTATGAAGGTCTGGACATCGACATCTTAAATGCCCTTTCTGCGAAATGCGGTTTCACCTATGAGATCTCCAACATGAGCTTCTCCTCCCTGATCGCAGCTATCCAGGCAAATCAGGTTGACTTCGTTATCTCCGGTATGTGTGCAACCGACGAGCGAAAAGAAGCTGTTGATTTCTCCGACGGTTACCTGACCGAGAAGCTTGGTATCCTGTTCCGTACCGAAGAGGGTTTCACCTCCGCAGCTGACTTAAACGGCAAAACCGTATCCTGCGCAAACGGCGAGAACTACGAGACCAAGATCCCGAAGATCGAGGGTGCGAACCTGACCACCTTTGACAACGGCGCAGCTGCCATCCAGGAGCTGATCGCAGGCAGAACAGATGCGGTTATGACTGACGGTGCTTCCTGCAAGATCCGCTGTGAAGAGAATCCGGAGCTGTCCTACTTCGTTATGGATGCTTCTGAGATCGGCGAGGAGCCTTCCCAGTACGCCATCGCATTCCCGAAGGGATCCGAGTATCTGGAGCCCATCAATGCTGCACTGGATGAGCTGAAAGCTGACGGCACCATCAAAGAGATCGTAACCAACTGGCTTGGTGCTGAGAACGCAGACTAATCTGACGCGGCGAAAACAGACCTCGTTTTTCACGATTATCTACGCGTGTCATATGACCACAAAAAGTTAAGAATCCTTTTCTAAAATCAGAAAACCCCGGATCGGCATGTCATTCCAGGCATCCGAAACCGGGGTTTTCTATAATCTGTCTATTTGGCTCAGGTCAGTTCTCAGAATGTTTGCTGATTGCTCTCTATCCAATGGTGGTATCCGTCTTTACAGCCCCACCGGCATGCCTGCCACGAATGCATACATGACGATGAAGTGGCAGAAGCTTCCGCCCATCACAAACAGATGGAAAATCTCATGGGAACCGAAGTTCTTATGCTTTGAGTTGAAAATAGGAAGCTTCAACGCGTAGATCACGCCGCCGATGGTGTAAATGATGCCGCCCGCCAGCAGCCACAGAAAAGCGGCCCGGGGCAGTGCGTTCATGATCTGGGTAAATGCCAGCACGCATACCCAGCCCATAGCGATGTACAGCACGGAGGAAAACCATTTCGGGCAGTAGATCCAAAAGCCTTTGATCACAATGCCCACGATGGCGATGCCCCACACCAGTGCCAGCAGCCCGTATCCCACAGGCCCTTTCAGTGTGATCAGGCAGATCGGGGTGTACGTTCCCGCGATCAGGATAAAGATCATCATATGGTCAATTTTTTTCAAAATCTTATTCGTCCGCTCGGACAGATCCAGCGTATGATAGGTAGTGCTGGCCGCATACAGGAGAATCATGCTGACAATGAAAATCGCCAGCGCGATCAGGTGAATGCGATCCGGTTCTCTGGCCGCCTTGATCAGAAGCGGTACTGCCGCAAACATGGCCATCAGCATGCCGATAAAATGGGTCACTGCGCTGCCCGGATCTTTGATTTTAAATGGTTTCTTCATAGAACATGCCACCTTTCCTGTCTATCATTGTTCTATTGATT
Source organism: Oscillospiraceae bacterium Marseille-Q3528 (assembly GCA_018223385.1). Classification (GTDB taxonomy): domain Bacteria; phylum Bacillota; class Clostridia; order Lachnospirales; family Lachnospiraceae; genus JAGTTR01. Next base: position 5,517 of record JAGTTR010000013.1, read on the forward strand.
AGTATATGATGTTTTGTCGATATTATTATATGTGGTTTTAAAAACTACTTGCTATGTTTCCTATCTTACATCAAAAAAACAGGCCTGTCAATGCTGACCTGCCTGTTCCAGTAACTTTTCTTTCTGTTTCCGCGTGAGCTGTTTGATCTCCCATTCCCGCCGCATGGCCTCTTCCTTCGTCTCAAACTGCTCGTAATACACCAGCTCCACCGGCCGGCGGCTCTTTGTATATTTGGCGCCGCGCCCGCTGTTGTGATCCTCCACCCGTTTTTCCAGGTGATTTGTCCAACCCGTATACAGAGAATCATCCCTGCACTTGACCATATATGTGTAGTTCATCGTTCTTCTCAGACCTTTATGTAAACGGTATGGAGAAGCTTCCCCATAACCGTCTTTATATGAAGCAATCGACAGAGAATGTATCTTACCTGGATGTTCCGTCACGCCTGTAAAGGTTCGATTGCGGATTTTCAGGTGCCATTCCTTCTATATTATATGATGCTTCGCACTTTGTGTTCATAAAATGTGCATCACAGTTCAGCCGCGCCATTCGCTGCTCATTTCTGCGCATGAACTGTTATTGCAAGTATTCCACCGGATCCGTCGGCGCTCCGTCTTTCTGCAGCGCAAAATAAAGATTGCTTCCCTCCGTAGAGTAGTATTTCGTGGGCTCGCTGACGTACCCCACCAGATCTCCGGCAGACAGCACGCTGCCCTCTTTCACCGGCACTTCCTTCAGCTGTCCGTAGATGGCTGTGTAGCCGCCGCCCAGATCCACGGTAACGGTCGTTCCCGTCTCTGCATGCACGGATACGTCTGTCACTTTTCCGTCAGCAGCTGCTGTCACCGGCGTTCCCACCGCCCCGGAAATAACAATGGCCGGATTGTAGCGATACTGCTTCAATGTAGGAAAATAGATCGTCCCGTCCATGCTGTAGTCCAGCACCACGTTGCCGGAAATGGGCCAGGCCAGATGATCCTGGGCCTGAAAATCAAAGGTTTCCGCCGCCGGTACTGTCTGGGAAACACTACCGGAGGTCTCCTGTACCTGCTCGGCCAGGTTTTCCCCTCCGTCCTGTCCCGCTGCATCCGCCACGTCCCTATCGGCAACATGACCTGTGCCAGTCCCGGCATTTTCTGTATCAAGATCCAGCTGGGTTGTCTCCTGATCCTCCGCCGCGATCAGATCCATCTCTTCCTGGGCGGTTTTCACCGCAAATTTGTCCGGGGTGCTTTTATTTTCCCCGGATGCTGCCGCTTCGTCCCGGCCATCCGTCGTCTGCGTCCGTCCGCCTGCATTTCCGGCAGTGCTCTCATCCGCCTGCGCCAGATCCTCCGCCTCGCTGGACTCTTCCAGCGCCACGAACTGCTCTCCGTCATCCTGCGTTTTGCGGGAGGCAGAACGGATCGCCGTCACGGTAATGGCAAGCACCAGGCAGAGCATGAGCACCGCCATCACAGCGATTTCTCCGGTAGACAGACTTCTGTTCCGTCTCTTCATTCTCATCACCTCTGCCTATAGCTTTGCCAATTCCGAGGGATCTATTCCATTCCGCATATTCTTTTCAATTTTTATCCGCGCCAAACCAAAACACATGATCCAATTTGCCGATCATCATATCACAAAGCCGCGCTAACGCGCTTGATCGCCTGTTGACACAGGATTCGCTCTACCACACGGCGACACAGCCGTCCGCTCTGGGCTCACAGCCGCCCACATACACACCATTGTCGTTGCGGATGATGATCTGCCCGCGTCCCATGGACGCCCCCACCGGCGCTACCTCCACAATGTGCCCCAGCTGCCGCAGTGCTTTTACCACATCCTCATCGAATCCGGCCTCCACTTCCACGCGCAGGTCGTTTTTCCACTGCCAGCGGGGCGCATTCAGCGCCTCCTGGGGATTCATATGGAAATCGATCATGTTCATCAGTGCCTGTACATGTCCCTGGGCCTGCATGAACGCGCCCGTCACGCCAAAAGCCCCCACAGCCTGTTCGTCCTTGGTCAGGAAGCCCGGAATGATGGTGTGATAAGGCCGTTTTCCCGGTGCCAGATAGTTGGGGCAGGACTGATCAAGGCTGAAATTGCAGCCACGATCCTGGAGATTGATGCCCGTTCCCGGAACCACGATACCGGAACCAAAATCCTCGTAGTTGCTCTGGATCAGACTCACCATCGTGCCTTCCTCGTCCGCTGCACACAGATGCACGGTACCGCCGCTGTACGGGTTGCCGTAAGCAGGCACCACCGCCCGGTCACCGATCAGGGATGCCCGCTGTTTCAGGTAAGTCTCAGATACCATCTCCTCCACCGGGATTTCCGCATAATCAGGGTCTGCAATATAACGCTGTCCATCCGCAAAGGCCAGCTTCAGCGCCTCGATCTGCTGATGGATCGTCCGTACATCATCATGTCCCACCGGCGTGGTCTGTTCCAGCATGCCCAGCGCCATCAGCGCCACCAGGCCCTGACCATTGGGCGGCAGCTCCCACACATCGTAGCCCCGGTAGGATACGCATACCGGATCTACCCAGTGGGGCCGGTAGCTTTCCAGATCTTTTTTGCGAAGAAGGCCGCCCGTTTTCTGAGAAAAAGCGTCGATCTTGTCTGCCAGCGTCCAGTGATAGAAGGACAGGCCTCTGCTTTCCGCAATGGATTCCAGTGTGTTGGCGATATCCTCGGAGCCCCAGATCTCGCCTGCCTCCGGCGTCCTTCCATTCTTTGTAAATACCCGGAACCACTCTTTGAACTCTTCCCGGTCTGCGTAGGGCGCCATTTTCTCTCCGGCTTCCCGCCAGCAGGCCGCCGTCACCGACTCCACCGGGAATCCACGGCGGGCACAGTTGATGGCCGGATCAAAGTCTTCCCGCAGGCTCAATCTGCCAAACCGCTCGTTCAGCTCTGCCCAGGCCGCGGGAACGCCCGGTACCGTCACCGGCAGCCACCCGCGCTCCGGCATTTTGTCAAAGCCCTGCTCCCGCACAACATCCGCGGACAAAAGCGCCGGTGCCGGACCGCTGGCATTGAGTGCATACAGGCGTCCGTTCCGCCACACCTGTACAAAACAGTCCCCGCCGATGCCGTTGGAGGTTGGCTCTGTCACTACCAGGCAGGCCGCCGCCGCAATGGCCGCGTCCACCGCGTTGCCGCCTCTTTTCAAAATACTGATTCCAGCCTGCGCAGCCAATGGCTGTGAGGCGCTTACCATTCCTCTTCGCCCGTATACCGGATTTCTCATCACCGGATACCGGACACCGCCCATATGAAACTCCATAGATTCCCTCTTTTCACAAAATAATTTTCATAAAATAGTTTCCACAAAACGAATCACATTCATGATAGCACCTGCGCAAGCCCCATGTCAACGTGCACACTTTTCATACACCTTTTTGTGTATGTTTATACACAAAGCAAAGTATATCTATCAATAATCCTCCGCTTTTCTTCTTGACAATATAGTAAAATAGGCTTATTCTTTATAGCATAGATTTTACATGATATTAATTTGAATGCATAATTATAAGAACCTGGAGGTTGGCATTATGAATCTTGATTTCAGTATTATCCCCAAATATACCGGATACCTGCTGACGGCCACAGGCGTCACCATCAAGGTCACGCTGCTGGCGCTGGTATTCGGATTTCTTCTGGCCGTACCGCTGGCTTTCATGAAGATTTCCCATCACAAAGTCCTGCAATTCATTACTTCTTTTTATACATCGATTTTCCGAGGCGTGCCGCTGCTGGTACAGATCATGCTCGTATACTTCGGCGTGCCGCAGCTGCTGCTGCACAATCTGACCCCGCTGCAGGCCAGCACCATCGCGCTGTCGCTGAACTCCGCCGCTTATCTGTCCGAGACGCTGCGAGGCGGTATCATGGCAGTGGATTACGGCCAGCGGGAGGCAGCTCTGGCGCTGGGTGTGTCGAATCCCTCCGTCATGCTGGATATCGTCATGCCGCAGGCACTCAAAAGTACCCTGCCGGGCCTCGTCAATGAGATGATCAACCTGCTGAAAAACACCTCTCTCGTATCCTGTATCAGTCTGGTGGATCTGCTCCGTGCGGCGCAGATGATCATTTCCAAATCTTACCGCGCATTTGAGCCGCTGCTTACCGTGGCGATCATTTATTACATACTGGTCGGCATCCTTGCCATTATTTCCAGACGGGTAGAAAGGTGGGTAAACATCAGTGATCGACGTTAAACATTTATATAAGAATTTCGGATCTCTGGAAGTGCTGAAGGACGTCAGCCTTCACGTAGACCGGGGACAGGTCGTTGCCATCATCGGCCCTTCCGGTTCCGGTAAATCCACGCTGCTGCGCAGCATCAACCTTCTGGAGACGCCCACCAGCGGCGAGATCTGGGTGGACGGCACCTGCATCACAGAGAAAGGGCAGAACATCCGGGCGATCCGACAGAAGGTAGGCATGGTGTTCCAGCATTTCAACCTGTTCGCCCACATGACCGTCCTGAAAAACATGATCTACGCGCCGGTAAAAACAAAGAAGCTGACGAAAGAACAGGCTACGGAGAAAGCCATGCAGCTGCTGGCCCGTGTCGGCCTTGCCGAGAAAGCCAACGTTTATCCGGTCACCCTTTCCGGCGGACAGAAACAGCGTGTGGCCATCGCCCGCGCCCTGGCCATGGATCCCGAGGTCATTCTCTTCGACGAGCCCACCTCTGCCCTTGACCCGGAAATGGTCACCGAGGTACTGGACGTTATCAAAGAGCTGGCCCAGACCGGCATCACCATGCTGCTGGTTACTCACGAGATGGGATTTGCCAGAGAAGTCGCCGACCGGATCATCTTCATGGACAACGGTACGATCCTGGAGGATGCGCCGCCGGCAGAATTCTTCGCCGCACCCAAGACCGCGCGTGCGCAGGAATTTTTGAAAAAAATGTTATAAATATGTTATCAATAAGCCGTGCACTAATGCGACAGAAACGGACGCTCGAGCTTGCTTGCAGGCAGATGGCTATGGCAGCGGATGTATAGGGCGCATGCCCTACAGCGAGAACCCGCGATGCGATAGCAGCGCACAAGGGTTCGAGATGGCACGGCGTGGCAGATAACGCGCATGCCCTACAGCGAGAACCCGCGATGCGTCAGCAGCGCAGAAGGGTTCGAGATGGCACGGCAGATATTTAATTAATAATGGATACGAAGGAGAAGTAAAATGGGAATCAAAAGTACAGAAGATTATCATCGCGTATTAAAATATTTTCCTCCCATGGAGGAGCCCTCTTTTGAGAGCGAAGAAATGATGGAGTTCGTCTGGGGCAGACGCTGGGGCTGCAACAGCGAGGTAGGCCGCCTGAAAACCGTTCTGATGCGCCGCCCGGATCACGAAATGGATGTCATCACCATGGACAAATGGGATGATGAGATTGGTGCCATCATGGGCGAAAATCACTCCTGGTACTGGCGCTGCGACCGCCAGCCCAATCTGGCTCGCATGCAGGAGCAGCATGACAATTACACCAACATCCTTCGAAAAGAAGGCGTCGAGGTAATCTATCTGGAGGACGTGCCGCTGGATCACGGCACCCAGTATATCAACACCCGTGACATGGGCATCGCCGTTCCCGGCGGCCTCATCATCAGCCGTATGGCACCGAAAATGCGCCGCGGCGAGGAATATGTGCTGACAAAAAATGTGGCCGCACACGGCGTTCCAATCCTGCGTACCATCAACGGTACCGGCACACTGGAGGGCGGCAACTTCGCCATCATCGATCCGAAACACGCAGCCATCGGCTACTCCCAGCGTACCAACATGGAAGGAATCCGGCAGGTAAAAGAAATTCTGGAGCCCCTGGGCATGGAAGTCATCGTTGTGCCTATGACCGGCTACGCCCTGCACATCGACGGCGCTTTCACCATGGTAGACGTGGACAAAGCACTGGTCAATGTCACCAAGCTTCCGTACTTCTTCCTGCAGAAGTTAAAAGAGCTGGGCATCGAGATGATCGACGTACATCCTGACGACGACTGGTTCTCCTGCAACTGCCTACAGTTAAGACCCGGCAAGATCATGATGTGCACCGGCACCGACCGCACCGTAGAGCGGCTCACCGCCCGCGGCATCGAAGTTATCCAGATCCCCTATGATGAGATCATGAACGGCGGCGGCGGATTGCACTGCACCACCCTGCCGCTGGAGAGAGAATATCTGTAACCAGTTCAGTCAAACGCTCTTTGTAGCTGAACGCCGTGCTTGCACGGAAGGGCAGCTACAGGAGCGGATGAACGGTGCGCCCCATGATGAGCAGAAATAAAACATAATCATTTAAAACAATCCCGCAATAATCTCCACGCACTTCTCCAATCCTAACACGCCGCTGTTCAGCGTCAGGTGATAATTCTGCGCATGCCCCCACTTCATGTCCGTATAGAAACGATGATAAGCCGCCCGGCGTTTATCCTTATCCCGCAGCCGTTCTTCCGGCGACTGCTCCCGTTCCCCGTATACCTTGACGATGCGTTCCTCACGGAATGCCATATCCGCATGGATGAATACCTTCAGGCAATCTGCCTTGTCCCGCAAAATATAGTCTGCGCAGCGTCCCACGATGACACAGGGGCCTTTTTCAGCCAGTTCTGTGATGATCTTGCACTGATGCTCCCAGAGAATGTCCTCATTGGTCGGGCCAAACATGCGATTGGAAAAAGCCGCCGACAGGAAACCGCCGGGGGCATATTCCCCGGCCTCCTTTACATAATCCGCGGCAAAACCTGTTTCCTTCACCATCTCCTGAAGCAACTCAGAATTATAGCACGGGATTCCCAGCTTTTCTGCTACTTTTTTTTCCGATGGTGCGTCCACCGCTGCCAAATTCGCGGCTGATCGTAATTACTCTGTTTTTCACTTGTTTTCTCCTTTCAAAGTCCCGGCTCCATACTATTTTAAAAAAATTCACGGTTGATCTGTTGTATCAAAACGTATTGCTCCATATCAGAAAGCCTGCTGCCGGCATACTTCTTCCGGCACGCTTTCCCTTAACTCCTGATAGGTTTTGCGGATGATCACCAGTGAAATCACAAAGGTCAGCACATCCGACACCGGCATGGAGTACAGCACACCGTCCAGTCCGAAGAATTTCGGCAGCAGCAGTGCAAATCCCACACCGAACACTACTTCACGGAACATGGACAGCATGGTGGAGGAAAGCGCTTTTCCAACCGCCTGCAGGAAAATAAAGCATGCCTTGTTGACACATGCCAGCACCATCATACACAGATATACCCGGAACGCTTTGACTGCGAAATCCGTATAATAGGCGCTTTCGTTTTTTGCACCGAAAATGGCAATGAGCTGATGGGGAAATCCTTCCGCCAGGATCAGGGCCACCGCACCCACCAGTGCCTCGGCGGCCAGCAGTCTGGTAAACAATTCCCGTACGCGCAGCTTTTTTTCCGCTCCCATATTATAGCCCACAATGGGAATGCAGCCTGCCGCCATACCAACCACAATGGAAATGACGATCTGGAAAAATTTCATAACGATGCCCACCACGGCCATGGGAATCTGCGCATACTGCTCCTGCCCGAAAACCACATCCAGCGCGCCATATTTTCGAAGCATATTGTTGATGGCCGCCATGGCTGCCACCAGGCTGATCTGGGATAAAAAGCTGGTAATGCCCAGCGTTAGCATCCGTCCGCACAGTTTTCCATTGAGCGCAAAATCCCTTCTTGTCGGGCGAATGATCCGCATATGCTGCAAATACCAGATCGCCAGGACGGCAGTTACCACCTGTCCCAGTACCGTTGCCACCGCAGCGCCCATCATCCCCCATTTACACACAAAGATAAAAATCGGATCCAGGATGATATTGATGACGGCGCCCGCCAGCGTAGAAATCATCGCAAATTTCGGATTGCCGTCCGCCCGGATGACAGGGTTCATGGCCTGCCCGAACATGTAGAACGGAATGCCCAGCGTAATGTAGAAGAAATACTCCTGCGAGTGGTGAAAGGTTTCCGCGTTGACTGTGCCGCCAAACATAGCAATGATGCTGTTTGCAAAAATAAGATATCCTGCGGTCAGGACAATACTGCTGACAACGCTCAGCACCACGGCATTGCCGACGCAGCGCTTTGCCTTGTCCACTTCATTTCTTCCCAGCGCCATGCTGACAAAGGCACAACAGCCGTCTCCCACCATAACGGCAATGGCCAGTGCCACCACCGTCAGCGGAAATACAACAGTATTTGCCGCGTTACCGTAAGAACCCAGGTAGCTGGCGTTGGCTATAAAAATCTGGTCAACGATGTTGTAAAGTGCCCCCACCAACAGTGAGATAATACAGGGAATGGCGTATTGGCGCATCAGCGTTCCAATGTGCTCCTTCCCCAAAAACTGATTTCCGGTATCCATAAAAACCACCTTTCTTTTTCGGGCAGCCGATAAATCAAAAAAAATGCGCAAGCCCCATATCTGGACTTACGCATACCTGCTGCTCGATTTTAACAAATAAAAACGTGTGACGTCTCTGCAACCGGATTTACGCAGAAACGCCACACGCTGTAGTTTCATTATAATGGATACCGTTTCAAATTTCAAATGTGCTTTTTGCACAAATTTTACTTTCGAATCAGTTCACATGCATTCGCCCACTGGACAGCCTGCCGCAGTGCCGCATCGGGATCTTTGAAGTACCCGGCGCCCCACAGGCCCAGCACCAGATCACCGTCGTAATCATGAGCCGCCAGTGCTTCTAACTGTTTTTCCAACACCGCCTGATCACCCGTTCCCGGCACCATATAGCCCTCGCTGCCATAATCCGAGAAATGTACATAGCCGATCTGGCCGAAAGCTTCATAATACTGTTCCACCGTTTCCTGGTTGTCAGCTGCCATGAAGGTATCCAGGCAGGCCGTGATCTGTGTTGATCCCACTGCATCCAGCAATTTTTTCAGATGGGACAGGTCACGCACCAGCAAGGTGGACAGCGGATCCATCTCTTCCACAGATAACTTCACGCCCAGCGCTGCCGCCTTCTCTGCCAGCCGCCGGATGGCTTCCACAGAACGCGCAAAAGCCTCTTCCTCCGGTGCGTCCACATAGCCCCAGCCCGGCGCCAGGATCATCCGGTCTGTGCCCAGATCCAGCGTATCCTCCAGATACCGCTCCATAAACTGCATACTGCGCTCCCGCACATAGGCAATGGGTGAAGCAATATTAATGGGATACTGACGGCACTGCTCCGGCTGGAAAGCCGTCAGGCGTAAATCTCTGTCTTTTAACATCTGGCGGATGTCCCGGATCCGGGCAGCCCGCTCTTCCGGTGTATAATCATCTATGCAGAAATGCGGAGATGCGCCCCACAGTTCCACGCCGTGAAAACCATTGGCTGCGATGGAATCCAACGCATATTCCAGCGTGTGATGCAGATAGGGGGCAGTCAGGACCGAAACCTGTTCAAAATGCAGCTGCTTCATACGAGTTCACCTCCGTCAAAATGCTTCCGCAGTGTCTCAATATTGGCCCGGTAATGGGGCTCCGGATCCAACTGATAAGCACCGTTGGCCATTTCCATGGTGATCAGGCCCTTATAATTGTATTTCCGCATGGCATTTAAGTGGGCATCCAGATCCTGGGTACCGTCTCCCCATTTCATATGGCCGTAGGGTCTGCCATCATTCAGATGCACATGGGCCAGCTTGTCGCCCAGCACTTCAAAATACTGCTCCATGGTTTCCCCGGCGTAGGCCACCGGCACCGTGTCCACACAGCATTTCAGGTTCGGGGAATCGATCTCCTTCACCACGCGGAACTGGTCAAACCGGTTGGTGGCCAGACAGGATTCCCGTTCGTTTAAGTTTTCGTACATGAGCGTGATGCCGTATTTCTCCGCATGGCGAGTGAGCCGCTCCACGGAATCTTTCCCCCATTTGTAGCCCTCGGACATGGGCCGATCCCAGTACGGACGGCCCGGGCACAGCAGCATCTGCGGGCATTCCAGCTCCACCGCTGTCTCAATGAACCGCTTGTACTGCTCCACCGTTTTGTTTCGGATATTCGCTTCCGGTGCGGCGATATTTACCGCATATACATTTTCCTCCGGCATAAGAGAGGCCACGCGAAAGCCTCTCTCCTGCAGCCGTTTATGCATGGCCGGTGCCGGATTCTCTTTCTGATCGTAAAAATGAAAGTGGTGGCTGCATCCGTACAGTTCCAGCTGATGAATACCCAGCCGGTCGCAGGAATCCAGAAAATAATCAAAAGAAAAATGCATGTATACCATGTTTGTCACCGCAAGCTGTGACATAAGCAATTCAGACATTTTATCCTCCCCGGGATGTGTTACTCCCCAAAATAATGTTTCAGGTTGTACATGTTGCGCTTATCATAAAAGAACGGATCTTCATAGTAGCCGCCGTCCGTGATCTCCTGGCTGAACAGCCCCTGATAACCGTTCTTCAGCATATCCTCCACATCCTGGCGAAGATTCCGGTTGCCGTCTCCCCAGATGTAATGGCCGTAAGGATTGCAGTCCTGGAAATGGCTGTGGATGATATTTTCCACGCCAAAGGTGTCAAACCACTGCTGAATCGTCTCCCCTGCCACGGACATGGCGGTGAGATCGATCATCACCTTGAAATTGGGGCGGTTCACCTCGTCAAACAGATGCTTGATCTGATCGATCCGGTAACCGATGCGTGACTCCTGCGGCCGCAGCGACTCGCAGGCGATCTGCATGCCATATTCCGCCGCCACCTCGGACAGCCGCTGGTGCATTTCTACGGATCGCTTGAAGCCTTCCTCCTCAGGCTCATTCCAGTATCCCCAACCGGAATTTGCCTCTAGGATTTTTGCGCCCAGCTCAGCGCCCAGACGGATCCCGTTGACGAAATAGTTGTAGCTTCGCTCCCGCAGTTCCGGCTCCTTCGCCGCAAACTGATATCCCAGCATGCAGTTATCCGGCGTGATCACCGGGCATTTTAACCCTCTGTCATCCAGCTTTTTCTTAATAATCTTCGGATCAATGGAGCCCTTATGATCCAGCCACATATCCTGCCGCCCTGCCAGAAGCTCCACGTTTTTCACTCCCAGTGCCTGCTGGCAGTCGAGGAAGTAATCCAGCGAATAATTGATATAATGAATGTTCAGAACCGAAATCCGGTCAATAGATGCAAGTTTCATGCGCTTTTCCTCCCCCTTCTATTTAAAATACGGCTCGAAGGCTGCGATATTTTTCCGGTCAGCTTCCTTCGGATCATCGAAATATCTGCCGTCCGTGATCTCCTGTCCCAGATAACCTTCGTAGTGATAATCGTTAAGCAGCTGCAGATAGTCCTCCAGCGGATGCAGACCGTCGCCCCAGATCAGATGCCCGTAAGGCCGTCCGTCCGGGAAATGCATATGGCAGATGTCACTGCCCAGCGTCTCAAACCACTCCTGCATCGTTTCACCGGCCACACCCATAGCGGTCACATCCAGTGTTGCTTTTACATTGGGATGATCTACCGCATCCAGCAGGCGTTTTAACTCCGGCAGTGTGATCACTACCCGGGATTCCTCCGGGCGAACAGTCTCCACCGCCAGCGTTACACCGTTATCCTCTGCCACCGGCGCTAATTTTCGCAGCACCTGCACGGCCCGGTCAAAGGTGCGCTCCGGCTCCTCATTCCAGTCTCCGCCGCAGCAGTTGGTCAGCATGATTTTTGCACCCACTTCCCCTGCTGCCTTGATGCCATTGGTATAATACCCCATGGAATGCTTCTGTGCCAGCGGATCATGGGCACAGATCAGATAACTGTACACGGCACACTCAGGCGTAAACACACCGATATGCAGTCCATAGGACTCCACCTTCTTTTTCAGTTCCCGTGTGTCCTGATAGCCATAGTCATCCAGGATAAAATGGGGCAGACCACACCACATCTCAATAGTTTTGAAGCCAAGCTCTGCCTGACTTTCCAGAAAATAATCCAGTGGATAGTACATATAATGGATTCCCATTCCGGCCAGCTGTTCTCTTCGTAAGTACGGCATACATTCTCCTCCTTGCCTGTTTTATTATGTCTGGTCAAAAACGGCATGGCTGTAAAGCCACGCCGTCCTGTATTTCGTATCATATCATTTTTTCAGCTCATGCACAATTACTCGTTTGTTACATCCTTTGTCTCTTCTGCAGTCAGAGCCTCTGAATCGGAACCATCGCTCAGCGGCTGCTGGTTCAGTGCGTTCGTCATCATCTCAAGCTGTGTGTCATGATCCATAGTTGCGATAACTGCATCGATCTTCTCTTTCAGCTCGGTGTTGCCCTTCGCGAGCGGGATACCTGCGCAAAGAGAGGAAAGTTCTACGTCAAAGCCCTTGCCATCCTCGAAGGTAACGTATGTCAGATCCGGGTTGGACATGCATCCGGACTGTGCCTCTGTCAGACCGGTGATGATCGCATCCAGTTTACCGGAGCTTACACCTACGAACAGCTCAGACATTTCGCCAAGACCGGGCTGCTCCTGTACATCCGGGATCTGTTTTACAAGTGGAAGCCAGATAGATACTGCCTGGGAAGTAACCTTTGCACCTGCAAAGTCCTGAATAGAAGTTGCATTTGCATATTTGCTGTCTTTGCGGACAACCATTACACAGCCGTTATTCCAGTAGTAATCAGAGAAATCTACAGACTGCAGTCTCTCTTCGGTAACACCCAGTGTGGAGATGCAGCAGTCAAGCTTACCGGATACAACGCCGGGAATCAGGCCATCCCAGTCTGTTTTGATGATCTTCAGGTTCCATCCGTAGGTATCGCAGATCTTGCGTGCAACCTGTACGTCGTATCCGCAAACATACTGGTCGGTGCCATCGATGGGCCATGCGCCGTTGGAATCATCATCCTGGGTCCAGCCAAACGGAGCTGCGCCACAGTTCATACCTACACGAAGGGTATATCCTTCCGGATATTTCTCCTCTCCGTCTGCTGCCTCAGCGTCAGCGGTCTCTTCGCCGTCTGCTGCTTCCTCTGTCTTCTCTGCTGTATCAGCAGGAGCGCTGTCGTTGCTCTTGCTTCCGCAAGCAGCCAGACCCATGGTCATTGCAGCTACAAGTACAGCTGCCAAAACTTTCTTTTTCATACTTTTTTCCACCTCTTCATTTTTTTATTAGCACCCTGATCACTCAGGAAATACTACAAATCCATCTGCTGCCCGGGGACTTATCTGTCTCCGCGCGCCTCTTTTGCCACTGCCATAAAGGATCTTACCTTATCCGCATCTACACGGCCATCTGCGCCCTTGAATGCAGTTCCCACACAGCCGCCGTCTGCGATGGTGAGGATCTTGGCAATGGTACTCTCCTTACAGCCTGTGTTGCAGAATACCGGTACATGCTTTGCCTTCGCCAGGTCGCATACATGTGCCAGCAGATCCCAGCTGGCTTCCTGTCCCGCACCCGGGCCGGACACACAGAATGCACCCACATGATCGCCCAGCGTCACATTATCGATGATCTCCTCGATGCTCTGCTCTGCCAGCAAAACATCTCCCTCCGGATTGATCTTGCACAGCAGCTTCATTTCCGGGATGCCCAGTGCATATTTCAGACGGACATTCTCACCGAAGTTATTCACATGCACGCCATAGGTTCCTGTGAAAGCACCGGCAAACGCACTTCTGCCGAAGCTTGCCCCCACTGCCTTGGCCATGCGGATCGTTTCTTCCGGGTTCATGACAACATTGGTTCCGAACGGAACGTGAATATCTTTCTTAATGGCACCAATGACACAGGCCATGGCCATCAGTGTCTCGGTATGGCTGACATAAGTCATCGGGAAGCTGAACTCATTGGCAATGAGCACACCGTCCACACCGCCCTCCTGTAATGCTTTCACATCGCAAGAAGCATGCTCGATCACAGTATCCAGAGAACCGCAGAAATCAGGATCACCAGGCAACGGATCCAGATGCAGCAATGCAATGATCGGTTTCTCTGTTCCAAATAATTCTTTTGTCCACATAGTTTTGATATCTCCCTCTGTTTTTTTCTGTTTCTATGCTGCGGATGCACACTTTTCATTCACCGACGCGGGCATCCGCTTTCTCCCAGTCACCACCTGATACACGTTTTTCTCTGCACGGGATCAGCGGTAACGGCTGAGGAATTCCCTTGTTCTGGCTGCCTGCGGATGGTTGAATACCTCGTCCGGGGTTCCCTCTTCCACAATGACACCGGAATCCATGAATACTACCCGGCTGGAAATCTCTTTGGCAAACATCATCTCATGGGTAACGATCACCATCGTCATCCCATCTTCTGCCAGGGACTTGATAACCTCCAGTACCTCGCCGACCATTTCCGGATCCAGCGCGGATGTGGGCTCGTCAAACAGCAGCAGCTCCGGTTTCATGCAAAGCGCCCGGGCAATGGCCACGCGCTGTTTCTGACCTCCGGACAGCTGAGACGGCTTGGCGTTGATATAAGCGCCCATGCCTACCTGCTTCAGGTATTTCTTCGCGGTCTTTTCTGCCTCTGCCTTGTCCTCCTTATTGACGATCTGCATGCCGATCATGCAGTTTTTCAGTACGTTCATGTTGGCAAACAGGTTAAAGGACTGGAACACCATACCCACCCTGGAACGGAACCTGTTCTTATCCTTGGGTTTATAGGAAATCTGCTCGCCCTTGAACATGATCTCGCCGCCGGAGGGCTCCTCCAGCATATTGATACAGCGAAGCAATGTGGATTTACCGGAACCGGAGGAACCGATCACACTGATTACTTCACCTTTTTTCACATCAAAATGAATATCCTTGAGCACCTCATGGCTGCCGAAGCTTTTGCCAAGGTGACTCACCTGTAAAATGATATCTTCTGCCATTATTTGCTCACCTCTTCCTCGGATTCTGTGATCAGCTCGTAATTGCTGGAGCCTGCCATAAACTTCTCAAGCAGCTTCAGCAGACGGGAAATGACAAACGTACATACGAAATAGATCACGCTGACGATGCAGTAGGTCTCAAAGAACTTGTAGTAAGTTCCGGTTACAGTACGGGCTGTGAAATACAGCTCGGTAACAGCGATAACGTTTAATACGGAAGTATCCTTGATGGCAGATACGTATGTGTTGCCGATCTGCGGGATCAGGTTCCGGAACGCCTGCGGGATGATGACATGCAGCATGATCTGCAGATAACTCATGCCGATAGCCTGTCCGCCTTCCATCTGTCCCTTGTCGATACCGCCGATGGCGCCTCGCACAGATTCCGAAAAGTAAGCACCGATGTGCAGGGACAGTGCCAGGATACCAGCGGAGAAGGACGGAATATCCAGCCCCCAGATAGACATGGTTCCATAATAAATGACCGTTGCCTGTACCATCAGTGGTGTACCACGGATCACCTCCACATAAACGGCGATGATCGCCTTCAGGATTCGAAGGATGGTTTGTGACACGACTGAAGAATGTTTATCAATATTAACGCTTCGCACCATGCCGACCACGAAGCCAAGCACACATCCGAGGACCGTTCCGATCGTCGCCAGCTGCAGTGTCACGCCAAGGCCTCTCATAAAATCCGGCCCGTATTTCTCAGCCAGAAACGCTACCCATCCAAAAAAGGTTGTAGGGAAATTCATTTTCTCATTCCTCCCATATGTTTCAAATTACGTCAATAATAACACAAAACGTTTCACATTTCAATACTTTATTGCAACAAATTGTCTATTTCTATTATTTTGTGTAAAGTTTTGCGATCCTGTTTATTTATTCTGTCTAACTTTCAATCTCCCTACTATTTTTCTTCTTTGTCACTATATACAGAAAAGATTTCTATTTTCCAATTTTATCCAATTTGTCCTGTTATCAGGGTGAAGTGGGTTTTCGGCGATTTGCGGCCTTTTTTGCGTTTATTTCATATTTTCCTGTAGGATTTTCCCGTATTCCTTTGAGATCTTTCACAGTACACCGTTCAAACTTTTCATATTCTTGCAAAATATTCCGAATTTTCCTTGCATTCGCCCCCTGAAAATGCTATATTGGCAGAAGTGGTATACATAGCTTTGATGCCCACGGATTGTTCCGTGCTAAGCACTCTCACAATCCTCTCCGCCATTCGCATATCGCGGGATTATCATCCCGCTTTTATGCTCATATCGGGGCGGGTCCCAAGGTCTTTCACCCACTTATGAGCAAGCTCATGTGGGCTTAGACCTTTTGACCCTGGCATCACACATATATATGGAGGTAGTTTTCATGGCGAAATATTATTTAGGTGTAGACGTGGGAACCTTTGAAACAAAAGGGGTTCTCATCGATGAAAAGTTTCAGGTTGTTGCAGAAACGGGTGCAAAGCACGGCATGGAGAATCCGAAACCCAATTATTTTGAGCAGGATGCAGAGGAGATCTGGTGGAAAGATTTCTGTATCGTATCCAAGGGTCTCATAGAGAAGGCCGGCATCCGGCCAGAGGAAATTGCCGCCGTAGGAAGTGATGTGCTGGGTTGTGACTGCCTGCCGGTAGATGAGAACTGCCGTCCGCTGCGCAAAGCCATTCTGTACGGCATTGACGCCCGTGCTTCTGAGGAAATTGCTTTCTTAAATGAACATTACGGAGAAGAGCGCATCAGGGAGCTGTTTGGCCATCCGCTCTGCTCTGACGACATTGCCCCCAAAATTCTGTGGATCAAGAACAACGAGCCGGAGGTTTATGCCAAAACCCACAAGTTTCTGACCGGCTCTTCCTATATTGCCGCCAAGCTCACAGGAGAATATGTCATTGACCAGTTTCTGGCAAAGGCTTCCTTCCGTCCGCTCTACAACGATGAGGCAAAGATCGATGAGAAGGAATGTGCACTGTTCTGCCGCCCGGACCAGATGGCAGAAGCCCGTTTTGTCCACGAACTTGCCGGACATGTAACTGCCAAAGCCGCAGAAGAAACCGGTTTAAAGGAAGGCACCCCTGTTATCTGCGGCACCGGTGATTCCACCTCTGAGGCCATCAGCGTAGGCATCACCACTCCGGGAAAGCTGATGTTCCAGTTCGGATCCTCTCTTTTCTTCTATTACTGTTCCGATCATCTGACCTATGATCACCGGATCCATGGCGGGGATTTCACCGTTCCGGGCACATTCAGCGTCTCCGGCGGCACCAACACCGCAGGCACCCTGACCCGTTGGATGCGTGACACCCTCTACTTTGACATTCTGGAGGATCAGGCAACATCCGGCAGAGAGCCCTATCAGGTCATGATGGAGCGAGTGGCGGATATCCCGGCTGGCAGCAATGGTTTGGTCATCCTGCCTTATTTTGCAGGGGAGCGATGCCCCATCAACGATGCCCAGGCAAAGGGGATGATCTTCGGCCTGACACTGGAACACACAAGAGATCATATTTATCACGCCGCACTGGAGGGCATTGCTTATTGCATCGCCCAGAACATCAAGGTCATGGAAGAGTTAAACCTGCCGGTAGAGAACCTGATCGCGGTGGGCGGCGGTACAAAGAACCCTGTATGGATGCAGATCGTGGCAGATGTCATCGGCCGCCCGGTATGCATTCCGAAGGTCAGCATCGGTGCCAGCTATGGAGAAGCCCTGATGGCCGCTCTCGGTGTAGGTGACCTGAAGGACTTCCAGGAACTCAGCTCCGTAATCGAGCCGGATCGGGTTATCCTGCCAAACGAGGAAAATACAAAGATTTACAGAAAATACTGCGATATTTATGACAAACTGTATACAGCGAACAAAGATCTGATGCATCTGCTGTAATTTGCAGACAGGAAAAGAGAGAGAATGTGAGGGGCGCCAAATGATTCGTGCAGAACGTTTTAATTTAATTACCAATTTATCCAATGAAAAAGATGTGATCACTCTGGAGGAGCTGGCCGAGCGGCTGAACGTCTCCGTGGCCACCGTCCGCCGGGATGTGGAGGAGCTGTGCAGCCAGGGCATCGTCGATAAGACCCGGGGCGGCATCATCTTCCGCAATAAGAAGCAGGATACAGAGCCCTCGCTCCAGCTGCGTTCTTATTCCAATCTTGAAGAGAAAAAACGCATTGCGCAGGCAGCCCTCCGTTATGTGGAGCCCAATTCCTATTACATGTTCGACTCCGGCTCCACCGTAGGACAGCTGATCCGGCTGATCCCCATGGATTTTCCTGTGTCCATTGTCACCTACGATCTGAGCTACATCACAGATCTGAATGCCCTGAAAAATGCAGACGTTTTCATTCTCGGCGGCAAGCTCCGCCGGGGACAGATGGCCTGCCATGGCCCCAACGCCGAACAGTGGCTGGATCAGATGAACGCCGAAATTGCCTTCATAGGCGCTGACTCCATCGACTTAAACAAAGGCATCATGGGATACAATACCAACGATGTTCCGCTGAAACAGAAGATGATCGCCAACTCTGCCAGAACCATCCTTCTGTGTGATCACAGCAAGTTCGAGAGCCACGGTTTCATCAGCATCCACGGCTTTGATAAGATCGATCTGATCATTACCGATACCGGAACCGATCCTGAAATCATCCGTAAAATCCGGGAAAAAGGGGTAGACGTTGAAGTTGTATAATATGGAATATCGTCTGAGATAACGGCATAAGGGGCTGTCGGTAAATAACGTTTTTTTGAGCTGACAGCACCAAACAAAAATATCCTGACAGTTACAGAGCTTTCTGGCTCTGCAACTTGTTCAGGATATTTTTATTTTGATAAATACTTTCTGTTTTTGGCCGCAAAAAATCCTTGTTTGGATTTTTTCAGCCGCATTTTTTCTAGGCAGTTTTTCCTTCAAATTTTCTCAGTTTTTATGATAAAATAAAGGAGAAATGCTATGAGCAAAAAACAATTGATGCCATTGAGTCAATTAAACCTTACCGACCGCTTTCTGTTTGACGAAGTCATGGAAGATCCCCAGGCACATCAGGCTGCACTGCGCATTATTTTCGGCCTGGATATTTCCCTCCTCGGATTAGCCGAGACCGAAAAGGAGCTGCGCATATCCCCTGCAATCCGTTCCATCCGTATGGATGTATTTTCCATGGATGAGGATTGTACTGTCTATAACATGGAAATGCAGAAAAGAAGGAAAAATGATCTGACGAAGCGGAGCCGCTACTACCAGGCACTGATCGATACCTCTCTGCTGGAGCCCGGCATTCCCAGCTACAACCGTCTGAATTTTTCCTATATTATTCTGATCATGCCTTTCGACCTGTTTGGATACGGGAAATACCGCTACACATTTGAAGCCTCCTGTAAAGAGGTTCCATCCTGTCCCCTCGGAGACGGTGCCGTGCGCATTTTCCTGAACACCCGCGGATCCAACGACAGTGAAGTATCACCTGAGCTTGTACAGTTTCTGCACTATATAGAAGAGACCACTGACGAAGCCGCCGAACAGACAGACTGCGACCTGATCCGGCAGATCCATCACCGGGTGCGTAAGGTAAAATCCAGTGAAGAAATCGGGGTGAAGTATATGCAGGCATGGGAAGAACGATATTATGACAAACAGGAAGCCCGGGAAGAAGGTCTTGCAGAAGGCCGTACAGAGGGGCGTACAGAAGCACGCGTCAACGGCATTTTGGAACTGCTTTCCGAATTAGGAACTGTTCCGAATTCTCTTGAAAACGCCATCTCCTCTGAAAACCGGGAGGAAATCTTAAAATCCTGGCTGAAGCTCGCTGCACGGGCCGAAAGTTTTTCGGATTTTGCAAAAAAAGCCGGGCTGGAGGTTGAGATTTCTGATTAATAACCAATAGGATATTGTCCTGCAAAAAGGCTGTTACAGATACGGAGTATTCTCTATTCTTCAACAGCCCTTTCCAATTTTTGGGAGACTTTTTCTAAAAATCCACTGCGTAAGCTTTTATCAATTCTCGGTCTACCTGTACTCCCAGCCCAGGACCATCCGGTATCTGTATCTTTCCACTTTCCATACAAATTCCATCCCGAATAATATCCATGCGAAACGGATGCTGTGCATGATCGAATTCCAGCATTGGTTCTATTGGCCGGAAAATCAACGGTTCCGGCGGGAGCGTTGCCAGTAACTGCAATGCTGCTGCGATACTTATTCCACTTCCCCATACATGCGGAAACATCAGAACCTGATATGCCTCTGCCAATGCTGCAATTTTTCTCAGCTCCGTAAACCCTCCGGAGCTGCTGATATCCGGCTGTATAATATCCAAAGCCCCTGCCTCCATATACCTTCGGTATGTCTGTTTCGTAAATACATTTTCCCCTCCGGCAATATAGTTCCTGCTGATTTTTCGAAGCTTTACATATCCTTCAATATCCTCTGGAACCAACAGTTCTTCCAAGAAAAACAGATCACATTCCTCCAAAGCATATACTAACTTCCGCGCCGGTCCAAAGCTGTATGCGCAATTAAAGTCCACCATGAGGCAAATATCTCGTGGTAGGAAATTTCTTAAGGCTTTTATACACTCCACATCCTGTTCCACTCCGAACCCAGCCTTCATTTTCATTGCCCGAAAGCCGTTTTTCATATGACACTCCGCCTCTTCAAGCAATGCCTCCGGATATGAAAGACTGTCCTTTCTGTGAAACCCCGTGGCATAGCAATCCACCTCTGTTCGAAACGCTCCGCCAAGGAGATTATAAACTGGCTGTCCCATAACTTTTCCAGCAATATCCCAGAGCGCAATATCCACACCGCTCAATGCATTAACTGCAATTCCTCCCTGTCCATATGGCCTGGTACGGCTGTAAAGCATCTCCCATAT
Source organism: Oscillospiraceae bacterium Marseille-Q3528 (assembly GCA_018223385.1). Lineage (GTDB taxonomy): Bacteria > Bacillota > Clostridia > Lachnospirales > Lachnospiraceae > JAGTTR01. Next base: position 26,236 of record JAGTTR010000013.1, read on the forward strand.
GGGCTCTCTTTGCAGCGGATCTCTCCCCAAAAGCAGCGGCCGATATTCATAATAAATCATAGCTGCTGAGACCTGAACCGGCTGCTGCCCATGACAGAGTGCCTCCCCATATCCGGTAATCCCTTCATCCGTTTCAATCTCCACAATAACGGATGAGCGCCTGTTCACATATCCCATGGAATAATAAAACGGCTCCGCAATCGGTGTCTGAATTGCATATACCTTCACATCTGTTATTTTCATAATGTATTTCCTCCACCGGACACCTCAAATGTCATTCCATAATCCGCACAGATTTTTCTGAGCTGCTGCTCCAGTTTTTCTATTTCTTCCCGTCCGATATTCTTCTGCGGCAGACGCATTCCTCCCACCGGAATCCCCCTCATCCGAAGCGCCTCCTTAAAATAAGACATATTAGAACCATTTTTCAGAGCATCTCCTATTTCCGCTGCTGCTTTCTGATACTTCTTCATCCCCTGGAAATCCCTACGGAGATATGCCTCATAAACCTTCACATATGGCTCCGGGAATACTCCCGCACAGCCGGAAACCGTCCCGTCACAGCCAAGCACCAAAAGACCGGAAAAGATTTTATCCATCCCATGAAGTACAGAGAATCTCCAATCCCGAATCTTTAAATATTCTACCATACGTGCCATATCTCCATAACTGTATTTTATCCCAACAACATTCGGACATTTTTCAGCTATTTGCTCACACACTGCTGCCGTCAAATCATTTCCCGTACATTGAGGTATATTATACAAATATACCGGAAAGCCCTCCACAGCCTTCGCCACGGAACAATAATACGCTTCCATCTCTTCGTCCGTTGCTTTAAAAAACTGTGGTGTTACAACTCCAACCCCATCCGCCCCCGCTTCTTTAGCATGTACTGCCAGACGAATCGTCTCTTCCGTCGTGGATGCTCCCACGTGTATATAAACCGGCACCCGGCCTTTTGCCTGACGAACCACCGTTTCTGCTGCCAGCTTTCGTTCCTCTTCCTTTAGTTTTAACATCTCCCCTGTCGTTCCGCACGGATATAAGGCATTTATCCTTTGCCCGATCAGGAACTCCGTAAGCTGTTCCAACGCTTTCTCATCCACCTCACCGTCTGCATTAAACGGCGTAATCATTGCTGTCGTAACCCCATATAACTGTTTCAAACTTTTCCTCCTTATGAAATAAGGCGCAGAAGCTAACTGCCTCTGCGCCATTCTTATTTCTGACATCCGGAAATTACATTTTTTTCAGCTACAGAAAGCTTTAGATTCCGGAATCGTAATATTCATCAATATTTTCTAATGTAACAAGCGGAACATCAACCATGTATTTTTTCTCTACTTCTTCTCCGTTGAGAATCTTCTCGATAACTTCTACTGCCTTGGTGGAGCCTGTCGGATAGAATGCTGTTCCGGATACGGTCTCTTTTTTAATTTCATCCATAAGCTCTACAGTTCCGTCTGCTCCGTAAATCTTAACGCCTTCTACACCTGACGCCTGCAGTGCAGTCATTGCTCCCATAGCCATTGCATCATTATGACAATAAATTGCATCTACTTCTACACCTGTCTGGATAAAGTCTTCCATTACTGTCATGGCTTTTGCGCGGTCATATTCTCCGGTATTGTCCTGAACAACCTTCAGGTTCGGATATTTTTCTGCAATACGATCTGCAAATCCCTCATGACGGTCGATGGTAGCAGAAGCTCCGAGCGTCCCCTGAATTTCAACAATATTTCCGCCTTCTTCTCCGAGATCTGCTGCAATTGCATCTGCAACAATTTCACCGATCATTCGGTTATCCCCACCTACAAAGGTCGTATAATCTTCGCTGTTGATTGTACGGTCAAGCAGTACTAACGGAATTCCCGCATCCATGATGGTTTTTGCAACCGGCGTCAGTGCATCTGCCGTAACTGGGCTCATAACAATCAAATCTACCCCCTGCGTAATCAAGTCTTCCACATCAGAAGTCTGTTTTGCCGCATCATTGTTACCATCGCATACAACCACTTCCCAGTTCAGGCCTTTCTCCTCAACCGCTGCCTCGAACTCCTCAACCGCAGCAACACGATACGGATGGTTCATCCTGGACTGTGCAAAACCGATAACTACCTTATCCCCTCCATCTTCCTTTGCACTCTCTGCATCTGCGTCTGTCGGGCTTTCTTCCGCTGCTTCTTCCTTTGCCGCATCCTCCTGCGCCGGTTCTTCCGCCTTAGTCGAACACCCCATCATTGCCATCGTAAGCACTGCACACAAAATGACTGATAATACCCTTTTCTTCATACGAAAATCCTCCCTTTTCTTTGAAATATAATATAGTTTATTTATTTTTCCAAACATCAATCGCTACTGCAAGGAAGATGATAAAGCCTTTTGCAATCATCTGTAAATAGGAACTTACTTGCATTAGGTTAAGAATGTTGGAAATAATACCAATAATTAACACACCGACAACCGTTTTCAAAACACTTCCCTCGCCGCCGGCCATACTGCATCCGCCGATAACCGTTGCTGCAATTGCATCGGAATGATAATTGTCACCTGTCAGTGGATCGCAGGAATAAAGTCTGGATGTCAGGACAATAGCTGCCGTTGCTGCCATAACACCGGACACCATATAGGCAAAAACTCTTGTATTCCTAATATTGATTCCCGAAAGTCTCGAAGCTTCTTTATTGCCTCCTGTCGCATACACCGAACGGCCGATCCTTGTTCTTGTCAGCACAAACCAGGCAATTACTACCAAAACGCTGAAAATCACAACCGGCATTGGAATCACGCCAAGGAAAAAGCCCTGGCCGACGAATTTATAAGCCTCATCAGAAGCTGCAAAGGGCTGCCCATTGGATATTACATAGGCAAGACCTTTCACCATCTGCTGAGTAGCCAACGTCATAATAAAGGCCGGCAATCCATTATGCACACCCAGACCATTGAACAGACCGACCAGCAATCCAAAGCACAGCCCTGCCAAAATTGCCGGTACCATTCCGAATTTCTGCATAAGAATCATGACAATCAGTCCCGTACAGCCCAGTGTGGAGCCTACGGAAAGATCAATGCAGCCGCTGATGATGACAAATGTCATTCCGATGGACAAAATCCCATTAATGGATACCTGCCGCAGTACATTAATAATATTATTTGTTCCAATAAAAATCGGGTTCATAATGGTTGCAATAATAATCAGCAATACAAGAACCATTACAATTCCATATTCGGAATACATCTTCTTAAAACTATCCGCATTAAACGCAATGCTTTTTTCTTTCCCCATTCTGTCTAACCCCCTATAGCAAATGACATAATTGATTCTTCATCTGCCTCATGTGCCAGAAGTTCACCCATAATCCGGCCTTCCCGCATAATAATGACCCGGTCACTGACACCGAGTATTTCCGGCAATTCTGAAGAAACCATGATAACTGCATTTCCCTGTGCTGCGATATCCACCATTAACTGGTAAATTTCCGCTTTCGCTCCAACATCGATACCTCTGGTCGGCTCATCGAAAATAAATACCCGCACATTCGTGTTCATCCATTTGGCAATAACCACCTTCTGTTGATTACCGCCGCTGAGCTCTCCCACTTTTTTACCTGTGGAAGGTGTCCGGATGTTAAAGCTGTTTTTGTACCGCTCTGCAAGCTCGGCCTCTTTTTTCAAATCTATAACTCCAAACTTACCGCAAATACTGTCAAAATTCGCCATGGAGGTATTATGTGCCACACTCATCGGAAGAACCAGACCTTCGTACCTCCGATCCTCCGTTGCAAATGCGATTCCGTTTGCAATGGCATCTGCCGGATTTTTAATCCGGACTTCTTTCCCATCAATGAAGATCTGTCCTTCTGCCTTTAGCTCTGCTTTAAAAATCGCCCGCATGGTTTCCGTTCTTCCCGCTCCTACCAAACCCGCAAAACCAAGGATTTCTCCTTCATGTACGGCAAAGCTGACATCATGTACCCTTTTTCCGTCATCAATATGCTTCGCCTCCAATACTACTTTATCCGTCGGCTTATTCGTTTTCTTCGGATAATAATTTTTCAGTTCACGTCCCACCATTGCACGGACAAGAATCTCTTTATTAATTTCCCTCAGATTGAACTCTCCTGCATTGCAGCCATCTTTCATAACGTAAACACGTTCACATGCACGAAAAAGCTCCTCCAGCTTATGGCTGATAAATATAACTGTAATTCCTTTCTCCTGCAGTTTCTTTATCAGGTCAAACAGAATTTCTACCTCTGTATTCGTCAATGAACTGGTTGGTTCATCCATAACAATAATTCTGGAATTCATAAACACCGCTCTTGTAATTTCAATCAACTGGCACTGTGCGACGCTTAACTGTCCTACCGGTACCTTAAGATTAAACTGCAGACCCAGTTCCCTGTAAAATTCCTCTACTTCCTTCTGCATTTCCTTCCATTTCACGACACCGCCTCTGCCTGTCTTCCATCTGCCAAGGAAGAGATTTTCCACTGCGGTAAACTGACGGACCAGGGACAGTTCCTGATAAATGACTCCGACCCCTGCTTTCTGGCCATCCGCCGGATTGTGAATTTCCACTTTCCGGCCATCAATATAAATTTCCCCTTCGTCCATGTAATAGGCACCTGAAAGAATTTTCATCAGAGTCGATTTTCCGGCTCCGTTCTCTCCTATCAATGCCAGACATTCTCCTTTATACGCCGTAAGAGATACGTTCTGCAGCGCTTTCACTCCCGGGAAACTTTTACTGACATTTTTTATTTCCAATACCGGAATATTCTCCTTCATCCGCTCACCTCTTTCTTCAACCGGTGCAGTCCTTTCAGACTGCTTCCGGCCATACAGTAAAGCTTCCGTCCAGCTTTACCTCAATCATAAACGGTTTGCCGCTCTGCCTTGCTTCTTCAAACGCTGCAGGTATTTCACTTGCTTTCCTTACAATACGTCCCTCCATACCAAGGGCCCTTGCAACGGTTACATAATCAATATCAGGGAATTCCACTCCGGTATATCTGCCTTCCCCCATCTTAAATAGCTCTTCTTGCTTAATATTTCCGAATGCAGAATCGTTCACAAGAAGTACGATTACAGGAAGTCCCTCTCTTCCTATCGTCTCCAGATCTCCCAGTGTCATTCCAAGAGAACCGTCACCCAGCAGAGCAATGACCTCCTTTTCCGGACAAGCCTCTTTACAGCCCAGAGAAGCTCCCAGTGCAAATCCCATATTTCCATAGTTTACCGGTTTCATATATACGGTTCCCTTCGGAAAGGTCGTTGCATGAGTCCACGCTCCCGGATTGCCTGCATCTACCACGAACACGCCATCCTCCTTCAGTACTTTTTCCAGTTCCATATGCAATGCGATCGGAGGCACCGGTGTCGCTTCCGTATCTGCAATTGCTCCCCGGAACAGATTTTCCTTCCACTCCTCTTTTCTTGAAAAAATCTCATCCCGGTATGCCCGGTCCCCGGTATATCCCTCTGCCTTCAATGCCGCATTCAGTTTCTGCAGGCTTCGCTTTGCATCTCCGATAACACCCGCTGCAACCGGATAATGTCTTCCGATATTCTCCGGAACGATATCAAACTGTACAATATTTTTCGCCTTGATATCCCAGCGATTTGTACTGATAGCCGTCAGGGTAGAACCAATTACAACAACACATTCTGCTTCTTCAATCGCTGCCCTCGTTACCTTGCTGCCATGACGGGAACGCGGGCCTACCAGATTTTCAAATGCACTCTCTACCGCTGCAATCCCATTATAGGTACATACGATAGGTGCATTCAAAATCCGGGATAATTCTTTCACTTCTTCCGATGCTTTTGCAATTTTTACGCCATTTCCAATCCACAGGCATACCTTTTTGTGTTTTTTAATAATGTTCTTTGCCGCCTCAACAGACTCATCTGCCGCGACACACTCCGGCAGCACGCAATAGCTTTCCGGACTCTCCGGGATATATTCCGCTTTCTGCTCCTCAATTACATCCCTGTATAAATCCACAACTACCGGCCCCGGCCTTCCTGTTTTTGCTGTACGGTAAGCCTCCCGCATAGCCCACTGAACGGTAGATACATCTCTCACCGGAATATATTTTTTGCAGATACTTCCGAACAGCAGCTCATGATCGCTCTCCTGTGCATCTCCCTTTCCCGCATCCGGCAGCTTATTCTGAAACACAAGTGCAATCATCGGACTTGAATCCCGAAACGCTCCTCCGATACCGGTAATCAGGTTCGTCGCACCCGGCCCGGTTGTTGCCAGGCAGATTCCCGGTTCTCCTGTCATTCTTCCCCATCCGTCTGCGGCACAGGCCGCTCCGTTCTCATGTCTTGTATGTATAAAACGAATATCCGTATCCTGCATTGGGTCTGTCACGTACAGTGTCTGCCCTCCCGGGACACCAAACACTGCCTTTGCCCCAAATTCCTCCATTACCTTTACTACCAGTTCTCCTCCGGTATATAATTTACTCATCGTTGTCTTCCCCTTCTATTTTATAAAATTAAATAATACAGCTTGCCCAGCCGGCTGCCGACAGTCTTCCGTCTGAAGACCTTCTTACCCACACATCCAAAGTGATCTTTTTTCTTCCGTCCGGAAGTTCCTCGATTTCCGTCACCATTCCTGTTGTCTCAAATGGTTCGAACACTTTAATCGGAGACACAAATTTTGCACGTACCCAGCCGTCAGTAAAGAAATTTTTACCGAAAGCTCTTGTCAAAAGTTCCGTCAGTGTACAGAAGAACTGTGCCCCCTGTACAATCGGAATGCGTAAATTTCCTTTTCTTGCAGTTTCCAGATTATTGTGAATATTTGTAACGAACTCTCCCACACGTGAAAAAACTGCTGCCTGTTCCGCGGTTATCGTTTTCTGCAGCGGAATAAGCACATCACCGACCTTCACATCCTTCGTAATGAATTCCACATACCGTGCCCCCTCCGGAACTTCTCCGGTCACCCGTTTCTCCGGTGTTGCGGTGGATCTTCCCGCAATATTTCCTGGAATCGTCTTCAGGATCTCAACTCCGCGATATCTTACGATGCTTCTTCCATCTTCTCCTTTTACGCCTGCATCCAGAACCACATACCCCTGACCGCGCTTTACATAAGCATCGGTATAATCTCCTTCCAGTGTTACAACTTCATTTATTTTCGCCGGATTATCGAACCAGAGCTGTGCTTCCGTATGCAGTCCTATTACCTTGCTTCCTTTATAAACAAGAGTGAACAGCTGAACAATATCATTCGTAAGCAGCCCGGCCTGTGCGATTCGGTCTCCCCCAAAAGGACTCATCCCTTCCTGAAGTGACCACGGAAGATAATCATCCAGTTCGAAGGCGTATCTCTTAATCTTATGATCATCAATGATTTCCTTTACCGGTCCAAGCTTTTCCGGTATTTCCAGATTCTCAAATTCCGGTTCCTTTAAACCTTCCTCCAGATCATCCACGGCCTCTGCTCTTCTAGGATCTGTAATATCTCTCCAAACCTCTTCCTGCTCGGTTCTTTTTGTTATATCCTTCTCATACATTTTTCTGTACTCCTCTCCTCGATTTGTCTTTTTTGTATTGTTATTGTAATCATATATTGTCAGTTCATTGTTGTCAATATACATTTTATACATGATATTGTCCTTTTTTTTATTCAATCTGCTACTTATTCCTCTTTTTGTATTTGTTTTGTTGCTTTTATGCGTTTTTACATTTATACTATTTAAGTATAATATTTATTTTTTACTAACTTCTCTAAAAACATGCAATACTATTACGAAAAAGGAGGAAACGACTAATGGAAAACGGTGCATTAAAAGGCCTGAAAATTATTGATCTGTCAAGAGTCATTGCAGGCCCACACTGTACAATGATTCTGGGCGATTTGGGCGCGGATATTATTAAGATAGAAAAGAAAGGAGAAGGTGATATGAGTCGTGGATACGCTCCTTATTATAGAGGCGAATCCACCTATTTTATGACACATAATCGAAACAAAAAAAGTATTACCCTTGATTTCCGGCACCCAAAAGCTTTAGATATTCTGTATTCTCTGATCAAAAACGCCGATGTCCTTGTAGAAAACTTCAAAGCCGGAACACTGGAAAAAATGGGCCTTGCTCCAGCCAAGCTGTTAGAATGCAATCCAAAGCTTGTTATTACCCGTATATCCGGTTTTGGCCAGGATGGTCCTTATGCAGACCGCCCCTGTTTTGATGCAGTTGCCCAGTCGCTCAGTGGATTAATGGATATTACAGGATTTCCTGACGGGGATCCTACGATGGTCGGCACCTATGTATGTGACCTCACCTCCGGCCTCTACGCGGCAATCGGAACACTGGCTGCTCTTTTGGCCAGGGAACACACCGGAAAAGGACAGGTAGTGGACATTTCCCTTTTAGACTGTGCCTGCGGCCTGACTCACTCTGCAATCATTAACTATTACCTGCTTGGACAGGTGACAAAACGCAATGGTAACCAGGACCGCGCATCCTGGCCGGCTACTTTTTATCCGACCAAGGACGGACGCCTTGCCTTTATCCACGCAGGACAAGATCCGGCCTTCGCAAAATTCTGCAAAATGCTTGGCCGGGAAGATTTACTTTCTGACCCCGAATTTGCCCATCTTACCGGAAGGGCAAATCATATTCAGGAATGTGACACCCTTGTAGCCTCCTGGACAAAAGAACATACTCTGAAAGAAATTCTGGACGCCTGTGAAGCCATCGGAATCCCCTGCTCCCGCGTAAATAATATCGAAGAAATGGCTCATGATGAACAGCTGATTTATCGAAAAATGATCCGTCCAGTGGAAGATTCCCGCTTCGGAACAATCACCGCCAGCGGTCCAGTCATTAAAATGTCCGATACAAATCCGGACGTTTATTGTACCGCTCCAAGACTAGGAGAACATAATCATCTTATTTACCATCAGGAACTGGGCTTTACAGAAGAAGAAATCAAGCATATGGAAGAAGAAGGCATTATCTAAAAGAACCGGGCCGTCCCCAAAACAGGGCGGCCCGGTTCTTATTGATAAAGTTTCTGCAATATTTCATGGCTCCTTATATATCGCTCATAGTGTTTTTCATATTCTTCAAATATTTCCTGCCTGCAAAAATAGCATTCCTTTTTCGGAACAGCCGGAAGTTCCTCCGGCCTTTTTCCCTCTGCAAGCATTGCCAAAAGCACACTTCCTGTTACTGTTGCTTCCTCTGCTTCCGCCGACCAGAATATTTTTCCCGTGATATCTGCTTTTATCTGCAGCCACAAACTGCTTTTAGCCCCACCGCCAATAGCTGTGACTTCATCAAAACCGATATCTGATGCCGCCCCTATTTCCATAATTCTCTTCATTGTATACCCGCTGGCTTCCATAATTGCCCGAAATAAATGCTCCGCCCGATGTTCCTGCCTCATTCCGGTCACTGTCCCTGTAAACAGCGGATTCCAAAACGGAGTTCGTTCTCCCGCAAGATTCGGATAAAACTGCACACCTCCGCTGCCGGTTTCCAGGGCGGCCGCCCTGTGATTCATCTCCTGTATATCCATACTCTGGTTCATTATGTGCTTCAGAAACCATTCTATAGTTCCTCCATACATCCCCATTGGTCCTCCAACCAGCCAAAGCCCCGGAATTACATGGGGATTTACAATCAGGCTCCGCGTACTGTCAGCCTTCCATTCACGGGTAACCATAAAAAAGACATCTGTTGTTCCCATAACACTGACGGCTGTCCGTTCCTTTATTCCTCCGGCACCTAAAATTGCCGTTGAACCATCCACACTTCCCACCGCTACCGGGATTTTTCCATGGATTCCAAACTCCAGCAGCAGTTCTTCTCTGATCTCCCCCAGCCGCTCATAAGGATACTTCAGCTCAGGTAGCTTTTCCCTGTCAAGCTCCAGCGCTTCCAGCAGTCCGCTGCTCCAGGTCTCCTTACGGATATCATACAGCATCGTATACCCTGCGCTTGTACGATCCAGTGCTGTTCTTCCCGTTAGTTTTCGATTAATAAAATCCTTCATGGAAATCATATAAGCCATATTCCGGTATTTATCTGGCTGCCTCTTTTTTAACGTACACATTTTAAATGCTGCCCACTCCGGATTAATCTTTCTTCCACAGATTTGACAGACCTCTTCATCGCTCTTGCTTTTCCGAAATGCTTCACAAACCTCGTTCTCCTGATGCATGTAGGAATAACAGGGCGTTACGGCATTTCCATTCCGATCTATGCCCACCCAGCCCAAAAGAGAAGATACTGCCGCCCCCGCAAACTGTTTTTCCGTCCGGGTCAGTTTTTTTATAAGAACGCAGATGGTCTTCCATTCCTGTTCTGCATCGAAGCAGACGCCCGCCGTTCTTCGGATTGTTTCCGTTTTCCGAATCTGCAGCTTCTCATCCACTACAGCCGTGCGAACCGAACTCGTCCCTATATCCACCACCAAATATTTTTTCATGCTCTTTTCTGTCCCCTTTTCAGTTCTGTATATCTATCGTTTCAATGTCATTGTAAGTGTATATCTGTTGGAAACATAAGCACTTTCCGAATATTCGATACAGGCCCCGGTATCCGTATATGCGGTTCGGTTCACCTGCAGCATACAGGTCTGTTCCGGGAGCTCCAGAAGTGCCGCAATCCGGTAAGTTGCCATTACCGCACTAATTGTCTGTGTTGCCGTATCTATTTTAACATCAAAATCACGTTCCAGCACCTCGTAAAGAGATGCGCTGGCCAGCCCCTTTACATCCAGCTTCTCACAGAGTTCATATTTCAGGTAAAGCACCTGGTAGCAAAGCGACTGCCCGTTCGCATAACGAAGCCTTTCAATTTTCAATACCTTCTCATTTCTTCCAAGCCCCATATGAGCTGCGATTTCTGCCGGTGCATCCATGACTGCAGAGCTTAAAATGAAAGAAGAACATTTAATTCCTGCCTTCTCCAGCTCTTCATGAAGCCCTCCGAGACGGTTCAGGCTTCTCGGGACATTCTCGCACTTAACCGTTGCCGTTTTCCCGAATCCCCTATCCAGCACGCTCTCCCCAATCAGTTCATTTACCGCTCTGCGTATTGTCACCCGACTGGCACCATACTCTTCACACAGCTGATTTTCTGTCGGAAGCACTGCACCAGGCTTCAATTCTCCGTTTTGTATTTTACTCTTAATATCTTCCTTGATTCTATAATACAACGGACCTGTTTTCTTTTCCGTTTTCATGTTTTTACTCCTCCCAAACATTATTGTCTTGTTATTGTATTTATTTCATGTTAACAATTTCCCCCTTCAATGTCAATATCCTTTTTCCATTCTTTTTTCCCTTTCTCCGCTTTAAAACTACATTTCCCACAGTTTCCAATTTTTTCCAGATACAATATGTAAAATTGTATTTTATTGAATTTTATACAAAATAATATGTGAACTTCCCCACAGTTTTGCAGTAGCATACGTTCGCTTATCTCCTGAAATCCTTTTATTTCAGTGCCCTTGTATTTATTGGGTTTGACGGGTGTTTTATATCCATTTAGCTGCAAAAGTCAAGTTACATTATAACATGTAACGGAGAGAAAGATGGTTGTCGTTAGCCATCTTTTTTCAGATAAATTCAGGGAGGGTATGACTCGTTGTGAGTCATACCCTCCCTGCTTTGGAACTATCATATTTCCCGAAAGCCCCTCACCCGTCCGGGCAACATTGCCTTTGCATTGTCCCGGCTACGTCAGTTTTCTTATTTCTTTGTCAGATGCAGCTTTTGAAGCGCCCGGGCAATGCCTTCTTCCTCCTGCGTTCCGGTAACCAGATCTGCCATTTCCTTCAATTCGTCCGGCGAATCTCCCATAACCACACCAATCCCTGCCGCATCAATGGCCGCCGCATCATTCATGCTATCCCCAAAGGCAATGGTATCTTCCATGGAAGCACCATAATATTCTGCCACTCTGCGGATACCAGAAGCTTTGTCAATGCCTTTCCACACAAACTCCCCAAAGCTGCCACTGTTGTTGGCATACATGTCATACCAGTCCAACAGCTCCGGCATCTGCCGGACGACCCGCCAAATATGTGCATGGTCGAAGGTGTGAATCGTAAATTTCTCAATTTTCAGATCTCTGCTCACATCTTCAATCCCTTTCAGTCGCGGAAAATCTCCTGTCAGTTCTACTTCTCCCGGCACAAAATATATCTGATCTGTCCCTTCCAGTACACCGGAAAAGTTATGGGCATAAAAGCCTTCCACCGTGCGGATTAGCACATCCTCCGGAATATAATGATGATAAATCTCTTTCCCGCCGATGATGATCTGTGCCCCGGCTCCCGCGATTATGCCGTCAAAGCCCACCTCAAACAGACTGTCATACACATCACAGATCGTCCGGGCTGTACAGATAAATGCCTTATGTCCGTTGGCTCTGGCCCTGCGGATCGCCTCTGTTGTCTCCTGTGACGGCGGCTGATTATTCCGGGCAATCGTCCCGTCAATATCAAAAAAAAGATATTTGGGCGTCATCTTTTGTATTCCCATATACGCGCCTTCCCCCTCTCTCCCAGCTGCCACGCACCCACCGGCTTCGCAAATGGATACACCACATCGTCTTCAGCCCACAGATCGTTCCATCGTAACCAGTGCAACGCCTGCACAGTTGATCAGCAGACTCACCAGCAGGGTTGCCGATGCCAGGGATTCTCCCAGCATGAGTGCCGACAGCACCGTGCCGAAGATCGGTAATAACAGCGAGAACACCACCACTTTACTGATATTGTTGTATTTGTACAGCTGATTGGAAAGAATCAACGCCAGGCAGGACGTAAAGATAACGGCAACTGTCGGAGCCAGCGCCTGCACCAGGTCTGCCGCATGCAGACTCCCACCGCCAAGTAACCCTATAAAAATCAGTATGCCGCCGCCGGTGAGCGTCTGTGCAGCCCCCAGCCATATAGCATTTTTCCCCGGAGAAATATATTTAAGATACACACCTCCCAATGTCCCTGCCCCCTGGGAAGCGATAACCAGCAGCCCGCCGATCAGCGACACCTGCATGCCCGTTCCCAGATCATTGACATTGAGGATGATCACAGCCACCACGCCCAGTGCACACCCCAGGCCTTTGCGCACCGTCATCCGGTCTTCTTTAAACACCAGACTGGAAAACAGCATACCCAGGAACGCACCGGAGCTGCTTAAAATGGAAGCCACCACCCCCGGCGACAGCGCTGTTCCGATATACAGAAAGATGTACTGCAACACAGACATGATCAGCCCCAGCTTCAGGATCTGTCCGGCTTCTTTTCCGGAAGCCGGCAGCAACCGCACACCGCGGTACCGGCAGAATCCCAGTGCCAACAGTCCGGCAAAGAACAGGCGGATACCTGCATAGGTCAGCATCTGGGGAATATCCCCTTCTCCAATGGCATATGCCGTATACCCAAGCTTTGTCAGCGGAACGCCCATCGCCCAGCAGAAATACACCAGCAGCACCAGAAGGAAGAAATTCCGCGGAGACGAATAAAAACACCGTTCCCGGTTTTCCCACATATCATCATCTGCCCTGCCAATCTTTCCCTCTGCCCCGGCATTTTCTCCCACATGGTTGCCGCCGGTTGCCGCATCTGTGCAGATCACCGTCTTTCCGCTTTCCTCTGCTTCATTGCACTCCATCATATGATATCCTCCGTATAAATGATCTGTTTTGCAAATAATTCTAGCAACAGCGGTTATATTTGTCAATATGCTTCAATTTATTATCATTTTATTTCATCTGCTTTCCAATATTCCTTTCAAAACTCTGCATGGCCTGTCACTAACAGCTTGGGGGAAATGCCCTGCAAAAACAAACGGAATGACACAGCCGCTTTTCACGACCATGCCACTCCGTTTGCTTTTCTCTATTTGTTTTGCTGTTTTTCCGGCTTTATTTACTTATAATAATCCAGCTCCACATGGATCTGATCCAGATGCCAAATCTCATCCACATACTGCCGGATGGTTCTGTCAGACGTGAACTTGCCGCTGCTTGCAGTGTTCAGGATCGCACTCTTCGCCCAGCCCTTCTCGTCCTTATAAGCCTCCTCCACCTTCTTCTGGGCGTCCGCATAGGAACGGAAGTCCTTCAGGATGAAATACATATCCGGCGTACCATACTTGTCTGTCAGCAGGGAATCATAGATTTCCCGGAACCGCTCCGGATCCTCCGGTGCATAGGTACCGTTGATGAGCTGCATGAGCACATTGCGGATATCCTGGTCATTATTGAAAATGTCCATAGGATAGTAGCCGCCGTGCTGCTCGTAGTTGATGACCTCATCAGAGCTCATGCCGAAGATAAACGCATTCTCTGCGCCCACTTCCTCCACGATCTCCACGTTGGCGCCGTCCATGGTGCCCAGGGTCAGCGCACCGTTGAGCATCAGCTTCATGTTGCCGGTGCCGGATGCCTCCTTGCTGGCGGTGGAAATCTGCTCACTCACGTCAGCTGCTGCAAAAATGATCTCCGCGTTGGAAACCCGGTAGTCCTCGATGAATACCACCTTGATCTTTCCGTTGATGGAAGCATCGTTGTTGATCACATCCGCCACGGAATTGATGAGCTTGATGGTCAGCTTTGCCCGGCGATAGCCTGCTGCCGCTTTGGCACCGAAGATAAATGTTCTCGGGTAGAAATCCATCTCCGGGTGTGCCTTGATCTGGTTGTACAGATACATCACGTGTAAAATGTTCAGCAGCTGCCGTTTGTACTCGTGCAGACGTTTCACCTGCACATCAAAGATGGAACGGGGATCCACATCTACGCCGTTGTTCTCTTTGATATATTTTGCCAGGCGCACTTTGTTCTGATACTTGATGTTCATGAACTCGTGCTGGGCTTTCTCATCGTCCGCATACAGCTTCAGCTGAGAAATCTTGGACAGGTCGGTGATCCACTCGTCACCGATATGATCTGTCACCCAGGCTGCCAGCAGCGGATTTGCATGAAGCAGGAACCGGCGCTGGGTAATGCCGTTGGTCTTGTTGTTGAATTTCTCCGGCATCATCTCATAGAAATCCTTCAGCTCCTGGTGTTTCAGGATCTCCGTGTGCAGTCTTGCCACGCCGTTCACCGAGTAGCTGGCTGCAATGGCCAGATAAGCCATCCGCACCTGACCGTCATAAATGATGGCCATTTTGCTGATCTTATTCTGGTCACCCGGGTAACGGTTCTGGATCTCGATACAGAACCGGCGGTTGATCTCTTCTACAATCTGATAAATTCTCGGAAGCAGACGGGAGAACAGCTCGATGGGCCATTTTTCCAGGGCTTCCGCCATGATCGTGTGGTTCGTGTAGGCACAGCATTTCGTCGTGATCTCCCATGCCTCTTCCCACTCCAGATTTTCCTCATCAATGAGGATCCGCATGAGCTCGGCCACCGTTACGGTCGGGTGAGTATCGTTCATCTGGAATACCACTTTTTCATACAGCTTGCGCACATCGCCGCCATGGCGCTCCTTATAGCGGTTCACCGCCGTCTGGATGCTGGCAGATACAAAGAAATACTGCTGTTTCAGACGAAGCTCTTTCCCGGCGTAATGGTTATCATTGGGATAAAGCACTTCCACCAGCGTTTTTGCCAGATTTTCCTGCTCCACCGCTTTCTGATAATCGCCCTTGTCAAAGGCATCCAGATGGAACTCATTGATGGCCTCCGCATCCCAGATGCGCAACGTGTCCACCACATTGTTGCCATAGCCCACGATGGGCATGTCGTAAGGCACAGCCAGCACGGACTGATAGCCTTCATGTACAAAATAATTCCGCTGTTTTTCCTGATCGTATTCCACCCGGACATAACCGCCGAACTTGACCTCGGTGGCATACTCAGGGCGGCGGATCTCAAAGGGATTACCGTTTTTCAGCCAGTTATCCGGCACTTCTATCTGATAGCCGTCCTCAATCTTCTGCTTGAACATACCGTAACGGTAACGGATGCCACAGCCGTAAGCCGGATAGCCCAGCGTTGCCAGAGAGTCCAGGAAGCAGGCGGCAAGGCGGCCCAGACCGCCATTGCCCAGAGCCGCATCCCGCTCTTCATCTTCGATCACATTCAGGTCGCAGCCCAGCTCCTCCAGCGCTTCCTTTACTTCATCATAATAGGTCAGGTTGATCAGATTGTTGCCAAGGGCACGGCCCATAAGAAACTCCATGGACATATAATACACGGTCTTCGGATCGGTTTTCTCGATCTCCTTCTTGGTAGACATCCAGGAATCAATGATCGCATCCTTTACCGCATAGCACACGGCCTGGAAGATCTGCTGCTCCGTGGCCTCCTCCATCGTTCTGCGGTACAGCGTTTTTACATTATATACGACGCTGCGCTTAAACATTTCCTTGTCAAAATCTCGTTTCTCTGCCATCGAAACTCCCTTCTAGCGTTTCTCTACGCCAAGAGTCACCTGCTCGCCATTGATGCTCCACTCTTTCACATATCCAACGGTCTGCTCTTCCAGTATCTCGTCAGCAAGAACCTCTGCCTTAATTATAGCCTCATTCTTTTTAAATATGCCCGCAATCTTCTCGTTGCCCTGGTAGGAAACGGCGATACGGTCCATCACCTCAAAACCGGCTTCCTTACGCATGGTCTGGATCTTGCTGATGATCTCACGCACAAAGCCCTCTTCCAGCAGCTCCGGTGTCAGGTTCGTATCCAGCACCACGGTCACATCACCGTCACCCTCGGATACATAGCCTTCCATCTGTGCCATGTCGATGAGCAGGTCGTCCTTCGTCAGCTCTACTGCCTCGCCGTTGACCTCGAAGTGCAGGGTGCCCTTCTCGTTCAGCTCATCCATAGCTGCGTTGCCGTCCAGTGCTGCCAGATGCTGCTTGATGCCGCCCAGCAGCTTGCCGTATTTCGGGCCGACGGTCTTTAACTGCGGTTTGAAGCTGTAGGTTGTGAAATCACGCACATCCTGGGTAAATACTACCTTCTTGATATTCAGCTCGTCCTCGATGATCTCCTTGTAGAAATCAGACAGCTCCTTGTCCGCTTTGATAAACATGGTGCCGATGGGCTGACGGTTCTTGATGTTGGCGGTGTTCCGGCATGCACGGCCCATCACAACAATTTCCAGAACCTCATCCATATCTTTTTCCAGACCGGTGTTAATCCACTCCTCTTTCACAGCCGGGAAATCACACAGATGGATGCTCTCCGGTGCAGTCTTGTCAATGCTTCTTACCAGATTCTGGTAAATATCCTCAGTCATGAACGGGATCATGGGCGCTGCTGCCTTGGCGATGGTCACCAGCGAAGTGTACAGCGTCATGTAGGCATTGATCTTATCCTGCTCCATGCCCTTTGCCCAGAAACGCTCACGGCTTCTTCTCACATACCAGTTACTTAAGTCGTCCACAAACTCCTGCAGTGCTCTTGCAGCCTCCGGAATCCGGTAGTTGGCCAGATGGTTGTCCACAGCCTTCACCACAGAATTCAGCTTGGACAGGATCCATTTGTCCATGACAGCCAGTTTGTCATAGTCCAGTGTATATTTTGTTGCATCAAAGTTGTCGATATTCGCATACAGCACAAAGAATGCGTAGGTATTCCACAGGGTTCCCATGAATTTCCGCTGACCTTCCATGACGGCTTTGCCGTGGAAACGGTTGGGCAGCCAGGGCGCACTGTTAATGTAGAAATACCAGCGGATGGCGTCTGCGCCGTACTGCTCCAGCGCGTCAAACGGATCCACCGCATTTCCCTTGGATTTACTCATCTTCTGGCCGTTCTCATCCTGCACGTGGCCCAGAACGATAACGTTCTTATAAGGCGCCTTGTTGAAGATCAGGGTAGAGATGGCCAGCAGGGAATAGAACCAGCCCCTTGTCTGGTCTACAGCCTCGGAAATAAAGTTTGCCGGGAACTGCTGCTCGAACAGGTCCTTATTTTCAAACGGATAATGATGCTGTGCGAACGGCATGGAACCGGAATCGAACCAGCAGTCAATGACCTCGGGTACCCGGTGCATCTGCTTGCCGCAGTGCGGGCACTTGATGGTCACAGCGTCAATGTACGGGCGGTGCAGCTCGATATCCTCCGGGCAGTTGTCGGACATTTCCTTCAGCTCTGCGATGCTGCCGATGGAATGCATGTGGCCGCACTCACACTCCCAGATGTTCAGAGGGGTGCCCCAGTAACGGTTCCGGCTGATACCCCAGTCCTGTACGTTCTCCAGCCAGTCGCCGAAACGGCCCTTACCGATGCTCTCCGGGATCCAGTTGATGGTGTTGTTATTGCGGATCAGTTCATCCTTCACAGCAGTCATGCGGATGAACCAGGATTCTCTTGCATAGTAGATCAGCGGGGTGTCGCAGCGCCAGCAGTGCGGGTAGCTGTGCTCGAACTTGGGCGCGTCATACAGAAGGCCCTTCTCATCCAGATCTTTCAGGATCATCGGGTCTGCCTTCTTACAGAACGTACCAGCCCACGGTGTCTCCTGGGTCATCTCACCCTTGGCGTCTACCAGCTGTACAAACGGCAGGTCGTATTTGCGGCCCACATTGGCATCGTCTTCACCAAATGCCGGTGCGATATGAACGACACCGGTACCATCGGTCATGGTAACGTAGGTATCACAGGTCACATAATGGCCCTTCTTGTGCTGTTTCTCACAGATCTCACCGGTGAATGCGTACAGCGGCTCGTACTCTTTTCCTTCCAGATCGGTACCCTTGTACTCCTCCAGGATCTCATAAGCCGGTGCATCCTCGGTGGCCAGCTTGCCCAGCACCTTGTCCAGCAGGGCCTTTGCCATATAGTAAACATAGCCGTCAGCTGCTTTTACTTTTACATACTCCTCTTCCGGGTTCACGCAGAGCGCCACGTTGGACGGCAGTGTCCAAGGCGTGGTCGTCCATGCCAGAATATAGGCATCCTCGCCTTTTACCTTGAAGCGGACGATCGCAGAGCGCTCCTTCACATCCTTATAACCCTGTGCCACCTCATGGCTGGACAGCGGGGTGCCGCAGCGCGGGCAGTAGGGAACGATCTTGAAGCCCTTGTACAGCAGCTTCTTCTCCCAGATCTGCTTCAGCGCCCACCATTCAGACTCAATGAAATTATTATCATAGGTAACATACGGGTGATCCATATCAGCCCAGAAACCAACGGTATTGGAGAAATCCTCCCACATGCCCTTGTATTTCCAGACACTCTCTTTACAATGCTTGATAAACGGCTCCAGACCATACTCCTCGATCTGCTCCTTGCCGTCCAGGCCCAGCATCTTCTCCACTTCCAGCTCTACCGGCAGTCCGTGGGTATCCCATCCGGCCTTTCTCGGTACCATATAGCCTTTCATGGTGCGGTATCTCGGGATCATATCCTTGATGACACGGGTCAGCACATGGCCGATGTGCGGCTTGCCGTTGGCTGTCGGCGGGCCGTCATAAAACGTATACGTCTCTCCCTGTTTGCGCTGCTCGATACTCTTCTCGAAAATATGGTTCTCTCGCCAGAACTCTTCTGTCTTCTTTTCTCTTTCAACAAAATTCATATTTGTCGAAACCTTCTGATACATTGTTCTTCCTCCTTGTCAGATTCTCCGTAGAACTTCATGTTTTACGAAATAAAAAAACTTTCGCTCCTGTAATCAGGACGAAAGTTTCGCTACCACCTTATTACTGTATACATCCGATGCACGGCACCTTCGATATACGCTCCCTGTAACGGTGGAAAACCGTCAGATTCTACTTGCACCTGCCTGCGGCAGGCCGTTCGGTCTGAGACTCCAAAGGGATCTTCTCCTTCCTCTACCGAATGTCAGCTCTCACCTGCCCTGACTCTCTGGGATTCCTCAAGAAAAGATACTGTCTTTTTCATAGTCTTTTACGAAAGCCATTATACGGAAAAAGCGCCGTATTGTCAAGGGTTTTCGGATGGCGCTCTCCTGTTCTGCTCCCACCAGTTCAGCCGCGCCATTCGCAAAATCGCACTGCCGTGCTCCCCGCCGCTTCGCAGCTCATTTTTGCTCATATGATGGCGCTCACTCGATGCTTCTCGGCAGGCAGCTTTTCGTGCAAGCCCGAAAGCTGCCCACCGGAATCATCGCTGAACTGGTGTTTCTTAAATTTCTGTTATATTCTGCCAGGAACCTTGCAATCATTTTCCCAATCCCCTATAATGAAAAGAAATATTGTTTTACCCAATTAAGGAGTTATCATGAAATTATCGCATAAATTACTGACAATTCTTTTAGCCGGAATTGTCGTTTTTTCGTCTGGGGGGATTTCTTCCTATGCCTCGCAGACGACGGGAAGCAACCAGTCGAAGACGCAGACCACCGGCGGCTCGGGCAGCAGTACAGCTACAGGAACAGCCGGGGAGGATGCCTCCGAGGAGGACGGGGAAAACGGCGCGGACATCGAGGCGGAGATTCCCGAGATCCCGGTGGAGTCCAACGAGATCGACGGCTGGCCCCAGGGGCCCCAGGTCAGCGCAGAGTCCGCCATTGTCATGGAGGCGCAGACCGGCACGATCCTCTATGCCAAGAACATTGACGCCGCCGAGTATCCAGCCAGCATCACCAAGATCATGACGGTGCTTCTGGCACTGGAGAACTGCTCTATGGACGAGACGGTGACGTTCTCGGAGAATGCGGTATTCAGCATTGAGCGGGGCAGCAGCCACATCGCCCGCACCACGGACGAGGAGCTGACGATGGAGCAGTGCCTGTACGCCATCATGCTGGAATCTGCCAATGAATGTGCCAACGCAGTGGCGGAACACATCGCCGGTTCCACGGAAGCCTTTGCGGACATGATGAACCAGAAAGCAGCCGATCTGGGCTGCACCAACACCCA
Organism: Oscillospiraceae bacterium Marseille-Q3528; assembly: GCA_018223385.1. Taxonomy (GTDB): domain Bacteria; phylum Bacillota; class Clostridia; order Lachnospirales; family Lachnospiraceae; genus JAGTTR01. The sequence goes on from JAGTTR010000013.1 coordinate 47,078, forward strand.
TTTCGTGAACCCCCACGGCCTCCACGATCCCGAGCATTACACCTCGGCCCACGATATGGCGCTCATCACCCAGGCCGCACTGAAATACGACAAGTTCCGGGAGATCGCCGGAACTGTCCGCTACACGATCCCTCCCACAAACAAGAACGAAAACGAGCTGATGATGAACAATCACCACTCGATGATCAGTACATACAAGACGTCCAAATATCTGGACAGCACAGTGTTTGCCGGAAAGACCGGTTTTACCACAGACGCGCTGAACACGCTGGTGACCTGTGCGCACCGCAGCGAAATGGATGTGATCTGCGTTATCCTGCGCGGCCCCAGCGGCACCGCTTACCCGGACACGGCATCTCTTCTGGACTATGTTTCCAACCATTTCAGCCCGGCTGACCTTCCTGCTGCTTATGCTGATCTGCCGGATACGGTCACTTCCCAGATCAGCGCCCAGGCGGGCAGCTCCGTGGATACTGCCAACATCACACTGGCTGACGGCAGCAACACCTACACCGCCATTCCTGACGGCACCACACTGGCTGATCTGACCCCGCAGGTTTCTGTCCAGACCGGCGCGGACAGCGCTCCCACCGCAGAAATCGCCTGGTACTACGGGGCGAATCAGGACGTCTGCGTGGGCAGGCAGCAGCTTACCCTTCCCCTGATCCAGACCGCAGCTGCGTCTGATGCCGATTCCTCTCTGGACGTAAAACTAAACCAGGAAGAGCCCAGCAAGAAGTCCACCCCCTGGGGAACCATCAAGATCATCCTTATCGTGCTGGTGGTTCTGGTGATCCTTGGCATTCTCGTCACAGGCATCCTGCTCATCCACGCCAAAAAAGAACGGGAAAAACAGCGCCGCAGAAGAGCGCGGATGCGGGAGCGGAACCTGCGCAGGATCCGCCGGGAGATCGACACCATGGCAGACCTGGATGATGACACATACACGGAAGAAGATCCTTTTTCCAATTTATAATCTGGCTCCGGTTGGCTGCCTGTGCCAAGTCACATTCAAAACACGATCCTATCGCACAAGAAAAAGCTTTGCAGGCCCTTTTACTCCTGCAAAGCTTTCTTTTTGCGTTTTTCTTTGATATGCTCTTTTCGTTCCCGGATGCCTTCCGCTTCCTCGGGGCTTACCAGCTTCAGCGTCTTCACGGCAAACACCTTGCCGTTCTCCGCCTTTTTCAGACGGATTTTTCCTTTCAGATACCCGTGCTCCTCACAGCAGGACACACTGTAATACAGTCTGCTGCCGCCGGAAAACCACCGCAGCTTCTTTTTCGCCGGATTCCCACACAGATAACAGCGGGTGCTCAACACCTCCCGGTCCTTCATGGCCCGCTCTTTTGTCGCAAACTCCCGGGAAATATATTTGCTGTATGTGTCGAATACCACGTAAACCTCTTCCTTACGGTTCTTCGGCGTCCGATAATAGTCAATGGAATAATTTTTCAGAACGGCCCGGGGCAGTCCCTCCAGGATCAGCGCCGTGTAGTAGGCGTCGCTTTTTGCCCGGTGGAACGCCTCGTCCTTGTCAAATTTCAGATAGTCGATGGCGTATTCCAGACTTCTGCGGCTCTTACGGTCCTCGTAGGCAATGGAAAACAGCTTCTGCACGTCGTAATACACCAGCGGATAGCCCAGATGTCCGTCGATATCGTAATATTTCATGTTCCGCTGCAGCTCGGTGAGATCCATCATGCCCCAGGTGCAGAACCGGTAATCGCTGCCGCACCAGTCAAAAAAACGCCGGATCACATCCGGGAACGCGCCGCCGTGGGACAGCTGCTCCATATCCAGATGAATGAGCTCCTGGGTGATGCGGTGCATCTGCCGGTAAATCCGGGGCGCAATGATCTCGCTGAACTCGCTCACGATCTCAAAATCCGCATTTAATTTGATGGCGCCGATCTCCACGATCTCAAAGGGCACTGCCTTATTCTCCGTTCCCTTGCCGTTGGGACTTTGGTTCCATTCCAGATCCAGTACAATATAATCCATCGATCACGCAGCCTCCCTTCTCTCATGCTTTCCGGCAGGATTCTTCCGGGTGATCTCTCCCGTTTCCTGATTATATTAACGTAACCCCACGCGCTTGTAAAGGATATTTTTCTGCATCGTGTCTTTTTATCGACACACTCTCTTTCCCTTTTATTTTCTTTGTTCTATCCTGTTTTATAGAGAAAACACGTGGGGGAAAACGATGAAAAAATCATTTATCAGGATTACATCAACTGCTATGACCGCTGGGTTCGCGCATCCTTTATCCCCGCAGCCTGGGACGCCGAAGGAAACCTGACCCACGTCATGCTCACCGACGAGGGCGCCCGGGTGGAAACCGCCGCCAACGGCAAAGAAGCTGTGGACGCATTCGCCCACAGCTCCCCGCAATATTACGATGTGATTTTGATGGACATGATGATGCCCGTACCATCCCGATTCTTGCCCTCACCGCCAATGCCTTTTCTGATGACATCAGCAAATGCCGGGCCGCCGGAATGAACGCACACCTTTCCAAACCGTTAAATATGAAAACCGTGACGAAGGTCATTCGCCGGTTCACCTGACATTTTTACATGGAAATCCATCCAAACGCATTTGCCACCGAGCTCACAAAGATGATGGCTGCAAAGATCGGACAGAGATACTGGATCATGAAATAGAAGATCCGTTTCCGTTTAAACTTGCTCTCCCCGTGCAGCACTTCCTCCTCGATCCGCTTCATGCCGATGACACGGGAGACCAGCAGACAGGTGGCAATGGCCGCGATGGGCATCATCACCGAGTTGGTGAGGAAATCAAAGAAATCCAGGAACTGCATGCCGATGATCGTCACACCGGCCAGCGGCCCGTAACCCAGAGAGGAAAGGGTGCCCAGCGCCAGCATGATGAGCCCCACCACCAGCGTGGATTTCTTACGTCCCCATTTCAGCTCGTCCTGGAAGGTGGATACCGCACTCTCCGTCAGCGCGATGGAGCTGGTCAGTGCCGCACACAGCACCAGCACAAAAAACAGAATGCCGATGAGGGTTCCCATGCCCATACTCTCGAACACCTTCGGGATCGTGATGAACATGAGGGACGGGCCCGCGTTCAGCGTATTCGGATCTCCGCCGGAAAAAGCAAATACCGCCGGAATGATCATCAGTCCGGCCATGATCGCAATGGCTGTATCAAAAATCTCCACACTCGTGGTTGATTCCTCAATCGAAATATCTTTTTTCATATAAGAACCAAAGGTCACCAGAATTCCCATGGCGATGGACAGGGAATAAAACATCTGTCCCATGGCAGACACCACCGTCATCCAGGAAAAATGCTCCAGATTCGGCACCAGGAAATACTTCACACCCGTCAGCGCCCCCGGTCTGGTAATGGAATAAACCGCAATAATAATGGACAGTACCACCAGGACGGGCATCATCACCTTAGATACCCGCTCCACACCGTTTTGCACACCGGCGTAGATGACCAGTATCGTCAGCAGCGAAAACACCACAAAACAGAGCTCTGCCGATACGCCGTTGGAAATAAAAGAAGAAAAATAACCGTCCGCAGCCAGGGTGCTGCTCTGTCCTTTCACATATTCCATCAGATATTTGATGACCCAGCCGCCGATCACTGAATAATACGGTACGATCAGCATGGGAATAATCGCATTGATCCAGCCGCCGAAGCACAGCCAGCCCGATTTTTTCCCAGGTTTCGCAAACGCCCCGAAGGCGCCCACCGGGCTTTTGCCTGTCATGCGGCCCAGCGCCGTCTCCGCTACGATCATCGAATATCCAAACGTCAGTGCCAGAACAATGTACACCAGCAGGAAAATGCCGCCGCCATATTTCGCTGCCAGATAAGGGAATCTCCAGATATTTCCAAGTCCTACCGAAGCCCCTGCCGCAGACAGCACAAATCCCAGCTTGCCAGAAAACGTGCTTCTGTTCGTGTGAAGGTGTCCGTGATGTGTCTCCATAATTTCACTCTCTCTCAATACAAGATTTGGGTAATCATTCAGCCACACACCAGGCAGACAGATGCTGTGCACACACAGAAATCCAGCTGCATCGATGCATGGCTGAACAATTACCCTTTCTGACTACTAGAGTACCAAAAAACGCGAAAAATAGCAACAATTATCCTGTTTTTAAAAAGTATGGACTTCCCACAACCTTTAAAATACGGTACACTGATACTGTTTGTACGAATCGAAAGGGGTATACCATAAATGAGTATTTTAAATGTTGAACACCTGTCCCACGGCTTCGGCGACCGTGCGATTTTCCACGACGTGTCCTTCCGCCTGCTGAAAGGAGAGCACATCGGGCTCATCGGCGCCAACGGCGAGGGCAAGTCCACCTTCATGAATATTGTCACCGGAAAACTGATGCCCGACGAGGGCAAGATCGAATGGGCGAAAAACGTCCGGGCCGGATACCTGGATCAGCACGCCGTGCTGCAGAAGGGCATGACCATCCGCGACGTGCTGAAATCCGCCTTTTCCTGGCTTTTTGAGATGGAAGAACGGATGAACACCCTGTTTGAACAGATGGGGGAGGCCACCCCCGAGGAAATGGAGGCCATGATGGAGGAGACCGGCACGATCCAGGATCTGCTGACCATGCACGACTTCTATATCATTGATGCCAAAATCGAGGAAATCGGCCGGGCGCTGGGCCTTGCCGACATCGGTCTGGACAAGGATGTCACCGACTTAAGCGGCGGCCAGCGTACCAAGGTGCTGCTGGGCAAGCTCCTGCTGGAAAAGCCGGACATTCTGCTGCTGGACGAGCCCACCAACTACCTGGATGAGCAGCACATCGAGTGGCTGAAACGCTACCTGAACGAGTATGAGAATGCGTTTATCCTCATTTCCCACGACATCCCGTTCCTGAACAGCGTCATCAACCTGATCTATCATATGGAAAATCAGTCCCTCACCCGCTATGTGGGCGACTACGACCATTTCCAGGAGGTTTACGCCGTGCAGAAAGCCCAGCTGGAGGCAGCTTACAAACGCCAGCAGCAGGAAATCAGCGAATTGCAGGATTTCGTTGCCCGCAACAAGGCCCGGGTATCCACCCGAAACATGGCCATGTCCCGGCAGAAAAAGCTGGATAAGATGGAAAAAATCGAGCTGGCTGCTGAGCGTCCCAAGCCGGAATTCCACTTCCAGGAAGCCCGGGCCGCCGGAAAAATCCTCTTCGAGACAAAGGATCTGGTCATCGGCTATGACGAACCGCTGTCCCGCCCCTTAAATCTGTCCATGGAACGCGGCCAGAAGATTGCCCTTGTGGGCGCCAACGGCATCGGCAAAACCACCCTGTTAAAGAGCATCCTCGGTCTCATCCCGCCCCTGTCCGGCCAGGCGCAGCTGGGTGACTACCTGTACATCGGCTACTTCGAACAGGAAATGGCCCCGGGAAATACCACCACCTGCATCGAAGAGCTGTGGAAGGAATTCCCCTCCTACACCCAGTACCAGATCCGCTCCGCCCTGGCAAAATGCGGTCTCACCACCAAGCACATCGAAAGCCAGGTACGCGTCTTAAGCGGCGGCGAGCAGGCCAAGGTCCGGCTGTGCAAGCTCATCAACCGGGAAACCAACCTCCTGCTGCTGGACGAGCCCACCAATCACCTGGATGTGGACGCCAAAGACGAGCTGAAGCGGGCGCTGAAGGAATACAAGGGAAGTATCCTGCTCATCTGCCATGAACCTGAGTTCTATCAGGATGTGGTATCTGAGGTGTGGCACTGCGAGGACTGGTCGCTGAAGATTTAAAATTTACAAAGATATTTTCGGCAGATTTGGCACAACAATACGAATCTGCCGAGATTCTCATTGCTTTTAAAGCGTATAGATTGCCAAATCAACTAAAATCATGTATGGTATCTGTAAAAATAAACGGGAGGGATTTTCTATGAAGACACTGATCGTGATCGATATGCAGAAAGATTTCATCGACGGCTCTCTAGGAACGAAAGAGGCACAGGCCATCGTCCCGAATGTTGCCGCCAAAATAAAAGAATATGAGAAAAACGGAGATGAGATCATTTTCACCCGGGACACCCATGGGGAAGATTATCTGGATACCCCGGAAGGCCGGAAGCTGCCTGTGAAGCACTGCATCAGGGGCACCGACGGCTGGCAGATCGCCGACGGCCTGATGGTAAGCGGCGCTGTCTGTATCGACAAGCCCACCTTCGGCTGGACGCATTGGAATGAACGCCATTTCGACGAAATTGAGCTGGTGGGACTGTGCACAGATATCTGTGTTGTCTCCAACGCCCTGATCCTGAAAGCACAGTTCCCGGAAGTACCCATCACTGTGGATGCAGCCTGCTGTGCCGGTGTCACCCCGGAAAGCCACCAGGCAGCCCTTACCACCATGAAAATGTGCCAGATTGATGTCATTCATGACCAAACAAACGCACGCTGATAGTGTTGTATTCTTCGGCCATTGCCAGTGCGTAGGCATTCGGTTGCGTTTAGCACCCAAACAGTTCTGCTGTCTTTTCCATCCGCTCTGCGATGGGCACACCGAAGGGACACCGCTCTTCACAGGCATGACATCCGATGCACTCGGAGGCTTTGTGCTCCAGCAGTTCATAGTGGGATCTGACCCCCGCCGGGACTTCCGGCTGCATGGTGGCCAGATCGTAGAATTTGTTGATCATGGCGATATCCAGGTTTGCCACGCAGGGCTTACAGTGGCCGCAGTAGGTACACTCGCCCCGGTAGGAATGGAAGGGCGCGTTGGCCAGCACGGAAGCATAGTCCTTCTCTTCCGCAGAGGCGGTCTCGTATGCCAGCGCCGCATCTACCTGGGCTTTGGTGTCGTAGCCGCACTCGATGGAACAGACTGCGGGTCTGGTGAGGGCATAGTGGATGCACTGCACCGGAGACAGGCTGACGCCAAAAGGCGAACGTCTGGCATCAAAGAGGCGACCGCCGGCGAAGCCTTTCATGACGGTGATCCCAATGTCATTTTCCTCGCATAATTTGTACAGATACGCCCGCTCTTCATCAATGCCTTTGAATTTTTCATCGAAGGTTTCTGCAAATAACGTCTCAATGTTATCACTGCCCGGCAGCATGTCGAAGGCCGGGTTGATGCTGAACAGGATCATTTCCACATACCCGCACTGGGCCGCCTTGATGGCAACCTTGGGGTTGTGGGAGCTCATGCCGATATGACGGATGATGCCCTTTTCCTTTAATTCCATGACGTAGTCCATGTAATCGGAGTGTTGGATCTGCTCCCACTCTTCCTCCGAATCCACGTAGTGGATCATGCCAATGTCGATATAGTCGGTCTGCAGCCGTTTCAGCAGATCCTCGAAGGTAGGGCGCACGTAGCGCATGTCCCGCGTCCGGTAATACTGCTGATCCTTCCAGGTAGCGCCGATATGGCCCTGGATGTACCACTGTTCCCGGTTTTCCTTGATGCCCTCACCGATGATATTTCTGGATTTCGGATCTGGCATCCAGCAGTCCAGAATATTGATGCCTTTGGATGAAGCATAGCGGATCAGCTCGACGCCCTCCGCTTCGGGATGGCGCTCCAGCCATTCCCCGCCAAAACCGATTTCACTGACCTGCAGGCCTGTTTTTCCCAATCTTCTCGTTTTCATAATTTCTCCCTTTTTCTGTCCATATACAGTCCCCTTACTGCATACGGCTTTCTTATATAAAAATACGCTAAACTTATTTGCAACTACTGCTTCTCGACAAACAGTACGCCCAGCGTTCCCGGGCCACAGTGGCTGGAAACCACACCCCCGGCCCTTGTGATGAGGATCTCCCGAAAAACATGCAAATCCTCCAGATACTGCCGCACACGCTCAACAATCTCGGGATCACACCCGGAGTGGGTGATAAATACCCGGTCAGGTCTGGCCGCTTTCAGGTCATTTTCCATATCCTTCGTGTAATCCATAATAACAGACGCAATTTTTCCGCGGTATTTCTTTGATGCATCCATAGTGCCGTCTTTTACTACAATTTTCGGGTGAAGCTTCAGCACACTGCCTGCCATGGCTGCCAGGGCACTGCAGCGGCCGCCCCGGCGCAGATACACCAGCGTGTCCGTCACAAAGCTTGCCCGCACCCGGGGACGAAGTGCTTCAACGGCTTCCCGGATCTGTTCCGCAGTTTTTCCCTGCTGTGCAAGAATTGCCGCCTCCACCACCAGATGTCCAATGCCTGTGGACAGGTTCTGGGAGTCAATAACCGTCACCAGATGCTCCGCTTCCAGCTCCCTGGCTGCCAGACGCATGGCATTGCCGGAGCTTGACATAGAATCTGAAATACTGAAGCAGACAACCTCTCTGCCGGCTTCCACAAAGGGGCGCATCAGTTCCATTGCCTCTTCCATAGACGGCGCAGAGGTCTTTGGCGTAGTGTTGTTCTCATCTGACCACCTATAGATGTCCTCCGGCGTAATATCCACCCCATCTTTATATTCCTTCTCCCCCAGAAGTACATGAAGCGGCAAAATAGAAATATCATATCTGTCGATCAATTCTCCGGACAAATCACATGTGCTGTCAGAAATAATTTTCACATATTCCATATGCGTCCCAACCTTTCTTTTTCAATATTTTCCTGCGGCCAAATACAGCCATCCTTTTTCTGCGTCATGCACAGACCGGTTAATGCCATTCATCTGTCATAATTGCGATAGCTTCTGACCAGCAACGGCAATTCCGCGATCAGCATGCCGATCCATCCGGCCAGATAGGAAAACGGCAGCGCTTCGATCTGCAGGGAAAACGCAAACACCAGAACCACAGCCGCGATCACACGACCCCCCATATTTACAAAGCTGCTGATCAGCGTTACCTTCAGATCTCCAATGCCGCGGAAATAACCCTGAATGCCGTTGGTGACGGCCGGAAGGATATACATGAAAGAAATCAGCCTGAGATAAGTTGCACCGTGTCCGCACACCTCTGCATCGCCGGAAAACAGACGCATCAGCGGATCAGCCAGCAGGAAACAGACAATAAAGATAAAAATGCCATATACCAGCTCAATGCGGATGCCGCAGCGAAATGCTTCCTTCAGGCGCTCCTTCTTTCCGGCGCCCTTATTCTGTGCCATCAACGCCGTCATGGCATGGCCGATATTCTGCTCCGGTGTGTATGCAAAATCATCAATCCGGTTGACCACAGCAAAAGCCGCTGCGATTGCAACGCCCATAGAATTGACGATGGCCTGAATGCCCAGCTTCCCCAGCTGTACCGTAGCCTGCTGCATGGCAGAAGCCCAACCGTAAGCAATGGTCTTGCCCAGCTGCGCTCTGTCAAACACAAGCCACTTCTTTCCCAGCTGCAGAACCGGCACCTTCTTCTGAATATAAATGACACACAGCAGGCAGGAAAGTGCCTCACTGAGTACGGTAGAAATGGCGCAGCCTTCACTTCCCATATGCAGGTACAGTACAAAAAACAGATCCCCCACAATGTTGACCACCGCACTGGTGATCAGAAAATAGAGAGGCGACTGGCTGTCCCCCAGGGCACGCAGCGTACTTGCAAAAAAATTATACATAAATGTAAACAGAAGCCCGGCAAAAATAATCCGCATGTAGTGCATCGTCATCTGCAAAATGGAGGCGTCCACCTGCATCAGGAGCAGGATCGGATGCGCAAACACAATGCAAAACACGGATAAAACGACAGAAAACACCACCCCGGACAGCATGGTGGTGCTGATCTGCCGGTGCAGAAGGTCATAGTCTTTGGCACCAAATTGATTTCCCATGAGAATACTGGCTCCCATACACAGGCCATTCAAAAACAAAATAAACAGCGTCGCAATGGGATTGCAAATCCCTACCGCCGCCAGTGCCTCCTTACCCACATAACGGCCCACAATAAGACTATCCACCGCATTGTAAGTCAGCTGAAAAATATTTCCCAGCACAAGTGGTATCGTAAACCGCACCAGCTGCGGCATAATTTTCCCTGTTGTCAGATCTCTTTCCATGAATACCCTTCTCTCGCAAGTAATCCTTACGGCTTTGGCTGATACCGCATATTGGATACATGATAAACCGTAATAAACGCTTTCGGATCTGCCTGATTGATGAATTTCATCAGTTTCTGATATTCGCTCTTATCTACAATGGTGATGATCTCATTATGCTTTTCCAGATTGTACGCACCAATGGCCTCATATATGGTGGCACCGCTGTGCAGGTCATGAATGATAAAACGGCGCAGCTCCTCCTCTTTTTCTGTGATGATACAGACCCGTCGCTTGATATTGTTATCAAAGATAAAATGATCCAGCACGATCCCGTTAAAATATGTACCGAGAATACTCAATACCACCGTTTTCTTATCATATACCAGCGCTGCGGAAAGAGCCACGCACATGCCGGAAAGGGACATGGCCTTTCCCAACTCCATGTGCAAATATTTGTTCATGATCTTTGCCACAATGTCCAGGCCACCGGAGGACGCATTCCGGTTAAACAAAATGCTCAGGCCCACGCTGACCACCAGAATATAGCAGAGCACATCCAGCTCCTGACTGTCTGTCATGGAACCAAAATCGGGGAATACCTTTTCAAAAAGCCCCAGGAACAACGGCAGCATGATACTTGTATACACCGTTTTCACGCCAAATTCTCTGCCGCACGTCACAAAACCGATGAGCAGCAGCACCACATTCAGGATCATCGTGATGGCCGACAGCGGCAGCGGCACAAAGTTGGACAGCACAATGCCCAGACCCGAAATGCTGCTTACCGACGTATGGCTCGGCACCAGAAAAAAATACACCGCCGCCGCAATGATCGCCACCGCGACGGTCAGAATGACGGTTTCCTTTATGATCTCTATCGCATGCAAATCCTTTTTCACGACTTCATAAACCTCCATAAAAAATGACGGGTGTCTTACCCGCCGTTTGGTGGGCCCAGGTCTTCCGGCCAGCCCAAAGATGCGATCATACGCATCTGTATTGCACGAAAATACTAGCATAAATCAATATTTTTTTCAAGTGGCGGCGGGCGCCAATCAACGGTAAATTCGCCGGCAAAATATCCTTTTATTTCTTTGCCTGTTTTTTCACAAAAAAATCATTCTATTTTTACAACCCTGTGCTATAATGGTTGGTTGTAAGACGACTCTATTTATTTTAATCATACGAGGTGGCCAGGTGAAGAAAAAAACCCTTGTGCCTCTTATCGTTTTTTTACTGGGCATATGCCTTGTTGGTTTCATTGTATACCAAACAGACACTCACGAAAAAGAACAGAGACACTTAACCGCACAATTAAATGTGACAACCTACGGGGAACGGATAAAGAATGAAATTACAAATGGAATTGAAATTACGGATACTCTGAAGCAGCTCTTGATCAGTGAAAACGGCGAAATCAATCAGTTTGACACAATAGCGGAAAATATTATATCTGATTCTATTGAAAGTATACAGCTCGCTCCGGATGGTATTGTGACAGATATTTATCCTGCGGAGGGAAATGAGGCAGGTAAGATCGATCTGCTCCATGATACTGACCGAGGAAAAATTTCCTGCTACGCAAGAGACCATCATACAATCATTACCCAAGGTCCTTTCGAATTGAAGCAGGGCGGCAATGGAATTGCTGTCCGCAATCCGGTTTATCTGAAAGGCGACGACGGAACAGAATATTTCTGGGGTTTTACCATTGTTATCCTGCGTGTGCCTGACATTTTTTCAGATGCGCTCCGCGCACTTTCAAATTTTGGCTATGAATACAGGCTTTCAAAAACAGACACTCCCTGGCGCGATACTTATAACGTCGTTTACCAGTCAGATGGACCATTAACATATCCGGTTTCTTATTCTTTTACGATAGGAGAAGAGCACTGGCGATTCGAAGTGACTCCCAAAGGTGGATGGAGAAACAATTCATTACTCGCAACCGTCAGCGGAATATTTATTGTGATCCTTGTGCTTCTGTCCGTTCTTACCCGGGTATGGTTGGTATCAAAAGAAAATAAGAACAAGTTCCAAATACTGGCACACACAGATTTTCTTACCAATATTTACAACCGCTACGGATTTGATACATTTGCAGAAGAGATGATCGATAAAAATCCGAACGCACATTTTGTGGCTGCCCTCCTTGATATCGATGACTTTAAATTTATCAATGACATCTATGGACACAGATACGGAGACAAAGCATTAAAGAGCCTGGCAGATAGCATGAAAGCATTTTTCCCACCTGATACATTACTGGGAAGAAACGGCGGTGACGAATTTTGTATCCTTCTGAAAAATGATACCTTTGAAAAAGCGGAAGAACTACTGCGGCAATTTACCAGGCTTCCAAAAACCTTTTCATATCACGGAAAAGAATATCCCTTTTCCATATCTCTTGGATATGCAGCATATCCAACATTCGCATCCAACCGATCACAGCTTATGCGCAGTGCAGATGCAGCCCTTTATGAAGTAAAACTTCATGGAAAAAATGATTGTATGGCTTACAGAGAAGGGCTTCAATCCGGTGTCCGCAAGCAGCTGGGATTCGCGCTCAAAGATATCACCGAACACCTTCCGGGTGCATTTATCATATACCGGGCGGACAAGGACGATGACGAGCTCCTTTACGCAAACCATGAGTTCCTTCATATGACCGGATATAAAAATATAGATGAACTTTTTACACGCACAAAGAAAAGCTTCCGTAACCTGATCCGGGAAGATGAACAGCAACAGATAGAAGCCAGCATCTGGAAACAGATTGACAGCGGAAATGAAAATGACTATATTTACTTTCATCTCCGAAAAGCTGACGGGTCTTATCTTTCTGTACTTGATCATGGAAGAATTGTGGAGAGCCGGACATACGGCAGAGTGTTTTATGTACTGTTTATGGACTGGGCGGACATGCGTATTCATTACAAAGATAAATTTTCCGGATACCAAAAAAGCCTTTCCTGAAAAGAAAAATCCTGTTCAATATGAGCAGGACTTTTCTTTTTTATCTGTTTCGCAGTTACTGTTCAGGGACTTGCGTTTCGCCCCCCCACCAAATTTTACGTTTCTTATCGTCTTTTTCAACACCCGCATCTCAATCGGTTTGGAAATATGTGCATTCATACCGGATGCCAGGGAATGCTGAATGTCCTCTGAGAAAGCATTGGCAGTCATGGCGATGATAGGGATCGTCCCGGCCAGTTCGTGTGCGCTCCTACGGATTGCCTTAGCTGCCTCATAGCCGTTCATAACCGGCATCTGCACATCCATCAGGATCATGTCATAATCTCCCGGCGCAGATTGTTCAAACGCCTCCAGAACTCTTTCACCATTTTCAAAGACCGAACACGTTGCACTCTCCATCTTTAACAATTCTGTCAGGATTTCTGCATTCAGTGCATTGTCCTCTGCGCACAGGAACCGCATCCCTTTCAGGATATCGTCATCCGGCTCATCTTTTTCTGCCTGTGATGCCAAAGAAACCGATTGTTTTTCTGCAATTTTAAAATCCATATAAACCTCAAAACAGCTTCCCTGTCCCAGTTCACTTTCCACATCAATAGTGCCGCCCATTGCTTTGACCAGATTCCTGGTGATCGCCATTCCAAGACCGGTTCCCTGTATCTTGTTTGTAACAGAACTTTCCGCACGGGTAAAAGCATCAAAAATCACATCTTTGAAATCTGCTGAAATCCCCATGCCATTATCACTGACTGAGAAGCGATACTTTGCATATAAAGAAGAATTTGCTTCACATTCTTCCACATGAAACTGGATTGTTCCGCCATCCTGCGTATATTTCACTGCATTGGACAGCAGATTACTGAAAATCTGCATCAGATGTACATGATCACTGTTTATCCACTCATGCAGGATGTTTTCATGTTCCATTACCAGCATCTGGTGCTTCTCATTTGCCTGCGCCTGAAATATCGTATTGAGCTCCTGTATAAAATCCAGAATGGAAAAATCCTCGTACTTGAAAACCGTTTTTCCTGCTTCGATCTTGCTCATATCCAAAACATCATTGATGATTCCCAACAGATGCTGTGACGAAATATCTATTTTATCTGCATACTCTGTTACTTTGGCTTTATCCCCTGCATCATGTCTGATCAAAGACGTGATCCCAATGATCGCATTCATCGGTGTGCGGATATCATGTGACATATTGGCAAGAAAATCTGTTTTCGCTCTATTTGCATTTTCAGCTGTCCTTAGCGCTTCTGTTGCAATATTCTTTGCCTCTTCCAGATTTTTATTTGCTGCTTCCATTTCCTTCATTGCCTGTATCTGAAGTTCATTATTTCTTTTTTCATATGTTGCTTTTTGATCTGCAATATTAAGTTTGACAATACTGAGGGATAATCCGGCAAAAAGCAGGAATATAAAGCTTACCATAAGTATGGTTATAGCCAACACCATTTTCTGATACTCTCTCAGTACATTATCAACAACACCTTTTTCCACAATACAGATCAACATGGCGTTATTGCTTTCTATCGGACAGTAACCCAGATAATAGGGTTCGTCTCCACCAAGGAGCATTACTCCTTGTTCTTTGTTATCAAGCTTTTTTTGGAGCGATGCGGCCTCATTTTCTGTGACAGCTTGATCTTTGAGCAAATGCTTCAATAAAGAATAATTTCGAAAATATATATCTTCACTCTGGTTGGTATAAGTAATATTCCCTTCGCTGTCTAACATGAACAGATACGCACTTCCATTATACCCTTTCAGTTTTAACATGGAGTCCAGTTTCGAATGCGCATACACGGTTCCGACTGCCGTATAAACCTCCCCATTAATATAGTATTCCGGACACGGAATCGCAACCAAATAGCCGCCATTTTGCACTTCTTCATGGTTCCAGTCAACCAGTTTTGCAATGTTATATCCATTTCTTAAATCCAGCAGAAGCTTGCCCGGAATATCCATCCGTATTTTCTTTCCATCGGCAGTGATCACCTTCCCATTTTCCTGGAGAAATATCAGTGTACTTTCCGATTCTTTTTCCCATGCCGCAAAGAAAGCTTTGTTTATATCTGTTTCCAGCAACACATTCTTCTCCTGAAGCAAATAGTCTCCAGCCAGGCGCAGCTGACTGTAGTATCCATTCACCTGAAGATCATAGGTCTGCTGTATCTGTTCAACAACAGCTCCCATGCTGTTTTTTCCGTTTTCATCGATGTACCGGGTCATCTTGTTCATAAGAAACCTTACAAAAACCATACTCAAAAGAACCAGGATCATTACAAACAACGGTACGATTATTTTCTTTCTTTTTATTACCTCTTGTCCTATCTGCACTTTTATTTTTCAACCTCTATATAATCTTCCGGTGCTGACGGCTGCCGTCCTTTTGACATGGATGTCATCCATGCGCTTGATAACGTTGTATCCTCAAACTGCGCAATCTCACACTCCGGGTAACGTTTTTTCAAAACAGCCGCGGCCGTATCTGTAAGAACAATGAAATACGCTTTTTCTTTTTCTATTTTCTTCTCATTTACAGTTATGTCCTTTAATGAGAATCCGCTATCTTCCTGTTTGATAATCATTTTCATACCGGATGCGACCGGTAACTCATATTTACTGGTTACAGAAAAACCATCTTCAGAATGCGCAAGCGCATTTTCAACAAGTTCAAAAATCTGTTTGCCGTTTAGACTTGCAAGATATAATGACGTATCTGAACTCTTTGCCGTCATTAGCGAAATCCGACTGTCGGTGCATTCCCCTTTATAAATGGAAGAAGTGAAATAATAGTATGGCGCCAGAGCCAGCTGGGCATTATTTTCCTTTCTGACTGTGGTCAGAATAGACGATGCTGCATCACGGCCATTGTTACCGTTCAGTGAAATGGAATACTCCCGGTCAAAATTTACCCTGGGGGTTACTTCTGTGTCCTTACCGTTCATCACATCCCGAAAGACATCATAAGCCTGTGTTTCATCCATTTCTCCTGACAGCAATCCGTGAACAGCTTCCTGGCTGGCTGCAAAGGATTTTTGGGCAGAATATCGGATATATACAGAATTATTTCTGATTTCGTCTTCCAGCCCCGGCACATTTTCCATCATTGTTGGCACATCTGTATTGAATGAAATCACACCGGTTCCATCTGCGATCAGCTTTTGACCCTGCTCTGAAATCATACAGTCCAGCACATCCCATGCAATGTCCAGTTTCTCCTGATTTTTTTCCAGCTCTTTGTTGAATGCAATATTTAAGGACGGCGTCATATATATAAAGGATTCTTCTGAGGTCTGCGAGAAATAAGGAATACGGATCAGTTCCGCATCCATCTGTTCCTGCAGTTCCTGCATAAGCGCCGGATATCCATGAAACATTGCTGCTTTTCCCTCCACAAACAGCTGCGTTGCGGTATCGACATCAACATGAATATCTTCTTCGCTAAAATACGAGTCCTTAAGAAACATACCGGTTTCCGAAAAAATACGTTTCCACAATGTA
The DNA here is from genome assembly GCA_018223385.1 of Oscillospiraceae bacterium Marseille-Q3528. Classification (GTDB taxonomy): domain Bacteria; phylum Bacillota; class Clostridia; order Lachnospirales; family Lachnospiraceae; genus JAGTTR01. The sequence goes on from JAGTTR010000013.1 coordinate 63,540, forward strand.
TCATCAAACAGGATCCCTTCCGATGAGCTTTCCGCCAAACTTCTCCATGCAATCCCATCCAGACTTGTGAACTCCCCTATTGCGCCTGCCTGGATGACCTCATTATCAGACCAGTCTTCTGCGAGATCCAGTGCATACGGTTTTATCCCATGCTCATAAAACTGCCGACAGGCCTGTACATATTCCGCATAATTTTCCGGAATCTTGATCCCATACTGCTCAAACAGCGTCTTGTTGGCAATGATTGTCTGCGGGATCCCACAGATTGGCAGCCACTGGATCTCATCTTTGGAATTTTTATAATATTGCAATGCATAAGAGTAATATCGGGAAACAACATCATAGGAAGCAAAATCCATCAGACAGGGCTGCAGATCCTGTGCATCTGTTCCCGAAAACCGGCGCACAGTTATGATATCCGGCAGTTCCCCATGTTCTTCAAAATAGCTGTATAAATCCGTATCATTGTTGCCGGTAATAAATTCAATGTCCTGATCCGGAAACTGCTCACGGATATATGGTACAATATTTTTCATCAAACGGTTTTCCCAAAGATAGACGGTAAGGTGATCATCTTTTTTGGATACCTCTTTAGGTACCTGCCCACATCCGGATAAAACGGCTGCCGCTGCAAGTATACCAGACACCAGTGCCGCCAGGTAACGTTTTGTTTTTTTCATGTATTTTCCGTCCCCATTCTTATCACATAAAAAAACACCGTCCTACAGACCGTGTCCATCATCATTTCTTGCAATCGGATACCATTTTACAGCCCCTGTAGCTTTTTTGCATCGCATACTACTTTTTAAGTATAGCATTTTCTGTTTTCTCATGTCTATATTTTTCTTGCCAAAGGGATTTTTCATGACTTACAAACGATCGGGAGCAGCTATGCCACCAGGACAAAAAGGCGGAACTTGCCGGCTGTTGGGTTCATACCCGCAGACGCTTTGATGAAGCACTTGCCGTGGTCCCAAAAGAAGACCGGAAAGAGTCCGCTTCATTCCTGTTAGCAATTTGTATTTTCTGTTAGCAGAAATGCTCATTTTTCGATTTGCTGTTAGCAGAAAAACAATAAAAAAAACGGCAATGATTTTTCTCTCATTACCGCTTAAAATAGAGCGTTCCCTATAGGAATCGAACCTACAATAGAGTCTTAGGAGTTCATCCTGGTACAGAAAACAGCTTGCATTCTATGTCAATCAAAGTCATTCAAAGCCTTGATTTTACTGCTTTTTCTGTCAATTTCAGAAAAGATAAGAAAACCTGTTTTCATCTGAGAAATTACAGTTTGTGTGGAAAAATGGTGGATTTTCCACCATTAGGGTAAAGCCAACCTGTTCCTTCCAATTATAAATGATGACTACCATTACCTGACATTTTACAGTAATGATTATTTGGTTTTCTTATTAGATCTATGTCTATTATACCGTGCTTGCGGTCAACTGTCGATAACAAATTGACCGCAAATGTATTATTTTTTCTTACGTTTACACTTTGTATCACAAAACTTCTACACTTCAAATACTCGGAAGTGTTTCTGAACAGATTCATATTTCCCTGTTTCGTAATTTAGTATTTTCCATACCGGATTTAATTGCTCATCCGTTAACGGAGTAACCTGATTGTCTTTATCCAGCCATGCAAAAATTACCTGTTCTGATTCTATCCAGGTTAAGTTTTTATCCTTCTTTATCTCATCAATATTCTCCTAAATATTTTTCTAGTCATTGCAATATAAAATTGCTTATACAGTCTCTCCCTTAAGAGTCCTGGTATTCTGGATAATATACAGAGTGACCGATATGACCATCATTATAGCGCACAAACCAATCAACAGATCTGATACCATCGGTGTAATGTGGAACCATATAATATGCACCGCTGCAGTTCCATATAATAAAAAGGTTACTATCTTTCCATGCCAGTCTGCACCATGTACTTTTCCTGTCTTTCGTATCACAAGACATCCACTGACTACCATATACAGCTCCTTACCTGCCATTATTACGATTAAAAGAAGCACATGCGGAAAGCGAGTAAACAGACAGATTAGCATCGCTGCCTGTGTCAGCTTATCAGCCACCGGATCAAGTATTTTTCCTAAATTACTAATCCCATGGAATCTTCTTGCGATATATCCATCAGCAAGATCCGTAAGACCAGACAGCAATAAGATTTCACCAGCTAACAGAGGATTTTTCTTTACACAATAACTCCATATAATTACCGGAATCAGACAAAGCCGAAAAAAAGAAAGAAGATTAGGAACCGTAATAATTCTATTCAAATTTTCTTCCTGATTCACTTCACTCTGCATGTACGGTCACCTCACTTTCCTTTTTTTTAGACATAAACCAATAAAATATAACACAAAATGCTAAAGCAAACACAACACCAAAAACATTTTGAATCACTCTAAGACTAACCGCTCCTTGTAGTCCATAAGTCTCTGCAGCAATGGCTAAAGCACCAAATGTGTTAAATACTGCCTGCCAGCCATATTGTGCTGAAAATCCTACACCGATTCCACCAAGAATTCCTATATATGCATAGATTGACGAAGGAAGCAGAAAATATAATACTGTAAAACATATAACACCTGCAATATTTCCGACAATCCTTTTACGGACTCTGTAGTGCATATCTTCCATAAATGGCAAAATCGCGGACATGGCCGCAATACCAGCCCACATTGCACGTGGCATATTACAAAGTTCTGCAATGCAAAGGACAATCGGTACGCATAAAATCTGACATATCTGCCATTTTGTTCTGGAAGAAGTGATATCAAATTCTTGTATCAGATCTTTCAGATTTCTTTTATAAGTTCTGTTTTTATGATTTCGATAAAATACGAAGCAGGTAAGTGCTGCACCTAAAGCCATTCCGACTAATCGCATCTGATAGCTTTTTCCCGTAACATCATAACCATATAGCAGTAGATACCCAAGAACCAATGTAGATTGATTAAACATGAATGGATTATGGCATCCGAACAGAATCAACACAGCCAGTGCCGCAATATTTAACAGCATTCCCAATACCGGTGAAAACTGATTTGCTAAATGCGGACATACAGTCATAATTACAAAGAACAAAGCCAAAAGCATCGTAGATTGTCCGGTGTGGATCCCCAGATCCGCATTCCGAAATACCATAAGGCATAATAAAACTACTACACCCACAATACTATTCTCATTTCCAAATAAGATACTGAAAATAGTAACAAATAAAAAACAAAATGCCATTGTAACAGCTATCTTTACCAAATATACCAGTATATGATATGATTTTTCTTTCACTGTTTCACTCTTTTTCAACAGATTTTTAGAACCTGCCTGATTTAACTGCAATTCCTGATAAAATGTCATGTAATTCCTCCTCTATCTGTTTTTCTTAAACTTATATGGCCTCATCTTTCTGTATTGGAAGCTCTACAACAAATCTGCATCCACCATATTCCCGGTTTTCTGCCTTGATTGTCCCGCCAGCACTATCTACGATCCGTTTCACAAGTGCAAGGCCGAGACCATTTCCTTCTGCTTTGTGAGAACCGTCTGCCTGATAAAATTTATCAAATATTCTGGTTTTCACATCATCCTCTATTCCCGGTCCTTCATCTTCCAAAATAAACATTACAGAATCCTTTTCCTGCTTCAGAAACATCATAATTGTCCCCTTTGCAGGACTGAACTTAATCGCATTATCTAAAAGATTCATCCATATATGCATAAAAAGTCCTTCATTCCCAGTATATTTAACTTCCTCCAGCTCTACCTGGAAACCAATTTCTTTTTCTGTCCATTTTGTCTCCAGGGAAAGAAATGCCTGACGGATCTGTTCATCCAAACGATATTCTGTTTTTTTCATTGGTATGTTCTGATTCTCTAACTTGGATAACAGCAAAATATTTCCAACCAATCCGGAAAGCCTTTGGGTATTAAACAGGATTTTTTCTACATATTCCTCTTGCTCCTGAGACAGTTCTTCTCCCTGAAGAAGCATTGTATACCCTTCAATGGCATTGATCGGGGTCTTAAACTCATGAGAAACATTGGAGACAAAATCCATCTGCAGTACTTCTGTTGCACGAAGCTCTTTTGTCATCACATTAAAACTCTGGTAAGATTCTCCAACCTCTGCGATACGGCTGTTCGTTTCCAAGTGCTGTTCAAAATCTCCCTGCGAAACTTCCTTCATTGCTTTACTGAGTCTGGTAATTGGTTCCAGCAACCTTGCATTGATAAAGGAAGTAGTCAGCCCTGCAATCAATGTATTAAAAATCAAAAGCCAGCCAAGCACAGGTATGCTACCAGGCAGATTAAAAAAATGATTCAAAAAAGCAAATAATAACGCAGATATGACTGTTGAAAATACAAGTGCCAGCCAGATTGCACCAGTCAGACAGGATCGGATCCGCAATTCTTTTTCTTTCTTTTGTTCCATTATTTTTTCACCACCTTGTATCCAATTCCACGCATTGTTACGATTTCAAAATCAGGGTTATCTTTCAAACGCTCCCTGATTCTTCCTATATGTACCTCTATCGTATGTGGGTCTGCCTCCGTCTCGTATCCCCATACTTCATCCATCAACTGTTGTTTTGTAAATATTCTGCCTGACGAAGCTGCAAGCTTATATAAAAGCAGGAATTCTTTTTTAGGCAAAACAAGACTTTCCTTATCAGTTGTAACCGTCATTGCATCATAATCAAACTCTGTTGAACCGATCACAATTTTGTGTTCATTCAGTATCTGTGCACGGCGAAGCAGTGCTCCGACTCTTAAAACCATTTCATTCACATTTACCGGTTTTACCATATAATCGTCACTTCCCGAAAGAAATCCCTGGCGCATATCATCAAAGGAACCTTTCGCAGTGATCATAAGTACCGGTATCTGATATCCTGCTGAACGGAGTTCCGACACCAGTTCATAACCATCCATAACCGGCATCATAATATCGGAAATGATCAGATCAATATACTCTTTATCCAATATTTCTAATGCCAGTGCTCCATCCGATGCACTTTTGACCTGATATCCATTCTTCTCAAGCACTTTTTGGAATAGCTGGCTTAATTCTTTATCATCTTCTACAATTAATATTTGAAACACGATCTTCTTCCTCCTTTATCAGAACAGATATCTTGCCCATCCAAGCAGATGCTGTACCAAAAGTACGTTTCTCTGACGCTTCTTTGTCAATTCAATTGGCTCTACATGATACGGATCACGATAGGTTCCATCTTCCAATACCTGTCGGGACACTCTTTCATATTCCATCATGCCTTCTTCCAACTGTTTATTAATCTCTTTGCTACGTATTACAAGCATCAGTTCCGTATCCAGATACGTGCTTCTCATATCCATGTTAAAGGAACCGATTACGGATAGATCATCATCAATCAGGATGCTTTTTCCGTGGTAAGAATAGCCGCCTTCATACTCCCAGATATCAATTCCTGTATTTAAAATTCTGTTTCTGTTTCTCGCATAATCAGCAGAACCAAACGGATTTCCATTGTTGGCAACCGAATTGGTCATGATAGAAAAATCCGGAACTCTCTCCGCAATCTCTTTCCATGTATTATACATCATATCATTGCAGATAATATATGGTGTATGAATTTTCACGCGCTCTTTTGCATTTTTCATTAGTTCTCCCAGTTGATACCAGACTACTGGTTCCTTGGGACCTGTGTGGATAGGATTTGACACTAATGCAATCTTTTCTGTCTCAAAAGTTTCGTCCGTGTAATCGGTATCGCAGATTCTTTCCTTATTCTCTTCAAAATATTTCTGATAGCCGTTCTGCAGCTCTAAAACTGCGTTCTTTACAGATTTTCTATTTGCCAGTTTTTTATTATCATGAAAATAACCACTGTCTTCTTGTTCCCATATCGTTTCAAAATACTCTAACAACTGGTTAACTGAATTTTCTTTCTCAGGTTCATCGCAAACCACTAACACATCTCTGTCATAGTTCTTATGTCCCAGAAAATCACCCAGGAAATAATTGTATGTATTTCTTCCACCAAGAATATATGTCTTACCATCTGCAATCAAATATTTATCATGCATTCTCCCCATCATCTTCCATGGTTTCAACGGATTGGCCTTATTATACAGTTTAATTTCAACATTCTCATGGGAAGATAATCCATAGAAATACGGATTGCCTTCCATATCAACCCAGCTCTCCATTCCATCTACTAACAGACGAACATGCACACCTCTGTCTGCCGCATCATGCAGTGCTCCTAAGATCAATTTTCCACTTTCATCTGATTGAAATGCAAAAGTAGAAAGAATAATGTCTTCTTTTGCATTTCGGATCAAACGCACTCTTTGTAAAAGTGCTTCTGGATTTTTTTCTATGATCACTGCTCGTTCCATATTCTCGCTGCGTTCGTTCCACGAATTATTTTGTGTTTCTTTTTTGATGGTATTAGACACTTCCGGCTGTTTTTTATATGCAATACAGATTCCAAATAATTCATAAAAAGCCACACATAAAAAAATTGACAGTATAACAAAAACAATTTTACATATCTTACGTTTTCCCATCGCACATCACCTGACTTTTTTTCATCTTATGTCTATACAATACAAAGTCAACCTCAATTTTACCTCAACAGAATTAATTTTATCCATGTAAATTTCCTGTACCGGCAATCAGACATAACAAAAACGACCTCTCAAAATCAACTATTTTTTGAAAGGTCGTTTCACTAAATTCTTATAACAATCCAGCAAATAATCTCATAAATAATTGTCCCAGTCGCAAATATGCACTGCGCCCAGTACAATATTGATCTGTTACATCACGACATTCTCCCATCGTTCTTATCAGATCATTTTTAATTTCCACAACTGCCTGACAATCTGCCATAAAACAGCCGTTTTCAAAATGATGATATAAGCTTCTATAATCCAGATTGATTGTTCCACAGGTTGCCATACAGTCATCCACTATACTCATTTTCGCATGGCAAAATCCTGGTGTCCATTCATAAACTCGCACTCCATGTTTAACCAATCCATGATAAAAAGAGCGAGTTATATTATAAATGAATTTTTTATCAGGAATTCCTGGTGTGATAATTCTTACGTCTACCCCTCGCTTAGCAGCCAGACATAACGCATGTGTCATTTCGTCTGTTATAATTAGATATGGTGTCATAAACCAACAGTAATTTTCGGCCTTATTTATCATACTGATATAAACTTCTTCTCCGACCTGCTCATTATCCATAGGATTGTCTGCATAAGGCTGAACAAAACCTGTTTGCTGTGCTTTATAATCGTAATGAATAATGTATTTACTAAAATCAGTATCATTCGTAGCTTTTTCACTAACAGCATTCCACATTTCTAAAAATGTCACTGTAAGCGACTGAACAGCATCTCCTTCTAAACGAATACCGGTATCTTTCCACTGCCCATACGGATGCGTATAATTAAAGTATTCATTTGCAAGATTATATCCACCTGTAAATCCAACTTTTCCATCAATTACTGTTATTTTTCTGTGATCACGATTGTTCAAAAATAGATTTAAGCCTGGCACAAATGGATTGAATACACGACAATGAATTCCTATACTCTCCATCTTTTTTACAAAATCTATGTTAATAAAACCTATAGACCCCATATCATCATAGAATACCCTGACTTCCACACCGGCTTTTACTCTCTCTTCCAGAACATCTTGAATCTTATGCCAAGCTTCAGCATCTTCTATCGCATGATATTCCATGAAGATAAACTTTTGTGCTTTCGCAAGTTCTTCAAGCTGTGCCTCTAATCCCTTCACTGCTTCATCAAAATACTTGATATCCGTATTCTGATAGATTGGATACCACGAATTTCTTTGTATGTAACTTGCAATATTTCCTGCTTTCGGAATCTTTTCTTTTATTCTGCTTAAACACTCCTGATTGTCTGGAAGCATTGGTAACAATTTGCTATCAATTTCTGCATATCGCTCACGCATTTTATGCGTGCCACCATTTAAGCCAATCAATAAATACAGGCCTACACCCATAATTGGGAAAATCAGAATTAAAATGACCCAAGGCATTTTCATAGAAGATGTCTTATCTGACGCATACAATCTCAAAACTAAGATTCCACTTAAAATTCTGGTAAATAAATTTATGATTTCTGCATATTCATTCAAGCGCGTTACGATAGTAATAATAAAAATCACTTCAAGAAAAATACAGATTATGGAAAAGCACAATCGTTTTATTCCATTTTTTGTTTTTGCTTTTCCTTCTAAGGTATCTTGCTTCATATGTATTCCACCTCTTCTTTCTACGTCAGCTCTATATTCAAAATACTATTTATTTTGATAATTGATTCGTTCCCCTTGAATTACTGGATAACAAATCAATTTATTACTTTCCAGATTCTCTGCATGCATATCTACCGCACTGATCTGATGATTTTCATAAGTATTATAATAATAGATGCCTTTAATAACATTACAACAAGATGTATACAATGTGATTTCATATTTTCCATCAGTCACTTCGCAACATCCACGTTGCTGATCCACAGATCCAAGAATGTGAAAGAACTGACTAACACTTTCTTCCTCAGATTCACCTGAAATTGCATTTACCTTTGTAAAAGCCACACGCACAAAACGAGAAGAAGATGAAAGATCTCCCGGAAGACCTAAACCTCCCATACCTCTACTATATGCATCAAGAGCCAAATTTCCTCCAAAAGTGTTTTTGGGTTGCTTTGGGGATAAATACATATAATTATTTAATTGAAACATCTGCTGTGGAAATGGCGGATTATTCGTAAGCACTCCTACAGGATTATCGTAAATATGTAGACCATCTGACATAGACTCTACAGTAATTGATTCATTTTCGTCAGCGATAATCCAATGTAATTGTGCTAATGGCAATTGCTCGCTGAAAGGAGTATTAACAATATTAATTCGATTAAGAAGCTTACGAACTTCTGCTAAAGAAGCACACTGACTTAAAATCCATGGAATAAATTCAAACTGTGCAATATTTTCCACATCTGGTTGAACCTCGGAATAAACAGCATTTCCGACAAAATTCAGACCTGCCATTGCCACTCCTTTTTCATTCATCGCATCATAATATAAAGGATAATCCTCCGCAACATGAGCCATTCCAATAATTGCATAATGATTTTTCATATCGCCAACATGACGGAAATGAAATGAATAGTTACGTGGTGTAATTACTATCTGATCACCGTAAGAGAATTCATAATCGAGGGTTCGTCCAAAGTAAAAATCTTTTGTCTTATAGGTTGCTGCTGTACACATGATTGTTTATCCTCCTAAATAATATGAACTATATCAATAAGTTTTTTGTTGAACAATAGTATAGCACAATTCTATTGTTTTGTTTCAAATTCACATATAATCATACTTTCAAGGACTACATTATTTTCCATCAAAAAAAGCCCACCCACATCTGGATTTTTCCTAATGCCAGTAGACTCTGTTTTATTTCCATTATTATATTTTTATTCAGCTTTCAATCTCTTCGCCAGACTCGTCAGCAATGCCGCCATCTCCGGATTTCCCAGAACCTTCATCAAAAGTTCCGCATCCACACCTTCCGGAACAGCCACCGTGTTTGCTGTCTGAGCAGCATCTGCACCCTTCATCTGCGGATTAAGATTTTCCGTGTTATAAAACGCATCCTCCATTCTCTGTGCATTCTTTCGCCTGTCCTCGTCAATGATATGGCCATATACCTCTGTCACCATGTCCGCCTATGCATGTCCGGAATCGCCCTGGACCGCTTTGATGTCTCCACCACTAAGCTTCAGCTTGTATGATTTGGAAATGCTCTTAATCGTTCCATTTCAATCTCAACAACTTTTTCATCCGGATCTCTTACATCCGTTTTTTTATCCATAAGCTATCCTCCTCTAAAATATCTGTAACGAAAAAAATCCGCCCAGAATAGATTCTTAATCTAATCTGAGCGGATAGATCCGTCAGGCCTGTTTTGTTCAGGCAAGAAAACCGTATTTACATTCATTGACACCCCAATCCTTATCCTACGCTGTAGTTATCTCCGTTCGGTGCCAGGATTGAATTATTGCATTGGTGCCCGTTAAGAAATTTCGGTGCTCAATATCTGCGTTTAAGTGTTCTCTCAGTGCTCACGAGCACCGGAAAAAAGAAAAAGCAGCAATGAGCTTTTACGATCATTGCTGCAAAAAATGCACGTTCCCAGGGGGAATCGAACCCTCAACTAGTGCTTAGGAGAGCTCCAACCTATTGTCACTCTCTGACAATCTGAGGTAAGGTAAACCCATATGGGACACTATTAGAAACTGTTTCCGATTCAATTTGAGTTATTCTGAATACCCCCTCTGTCAAGCTCTGTAAAGCTCTGAAAGTTAGCTGATTGTTTGCTCCAGCTAATAATCGGGGAATGCCTTGATATTACCATCGACATCTGTTATATGACCACCATGCTTCGTACGTTCGATCATGGTAAACAGTATTCGATTAAACTTCCTATCGTAAGTACAAGATATTTTCTTGTCTACAATTAATATACCGCATACGAGACGGTTTGTTCATGCGTTTTTGACTGGCAAATTGGTTAATTCAAAGTAGTAATATTATTATTATGGAAATCTGAAAATAATTTTTCAAATACGGACATAACCGGTGGATGGACCTGCACCGACCTTTGCGATATACCCACTCTTAACTAAATCTGTCAGTGTTCTTTCCACGGTAACCTTACTTATGTCAGGGCATAGTTCCATAATTTCCTTCTTCGTTATCTTACCGACCTTATTATCAATCACCGCCTTAATTCTATCCGGCTTGGAAAGATTATGGTACTTCAAATGTTCTACACGGCCTTCAAATTCATTGTATGCTTTCAGCATAATACCTAAATAATACTTAACAAAAGGCTCATAACTGTTTTCACCCTTATGCCAACCGACAGAACTTGCTTGAAGAGCTTCATAATATGTTTCTTTCGTTTTTTCAATCAGCATTTCCATGCTGACATACTTTCCAACGATATATCCAGCCTTATAGAACAACAATAAAGTCAACAGACGGCTCATTCTACCATTTCCATCATTGAAAGGATGAATACACAGAAAATCCAGAATGAACATGGGGATTAAAATCAGTTTATCAATGAGATTTGCTTCCCATGCTTCAAGGAAACGAGCGCAAAGTTCGTCTATTGCTTCTGCAGTCTGAAAAGCTGGAACTGGAATAAAACGAGCTTTCTGGTATCCCCCAGCATCGGTTTCTGCAATTACATTGTCTGAATTCTTATAGGTACCACCGATGTTTCCTTGGGAATAAGAATATAAATCACGATGTAACTGTAAAATAATGTTTGGTCTTGGAGTGATATATTCATAACTATCGTGAATCGTAGCCAGCACTTCACGATAGCCGGCAATTTCCTGTTCAGACCGATTACGTGGCTCTGCTTTCTGACTTACCAGTTCTTCCAAACGTTTATCACTTGTAAATATACCTTCAATTCGGTTAGATGCTCCGGTACTTTGAATGAAAGCAACTTCCAGAAGTGTTTTCAGTTCATCTATGTTTGCTTCCAGAAATAATTCCTGTTTACCTTTATGCTCATGAATACTGCCAACCATCTGAACAATTTCAGGTGTCAGCAACTTCGCAGGATTTGTAATATAATCAAAATTTCTCATTGAAATCTCCTTCATTTTGAATTTATCTCCATCATTTTAATGCCAAATGACGGAGATTTCAATATATTTGATGGAGATAAATTCTCCATATGCACAATAAATATACTCATTTGGATATAGAATTTATCACTTCATCGTCTTCGCCAGTGAATTGACCAACGCCCGCATGCCTAATACGGATATGAAGTAGGCTGCACTCTCAAGTCCCTATGGAATCGGTAACGCCGGTACTAGATATCAAAATCCCGCACCGGCGTTATTAATTGTAATTATCTTACTTTGATATAATCATAAATTGTCAACCCCGCAAACTTGAAGTTATCGATTTCTTTGTGCGCTGTATCTAACGGACAGCACAATGCTTACTGATGCGGTAATGACCTTTGCAAATACGGCGCTCCACCAAATCATGATTTGACCGCCAAACACCGGCGGCAGCATCAGCATCAACACCAGCATGATGATGGGTTCGATAAATGTCAGAACATAGGACAGCACACTTTTTTCGGTTGCGTAGAAAGCCGCCGTGGAAACTCGTGTGATGGCATCAAACGGAACCGACACAAGGAAGATCGGCATGACCTTTATGACCCCTGCGTTTACCTCGGCAGATGAACCGAACAGTAGTCCAATCTTTCCACGGAGCAGGTAAATCAGAATCGCACTGATTACCGCCAAAACCATGGAAAATTCATACGCCAGCGTTTTGGTTTGTTTGAGCGATTTTTCTTCGCCTGCTCCGCAGAACTGACTCATGAGCGGCTGGCTACCATCACCGACACCCTGCAAAAGAAGATAAACAATGCAGATGATATAGGAGATACAGGCATAGGTGGCGATAGCCTCCTGTCCGCCATAAGAAACCGAAAATCGGTTGATGATCACAAGAGAGATATTTGGGGCAAGGGTCAAGCCAAATGGAGCAAGTCCGATTTTTAATATCTGAAATGCCGTTTTCGGGGTATCAACAGGTGCGATTTTCAGAGTGAGGTTCTTTTTGATGGCGCAATACACGAGTGCAACCGCCATGGTAACTCCCTGCCCAATAATGGTCGCCAATGCCGCACCGTACATGCCCCGTCTAAGAACCCACACAAAAGTATAGTCAAGAGCAACATTGGTAGCAAAGCCGCAGATCATAGCGATCATTGCCCACAAAGAACCGCCGTAATTACGCATAAACGGAACCAGTCCGGTGCCGAACACCTGTAAAATCGCTCCAAGGGCAATTACCTTGATATACTCATTTCCCAGAGTAAGCAACTCGCCCGATGCACCAAGGTCAGAAAAGATTTTCTCTGAAGTGAAGAAAACGGTGACAGTCAGGACAGCGCTGAAAAGAAGCATCAGCCATGTTGCACCGGCAACGAACTCCCGTGCTTTTTTCTCATTTCCTGCTGCTTTCAGAATGGAGTATTTGACTGAACCACCCATTCCGATTCCTGTCCCTACGGATTGCAGGACCGCCGTGATGGGATATGCAATGTTGATTGCGGAAAGTCCGGCATCCCCGATTGAGTTGCCTACAAAGAAACCGTCAACGATGGCATACACCCCGGAAAGCGCAAAGGATAACACGGACGGAATCACATACTGAAAGAAAGTCCGCTTGTTATTCACTGCCCAGACCTCCGCTCAGCTCTCTTTCAAAGAGAAGATTGAACAGGTCAAGAATTTCACACATGGCTTGGAGCCGTTCGTTCCCGATTGTTCTATAAACCTTCTCCTCGGCTTTTCGTAAAGGCGCAATCATTCTGTGGGCGTATACCTGTCCGCTTTCAGTCAAGACGATCCGCTTCTCACGTTTATCGTCCTCGCTGGCCTCCAACAGTAAATAGCCCTTCTTTTGAAGTGCGCTCACGACCGTATGAACCGTCTGTTTTTGCATACCGAAATTCTCTGCGATCTGCTTTTGCGTCAGTTCTCCCATGGATTCCAGCGCATACAGCACCATCATTTCCGGGTATCCGACGCCAAGTACCGAAGCTGCTTTTGTATATAGAGCAGTGCTTTTCGCCCACGCAACGTTAAAATGATTGTTTTCCATAAGTCCCCCACTTACAAATAGTATTTGTAAATATTATTATAGTATATTGTAAGGACTATTGTCAAAGGCGTATGGAGCAACAAATTTCGATTTGCACATCAAATCGTTTTCTTCATTCTATCACAACTTCTATTGATCCGCCATCAATCTTTCAAACCAAGCATCCATGACAATGATGAACTGACTTGCTCCTGACCATTCTTGTAGCATTTCGTCTAGAGTTTTCTGTTTCACATATTTCTGCACATATACCCAGCAGGCAACATTGCTGGCTTCTGATACAATGTCAGCTATGGTTTTACGCATGACTTCTTCAAAATCAGCAACTTCTTCTTTGGGAATAACCTCATAAAGTTTTGGTGACTTATCCTAGTTTCTCCGCAGCATGTTTTCTTCTGTGGCCAGATATGATCTCATAGTAGCCATGGTATGTAATTTTCAAGGTTCCTGTAGAGGAGTCGTTTGGCTCCTTACATGTACAAGTTTATCTCAACAGGTAGAAAAGCTTTAGGTACTGGCTGTACGGGTTGCCCGCCCTGGTTGTACGGACCGACTAAAGTTTTTTCAGCAAAAGGGCGTTTCGGCAAAAAACGATAAAAAAAGCAGACCCAGACACGCTGAAATATTACTCAGTGTATCCTGGCCTGCCTTTGGGGCTAAGGGGCTGCTGCCATTGTCTATCTCTGACTTGCATTTAATTCGATTCTAACTCGTTTTAATTCGTTTCGTATCGAGTTAAATTTGTTTTTAACTCGTTATTGTGAGTTAGAAATGCGTTAATCATTTATGTAAAACTCCCCGCTTTCTAACAGAATTTCCGAATCGATGTCTTAAACTTGCTTTTTCGTGCAAATTTCATGATTTTAATATTGCTTTTTCGTGTGTTAATAAGAAATCTAAATTTGCTTTTTCGTGCAAATCGAGATTCTTTAAACTTGCTTTTTCGTGATTTTGGAGTTATAATCAGATCACATTATGGATATACTATCCTCGAAGGAAGTGATGGAATGCTGAAAAGAAAAATATATGATGCGCTCGTTGCTTGGAAAAACAGCAGCAAAGGTACGACGGCCATGATGATTGACGGAGCGCGTCGTGTTGGCAAAAGCTTTATTGCCGAGCAATTTGCGAAGGCGGAATACAAAAGCTATATTCTGATCGACTTCGGACGAGCTCCGACAGATGTTCTTGATCTGTTCGTCAACGATAGCGCGGATCTTGATTTGTTCTTTGCAAAGCTCGCAGCTTTTTACTCCACAACTCTTCATAAACGTGAATCATTGATCATCTTTGACGAGGTGCAGCAATACCCAAGAGCACGCCAGCTTATCAAATATCTTGTAGCGGATGGTCGATTTGATTACCTTGAGACAGGTTCACTGATTCGACTGAAAAAGAATGTACAGGATATCATTATTCCGTCGGAAGAGGATCATATGGAGATGTTTCCGCTGGATTTTGAAGAGTTCCTTTGGGCTATGGGCGACGAAGCCACTTATCCGATGATCCGACATTGCTTTGAAACAAAGAAACCCCTTGGTGCAGCACTTCACCGGAAGATCATGAACGACTTCCGCCAGTACATCCTGGTTGGAGGTATGCCTCAGTCCGTTCTTGCTTACATGAATGGCAAAGACTTCGAGGCATCCGATGTGGCCAAGCGCAGGATCCTGAAGCTGTATCGCGAAGATGTCGCAAAATTTGCGGAAGGTTATGAGGACAAAGTGTTTGCCGTGTTTGATGGTATTCCGGGGCAGCTTTCCAAAAAGGAAAAGAAATATAAGCTTTCTGCTCTCGGAAAGCAGGCTCGTTTTCGAACCTTTGAAGATTCTTTTGTATGGCTGAATGAAGCCATGGTAGTAAACACCTGCTTCAATGCAACAGACCCTCATGTTGGGCTTGCACTGAGTGCTGATCATGCCACACAGAAGTGCTATATGGCAGATACCGGACTGCTTGTGACGCACACTTTCCAGGATAAGAAATACACAGACAACGAACTTTATCGCGCAATCCTCTTTGATAAACTGAATATCAACGAAGGAATGCTGATGGAAAACATTGTTGCACAGATGCTTCGCCACAGTCGTTCACGCCTGTATTTCTATTCCCGCTCCGATAGTCGGAATCGGGAAAACCACATGGAAATAGATTTTCTGATTACAGAGGGGAAAAAAATTGCCCCCGTAGAAGTGAAATCCGGCAATTACCGTTCCCATTCTTCTTTGGATAAATTCCGTAAACACTTTTCTTCTGCCATTGGCAACTCTTATATTCTTTATACCAAGGATGTTATGGTCAAAGACGGAATCATCCATCTGCCTCTGTATATGGCAGAACTGCTGTAATACCTTGCAAGCCTGCGGAGCTCCTGCAGGCTTGCTTTTTATGTTTTACCGGCTTTTTGCAATTTCCGTCAGCTGAGTCACCACATCCAGAAGCTTTGTGCGGCTGTCCACCTTGTCATGATCTTTCCTCATGAGCAGATAGTCGGTGCTCACATGAAAATAGCAGGCCATGGCAATGATCAGATCGATAGACGGCTTTCTCTTACCGCGTTCCATCTTGCTGAGATGCTCCAAACTGATATTGAGTGCTTCGGCCATTTCCTCCTGAGTCATTCCCTGTGCTTTGCGAAGAGTGCTAAGGCGCTTTGCAAATTCGGTTGCGTCAAAATACATACTGTCTTCCTTTCCGCCTGCTGCGGAAGAGCAAAGGATACCATTGCTCACAGTACGTTCCTGACCTTGCTCCCCAAAAAGGGGTGCACTAAAGAAAGGGTACCGATACTGCTTTTCTGATAATCAGAGATCGAGCAATATTTGTATCCTCAGCCCTTAATGCATGTCAGGCTTTCGATGTGATGTTTTGGTTTCGAAAGCCTTGCCGAAAAAAGAAAAAGACCACCGGCAAGGCAGGGATCCTACGGATATAGGAATCCCGTCTTGTCGGCAGCCTCTCATGTATGTCTGGTTTAACTGACCGATCATTACAGCATGTGACCTGGAGATGGATTTACGCAGCCTGTTTCATCTCAACCATTCCGTCGTTATGCCAAGTTGATTCAATTGTTAAACGCGCTTCTGACCCCGTGGGGCGTATATGTCAATGCGGTCATGCCTGCGTCCCATCGATTTGCTGACCAGCACGGTCCCGCATCTGTCGCAGGTCATTCGGGTTATGCCATCTTTGCCTTCATAGCCAATCACTAACTGGCGGCAGTTGGGGCAGTATATCTTTCTTGAGCGCCATACAAAGTTTTCGTGTGGCACTTATTTAACTTCCTTCTTATCTACATGTGTGTACGCAATCGGCAGGTATGACCTGCGCCTGCAGATTTCGGATTACAAATACCGGAATCTGCTTTTTTGTCTGCGTTTCCCAGCAGTATTTTGCCGTATGGCCGCAGCGTTCGCATTCCATCCAGCCATCCGTCTCTTCAAGAAACAGGCTGTGATTGACTACGCCGCATACTGGGCATTTCACGTCATATGTATTCATAATCTCGTACTTCACCTCCGGTGATAACAATATCGTTTATAATGCTTTGATTACATGCTTGGCTACGCCCTGGACGATCAGCTGCTTCACGCGGATCTCTTCGTCCGGATACTTTGCCTGATTTCGATACTCGAGAATGGCCTCCTGAGTATCTTCGTCGATTCCGGCGTAAACCTTCAGCGTGCTTTCGCTGTAGCCGGTAAGGGCAACAACGATATCGCCAATCTCAGCATTGCAATCTGTCCTGATAACGACCAGATCTCCGCTATCGATACCCGCATCAACCATGGAATCACCGGAAGCCTCCAGAATATAGTACCGGCCATTCCCGAAAAGGGAAACAGGAAGGCTGACATATTCACGAATGTTTTCTTCCTCTGTCTGTGCGGAACCACATAGAATGGATCCAACGAGGGGACAAGGGGCAGAATCGGGAGCAAATTTCTTGATCATCGGAGTACGAATGGTACGAGATTTACCTTCGTATTCGAGCATTCCACGGTTGTCCATTTCGACCAGGTAGCGAAAAGCAGTCGTTTTAGGAATACCTACGCCCAATGCAATCTCATTTACAGAGGGAGTGGTATGTTTGTCGCAGAAGTATTGATCAACATAGGAAATAATGTTTTGCATCGTTTCTGTGCTCATAGCTCTCATGGTTTTAATTCCTTTCTCTCGATAACGGAACGAATCGTTCCATTTACTGTATTATAATACCCCTTGCTCCGAGAAGCAAGGGGTGAAATGTTTAGTGGAACGCAGGTGCACAGAATTTTGAGCAGCAATGTGGATTACATCTCGTTCAATGCATTCAAGAGCATTTCCTTATATGCCTCAGCAACATTCTGAGGCCCTTCAACTTTGATTTTTCCGTTGAATCCGAACACCCAGCTGTAGAAAGTGGTGCTGGGGCATACACTGACCGTTGCTTTGAAATGTTCGTCATCCACGACTACGGTTTCAAAGTCGCTACCAAACTTATCGATAAGATACTTCATCACCGACACATGGCAATACAGCTGCACGGAAACCGGCTCATCGGTATCATACATACGGAATACATGTTTGCTGTAGTCTGCCAGAGTATAGCCTTCCGGAGGCATTACCGCAATCTGGTTAAGGATCTTCGGCTGCTCCGCAATACGGTCCAGGCGGAAATTCCGCATTTCCTGGCGCTCATCACAGAAGCCGCGCATGTAATAGCAGTCGCCATCCCAGATCAATGTATACGGGCTTACTGTATATGGTTTGCCATCATTTGCAATATAACGCTGCTTTGCCACGTCAAAATCTGTGTAACGGAAGGAGATTTTCCTCTTGGTATCAATGGCATCATTGATGGCATCGACGATGTAATATCCGTTTTCATTGTCCGATTTTGTACGACCGGCAACGTAAATATGGCGGCGGAGTTTCGCAGCATTCTGTGAATTGGTCAAGGTAAGAAGCTTCGCTATCAATTCATCGCTCTTTCGCTGCGTGATGAATTTGGAAGAAGAGATAGCATCAACCAAAACCTTGAGTTCCGGAAGCTCATAAATGTGGCCGTCATAATAATACTTGTTCTGGGTAGACTCATAGTGCTCAATATGTAGACCGCAGTCGTGAAGTATGGCAAGATCATCACTGATGGTATTCCGGGATACCTTCACCGAATAATCTTCTTTGAGGATCTTCATCAGCTCGGCGGTTGACAATGTGTGCTCGGCATCGGTATGCTGAACCAAGTGCTGATATAAATATAAGATTCTGAGTTTTGTTCCGTTTTCCATATGTCTTCCTCGTATGCAAAACCACAACAAGATAGTCCCTTACGAGAAGGGCATGTGAACATTCCTCTCGTAAGACAAATAATATGTGGTTCTTAGCGTCCTATCATTCGCCAAAACTCCTGTTTTTCTTCTTCGCTCAATTTGTCATACATAACAAAAACACCTTGGACTCGACTTTTATGAAGCTGAAGTTCAACATTTGCTTGTGCCGCTTTATATGCTTCTATCATTTTCTGAGAAAGATATGGCGGCAAATCTTTCGTCTTATCTAACCAATTACTACAATCAATTGCACTCATGGCACTCACTCCAGAGACCACCGGAGAAATAAACCTCTCACCCCAAATCTTTTGTGCTTGTTCCTGATTGCAGATTTTTTGACGACACACAGTCGTTACAAGCATTTCACAATGGCCATAATCAGTCACATTCATCGCTTCCTCAATTCGCCTTAATTCATCAATACCATCTGGCAACTGCTCGATAAATGATTCTGCCAATGAAATTTCTCTTAAACAAGTCTGAGCTAAAGATGAATCCGCTTCATTGAGTCCATTTTGTAAAGAAGCACTTATTCTTTCACCAATCTCCTTAACCTGAGACATCGACAATGAACCAGTCAAGGATTGTACAAGTCCAGCAAAATCTTTTGAAAGCTTCTCAATTTGCAAAGTTAATCGACTAATTCCATCTGAGACCTTTTTATTTTGATCCGAGAGTAATTTTGAAGGCATATCAGTTATATTATTGAAAAACTGCTCCCAACCTCTCATTCTTGTTAAGTTCGATGTGCATTGGTTATACCCCCATGCCGAAACATCAACAATCATGGCAACATCTCGATCAAGCTCGACTAACCGCGCTTCGTATTTTTGCTTTGCCAGCAGATTCTCTTCAACCTCGTTCGCACGGCGTTCTAGTACCTGCGCAATCTCTTCATAATTATTAGCTCGAAGTGTAGTAGCTAAATTTTTACAAACCCCCTTAAATTGGGAGAGCTGTGTGATATTACAAGAGAATGCCTGGATGGCTGCTATCGCTTTTCTCTTTAACAAATCATCCGTATTCTTTTTCAACACAGCCATTCGTTGAATATAATTCTCTCCATAGACAAACGGCAATCCTTCTACAATTATTCCGGTTGTGTTCACAAAGCAGGAAAGAATTTTAACTAGTGCTTGTATTCCGGAATTCTTTTTTGCATCAGCAACCAGCTCCTCACCTTTATGAAGTTTCTCCCAAATTGTGTTTCTTATCCCAATACCTTCATCTAAACGAGTTGAAGCTGTTGCAACTAGTATTTGATTGTCAGGACTAGTGCCTTCCTGTACAAGTAAATCTGTTAATTTTGCTTTGTACGATTGGCATTTTTCAACCGAGGTACATGTTAAGATCTCATTACACAGTTCCTTGACCAGATCCACATTCACATGTGCATTTCTTTGCAAGCGAATTTTTGCAAATTCACTGGGTTGCAGCTTTCCTTTTTTAAAAATTATATCAGCAACATGTGAAGGTGCTAATTTTTCATCACCAAAATAGCATAAAAGATACTTGTCCTTATATGCAATATAATAAAATGCAAATAAGGTCAGCGCATTGATATTCATACCATAGGGAGCCTTCATATATTTCCCTAAAAGTTGAATTATACCTCTCGCTTCTCCACTCAAAAGTTCATTTTCTATCTCATCAAAAACAGTCGCTACCACTACATGCAACGGCCTAGAAAAATCACATGTATTAGTAAACACCTGCCACGAAGTAGCTGTTCCAATAGCCAAACATGCTTTGATACGATTTTTTTCATCTGTAGATAAGGCGTTATAACTCTGTACATTCATCAATGTCCTGTCGAAGAGCTTTATACAGATATTAGACAAATAACGCCTAGCTGCCGTCGGTGTTTTGCACTCAAAGCCATCAAACATAAAAGGCAGTACCTGTTTATATAACTCTTCAAACCTTGTACTGCAAAGGTTGTTTAATCTGCCTTGGTACCGAATTAGTCCATCTTCTGCAATAATGCTCCTCTCCTGTACTAATGCATTAAACTTCCGGACAACCTTTTTGGCTTGCGACTTATGCTGAGAAACTATATGTTTTTGGAAACGCTCATTGTCAGCATTTGAAAACCTATTAAGAACATTTTTTACACCTAAAGCTGTGATTATCTCTCCTTCAGAATCGTCCAGGAATGTAATAATAACCGGAGATTTAGATATTCGTAAATCTTTGGCAAGAGAAGTTAATCGATCGATTTCGCTTTGCGTATTCTGATGGCAATAAGCAAAAATCAATAGTCCTCGATGATCCTCACCATTTGTGTTCGCATCTAATTCACGATAACGAGAAATCAAGTAGTCATATGTTATCGCGGTCGAATCCATTAACACTTTCTTGAAACGCCACTCTAATGAAGATATGTTGTGTTGTTGTGCAAAAGAAGTCTCAACATCTGATAACAGCATAATTTCTTTTCTTATCTTATCATCACAGTCATCAATTGTTGCCGGCTTTGCCATCGCACGGTATCTGTTAAACACACGTTTAAACTCATTAAAGCCGTTGGCCTCTGCTATCAGATCAAAAGAATTTGAATTTTCGTCATACGCAATCACACCGTGAAGATTTTCAAGATTCCTAATTGCTGCTGATAACTCCTCATCCTTCAGATTTGAACAATAGCGCAAAGCCGTAGTAGCATCGTCCCGATTAGAGAATGAAAAACGACCAATATTTACAATAAGAATAGCTTTCAAAACATTAAGTTCATTTAGGCTAAGCTTATCACCTATCTTCACCATGATATCTCGATAGAGCATACAATATTGACTCTGAACCAGCCCTTTTTCCTCGGAGTTCAGCATTTCATTATATATGCTCGAATCGATTATATTCACGGGATATACATATGGTAACCAGGTTTCTTCAATCACATCATTGGAAATACGCTCAATCATTTCTGCCGCAAAAGTGATAGCAGAACGTTGTTGCATCCAATTATTCATGTTTGAAAGGAGCCATACTGTAATAGGATGCAATGGATAACACCCCTTCAAGATTACAGTTTTATACAACAGGCTATTGGTCCATACGCCCTTTTTTATTGTAGAACGGTCCCAACGATTAATAGCTGAGGCCATATTAGAATGAAAATGCTCGTATTTGGTCAATGCATTTCCCACTATTCGCGCATGCGCCTTTTCATCAACTTTTTGGAGAAGATTGGCTAGTATGGTCTCAAAATTAGAGGAAAGAAACAGGTTTTCACTTGCCTTATATCTTCCAACATAACGAATAATATTAGATGTTTTTTCTATTCTTGCAAGATAAGCATCCAGCTCGCTTTGAACAAATCCGACGAAGATTATGCCTCCACTTGCTGTCTGAACAGCCTCAAAAATCTGTTGGAGCGCGGCTTCGCCTGCTACAGCAGGATTTGCTGCAGCATATTCGATATAACGGCCAAACTCATCAAACAAAACAAGAATCTTATTAAACGGCTTATTGTCACCACACAAATTACGAGATAATTCCGTTAATATATCGCCAGCAGATAACCCTCGGTCCCAACTAATAACATCTCCGGTAATTTCTGTGTAAATATCATTTACAATTTCGAGAGTGTCGCTTCTTGATTCTATGGTTTCTGTAATATAATCTTTTAATCGTAATGCTTTAAAAGAGATGCCATGACGTAATGCTGCTGACTCAAACTGTTTCTCGCACATAGCAAATGTTTTTTCAACAAACTGCTTAGCGATATCATATGACTTTGTGAGTCCTTTAAGTACACTATCATCCATACCATTTTGATAGAGTGCCAAACGCACACATCTAAGGACTTCTGCATCCAAATTGAAGTTATTCATTCCATTCAGGACAATAACTAAGTTCTTTTTTTTGTTCGCAGAAACAATCTTTTCTGCGATCTCCTTATCTGCCAACGCAATTTTTTCTTCTACAATCTCAATTAATTCTTTGTCCGCAGAAAACAACGCAGCTAAGCTAACTGCCAAATGTGATTTACCAGCACCATAACCAGCTATAGTCATTACAAAGCTATTTGACGGATGAGCCGATTCAAGCTTTTGAGCTATATTTAATGCAAAAGATGCGGTATCAATTAGTCTATGGCCTCCTAAATCTACGTCCTTTTCAGAAACGCCGAAATATTTGGGGCCATGAAAAACATAACTCTCTACAACACTTTTCACGCGGTTTATATCGTAAAACCACTCTGTCTGGACAGCGCCGTTAAAGCAATTCTCTTTACTAAAACGCACTAATTCATGTATTTGCATGTGAGCCCTCCAAGTTTTATAAGAGACGACTATATAGCTGAGTTATAAGTTCGTTAGGCGATGCCGTCTTTATTATAGTTGTCGGATACAACTGCCGATTGACTGATACAATTCCTTCTTCGCTCATTTCGTCAAGAAGTTCATTGACAGAATCATCTGCCAAGCCAAACAATTTACCAAAAGCCAAATTATCCAACACCTCAAACATTGTGATTTCAGTCTTATCTGGCAAGATATTCTCCCAACTGTCCATCATTGCATAAGCATAAGCATATAGGAGTTCATCCCGAGCGTCCCCTTCTCTAAACGAAATACTCTTGTTTGTATCATCAACACTCAGAAATTCTAATTCCGCAAAAAAGCCATCCATGTAACTTCTTCTGGTAACTCCGAATATTTCTTCATATGACAAATTACCATCAAACAACCCCTTAAACTGCTCCATTATTCGTTCGGGCGAAGCTGTTTGTATAAATCCCGGATGTGCCTCAATGGTCCAGAAGGACCATTGGGGCGCTCCTTTTTCCCTCCTTGCAATGCTGTAGTGACATAACCATTTGGTCAACTGCTCATGCAAAAACGGATCTTGAGAGAACACTTCATCGCCGAGGGGAGTTAACGTCATACTGTAAACTCCTTTTTCGCAACTATAATCAATCAAGCCCATGTATGAAGCATACTTGATATGAGGCTCAACCTTTCCTTTTTGTTTGCCTGTAGGGATTCCAGTCACCTCGCTGATTTCATATTTATCTCCAGCAAAATACCCTGCCGCGAGCTCTAATATTTTTGAGATATACCCGGCTTCTGGTTGAAAGGTTTCATGAAATTGTAGTTGAGATCGACTATACATTTTTGTCCTCCAAATAATAAATATTAGCGTTCAGAGAAGCTACTTACGCTAACTAATGTAGGCTTTACTGCACCAAATTGACCATTTGGACGCAGCCTATCACCTTGAACAATACACTGTCCTTTCTGGATGCCCTTGATTGTATTCAACCAATCAGCAACTTCTGATTTGCTGTCCGCAATCTGTTCAGCAATATAGCTCATTTCTTCGCCGGTTGGCTTGAAATACAGTCTTTCAGCAGCCTGTTGAAGATTTGATATTTCACCAGAATCCAATGCGCCCTTTAAGAACTGCGTTGCAAACCATGCTGACCATCCATATTTTCTTCCTTCTCGCAGAATTTTCTCTGCTGGAGACTTTTCTTTAAATGACAAGTTTTGCGCCTCATCCAACACAACAACAAAAGGCGTTTCCTTGTTTCCAAACTTGGTTAAGCTATACCAAGCATCCCACATCATGATTTCAGTAACAACAGTCTGGAGTTCTCTATCGAGACCAGTAAGCTGTATAACCGATACTTTACCACCGCCTTGTGCCACTTCTTTCCAATTGAATTCTTTTGTTGAATCAAACAAGTCCATGTCAAAGAACTGGGCCATTTTAGAGAGAACACTCTTAGACTGCGGTGTTCCCATCGCCTCAAGAAGCTGCCGAAGCTTAGCAAAGTCCATATTTGTTCCATACTGATCAACGCCTTGCTTGCATGCAGCATAAATACTTGCCGCCTGTTGATCACCAAACGAATAAACATGCTTGAGAATATCAGATATTCGTCCGGCCACTGTGGTTGATTTTTCCGGAACACTGCC
The DNA here is from genome assembly GCA_018223385.1 of Oscillospiraceae bacterium Marseille-Q3528. Taxonomy (GTDB): domain Bacteria; phylum Bacillota; class Clostridia; order Lachnospirales; family Lachnospiraceae; genus JAGTTR01. Next base: position 88,552 of record JAGTTR010000013.1, read on the forward strand.
AAAAGGCGGTATCTCAATCATCTGCAATCTAAACGGATTAACCGGTATCCTGTTCAGAATTGCAACTTCCTGAGTCACCTTTCCTTCGAGCTCTTCTTCAAATTCCGGTTCTAATTTGCCTGGCAAAAATCCATCCGTGTAGTCAAATACCACGCTAGAAATATTCTGCCTTGCCAATTCTAAGATCATTGTCTGAATTGCATAGGTTTTACCCTGTCCAGACGTACCTGTGATAAGGATATGGCGATTTGCAAGTTTTTCATGGCCGAACTCCCAATATACGGGAATATTTCGCTTGTCTTTTCCAATAAGCACACGAATTTCTTCCAAAGAGTTAGTCTCCTTTTCCTCTTTATCATCAACTACCAGTGGCTCTCCCTCGGGCACCGGCTCATTACCGCTTGTGTTACCAGAAGAATCAGCCTCTTCTCCCTTATCGTCAGAATCATCTATTGAATTGGTGGGGATATTATTCTTACATTTTTCTAGAACACTATTTCCTAGCGACAATGCATCATCATCTATGACTGAAATGATAACATTCATGCCATAGTCTTCTTTGGATGCAAGAAAAGCTAGGATTGTATTTATTGCAACCTCCCAGGCTTCTTCTTTTGGATATCCAAAAATACCGGACGAAATCAATGGGAATGCAATACTATGGCAATTATTTTCAACGGCCAAAAGTAATGCATTGTGATAACAATCTGCTAACTGCTCCTTTTCTCCCGAGTAGCCTCCGTGCCACATAGGGCCAACGGCATGAATAATAAACTGACAGGGTAATTTGAAACCAGAAGTAATAACTGCATTGCCTGTATTACAATGTCCAATGTCATTGCAAGCCTTTTGAAGTTCAGCATATCCTGCGGCCTTAAAGATTGCACCACAAACCCCACCACCAGCCATAAGTCTTTCGTTAGCAGCGTTAACTATACAATCCACGCTGAGATTTGTGATGCCAGATTTTTGAATAGCTAGACTGTTTTGACACTTGGGATTGTCCTTGGTTTTTGCAACATTAACAAGCACAGCAAACCTTGTTGTATCTGCTCCGCTTTTAATTAATTCTTCAACCGACTTTCCGAGAGAAGTAATATGGAGTGCGCCAACACTACTATTCTCTAACAGCCCCATCTTTCTAAATTCAGTAATGGCCGCATCAAATACTGTTTCATATTTCAAATGACCATTGCTAGGATATACTAGTTTTTTATCTGGTTCAGAAATATTGAAGTGATTTACAAACCACTTTAAGCACTCGCTCCTACCGTGTTCGATTCCATCAGACAAATAATGGATGAATGGGATATTAATAGCAGCCAACGAGGGAATCGTATCTCCAGTACCTGTCGCTTCGGTTGTGGTACTCTCTTCAAAATTATCATCATCTTCTTCACAACTCTCTTCAGGTGCGATGATATTATTAAAATCAAAGTGGCTTGTCCGCTCATCCTCAGGTAAAAGCATCTTTTGGATGAACATCTGGCCGCAATTATGGCAAATCAGATCTCCAACCACGATACCTTCCGCAGAAAGATTAAGCTGTATGTCGGAGCTTATTTCATATTCATTCGGCTTATCAGAGTTTTCATCCAGCCAGAATGCAAAGATATCTCCATTCCATTCAATATCGTACTCACCATTCAGAATTCCATAGATTTTGTTTCGAACAACATCATACTCCGGACTTGAATTGTCCATATTAAGAGGCGAGAAAATTATGGCTCGATACAGCTGATTCAGCCAATACCTATGCATAACACTGGTGGCACTAGGTCTCCAATTCATAGCCATCGTATTTATGCCTTTTTCGAGCTGCGTCTTAGCTTTTGAAATATGATTCTCGTTTTGGAATCCCATTTTACATTCAATGATTCTTACCTTAATATGCAACTTATTGCCAGTGGTAATATTTTCAGGTGTATAAGGTATTTCAATTAACATAAAATCCGGACGCTTATTATCCTTACTCAATTCGTCATCTTCAGCAAACCAATGCTTATATGAATCCAGGCTAATAAGTGCACGTACGATATAGTCATTGTTTTTATGCGTAAGCCCTAGCATTTGCAATGTTAATACGTATGCGAGAAAACTATGAATTTCATAATCATATGGATTAAGTGCCTTCAGAATTCGGCTTCCATCCATAAACTGAGACAACTCATCAACGCAAAAGTCTGCTGCCTTTTGCAATCTCTGAGTATCCCAGTTTGTGAATTTTTCAGTAATGCGCTTGCGCAGCATCTGCTTTATATCACTTAAAATGTCCTTTCTAGCAGAAACAGTGACATTGAGTTCTCCATAAGATCCTTCCCCTGTGGTAAAACCAATTATTTTACTCTCAGTGGATTCAAGCATATGACGATCAATTGCTTGATCAACACATACAACCCATTTACAACACCTGTGGGCAATGTCAATTATTGTTTCTTGAACATCAGGTAATTCTAAAGTTCTATAGACACGATAAGTTCCATTTACACTATGCGGATATCCAACAATATGGCTCGTTTGTGTATGTTGTTTTGCTGCAAAAAATTGGAACTGAGATATATTTACCCTACGTGCTTTTCCGTGTGATGCCGGAATAGTATCCGGTGTAAATGTCATTGGGAACTTCTCATAATTAATATCAAGAGAATCATCAGCACTTAAATCAAACTGTATTCCAGAAGATTGTAATATGCCGTAGGTGAAACAAAGGTCATAGTTTTCCAAAAGTTCATTGAAACCATCCACATCTGCCTTCGACTGAACAGTGGTATTCTGAAGGTATGTATTCACATTAACGCTTTTTTCATCGCTAAAATAACTATCCAGCCACCTGCGTAAATAGGCTGCAGAGTTCTTCTTACTATTAATGCAAATAATCTTAAGATTAATTGTGGCAGTTCTGCCATCGGAATCCAGTTTTTTTGCAATAGAATGAATTGCTGCAACTATATGCTGCATATCTGTCGGAGCAACAAACGCAACATTCAAACCATCAATTCTAGCAGGGAAGGTGCGAACATAGTCTAAAATATTACGCGAAATCACATTGGACATAGGGGTGCTTTGAAGCATCGCAGATGAATCTTCATCATCAGTAACAATTGATAATCCGGTCGCACTACTAGAAACTAGTTCATTTCCCGCACTCTGGCCATAATAAATCCCGTAATACTCCCACGTATTTTTGCATATCAAATACTCATCCGCTTTTTTCCTGATTGCATCCGCTGCCTGAGTAATTGCTGACAGCTGAATCAGATTATTATATTTAGACACTAAGACAGTGCTAGAGCATTTTCCGGACATTTGGCTCTTAAAAATCTCTTTAAAACCTTGTCTTAAAAACAGTTGCTGAGCATCGATTTTTTCAAGCATAATTGGACTATATGCGGGCACAATCACATCGCCCATATCACAATTGCCAATTATATCCGGATTAGATGACATTGTGAAAACGTTAATTAACAATGCCATTTTTTCTTTCTGAATATCAGTAAAGGAACCATAGCAATCGTATACTTCCTTTAAGAGAGATGTATATGACTTAACAACATTTCTTAAAAAGATTCCTGAATTAAACAAACCGTGCTGAGTGAGTGAAAGCGCAAAATTCTTGAAATCATTGCACACCAAATCAAACAGTCCTGTAATTGGGCTGCCAAAGCATGATCTTATTGCATTTTTATGCTCGTCATATAAAGCATGTCCACGGAACTGCTGAAGATGCGCATAAAACTCATCTTCACTTTCACAATCCAAATAGTCCTGCACGTTATCGCAGGTAACTATTGTCGGTAAGGCATATGTTGTTCCCTTAGAGTAGAAAACATCCGCCAAATAACTAAACGCGTTCAACCATGGGGTATACGGGGAGAAGGCCCACCTAAACTCATATTTATGTGTGTGTTCATCATTTGTTGCGGTAGCATTAAACATCACCTTGCATGGATCGCCCCATTTACCAGTGCTTTTTATTCTATCTGCTACTGAATCATAGTTTGCGAAATCAAACGGATCGTCACAATCCGGATCATCGTATTCGAATGACAGAATTTCCCCGTCTACATCAATCGTGAGCTCGTTAAAGAATTTCAGAATTCCTCCAGCAAAATTACAAATATTCATAAAAGAATCTTCTTTTTGATCATCTGTACAGTCAGATAAAGAGATTCTATCAACACGAACCTTTATTTTTGTTGGAAACACTTTAAACGATTCATAAAAACTATTGGCAATATCCAAAAAGCTTCTAGAATATGCTTCCACAGGAGACCCGACATATACGGCCACCTTTTCCTTAGGGGTTACCGGGAGCTTTGTGCCTACAATCGCGTTTATGATCGCATAGTCTACTTGAAGCAGCTTACTACGATTTAGTTCCAAATCGATTCCCTGCAAGAAGTCAATTACACAAGCCTGGAATTCAGCATAATCTGCAAATACTGGTGCATCTGCCGGGAATGGAAGCGATATATCCAACCCAACATTAACAACATACTGGTCAAATTTTTTCTTGAGCTTGTTAAACGCTGAAGCTGTCGGAATATCGTCAGCTCGTTCTATAAACTTTATAGCGCTAGTAATTATTTTTGCACTCGATAAAGTACCTTTATTCAACGCGCTTACTTTAGGAACAGCTTTTCTGTCGATTACACTTGGAATCCCCCATGTAGAATTCAGTGTTTCACAAATATGTGCAACCAGTTCTTGTACTGATGAAAAATCGAATTCTGAGAGACTATCAACAAAATCACTCAGCTTAAATATGTCTGTACTGATTTGTGAGAAAATTGTTCTATACAATGTATGTATAGCCTTCTTATAGTCCTCGTGAATGTCATTTTCTTCCATTACAGACGCAAACCAGGTACTGTAATCTTTGCTCAGATTTGTAATGATTTCCGAAGGAGAAATCACAAAAGAAGTATCTGCCAAGCCACCTGTATCTTGTGCCAGCTCAGTTCCCATGAGCAATATTAGTACAGTGCATCCTGAAAAGCCTGCCGATTCATTACGCCACTTGGTAATTGCGTTATTAAAATCAACAAAACTATTATCCGCATACTCGTCACTAATCGCATCGGAAAAAATTGAATTACTTCCTTTGTGAAGATAAAAAAGAGCCTGAGCCCATTCGCTCTTTCCAGCATTTTGAAATGCCACGTATTTTTCCTTTGTAATCTTAGGAATAACCGTATCAATAGTATCGTCCGCAATCAGCTGCTGGCAAATTCTTTGATAGATTATAGGATTATCAATACCTTCTATTCTGACTATATTAGCCTGCGCCGGCTGGATTTGACTCTTTATCTCACGATACAAAACATCAACTAATTGCTTCATATCACATCCTCGCTTTCGTACGGATTTTCAACGATAGCAGTTGCATCAGATAGGTCTCGTAAAAACCCACATTCTTTCAGCTTCTGAGAAAAAGCAAGCTTGTTTTCTTCCAAGAAAGACAGATTACCTATGTTTTTTACTGATCCCTTTTCCATCTCTTGGCGATACTGATCCGGTCCAATTACTATTCCATAGTGTGCATACAATAGACCAATGAATTCATCCAGAGTAATCATTTTCTGAGGAGGAATAATGGATAACACCAAAAATTTAATCACATCTTCAGAAAGAGAAAAACGCATTCCCGGACCCTTTGCCGGTATAACAATACCTATATTTTTGCCGAGTTTCCGGAACAGTCTATAAGAATCATCTGCCGCATCCTTGATTGCCTTCTGATCATCAGTTATTCCTAACTCAACTCGTAGTTCTTCTAGCCCTCTGTATAAATACTTACAGATAACTTCCTCGTTATGATTAAAAGCAGAAATTGCTAGTTTCTTTGTTTCTGCACTCTCATATCCTTTACAGTTAACATCGACAACCCAGCAATTACTTTCACTATCTGTTGACGCCGCCAAATACATCATGCGAAGCATTTGAAGAATAATTCCGTTTGCTAAGATTTCCATTTTCTCAAATGGATGAGACTTGCTGTTGAGGAAGTTATTCAGCTCCGACAAGGTATATTCATTTCGCTTTTCATATGAAGCCGGTATTACGGTAAGTTCTTTCGACAGAGTCTTCTTGTCTTCCAAAGGTACCAGCATATAGTCATCCCAAGTATTCTGCACGAAATTACACAAATAAGAGAACTGCGGAAAACTTCCTATCATGCTTTTTAATCGAGTTTCGATTCGTCCTGCATATTCTGGAAACTGATTAACAGCACTCAGCAGGTGGAGGTAATATATTTCTCCACCACGGCACATATACGTATACTTATGAAAATCAAACTTCTGGTCGATATCTGCCTCGCCGGTTTGAAAATCAAGTTTTTTACGCCAAGATTTGACTCCCATTCCTTCAGGCAGAATTACTTCTGGACATATAGGAAGCAAATTTTGATCGAACCATGAGCGATTCTGATTTACTGCACTAAATCCATCTAGCAGATTTTGAACAATAGAAATACTTGTTTTTCGAGTAATAGGATTGCCACCTTGAACACTTTTTTCCATAATACGAATACATTCTTCGTAAGCAATTTTATCTACTTCGGCTTTTCCATCAATTTTGCTCTTCGGCATAAAGATAAAGCGTTTCAATGCAATCCTGCTCTGGGGGAAATACACCAAAGCATCTTTTATACCCTCCCTCTCAATGGGGAACATTTCCTTATATGATTTCTCTGTTCTAGAATTCTTCTTAGGCGAGATAGCGACCTGTAAAAACTCTATCAAATATTCATACTTAGACTGCCTTGGTTTTAATCGGTGTCCAAAGAGTCTACTTTGTAAAGAAGTCACTTTCTTTTTGTCATAATTCACAGGAAACATTTCCATAGTATTCCCTCCGATAAATTAAGACAGAATGCTTAACTTGCTGCCATCAAAGGCAAAGTACCGTATTTCTTGTCCTCTTGTAGTGTTTATTAATAGTTTGAGTTCGCAGTCATCCTCGCCATCAGGCAAGTCCTCACCATATTCATCCAAAAGAAGCGTATCCAGCTTAGCGATTCCATGTGTCAGGGCAGGATTACTATTTGATGAAATCGAGCCTTGTACTAAATCCTCAAAATATGAAAGCATAGGTAAGGTAAGCATGAAATATTGCCCGTTGATATTCAGGTATAGCCTCTGTTTTCCATCCGAGTCTTCAAAATGACTGGAAACTGGTTTTTGAACAATGACCAGGTCATTTTTAGATACAGACCCTAACACAAGCATAACATTTTGAAAAACACTATTGTCCCTTCGCAATGTCAATGGCAATTCACTGGATCCATCAGGTAGAAAACCTGTATTTTTGATGTATAGTGCCTTGAAGGTAAGAGTCTGAACATTACGAAGTACAGATTTAGGTTGTTTTTTCGAAATGAGACTTTCGTATAAAGTATAATGTCTTCCAAATAACTGATTAAAGATGATGTCTTCTTTCAAATCAGCGCTAAACATTATATAAAAACGTCTAATGGCCCTGCGCAATTTTGCTTCATCCGATTGCGCTGATGCAGAATGTGCCGACTCCTCATCCAATATCTGGTAAAGCTTTTGATGTTTTTTCTTCAGCTCTAATAATTCATTCGATACATCCGGGGTAAAGAACGATTGAAAGTCGTTATTTACAAAAAGCTTATAATCAACATCCAATGCTATCCTGTCTAATCCCAAAAGTCTCAGTTGCGAAACACCTTTAATCTGCCAACTATTTCGTGATTCATTCAAACCCACAAAACCAAAAAATAGATTCGCAAAGCTATAATTAAAAAAGGGCTCCTTAATGTAATGATTTTCGACATAATCACATGTCAAATTTCCAGTCAACGCATAGCTTAATTGTCCAACCATCTGGCGGATCGTCATACGCTTATCATTCTCATATAGATAACGATATAGGCTCTCAACAAACCTAGATACTCTATCCAACTGTGTTCTAACCCTTTTCACATTGTTATAAATAGGGCATTTCTCTTGGCATTTGCATTGTCCGCAGGGGACCCATAATTCTTCAGCAACCAGTTTTTTAAGGATTTGGGTAGAAAAAGACACATTATCTACGCGAGCAATATTAACCAAATAGAAGGGATATCCTTCGACTACTATTTCTTCATCTGAGTTGGTATCCAACTGGGAAAGCAGCTTTGACTGAAGCTCGATTCTGTCCTCCTCATCAAAAGACGCTCCTTGCATTTTTCTTGAATATGCAGCCAACCTCAGAAAAGTATTTAATAGCGGACCAGTATTACTGATGATGAGACTACTCTGATTAGTCTGCGGTGCTTCAAGAGACTGACGTAATACTTCAGTTTGTTGCTCCTCAGCAATTTCACTCATATCTTTGACATACATGAAATCCCCGTAGCTTTTAATCCTATTCAGGCCTTCGCCATGATAGAGATACTGAAGTTCTTTCAGCACTTGGACCAAAACACTAGTTTTTCCATCACCCGCATGTCCAGTTAATATGAAAGCATGATAATCCTTACCCTTTACCGTATCGGATATAAAGGTTCCCAATTTGCGATTGACTTTAACAAGGTCAAAATACTTACTCTTGACCTGCGTTTCGGCTAGAGAACCAGTAGAGTTACCGCCTACATTATTCGTGGAATTTAAATATTCAACAAATCCATTCATCTAGTCTTTCCCCGCCTTCCTTATAACTCATCAAGCGCATCTAATAATGCCTCTATGTCATCAGTTGTATTAAAATAGCCAACGCTCACTCGTACAGTTCCTTCGCTTTCTTTTGTTCCTAAATAGTCATGAATCCAAGGCGCGCAATGATAGCCAGTGCGGACCGCTATATCAAAATCCTGACTCAAGATCGTGCCTATCTCTCTTGCGGTATATCCCTCGATGTTGAAAGACACGACACTGGTGTGGTTATCAATATCCGCTGGAACATAGAGAACACAATCCCGTTCCTTTAATCCATCAACAAGCATACCGACTAATTGTTTCTTGTGATTCCAAATAGCCTGCCTTCCAACCTCTTCAATCCATTTAAGGGACTGATTTAAGCTGGCTATAGCAATAATGTTGGGACTAGCTGGTTCATAACTTATGGGTCCGTCGTTTCCCATAGATAACTCCAAAGAATTGGACCCCGTACCTCCAGCTAAATGGGGCCTTAACCCAGGCTTTTGTTTCGAAACAAACCCACCGATTCCCCAGGAAGCATATAGTGTCTTATGTCCCGCAAAAACCAGATAGTCAATACCGTCTCGTTCAAGGTTAATATCAACGAGTCCAACTGCTTGAGATCCATCAACAATAACTTCAGCATTATGTTTTTTTGCTAATGACGAAATAGTTTTCACTGGGGTAATCAAGCCGGTTACATTACTTACGTAATTTATAAACACATAATCCGGTGAATGCTTTGAAAACAAAATTTCTGCTTTTTCATCATCAAACCGCTGAGAGACAGGATCGAACGGTAGCTGGATAATTTTTACCCCATACTGCTCTTTTATTATTTGCAAAGGCCGAGCTATAGCATTGTGTTCAAAGGGGGTCACGTATACATTCTTAAACTGCGACCATTCGAGCCCATATATTATCTCATTTGCTGCAATTGTTGCCGACGGAGTCAATACAACATTATTCGAATTATCGACACCTACCAACTTAGCCATTAAGTATCTCGTTTCATCTACGATCTTCATGGCGTCATTCGCTACCTTATAACTTCCGCGCCCTACGTTTACCGCTAAGGTTCTTTGAACATAATCCACTCTTTGATAAACGATTTCTGGTTTTGGAAAGGATGTTGCCGCATTATCCAAATAAATCATAATATTCTCCTTAACGTATCACATCGCCAATCAACTTCGCTATGATTGCCAATTGCTCATCAGGCTCTATAGCATCATTGTATTCCTCAAAAACAGCCTTAAGATTACTCAAAGCAGTTTGTCCTAATGGCGAGATTTCTGCATCTGCAAATGATTTTTCAATATGAACTCCCGGCATGCTAATTAACAATTTACCGTTATGTACTGTTCCTTCAGATTCAACATAACTATTAATACGTTCAACTATTGCTGAAATTGTTTGTTTAAAGCGATCTGCTAACTGATCGGTCCAGTCCTCAATTGCCATAGACACGATTATTATCGCCAGTTCATTTAATAGCCGCTGATCATCATAGGATACCCATTTTTCTGCCAGTACCATTAGAGCATTGGCATCAGAGTCAAACACATGACGTTTCGTCGAGTCTGGAAGTTTCTCGTACCAGATTTTCAATGCCTTGGAAAGGGTTCCCGTATATCCCGGAACAAACAATGCTATTAAATAATCTGTCACACATTTGCGGAAGTCAAAGATATGCATGTCCAAAAGCTCTTTAACCCTACATATCTCAGCTGCACATTCTAAATAATCATTGGTTGTGCTGAGTTTTTCACGCCATCTCTCAAAGAGTATTTCGTGAGCATTAATCTCAAATTTCAGCAAGTCATTCCTTACGATCTTTGTACTGTTATCTACTCGTACAACCGTTCCGTTATAATCATAACGAGTATATTTTTTGGTATAATCCGGTAATGACCGCATCCAGGTTTGCATGCTTTTTACGATAGAAAACACACGACTCGCACCTGTATATGTTAAGTCCTCATACTGCGCGAATAATGCAGAAAGCGTGTTTAAGTATTCTTCACGTTCCTGGGTACCTGCTTCAACTAAAAGCATGTAATCATCAGGGGTGTCATTGATTGCACTTAGAACATTTGCGCTGAGTTCAACCTCTTTGTTCTTGTAATACAAAGTTACAGTTTCCTTGTAATGACGTATTACATATGCAACGAAAAGCGGAACAATACCTTTACGCAAACCATACGGGGGCAACTCGAGTATGCGATACAGTTCGCCAAAAGAGCTCTTGTTATTCTCCGCAGATTCAATAAAAGTACGAATCACGCCAATAACGCGACAGATACCCTGATCATCAACTTGCTCTGATTTTGCCAGACCAGTGAATGCGTAGACTGACTTGAAAATACTTACTTCCGGTCCATATCCTTCCATGCAAGGTATTTCCAAATCTTCAGCGTGATCTAACACCCATGAAATTGCCAAGTTCCGACCTTTGAGGTTCTGAGCATTCAGAACCCTTTTGTTCACCATTTCATTATTAATTACTGGCGTGTATTCATATCTTGCAAAGCATACGGAAGAAACATACTGGTTTAGATCCGCTGGACGCATAATATCCAGTTTGCCCTCTGCTCCGAAGTACTCACTAAAACGACTGCTCTCAGAATATGAAGTTAAAATGGCATTGCGGACCTGTTTTGCTAGGTCCTCTTCGTAATACTCAATCTCCTCCATATAATGCGGATCTTTAGCATAATCGCTTTTTTTCAAATGCTGAATCGCAACAAGTTTCTTCAACTGAGCTTCGTATTCGTATTCAAAAGAACTAATGCATACGATTATCTCTGGCGTAGTTTTAAAAGCTTTAAGATGTGAAAGAATCAAATCTTTCTTATTCCCAATAGCAACAACATTAACGATCAATCCATCGTATGGACAATCTGTTAAAAGTTGTTCGCCAGAAGTATAGGCAAGAAGAGTGGAAGCATCCAAAAATACTCTTCTAAAAAATCTCAACATTGCATATTGATCATTATATCTTCGCGGAATGACATATCCTTGCGAAAACGAAGATTCCAAAATATCTGCGCAGTCTACTTTTGACACTTTGGAATTTACATAATTCTCAACATTTTTCTGAACATCAACTCCATTTGCAGTAAGCAACACAAATTCTGAAGAGTCTCGCTGTGATATAATATGCTTTTTCTGTAATTGAGAAACTGCTGTAGAAAAAACATCATCATCCATCATGAGTGCAGCTTTAATATGTGACGGTATCGCCTTAAAACGCTCGTCTTGTATCATGGAAATGATAGCTATAGCTTTTAAGATTTCTTTCTCTGATGTGCTATTCACTTGTCTCAATGCAGTATCCGTTTTTGCCCATACACTGTGAATTGCTGTATTAAAGATCTCCTTTCTAAGAAGGTCCTGAAAATAATCATATATCAGATCAATAGTTACACAATCCGCCGTGGGCCTCTCGCAAATCATAAATTCCAGCAAGGAGTGAGGATCATTTTTGGCCAAAAAAGTGAATAGTGTTCTTTCATTTTGACCCACCAATTCACTAACGCGCAAAAGAGCGAACGCACTTAAAGGTGCAAGAGGGAAGCACCCTTCTACCACCTTTTTCTCAAAACTTTCCGTCGCCATTTCATCAAAAACATTTACTACTGATGCCACATCAATCAGGCCCTGGAAGAGCTCTTTGTTTGTTAAATAAAAAGCGTTAAATGCCGGCTTTTTTGAAATTGCATTCGCAATCAATTCATAACTTTGTTCTGATGATGCAATGTATCTGATTTTATTAAATCTTCCCTCGACAGTTTTAAAACTATCGCCCGAAGAATAATCTAAAATATCTTTATGGGTAATACATGTAAAGTGGATTTGTTTTTTTCCGCTGCGTGTTGAAGCCTCTGCCATATCCTGAATTATTTTAAAATTCAACATTTTACTGGCATCCAAATTTGCTTCTAGAAACTTGCTAAACTCATCAAATATGATATTTATTCCTGAGTACTCTGTTTGTTCGCACAATGCATCAACTACGGCTAGATACAGCTTAACGACATCCATATTACTCAATGGATTAAATGTTGTTCCTGCAGCAACAACCGGATAGATCTCACAAAAGTCAAAATAAGAATCCTGATCAAACTGTTTTAAACCGGTATACAACGCTTCTATGCTTTTTTTGCTTTTCTTCAACTCGACGGCGATGCGCTTAATAACATGCGGATATTCAGCTTTCCATTTGTCAATAACTTCAATCGCAGCATCAAAATAGGTATTAGGCAGGAGTTCCTCCAACCCAGCTTTCTCAAGTGCATCCTTGATTGCCATCAAAAATGCCTGATTAATATCTGTAGTATTACTATTGATGATAATCGGAAGTGTCCGGATATTATTCTCTACTACCGACAATGCTAAAGCACCTACTTCTTGGTCTATCCTTGCTATTTTTTCGCACAGTTCTAACTGCGTTTCCTTTGCCTGCTTAATTGTGTAATCATAGGATCCAAAAGCATCCATTGATGTCAAGGCCGTCAATACCAATAGAAGATGTGATTTTCCTCTTCCGTATGGGCCAATGAGAACTGTCGCTCTGTTTTGGCTTTCATTATTAAAGTAAAAAGAGTGCAAAAAGGTCTCCAGTATCTTTACGGATTGTTCCGTAGGAATATAACTTCTAACTTTTTCAATTTTATTTAGATCGTATTCAAGATTAATCGAGGTTTGAAAGCCTTCGTTGACCTCAATAAAATCACTGTACTTCATACGTTACCTCACCTGGGTTTCTTCATAGTACTTAGTCAGCACACTAGCAGGAGTCATGGCTTCGTTCAAATATATCATGTCCAAGCCTGCTGTTCTGTTTATCGTCAAGTAACCTGCAACTCTAAGTTGATCTAAATACTCATTAACTTTGACTCTATTCAAATTAAAGACTCGACCGATATTATTCTCGGACGTAACCAGTTCATTTATTCTAATAGATTGTTTTCCTTCTGGCAGATTACTAACAATAACATACAAAACGGCCAGTTTATCCAGTTGATCTTTTGCTGGCGCAGTTTTTATATATGAATTTTTACTCCTAGTACTTTTAGCTAATAAGCCAAGACTAGACAATGGGCACTGCAAGCTCTCTTCCGGGTCTTCAACTTCGGATGAGTTTAAGTACATTCTCAACACACTTGCACAGTCATCAGAAAACAGACTTTCAGAGAACGTGCTTCCCTCATCGAGGCGTTTATTGAGCAAAGCTCCACATACCGACACCATGTCTTCCTTAGTGAAATCAACTCCATCATACTCATTAAAGAAAAGATTCCATGTTATACACAATGCATCATTTTTTACAATTTGATAATGAAGCGTAAAAAGAGTAAAAATATCATCTAAATAAGGGTCATATCGATTAATGATTTGGCCGTAGTCCTCTGTTAATTCCAGCTCTCGAGAGCGCCCACTATTCGTGTATCTCTCAACACAAATATTTGTCGCCAATAGCCAATACTTTATGGACTTAACCATTTTACTTCCGACGCCAAGTTGTTCCATCACATCGTCTCGAGAAAACAACATAGGATATTTACTGATGCACCTAACGCCTTTTCTTATCCATCCTTCTCGGAAATTAAAGGATTCATTTCCCTTTAACCGGACCTTTTTTATTTTATTATGCATTTTCAGAATAACCCTTTCCTCTCGGCAAAAGAACGCGTCTCATATAGCAACCACCCGTGTAATGATTGATGCATTCAAAACAATGAACGCATTTATTCTCATCGATCACATATTGATATGCTGTATCATCTTCTCCGATTTTAATTAGTTTTATTGCGCCATGCCTGCATATGTTTTCACATGCATGGCAGCCAGAGCACAATTGGTATTTGGTAATCTGGCACTTAAACTTCAATTCAATCTCTACAATCTTTGTTCTTGCGGCAATAGGCGACCCCAAGATGGAAAGTCTTAGTTCATTCGTACCTAAACGACCTTGAATTTTTATTAAGGGCTGCTTTGTATGATAATCCAATACGAAAACTTCTCCCAGCCTGGCCTTTCCCATCTCAAAGTTTAAATCACCAAATGGCTTGAACAATTCATACAGTTCATTGGTTATTGGCTTGTTTAATTGGTAATTAAAACTCTTAGCATCTGTAGCGCACGGTTTAAACTCGATTGCAACATTTTTGCTTAGTTCTATACCTGCGCCTCCTTGACGCGCTTTCCAGCCTCCGCTTCGCACATAATCCTCAGGATCAGCTTTACCCATCTTCTCTGCAAAATCCAATAATATCTTATGGAATTTTTGATAAAGCTCTGGCATATATACACTTGCCAAAAACTGAGACCATTGACTATTATTCGGGCAACACCAGCATCCCACTCGGGTATACCCAAGACGATATGCGTCATTGAAATCACATTTGGCAGTCAAAAGATACAGCCAAATGTCATAATCCATCCAATCTATAATAGGAGATGCAACTAACTGCTTGCTTATTTTTTTACCGGTCGAGGATCTTTCATAATTATTGCGGCTAGCGGACTCACTGCGTCGTATACCATAAAAAGTTAAAACTGTTTTTGTCTCACCAAAAGTTTTTGATATCTTCTCGCCAATAAAACCAGTTTTGAATATAGTGCAACACCAACGCAACGTTCTGCTAGGCGGACCAAAAGTTTCACAGAGATTAAAGAAATCTTGTTCTCTATTTTCCGCTCTCAGCAAAGGCGTTTTTCTATTTGCCTGTCGAAAACGATTGATATACTCATAAGTATGCGGAAACTCAAGCGTAGTATTTCCGAAAATATGAATTATAGATGGAGTTCCTAATGCTTTACGTACAAGATCGCTAACAACAGTAGAATCTTTGCCGCCAGAAAACGAAACAAATGCCGATGCAGTATCATCATTGAGATATCTCTTTGAATGCTCTCTTATAAACTGCTTTGCCTCTGTAGTTATAAAATGATAGCGGGCAGAATTGGCCACAATCCAACGCTCAATCATCTCATCGAAATATGAGCTATCATTTTGTGACTTGTACAGATCTAACTGATGCCGTATTTCTTCCGGGTCCAAATCATTTACTTTAGAAATAGAAAGCGAAATTTTCTTGCCATCAACGTAATACCGGTTACCTGTTCCATTCCAAACAGAGGAGTTAACAAACGCCAACGGCTTGTTGAGGATTATTTCAAGCAATAATCGTTCTTCTGGAAAAACTGGTCTAATATCAGAGGTTAAATACCTTCCCTTTGTATGGCATATCGGGCATTCTTCATCATAAATAGGCACTTTACATGAATCACACCAAAATATTTTACTTTCAACATCTGTTCGTTGTCCGCAAACAGGACATTCACTTCTTTCGGCATCAATGCCACACTTTTTACAAAAGTATTTTATCATTTATACGCCCTCATCCAGCTAATCATGAACTCTAACATTTTTCTCTGTTTTTATATATCGTCCACTTTTAATCCTCTCATCTTTGGGTTTCTGAGCATCTTCCGGAATAGCCCAATATGAGCCAATTTTGGTAGCACCGGGAATTCTACCTTCCACACATAGATCATTGATCCATCTTGCTGAGACATTCCACTTTTCTGATGTCTGTTTTATTGATAAATAATTCATGCAAATCTCCGTTCTTTGCAAAAAAGGACTTACCGTTCTAATTATTTATTTTACTCTAAACCTCGCGGAAAATCAATCTGTTTTACGCTTCCTGTTGCCCAAAATTTTACGCACCTCACTAATTTGCAAGCAATGTTTCCTTGGCCAAGTCCTGCGAAAACAGCGTTATCCCGAGACGGGACAACTTGCTTGTTGGGATATTCACAAACCCTTATCGATCATCACTTCGTGATGGCTGCGCGTTTCTTCGAAACACTAAAAAAGCAAGGTCTGAGTAGCAGTACCATGACTGTTACCCAGACCTTTTGATTATCCAGACTTAATGGCTTTGTTCATCCTTCCGGCGTTTCTGCTCTTCTTCCTTACGCTCTGCATCGTAGAGAGAAGCGATATTCTTCTGAGCAATCAGAAGCTCCTGGGCATCATCTTTCGCCAGTCTGTATTCGGCATAGGTTTGTTTTTTTGCTGCCAGCACCTCAGCATATTCAACACTCAGATCCTTTACCCTTGGAAGTTTCTTTACGCCCAATTCATCGAAAGCCACCTTTGCCGCTTTATGAATCGTAATCTCTTCCCGATGTGCTTCCAGAAACTTTTTGCTGTAACCGGCTTTGCGGTACTCCTCATAAGTGGCCCGCGTTTTGGAATAATTGATGATATGCTTTTTCAGAGTGCCAATCTCCGCTAGTCGCTTTTCCGATTGCTGAATAGAAGAAAGCAAGGCATCTCTTTTGGCCGTCTGCTGCCGTACAAGCTGGTCCAGTTGCTCCATGCTTTCAATCTTATGATCCCGCAGAAACAGCAGCGTCTTCGATATCTGCTTCAGGTTATAAATCGATGCCCAGCGTTGATATCCGGCACCTTTGTTCTGTAGCTTGCTTTGGATATCAATGACACGATTGAAGGGGCGGGCATCTGTGTGGTAGTTGCGTTTTTCTCTCGGCTTGTGTTCCTGCTGTCCGAGGAAATGAGCTCGCAGATCTGCCTCGGTATAGCCGTCCTCCAGAGAGGACAGGCGGATAAAACGGGCCTGATTTTTCCCTTTGACGGAAATAAGCCCTCTCACTGGGCAGAATGTTTTCTCTCTGAAGATTGGAATCGACAATGAGCACCGTGGCGGCATCATCATCCATCTGCCTTACAAGAACCGGAACCTCCGTAAGCCCTGCCAGTTCAGCAGCATGGGCACGGCGGTGTCCTGAGATGATCTCATAACCGCCTTCCAGCGGCCTGGCAATCAGAGGTGTCAGCACACCGTACTGTGCGATGCTCTCCGTTGTTCGAAGCATGGCTTCATCATCGACCACCTTGAAGAGATGATCCTTAAAGGGCACCAGCTCGCTGATGCTGATATTCTGCACTCGTTCCAGCTGACTCTCTGCACGGCTCTCATCCGTTTCAAAGATATCATCGTAGCTGGTCAAGCTGATGTTTCCGCCTCTTTTCGGCATTCGCTAACACCTCCTTTGTCAGACCCGGTAGGCTTCAGCGACCTTGCCGCCCGGATCGTGTTTGAAAATACTCACGCCCTCCACGCTGATTTCCGCAGCACGGACGGAGCGAGGGATGTCTGCGTCGTAGACCTTCAGCTTGCTGCCGTAGGTATCGCGGATCAGCGTACTGATCTCCTTTGCAAAGTTGGTACGAAGATCCACCATAGTCAGCAGAATTCCTTCGATCCGAAGCTTGAGATTGATCTGACGCTTGACCTTGTTCACCGTCTGAAGCAACTGCTCCAGACCCTTTGCTGACAAATCGTTTGCCTGGACCGGAATGAGAACCTGATCCGATGCGGCAAGCGCATTAACGGTCAGCATGCCCAGGGAAGGCATACAGTCCAGTAGAATATAGTCGTACTGAAATTTCAAAGCATCTAAAACCTGCCTTAAAACCGTTTCGCGGCTCATGGCGTTGACCAGTGATACCTCCATACCGGACAGCGTGATATTTGCAGGAACAAGATCCACGCCTTCTTCATGTGACAGGATGCCCTCCTTAGGTGCGATGGGCTGATCCTGCATGACCTTCGCCATCAGGTCGGTCAGTGTGACCGGAAGATCATCCGGTCTGGGATGTCCAAGGGCAATGGTTAGAGACGCCTGCGGATCCGTGTCCACGAGCAGCACTCTTTTTCCCTCATTGGCAAGGCCAATGCCCAGATTTTCGCAGGTGGTAGTTTTTCCGGTTCCACCTTTCTGATTAACAACAGCCATGATTGTGGCTCTCGACATAATGATCACCTCCTAGATCAAGCCATTGGCCATGTCGTGCTGTACCCAGTTCTGATAGTAAGAACTGATGGTAGTTGGCACGTTGTAGAGGACTGCCAGCGTGTACTGCTTCATGTCCTTAACGCGGGTTGTGTTGTTTGCCAGTGTCATCAGCGCATATTTGATATGCTCTGCATCCAGCTTCATAAATCGACTTTTTACGACTTCGATTGGCATGTCTTCCCGATTGATACGAATGCTTTTTCTTGTGGAACAACATACATCGACCATGAGATCGACCATAGCCTGAATGGTATCCTGATCAAGTGTCCTATCCCGGGAAAGATAATCCAGCTCGAGAGATTCTCTGAAATAATCCTCATAGTGAGTTCGGATCCGCATCGCTTCGCTTCCTTTCCCGACACTTCTGCCGGAATAGAAGAAATCGGTATCACTATACTCAGTATTCATAATATCAGTCTTATTTCCGTGTCCTTTTGACACTTCAAGAGATGTGTTTTCGACACTTCCAGAAGTAGTCATTTTGACATTTCAAGAAATGTCTCTCCACAGGGTTATCCACCGATATGAAGTTCTTTACATAGATCAGGTTTGGTTTTCCCAGACCCTGACGCTTCCTCTCAATGAGACCGACCTTGTCCTCCAAATCCGATAACAACTGGATCACTTTTTTGTTTCCGCAGTTCATGTCCGCTATGATTTCTTCAATCGTGCAGATGATATACACGCGGCCCTGTTCATCAATCCATCCGTTTTTCGCAGATAGGGGAACGCGGTCCAGTAAGATGCCATACAAAGTTTTCGCCTCAGCAGACAGATATTTGAACCGGTCATTTGTAAAAAGCACCTTGGGAACCCGGTAGAAGGCAAACTGTTCTGCCTGAGGTCCGTAGAAATAATCAAACACTCATAGTCACCACCTGCTTTCAGGAGAATTTATCGCGCTTCAGAGGCTTCTTGCGAAACACATCCTTATCCTTGCCATAGGGGCATCTGGTGAACTGGCACCGACGATACTTGAAATCCGGTCGATAGTAGAGGCAGTGAGCGCAGCTTCCGGGTTTATGCTCTGATGCACTCCCGGGATTTTCTCTCTTTGCAGCCCTCGTCAGCTTCTCATATCTGCAGAAGACCTGATCCTTCTTACTTATTTGCCGCACCTTCTTCCTTTGCGCGGTTAGCCCGGACAGCTCTGAACCATGCGTCCAATTCCTTGTAGCAGACAGCGCTGACACAGGGATGGCCTTTGGCATAACAGCAGCCCTCACATTTCTTTTCCTGCTCGGTCTTTACTGCCTCAGCCAGGTAGTAGCAGTTCTGCGTACCAAGCACACAGCCGACCTTGCGGTTTTTCCAGAAGAAGCACTTGCGGCAGGTATCCGGCTTGTCATCGTAGTATCTGATCCCATCGATCAGAATGGTTTTGCGTCTCACTTTTTTCTCATCACGATATCCTCCATAGTTTTGATCCGCCGCCGGGAAAGTCCGGAGACGACAAAAGCCCTGTGATGATTTTTCGTCACCACAGGGCTATGTAAAATATCGTTAGTCTTTATAAATTGGAGTATCGTTCTTTTACATCAACATATTTTGATAACCTGACACCTTTGCTTATCTCGGTCTGATAAGATTCAGGCATATTGGCAAGCTTCAAAATCTCTTTGGGAGTAGATCCACATCCCTTGATTTCTTCAGCATACATAATGCCAAACAAGTGAATCATGGTTGTCTTTTCATTGCTGCTATTCTCATACATCTCTTTAAGCCGCATTGCCAATTCTCGTACTGTCATGGTTTTCCTACCTCCATCTTTAAAGATTTCTTCAATATTGGCGCTTGTTTTTAGAAATCTAAAATATCGCAATCTGAATTTCTAATGCGTTTAGAAATATGAATCTTAACCGATTCTTCCATCACATCAGCCTCAGGCTAAATATCGGCATTTTCTTGCTGTCAGGACCGATTTTTTATAGATTTACACCCAGATACACCGGTAAACACGCGCCATTTTTAGCGGAATCACCGTTTCGGGGTGTTTTTCCTCATTAGATAAAAGCCCTGTTTTTTTAGCATTTCATCAATGAAGCCTCTTTTTTATTAGAAGAAACGCGGAAGATTTCGTGAAAAATCTCCCGCGATAGTGCGCTGGCGTCCCTGACTGGATTCGAACCAGCGGCCTTCCGCTTAGGAGTTCGTCCGAGTACAGAAAACTACTTGCATTCTATGTTAACCAAAGTCATTCAAAGCCTTGATTTTACTGCTTTTTCTGTCAATTTCAGAAAAGATAAGAAAACCTGTTTTCATCTGAGAAATTACAGTTTGGGTGGAAAAATGGTGGATTTTCCACCATTAGGGTAAAGCCAACCTGTTCCTTCCAATTATAAATGATGACTACCATTACCTGACATTTTACAGTAATGATTATTTGGTTTTCTTATTAAATCTACATTTATTATAC
>JAGTTR010000014.1 GCA_018223385.1 Oscillospiraceae bacterium Marseille-Q3528
ATTTTATAATGCCTCTAAATCACATTTTCAGTGTAACAAAGGTGAATTTTACTGTCAATGACCTTAAAAAGTATTCAGGGAGACCCCTGTATTTTCGGCACGGTCTCCCTGATTTTATCGATGTATTCTTTTATTATCTGATATTACTCATAAATCTCTGAATAATGGCCGCAGTCTCTACTCGGGTTGCATTTCCCTTAGGATCCAGTAATCCAGTGTTGCTCCGGCCTTTGATGATGCCGTTAGCCACTGCCCATTGCATTGCTTCTCTTGCATATCCGGATACCTGAGATGCATCCGCAAACTTGTCCAGAGATGTTTTTTTGCTTCTGTTATATCCTTTCGTTGCTGCATAGCGATACATCACTGTCACAAGATCTTCTCTTGTAATATTTTCATGCGTTCCGAACAGACCTGTATTGCTGTGTCCTACCATAATTCCACGGGCAGCTGTCCAGCTGATCGGTTTGCTGAAATAATTGCCATTTGGCACATCCGGGAAACGTCCACTGTAAGATGCAGTCGGCTGTCCTTCCATTCGGTAAATGATGGTGGCGAACATGGCTCTTGTCAGCGGTGCATCCGGGGCAAAGTTTCCTGTTCCTGAAATGCCATTCATGATTCCCTCATAAGTGACAAATTCCACTGCGTCGTATCTCCAACCGGAGGTTTCCGGCATATCATCGTATAATGGGTATTTGCGTTCCTGATCCTCTTGGTACATTCCTATCGCATATTTCGTCGGACAAATATTATATTTACTCTCTAACTTTAAATAATAAATCCCCGTATACGGTGCATATATTCCAAAAGCCAAATCTTCATAACCATCATCTATTTCTTCTATGTCCCAATACGTTCCATCTGAAGTTTCCAATGTTGCTGAATTTATATTTTTTCTAAGATCGCCATAGTTATCTATATATACTACATATTCCTTGTCCCCTTCGCAATAAAACGCCCAGTAATCTGTATCACGGCTCCCCTCGTTGCCCAAATATCCTGTATACATTTTTCCCATGCCCGGCCAATCCGCTGTCCCCATAGTATCATTCGGCTCAATCTCGCAATTCTCATTTGGCGCAAAAGAAAACACATACCCTATGTTTACTGGGCTTTCTCCGCTAAAAACAACAAATCCTGCTCGAATATTAAAATAATAAATACCTGGTTCCACACCAATGGAATACTCATAATACGCTCTGCTGTCATTCTGTGATTTCGCTGTCTCACATTCCCAGACAACATCATTGTCACTATCATATAATGTGAGATCCAGTTTTCCATAATCCCCCTGCTCTTTTACAGGTTTGGTCAGTTGAACTGTTATGACTCCTTTTTGGCTGACTCTCAAAAGATTATAACAATTTACATTGGAAGTCTTACTTCCCCATTCCATAAAATAAACATCATCCCACGATGGAATTACCGGATTGTCCACTGTTCGTCCCGGGTCATTTGCTCCGGTCTCAGCTTCCAGCTCCTGATCTTCTATTACCGCATCTTCCAGTGTTCTTTGCTCAGGACTATCTTTTCCTTCTTCTGATTCCGGTACTTCCACTTCTTCTCCATCCGATTCCGGCACTTTCTCTTCTGTATCCGGAGATTCATCCCCCGCTTTTTCTTCCAGGTTTTCCGCTTTCTCAGAATCTTCTTCTCTGCTTGTTTCTTCCTGTGCATTTTCTTGCTGCGGTTCTTTTTCCTCCGCCTCTTCTTCCAATTCCTGTTGCATCACCACAGGCTCTGTTACCTCAGATGCCAGTGCCAGACTTCCGCACTGCTGCCAGAGTAAAGCAAATCCCAGCATTGCGGCTAACCATCTCTTCTTCATATCATAGTCCTCCCTCATTTTTCATTTGTTCCGAAAAATCTTACCTACAGTATACGCTCATTGATTCACGCTCTTCAACAAATATCTGTATTTTTTCTGCTAAAAAGAGACATCTCTATAAAGAAATGTTTCTTTCCAAATAGTTCTTTATTTGATTTTGGTCATAAATCTCTGAATAATGGCCGCGGTCTCCACTCTGCTGGCATTTCCTTTGGGATCCAGCATCCCGGTGTTGCTCCGGCCATTGATGATCCCGTTGGCCACTGCCCACCGGATAGCTTCTTTTGCGTAGCCGGAAATCTGATCTGCATCCGGGAAGTGGCTAAGATCAGCCCTGCCGCCGGAAGCCAGTCCTTTCACCCGGCAATATCGGTACATGATCGCGACCATGTCCTCACGGGTGATGTTTTCACGGGTGCCGAACAGGCCGGTGTTGCTGTGACCATTGATGATGCCCGCTTTGTTTGCCCAGATGATCGGCACGCTGAAATAGTTGCCATCGGGCACATCCGGAAACTTTGCAGAATAAGATGCCTTCGGCGAGCCTTCCATGCGGTAAATGATGGTGGCGAACATAGCCCTGGTCAAAGGCTCGTCCGGTGCAAAGTTGCGGGTGCCGGAGATGCCGTTCATGATGCCGTGATCTTTCACATATTTGATAGCTTCATAACGCCAGCCGGAGGCTTCTGGTACATCCTCATAAATTGCATTTTCTGGGATCATAACTGATTCAATTACATTGGATATCTTTTCATTTCCCATAATATCTGTTACTATGCACCGATATTGCTGCATCTCGTCTTCTTTTATTAAAAAACGAAGTGCCGGTGTATCAATCCCCTGATAACATTGATTTCCTCCGACTTTTAAGTCAGACCATTTTTCATCCTCATATATCTGCCATCGAAATATAATGCCACATCCATCAGCTTTTATTGAAAGTACCTTCTCATCATTTTTTCTTCCCTTAACATTCCGTTGTTCTTCCGTAATGGAAATCGCTCGAAGCGGCTCAAATATAAAACCATTTTCTTTTACACACTGTTCTGTTTCCGAGTTTGGTATCCCATAAAAAATCATGTCAGGATTACAACCTCTAAATGCATCCTCATTTATTTTTCTATTTCCTTCTTCTATTACAACGGCTTTTATGTTATAGCATCCCCAAAAAGCACCTCTGTTTATATATGAAACTTTATCACTATTTTCTTTAAACCATACAACTCCATTCAAACCTGTACACCCGGAAAAGCTATCAAAAGAAATCGTCATGTCACTTGGAACTATCAGATTTCCTGTCAGACCACTACATCCATAAAATGCCTTGCTTTCGATCCTCGGACATCTTTCCGGCAGTTCCAGTTCCCCTGTAAAGCCACAATAAGAGAATGCCTCAGATTTAATAGTTTCCATTCCCGCTCCCAGAATTAATTTTCCCCTTAGTCCTCTACAATTTCCAAATGCACCATACCCGATTTCTTTTGTAGTATCTGAGAACACCAAATCTCCACATATCCTCCGGCATCCATAAAACGCATATTGTCCGACAGATTCCAGTTTCTCAGGCATTTTTAACGAACACTGCATATTTTGAAAATCATAGAAAGCCCTATCTCCTATATGCGTAATCTCATCATCAAACCATATTTCTTTTATATGATCCTTCCAACAGCTCCATTCAGGTGGTAAAGTCATACTGCTATAATAATCAGAATAATCATACATATTTCCGGATCCGGAAAACAAAAGTGCCTGTGTGTCAATATTGTATTCCCATTCAATCGCATCTCCCGCTTTCCCGTGCATAATCAAATCCGGGACTTTCAAGATCACATGAATAAAAAAACCATTTCCACAATCCCAATCATAAGACCCATCTTTCGAAAAATCTATAATATTTATACTGCAAAACTCTCCGCATTCCACATTATAAATATTAGTCATTCTTTCCTTAGCGTGAGTAATCTCCCGATCCAAGACCATGTTATAATCCCATCTGTTAATTTTCACCAGATTTTGTTCACACTCCAATACTTTCAATCTGGGGTTTTCATTCAAATATAACCCAGACAGAGAATTACCAGAACAATAAAGTTCTTCCAATAGGGGAAAATATTTTAACCCATCCAAACACTTTATTCCTTTATCATTTAGATTAAGAACAGTTACTGCATTTCGTTCCTCAAAAGATAACTCTCCATCATGGTTAAGATCTACAACTTCAGACAAATATTGTCGAAAATTTTCATCTTGAAAATTTTGAATGAAAATACTTTCGGTTTCTTCCCGTTCCTCTGATATCATCATTTCCGATTCATCATATGCACTTTCCGGTTCTATTTCATTAATTTCAGATTCATCCTCTTCCGTGAAATCTTCTTCGAATATCGCCATCTCTTCAGATTCTAATGATATATCCTTCTCCGGTAATTCTGCCGCATATACCAGGCCGATATTGACAGAAAATATAACACTTCCTGCCAGCAGCAACGTCAACCCTTTCCTACTTCTCCTCATAATACTCCCCCATTTTACTTTTTCACTTATTTTGCAGATTTCCCTCTGTTTTTTGATTACAGTTTCATTCCGGTAGCTCTGCCGAAAAAAATCAGGATAATTCCATATTCTGCATTTATCTGATATTTCTCATAAACCGCTGGATGACAGCTGCGGTCTCTACCCGGGTTGCATTTCCCTTAGGATCCAGCATCCCGGTATTGCTCCGGCCTTTGATGATGCCGTTGGCAACGGCCCACTGGACAGCCTCTTTTGCGTAACCGGATACTTCTCCCTCATCCGGATACTGCCCCAGATCAGCCCAGTCAGCGGTGGCAACACTCTTGTACTTGCAATAGCGGTACATGATCACGACCATATCCTCACGGGTGATGTTTTCACGGGTACCGAACAGGCCGGTGTTGCTGTGGCCATTGATGATGCCTGCTTTATTTGCCCAGATGATCGGCACGCTGAAATAGTTGCCATCGGGCACATCCGGGAACTTTGCAGAATAGGATGCCTTCGGCGAGCCTTCCATGCGGTAAATGATGGTGGCGAACATGGCCCTGGTCAAAGGCTCGTCCGGTGCAAAGTTGCGGGTGCCGGAGATACCGTTCATGATGCCATGATCCTTCACATATTTGATGGCTTCATAGCGCCAGCCAGATGTTTCAAGAACATCATCATACAGATCACCCTTTTTCCCCACTTCCGGCATATCTGCTTTCGGATCATCCTTTCCGTTGTTCTCCCCTGTATTATCATCACTGAGTGCCACAAATTTTCGCTTATACTGAGACGCATATTCCTTCGCTGTGGATATTGCCTGTCCATGAATAACCGCAGTCGCAGAAATTGTGTTGGCATTCGAATAAATCTTACAGTTTCCATTCAAAATATAAATATCCTTCAGGGATTTACAGCCATGAAATGCATAGGTACGAATCTGCGTCACTGTTTTGGGCAACGTAATTTCCGTCAGGCTGCTGCAGCCGTTAAAAGCATGTCCTCTGATCTCCGACAGTGGCTCCGCCAAAGTAATTGCGCGTAACTTACCGCAGTTATAAAAGGCCTTTGCCCCTACTGCTGTCACACCGCCTTTACAGTCAAATGTTTCCAATGTTGTGCAACTGTCAAAGGCAGAATCGCCTAATGCAAGCCTGCCCGCACTGCTCATCGATTTCAGAGAAGTACAGCCCAGGAAAGCATTGGCACCTAAAGATACCTGTTCACTTTCGATAGAAACTTTCGTCAAAGATGTACAGCCAGAGAAAGCATTGTCGGCTACTTCCTGAACTCCCTCAGGGAGTGTTAATTCCTGCAAATTGGTACAATTTGAAAATGCAGAACTTTCGATATTTCTTACACTGTCTGGAATCGTTATCTGAGACAGGCTCTTGCAATTACCAAACGCAGCAGCCTTGATCACCTCTAAGCTTTTCGGAAGTAACAACTCTTTCAATGATGTGCATGCATAAAACGCACGTGCACCTATAGAGGTTATTCCTTCATGAAGTTCTACCTTTTCAAGACTTTCACAACTGAAAAAAGCTTCGTCATTAATGTTCTGTAAAGTACTTGGTAACGAAATTGTTTTCAACTTTGTTGCACAATAGAATGCTTCCCCTCCAATCTTTGTTATTCCTTCCGGAACAATTATACTTTCACAGTTTTTAAATAATGCCCCCATTCCAGAAGGTATCTCTGTTTCCCATCCAAATTCAATATTACAGCCACTACCAATTCCGCCCGCTGTTTTCAAAGTATTACAGCCATTGAATGCCAAATAATCGACTGTTTTCAGACTATCAGGTAACGTGATAGATTCCAGCGATGCACAATCCCTAAACGCACGATTTCCTATTGTGTTTACTCCGTCGGGAATAACAACCGCTTTTAAACTATTACAGGAAGCAAGCAACTGACTGTTTATACCCTTCAACGCAGATGGGAATTTGATATTTTCCAAATTTCTGCAACCAGAAAAAGCAGACTCACCGATTTCTGTAATGTTATCCGGCAATATAACATCATTCAATTGATCACAGCTCATAAATGCGGAGTTGTCAATCTTCACAAGACTACTGGGGAAATTTACTTTTTCCAGATTTTTGCATCCCCAAAATGCAGAATCGCCTATTTGTTCTACTCCTTCCGGAATCGTTATTTCAACACAATTTTTAAATAAGCCAGTAATATTTGATGGTATTTTCTTTCCAAAATTCAACTCGATATTGCAATCACTTCCAATTTCTCCGGCTGTTTTTAACAACTCACACTGAGAAAATGCATTGTTACTAATCGCCTCTAGTTCCCCATGAATAATAAGCTTCTCTAATTTATCTGCTGACGAGAACGTATAGGCACCAATTTCTTTTATCCCTTCCGGCAATTCAACTCGCTCACAATACTGAAATAAACTCACCACTGGAGATGGAATATTGGTCTTCCATCCAATTTCAATATCACAGTCACTCCCAGTTTTTCCGGCTGTTTTTAACAACAAACACCCATCAAACGCTCCATTTAAAATACTTTGAATACTTTCTGGTATAATAACTTTTCGAATGTTTCCGCAATTTTGAAATGCTTCTCTTCCTATCGTCTCTATCCCCGCTGGAATATTAACATTTTCGCAGTATTTAAAAAGATTATTAACATATGCCGGAATCTCCTTTTCCCATCCCAATTCAATATTGCAACCACTTCCAATTCCACCTGCTGTTTTTAATAATGTACTTTCTTTGAAAGCATTCTCTCCAATTGCCTGAACGTTTTTTCCAATAACTACTTTCCTGAGATTTTCACTTTGAGAAAATGCACTCATACGTATTTCCTGTATCGTATCTGGGATTATAATACTTTCACAGTGCTTAAAAAGCTCACTTACTCCTCCGGGGATTACTGTATTCCAGGCAAACTCAATATTGCAGCCACTTCCGATTCCACCTGCTGTTTTCAACAACTTACATGCATCGAAACTGCCTTCCGGGATATAGTCCACATCTTTTCCGATAACTATTTTTCTAAGATTTACGCATTTGGAAAAAGCATCTCCACATATCGATGTCGTCCCATCCGGAATAGTAATGCTTTCACAATACTTAAAAAGTTCACTTACACCCCCAGGAATAAGATTCCAGGCAAATTCTATGTTATATCCACCTTCCATTTCTCCTGCTGTTTTCAATGATATACATCCATCAAAAGCACCCTCCGCGATATCTGTTATATATTCAGGTATTGTAATTTTGTTTAGTTTCTCACACCCTTTAAAAGCCTGATCCGGTATTGTACTGACAAATACTCTAAGTTCTACATTCTCTAACTCTTTACAGTTGCTGAAAATTTTTTCTGTAAGGTTCGATATTCCCAATCCCGACATTGTGAATGATTTTAAATTTTGGCAATTTTCAAATGTACCCTCTAGTGTTATCCGATCTTTATTTTCTATGAACACAGCCACTATGTCTGATCTTCCTGCAAATTGAGATACATCCATATTTCCGTTTCCTGTTATTGTCAGTAATCCATCTTCGTCTAATGTATATGTCGCATCTTCTCCACAACTTCCTGTTGCTACTACCGAAGCATTTTCTTTGGAAATTGTTTCTGATAATATGGATTCTTCAGCCAGAGCATCCTCTGATTCCGGCACATTCTCTTCCGTCTCCTGCAATTTATCCAGCGTTTTTTCTTCCAGATCTTCCCCTTTCTCAGAATCTTCTTCGCTGAATTCTACTTCCTGAATTTCCTCTTGCTGTGCCTCGTTTTCCTCTGCCACTTCGTCCGCTTCCTGCTGTACTTCCACAGGCTCCATCATCTCAGATGCCAGTGTCATACTTCCACACTGCTGCCAAAACAACGCACACCCCAGCATTGCAGCCAACCATCTCTTCTTCATATCATAGTCCTCCCTCATTTTTCATTTGTTCCGAAAAATCTTACCTACAGTATACGCTCATTGATTCGTGTCCTTCAACAAATATCTATATTTTTTCTGTCAAAAAGGGATATCTCTGCATATAAAGAAAAATATTTTCAAAAATCATCCCGTTATACGCTTCTTTGATATCATGTATGCAAAAAACAAGAGCAAACGTCTTACTAAACTAATAAGTTGTTCACTCTTGTTCTTCATCATTTCTATTTTATTTTGGTCATAAATCTCTGAATAATGGCCGCGGTCTCCACTCTGCTGGCATTTCCCTTGGGATCCAGCATCCCGGTGTTGCTCCGGCCATTGATGATCCCGTTGACCACTGCCCACTGGACAGCTTCTTTTGCGTAGCCGGAAATCTGATCTGCATCCGGGAAGCGGCTAAGATCAGCTCTGTCGCCGGAAGCAAGTCCCTTCACTTTGCAATAGCGGTACATAATCACGACCATGTCCTCTCGGGTGATGTTTTCACGGGTGCCGAACAAGCCGGTGTTACTGTGCCCGTTGATGATGCCTGCTTTGTTTGCCCAGATAATCGGCACACTGAAATAGTTGCCGTCCGGCACATCTGGGAACTTGGTGGAATAGGATGCTTTCGGCGACCCTTCCATACGGTAAATGATGGTGGCAAACATGGCTCTGGTCAGCGGTTCATCTGGAGCGAAGTTGTGGGTGCCGGAAATGCCGTTCATGATACCGTAATCTTTCACATATTTGATAGCTTCATAGCGCCAGCCTGTCTTTTCCGGGACATCGTCATAAAGCCAGGAACTCTTGTCGATTACGGGGTCATCCGGTTTTTGTTTTTCTTTTACCACAACTTCACAGGAAGCAGTCAACTGGCCCAAAGAAGCTGTAATCACCGCCGTCCCTTCCTGTTTTGCCATTAAGCCTCCACCGTTTACGGTGACAACATCCTCATTATCACTTGTCCAGATAACATTGGTATAAGAGGCATCCTGCGGCGTAATTTCTACTCCCAGCACCTGCGTCTCTCCCACATGCATCTCCAGTATAGATGCGCTCAATGTCATTTTTTCTGCAATGATTTCATTGGATGAAACATCTGTCATGATTCCGGTTTCGTCTATGACTCCGTCATTTTCTTTATCCGCTTCGTAAGTTCCCGCCCGAAGATCTATCTTGATGATTCCATCCTTTAACACCGGGATTCCTGAAATCTGCTTTTTTGTTAATGTTCCATCATCCTGCTTTTCAGCCATCTGAATCTGCACATTCCCCGCATCGGTGCCAACTGTTTTTATTGTATAGGCATCTGCATCATTCAAATAAATTACCTTTTTAAAATCCGCCATTACAGGATCATAATAACAGATAAATCGACCGATATCTGTTGTTTCATCCATCTCTTTTCCATCAGATATCGTATATACCAGATTTCCGTTACGATCATATATTTCGACATCTACAGGGCATTTGATCACTGCTTTTTGCGCATAAAAATGGGTGCCATCTAATCCGTCTTTATTCTTTAACTCAAACAGGCAATAATTGTTCAGATAATCGAATTCCTTTTGCACAAAAGCTTTCTTATCTTTGATTCCAAAATAGTTTTTATCACCTATAAAATACTTATCAATTCCCGAAGGGCCACTCATATCGAGATACGCCTGTTCCCCATTTACACGGATAGAAAACAGCAGTTGATACGTGTCATAAAATTTCCATGCATTTTCCAGCGACTGATCTGCCAGAAATTCATCTTTGCACTGATCCAGCAGATCACTGTAATAAATTCCAAGATTGGCATACGCATTCACGCAGGCTGCCTTGTCAACCATCTTTCCAACGCCTGTTATGGAATTGGCCACCAGTTTTCCCAACGTAACTGTCGTTGAAAAATCTCCGTAAGTTTTCATCACAGAAAAAATATTCGGCAGCTGCTCCTTGATTTTTTCCTGAATTCCATCTTTTATCGTGTCCTTGTAAAAATCGGTTTTTAAAAATCCATCACTAACAATCTGTGAAAATATATCCTGCCATATATTTTTATAGGGATTCACCAGTTCCGCCCGCAGCTGGCTGGCAGCAACGATCATTCCATAAGGAAGATATCCTTCTCCAGCTTCCACTTGCTCTAAAAACGTTTCATAGCGTTTGATCTGCTCGACTCTCGTCTGGACATTTGCAAAAGCCTGGATATCCTCAAAGAAATCTTTTTCTGCTTTAAGGAAAAAGCTGGTTTCCTTTATATCATCAGAAATAACCGTATAGCCCTGCACATGCAGATCTCCCTTTTCATTCACCTCACTGCTATGTTCTTGAAGAAATGCAAGAAGTTTATCCAGATCATCTCCGCATTTTTCCAACTCTTTCTGATATTGTCCATCTGTGACATCCACAACTCCCTGCGCCACATCTTTTACCTTACTTATGTAATCCATCGCACCAAAGGATTTTAGATTACAGTCCATAAAATCAAGAAGCATTGCTTTATATCTGGAAATCGTTTTTGTTTCATGTTTCAGCCAAAAATCCAAATCTTTGATCTGTGCAATCGTATTTCCATTAAAAATCTCATCATTCAAAACAAGCATTGCTTCCGTTGCCTGCCCCTTGGATGTATCCTTCATATACTTATATGTGTTATATGCCAGATAACAATTATCATTTTGCAGGTAATCATAAGCCTTTCTTGCTTCTCTGGCTTTTTCCCAATAAACAGTCCCCTCTTCCAGACTGGATATCCCATTTATTGTATAAAACTCATTTAACAGCGATGCGTATTGCTCTGGCGTAAGATTGCCTTTTGTCACACAGTTCTTAATCGCCTCCAGCTGGGCATAATAATATTTTCCGCCATCGGATGTGTATAATTTTACTTTTTCGATGACTTCCTCATCAGCAGACGCCGGGGTTAAGAACGGGTTGTCCTCGTCGTTGCCATTAATGGTACCGTCTGTGCAGTAGATTGCAGCAAAATATGTTAGTATATCATTATCCACACTTTTGCTTATACTATTCCACTCCCTTATTGTTCCTTCGTAAACAATTTCTTTAATACCACATCCATAAAATGTAGATGTCCCAATATATCTCAATGAATTAGGAATTCTTAATCTTTCTAAGTTTCCACATTCATAAAATGATTCCAAGCTAAAAATTTCTACCTCGGGTGGAAGCGTCACTTCTTTCAAATTAAAACAACCGTAAAATAGACTACTCTCTATTCTTGTTATTTTTTTAGGTAATTCCACTTTTTCCAAACTTACACACAAAGAAAATACTGAATATCCCATATACGTTACATTATCAGAGATTTTTACATTTGCTAATTTGCTACAGTCTGAAAACGCTACATCTCCTATATATATTACATTGTCAGGTATTTCTATGCTTTTTAATTTACTACAACCTTCAAATGCTGAATCTCCTATATATGTTACCCTCTCGGGTATTTTTATATTTTCTAAATTAATACATCCACAAAAAGTACATTTTTCTATGCGTTCCATTTTATCAGGAAGCTCTACATTCCGTAAATCACAATATGAAAATGCAAAACTTTCTATAATGCTTAATTTTTCAGGTAATCTTACATTTTTTAATTTCTTACATCCCCAAAACGCACCGCTCCTTATCTGCATCACTGATTCAGGCATTTCTACGTCCTCTAATTTCCTATTATCATAAAATGCTTCGCATCCTATGCTGGTAACTCCTTCCCTGACTTCAACTTTCGTAAAATCTCCTCCATACCAGGGCGCATATTCATTACCATTATTCGAATAATTCTTCATATCCCCGGTTCCACTTAAAATCAACACATGATCTTTCAATTCCCAGGTGATATTTCCATCTATTCCTTTCGTCTCCTGTGGTTTCAGTACAACAGTGCCTTTCACATGATACGTCCAGTTATCTGTAAGAGATTGATTTCCATTCTTTGCGCCTTCGCTCACCTCTGCATATTCCCAATTTACACTATATGTATTTTGTATCGGGATATCGTAAAGCGCGTATGTATACTTCACTCCATCCACTGTAATTTCCGACATTTCGCTGGGATAACTTTTTACAACACTCAAATCCGTCTGCTGATTCCCCACGATATCCTCTGCTGCCTGAGGCGCATTCACCTTTCCGGTTCCAGCATAATACCATGCATCTGCCTGTGACGGATCCGCTGTATCTGAAGCACTTACTTTCATATAAAAATACGCCGTCTGCTCTACCGTAGCATCTGCTGCTTCCGTCCCCGTTTCCACTTCCAGAATATTTCCCGTTTCGGCATCCTGTGGTTGTGCATTTTCTTCTGTAGTATCTACCTTTTCTTTCTCCACATATTTCTCATCTGTGGTCTGCGATTCCTCCTCTGGCTGCTCCGGTTCTTCTTGCACCTCTTCCTCAAAATCCGGTTCTTCTGCCAGATTTTCCTCTTTCTCTTCCCCGGTTTCCTCTGTTTCCATCTCCACCGGTTCTTCCGCCAGTGCCACCTCCGGCACGACAGAAAAAGCCACGCATATACTCAGCAGAAGCGCCCATGCTCTCTTTTTCATATAATCTTCCCCCTGTAACTGCTCTTTTGCAGAAAAGGGGCTTCCCCGCTTCTGCGGAAAATGCCCCTCTTCTGTTGTAAAAGTCCTTTATTTGATTTTGGTCATGAATCTCTGAATGATAGCTGCAGTCTCCACTCTGCTTGCATTACCTCTCGGATCCAGCATACCGGTGTTGCTCCGGCCATTGATGATACCGTTGGCCACTGCCCACTGGACTGCTTCTTTTGCATAACCGGAAACCCGTCCTGCATCCGGGAATCGGCTGAGGGCCGCCCGGCCATTGGTTGCGATACCTTTATACTTGCAGTACCGATACATGATGACCACCATGTCCTCACGGGTAATGTTTTCATTCGTACCGAACAGTCCCGTATTGCTATGTCCGTTGATAATACCAGCTTTGTTTGCCCAGATAATCGGCACGCTGAAATAGTTACCGTTCGGTACATCCGGGAACTTTGCGGAATAGGATGCTTTCGGCGAACCTTCCATCCGGTAAATGATGGTGGCAAACATAGCTCTGGTCAGTGGCGCATCCGGTGCGAAATTACGGGTACCGGAGATGCCGTTCATGATGCCATGATCCTTTACATATTTGACGGCATCGTAACGCCATCCAGATGTTTCAGGAACATCATCGTAGAGCCAGGAACTTTTATCTATTTCCGGTTTGGATTCTTCTGCTTTTATTGTAAACATCATTCGAATTGAACCCTGATAGTTTCCAATTCCAGAAATATTCACTCTTGCATTTCCCACATCCCGGTTATTACTGTAAGTCACCTGATAATCTCTTCCGTTCTGCAGGCCTTCAACCTGAACATTCGGTCGTTTTTCATTTCCATCATAGGTATAAACTGTCTGACTCAAGGTCACCTCTCTGTCAGACAAATCTGCCCTGCCGATTGAAAATGTCGTTGTAATCGTCCCGGTAAATGTTCCCATTCCTTTTACAACTACCTGCGCTGTTCCGGCATTTAAGTTATCTTTGTAGGATACCGCAAAATCTCTTCCTTCCACCAGATTGCCAATGCTCACTTTGGGCTTTTTCTCATTTCCATCATAAACATAATTTTTCTGTGACAGACTGATGCTGTTCTTGTAATCTTCCAGAGAACTGTATGCTTTTACTGTTACCTGGAAAGTCACTGTTTTCTTCTCATAAGAAACCGTAATTGTCTGCTGACCTGCATTCTTCAAAGTCAGTGGTGTACAGGTAAATCCATTTGTAACTTTTCGACTGGAACCGTCACTGTAATCAGCCTGTAATGTCAGACCCGTTGTGTTTAAAGTATCCCCCACCATATATACTGTTTTCGTCGGTTTAGAGGTGATGGACAGACTCTCTATCTGCGGCGTGGGAGGTGTCGTATTCTCAAACTCACAGATGTATCCCACATGAATCATGTGGAACAGTTCTCCTTCTCCCGGTAAATAGTTGTCATTTGGCGCATCATTCCAACGATTTATCTTTACCGATGGGATTTCCGAATATTTGTCTGTATATATCTGAAGATAGGATTCACAGCCTCCATTATTATCCGGCTGACCGGGGACCCAGTTTGTATAGCTGAAAGCTTCTCCTGTCACCCATTTGTATGCACCCTTACTGGTATCCAGCTTTCCGCCCATCCAGTACATATACTTTGTCCCTTTGGCAATCAGAGACTCCACAAAGCTTTCTTCCGCCCCAGAGGTAACCGTTACCAAATGTCCGCCCAGTTTTTCACAGGCTGCTTTTGCATCCTCCCAGGTAAGCGGTTTGTCAAAAACCTGATAGGTTCTTCCTTCAAACTTTCCTTCCACTACCGGTTTTTCCGATGATGGATTCGTCTCCATGATCAGTCTGAATTTCTGTCTTGCACTTTCATTGTAGGCTGAAATCTGCGCAGCGACTCCATTTTGTATACTTCCAGATGCCGGCGTCAGTACTTTTGTATCACTGCAATTACATTTTAACGCATAAGAACCATCACTTAATTTATAAACCTTCCATTGCTGGGATGGATTATAATTCAAAGGATACGCTCCAACTTCGGTTCCATTAATATCTCGTGCATACAGTAGATCAATTGCCATTGTTTCATTTGCAACCGGAACAACAAGGTACGATCCATTAAAGCGGATAAAATGCCACAATTGACTGTTATCTGCATTGGCCTTGTTAAACACCATTTTCTTGCCCCTGCTGGCATCCCCATACGGAGAGGATAAATCTACCGTGAGGTAAGTTCCTGTACTGACATTCTGGACTCTTGCATAAAAAGAAGCCGGAAGGTCTGTGGCCTCTTCTGGAAGCCCCGGAACATTCAGAGAATCTAACTGGCAATTGCTTACATTACCAGCATTATCAAAGGCATAAATATGTGTCGTATATTCTCCTGTTTCCCCATTATGGTCAGATGTATTTACGCGGTAAGAATACACATTTCCATTCGCCGTCCCGCTGGCCTGCGGATTTACTTCCCAATTAGGCTGTATGTCATCCTGCCAGTTAGCGGCAGTCCATGAAGGGAACTGTACGCGATTCACCCCGCTTCCTGAATCCGTAACGGTACAGGATACTGTGTAACCTGTAGCATCAATATCCGTAATCTTCGCATTGCTGATCTGTGGAGCAGTTGTATCTGATTTCACATCAATCGTTACCGTTCCCAGAAGGGTATTGCCACCTCCACCTACATTAATGGCATACAAACTGAATTCATGAGGTCCGGAAAGATTTGTACTCAGCGAACCATCAAACCCATGGTAGTCTCCTGCCCCCGGATATGCAGCTCCCACGTCTGTTCTTTTCTGATCTGCTTTCAGCACACCAATTCCTATATTTCCAGACCATACATGTACTTCCAGCGCAGCGCCAAGATCATCCTCATCAAAACACCAGCCTGAAAAGCTTACCTTATTATACTCACTTCCATAATTATCTATTACGCCCATGGGATTATGTTCTGACGGTTTCGGCGTACTTGGCGTATTGGTCTTTGTCAGGTAATTCTGCGGATCTACCGTATTTCCTCCTATTTTAAGTCCAAAATGTAAATGTGCACCTTGCGTTTTTCCTGAATTACCCGAATACCCGATAAGCTGCCCCTGAGATACGGTATCCCCCACTTTAACGACTAATCCTCCGGTCTTCAAATGACAATAAGAGGAGTATACATTATTTCCATGGGAAATAGTAATCCTATTCGCATAACTTCCGGGGCACCCACTCTTGGTACACAAAGGCGGATATCCCGCCACATGGGATCCTGTACACCCGATATCTTTTGCTTCAGTTACAGTCCCCGATGCTGTTGCGTATACAGGTGTTCCTATCGGTACACCAAAATCTGTTGCACCGTGGTAACCTCCCTTTGGGTATGTCCACCCTGCGGTAATCCTGGCACTCGTTGTAACCGGCCAGATATACGTTCCATCCCCGGCGGTTGCTGCTGATACCGATGAAGGCATAAGAAATGATAGTAATCCTATCGATAAAAGCATGCATAACATAAAGTTTCTCATCTTTTTCATCGCACATGTTCCCCCTTTTCACATGCAAATTTTATTCTTCATGTTCCTCTATCTATATTTGAAAGTTATCATTTTATTTTGGTCATAAATCTCTGAATAATGGCCGCAGTTTCCACTCTGCTTGCATTACCCTTGGGATCCAGCATCCCGGTATTGCTCCGGCCATTAATGATGCCGTTGGCAACTGCCCACTGGACAGCTTCTTTTGCATAACCGGAAATCTGATCTGCATCCGGGAAACGGCCAAGATCAGCTCTGCCGCCGGAAGCCAGTCCTTTCACCCGGCAATAGCGGTACATGATCACGACCATGTCCTCACGGGTGATGTTTTCGCGGGTGCCGAACAGACCGGTGTTGCTGTGACCGTTGATGATGCCTGCTTTGTTTGCCCAGATGATCGGCACACTGAAATAGTTGCCGTCAGGTACATCCGGGAATTTGACGGAATAGGATGCTTTCGGCGAGCCTTCCATCCGGTAAATGATGGTGGCAAACATGGCTCTGGTCAGAGGTTCATCCGGGGCGAAGTTGTGGGTGCCGGAAATGCCATTCATGATGCCATGCTCTTTTGTGTATTTGATGGCTTCATAGCGCCAGCCGTACAGCTCCAGCACATCATCATAGAGGCCGCCTGCTTCCAGCGACGCCATTTTGGACTTACACACATCACAGATTCCATCCATATTTTTATCGGTACAGATTTCCACTTCTTCATAGTCACATTTGGAACAATATACCCGATGTCTGCCGGTACTTACCTGCTCGTAGGACAGCTGGTGTGTTCCGGCTGCGGTCTCATTATCCCTGTAGCTATAGCCGCAGAGACTGCAGAAATGCAGAGTATAACCGGCAGTCTGACAGCCGGGTGCCACAACGGATGTGGTGTAGCTGTGCGCACAGTTTCCTGTCGTCAATGCTGCATCCTGCAGCTGCGCATTGCTGCCTGCGATGGAAATGTTGTCCCACATGTCCTGATTTCCCAGGAAATTGACGTTTTCCAGCGCATCACAGGAGGTAAAGGCACCGTCTTCTATGGAAGTAACCCCGGCAGGAATCGTCAGTTCTGTCAGAGAACTGCAATCTCCAAACGTGTACTCTTTGATACTGGTAATCCGGATTGGAATGCGGACGCTCTGCAAACTGCTGCAGCCATAAAACTGGTACGCCCCCATTTCCGTGATCGTATTCGGCAGCGTGATCTGCTCCAGCGCCCGGCAGTTGTTAAAGGCATTGTCACCGATTGTTGTCGTTCCTTCCGGAAGAGAAATTTCTTTCAGCACGATACAGGAGGAAAATGCATTTCTGCCAATTCTCAGGGTTCCATTTGCCGATGCACTGCCCTGCGAATCAAGAGCATTCCCGGTTGTCCTGGTAACTGCACCTGCAAACACAACATTTGTCAGGCTTTCACATCCTGAGAAAGCCCCATCCTCTATTGCAGTCAGATTTTTCGGCAAAGATATGCTCTTCAAGCCACTGGACTCGAAAGCCAATTCGCCAATACTCGTCACCGTATCCGGCAGTGTTACTTTTTCCAGCTTTTTATTGTTTGCAAATGCACGTACACCGATTCTCGTAATCCCCGTGCCTATCACGACTTCTTTAAAATCAGCACTGCGCCAGGGAGCGTCCCCACCCCAGTAATCTTCTATCTCTCCTTTACCGGTGATGGTCAGCACCTGATTCTGGCATGTCCACCGGATCGGCTCCATCTTCTGTTTACAGCAGTCACAGAAGCCGTCTCCATCTCCGTCATAGCAATTTTCTTCTGCGGAATAATCCCCTTTGGAACAGGACACCAGATGTTTGCCGTTATTTTGTTTTTTATAAACCAAATCATGCCATGAAGCATACTCGATGTCAGATTTATAGGAATATCCGCACTTTTCACATGTATGCGTGGTATATCCATCTTTTTCACAGGTAACCTTCACTACCTTTTTCCTCAAAACATGGGCACAGGATGTGGTAGTCAGATAAGTCACATTGAACAGACCACTGTTGTCATCCGCAACTATGGAAATGCCGCCCCACTGGTAGGTGCTGCCTGCATAGGATACGGTCTGCAGCGCATCGCACATGTAAAAAGCACCCCGCGCAATGGTCTTCACAGCAACAGGAATGCTCACTGACTGCATGCCGGAACAGTTCATGAAAACATAGGAAGGCAGGGTCGTTATGTTCTTTGGAACCTTCATCTCCCGCAGCGATTTACAATTCCGAAAAGCCTGATCTCCAATCGAAGTCACACTGTCCGGGAGTGATGCAGACACCATTTTACTGCACTCTGCAAACGCCAGGTCTTCAATCAAAGTGACCCCATCCGGAATCACAATATCTTTCAGACTGCTGCATTCATAAAAAGCCGCTTTGGGAATGGATCTGAGCCCCTTAGGAAGAGTGACCTGCTCCAGCTTTCTGCAATTCAAAAACATGCTGTTGCCCAGATCTTTGACCGTGTCTGCGATGGATGCAGAGGTCACATTGGAACAGCCTGCGAAAGCGTAATCTCCGATCTTCGTGATACCCGATGACACCACGATCTTCGTGATCTTTGAAATCTCGCCCTGCCACGGGGTCTCTCCATACCCCTGGCCGTTAAAGGAGTCTGTCCATACCCATCCATAGTTCGGCATATCGCCACTGCCGCTGATGGTCAGCGTTCCGTTGGAAACCGACCAGCTGATATTTCCCGCCGTCTGATTTTCCAGCGCGTTTTCCTCTATCTGTTCTGTGGTTTCCGCATCCTCTGATGCTGGATTTTGCAAATCTTCTTCAGCAGCTGTCGAGGCACCCTGTTCTTTCGATATTTCATCCGGAATCTCCTGCTGTTCTTCCCCGGCTGCCGCGCCCTGATCTGCAGACGCTTTTCCTTCGTCTTCCGTGCCTTCTTCTATGGTGTCTGCTGCTTCCTCCGAAGCTTTCGGTGTCTCGCCCGAACTCTCTGTTATCTCCGGCTGATCATTCTGCTCTTTCTCCGGTGTCTCGACAGATACCTGTTCCGACACTGCAGCAGGATCTTCTGTCACCGTCCCCGGCAATTCCGATGCATACACCAGACCGGCGTTTGCGGAAAATAACATACTCCCCGCCAGCAGCAATGCCAGCCATCTCTTATTTTTCCTCATCTAGCTCCCCCGTCTTTCCTTTTCATTTATTTCACGTGTTTTCTCACAATTTTTTCGGTTACAATTTTATTCTAGGAGTTTTGACGAAAGAAATCAAGATGATTTTGCAGCTTCCTACAGTTTTCTACAGTTCAATTTTATTTTGATTTAAAATCTTCTGTATGCTCTCATATGTCTTTTCTCTAAGTCCCATTTCCATAGCAAAATTTGCAAACTTCTCTATTGTATTTGCTACTGCAACAATAATATCCTTGCATTTTTTCTTTTTTAGACCGGTAAGAGACTATAAAAAACTACTGTCCCATAAATGAACGCTCATTTACAAAACAGTAGCTTTACTCTTTTATCTGATATGATTCATAAAACGCTGAATCACCGCCGCAGTTTCTACCCGGCTGGCATTTCCCTTGGGATCCAGCATCCCAGTGTTGCTCCGGCCATTGATGATGCCGTTGGCCACTGCCCACTGGACAGCTTCTTTTGCATAGCCGGACACCTGTCCCGCATCCGGGAAACTGCTCAGATCTGCACGCCCGTTGGTGGCGATTCCCCTGTATTTGCAGTAGCGGTACATGATCACGACCATGTCCTCACGGGTGATGTTTTCATAAGTGCCGAACAGACCGGTGTTGCTGTGCCCGTTGATGATGCCCACTTTGTTTGCCCAGATGATCGGCACGCTGAAATAGTTGCCATTCGGCACATCCGGGAACTTCGTGGAATAGGATGCCTTCGGGGATCCCTCCATACGGTAGATCATTGTGGCAAACATGGCTCTGGTCAGCGGATCGTCCGGGGCAAAGTTGCGGGTGCCGGAGATCCCGTTCATGATGCCATAATCAGTCACGTACTTGATGGCATCGTAGCGCCAGCCCGGAATATCCGGCACATCATCATACAACGATGTTCCTGCAACGATCTGGAACGTTTTTGTCACCTGTCCCTGATAATTGCCTCTGCCTGTCACAGTCACAGAAGCTGTTCCCACGTTAACATTGTTGCTGTACTGCACCTCATAATCTGTGCCTTCCTGCAGGCCGGAGACTGTCACGACGGGCCGCTTGGCAGTACCATCATAAGTCACCGACGTCTCCTGCAGACTGACCATACTTTCCGTCAGCAGGGCCTTATAGATCCAGAAATTTAAGTCCCGGATTCCCTCATAGTTTCCGATTCCCGTAATCAGCACTGTCGCCGTTCCCGGGAAACGGTTGTTGGTATAAGATAAACGATAATCCACATCTTTCGTCAGCTGTACGCCACCATAACTAACATACGGCTCCGGTGTCAGATCAGCCCCCGTATAATAAAACGCATATGGATAAATCCAGCTGTCTGCTTCCGCATCTTCCAGACTGCTTTTTGTAACAGTTACCGTACACTTCGCCGAAAATCTGCTTCCTGTACAGGTGATCACTGCTGTTCCCGCGCCGCATGCCCGCACATTGCCACCGGCATCCACAGTTGCCACTTTTTCATTGCTGCTGTTCCAGGCCACATCCAGCGAATCTGTCGTGTTCGACGGTGTGTACTGTACTTTTAACTGACGGGATTTTCCAACCTTTAAAGAAAGACTAGTCTGATCCAGCGTCATAGACGTCATGGGAACCTCTGTACTTTCGCTGGACTTCGTATCTGTAAACGCTTTGATCCTGCAATTATAGCTTCCTCCAGCGCTCTGATCTGTCCATTTTTCTTTATCCGAGCTGGTAAAGCTCTGTCCGGCCTCGGAATGGGAAACACATTTGAACCAGCCTCCATTGGCAGTTCTGTCCGCCAGCACATAGGCAATGCTGCTGCCGGACTCCAGATGCACAACAATGGCAAACTTTTCTCCTTCAGTCAGCGGAATATCCTGATCCAGCACAATCTTATGGTATCCGGCATAGGTCTCATAGCCGCTCTGCTCATATACCTTCATGCCGCTGGTGGGCACATCCTTTACCCCCCGATAAATCTCAATGTTATAATTCACATTTTCCCAGTTGGCAGCAAACGCAACAGATTTCAGCGTTTCTTTCCCATCAGCGGTAAACACGTTGGCCGCATAATTGCTGCTGCAGTTACTGAAAGGGTATGCGCTGCCATCATACTGATAAATATTGTCCTCATGGGTATCTTCCATGATGACCACGAAAGCATTGGTATTGGACATGGCCTGATCATAGTAGGATACCCACAAATACCCGTCATTTCCGGAATAAGTTCCATAACTGTTCTTCATCAGCCAGGCACCGTCTCCTGGAGCCTCTGTCGCAAAATTCTCTTTGCTGAAATTGTCATCCCAGCCAACGATGGTGACTGCATGATTGGTTGACTTCGTATCATGATTATAATAGCAGTATACGCCATTTTTGTAATTCATATAAGAAACCTTATAATACATCCCGGATGCCACTGCGCCATAATCCATGATGGCTTTTTTTATCGTATCGGTATCCTTCATCATCATCCAGTAGGCATTTTCCAATACCACAGCATTGTGGTTATAATAATACTCTTCCGGCAGCACATAAGAAGAATCTGCCTCACTCCAGGCCACCTCGCTGTTGGCTTCTTCGTCTACCGCGCCGATCCAGGCTGCAGAGATAAATGTTGTCAGCAGATTATTGCCGCCGATATTCAGGAAATCATCCGTGCTCACCGTCAGGCTGTCGCCCTCCAGTCCTTTCCGCGGCGTTTCCGGGGTATGATAAGCGCCATACGCCAGCTGCAATTCTGAGAGATCATAAGCTTTCATTCCCCCCCGCCGCAACATACCGCTCTCTGCTGCCGCCAGCCAGGCAAAGGCCCAACAGGTGCCAAAAACGCTCTGGTTTTTGATGGGAGTCACATAGCCAAGATCCACAGAGCTGTAAGATGTCGGCAAATTCTCACTTCGATAAGCTTCTATCCCTTCTCCCCGCTCCACCTGAATGGTCAGATCACGATACGCGTTTACAAAGCTGCTGTCCTGCTCTGTTTCCTGCGCCAGCATTTCTGCAGCCGCAGCCGTATTCTCGTCAGATTCCTCCTTCGTCTGTGAAGAATCCTCGACCGTTGTTGACTTCTCTGCCTCATCTACAGGGACCACGTCATCGTCTGCCTCTGGCTGATCTTCGGTATCCCTCGCATTGGCCTGGACATCTTTACTGTCCACGTCTGTCTCGTCCAAGGAGGCCGCAGCTTCTTCCTGTGTATCTTCAGTTTCCGGCATCACTTCTTCTGCAGCCGTGCCCTCATATTCGGATACTACAGCCGTACTTTCCAGCCCTTGTGTCTCCTCTGCCGGTGCAGCCTGCACCGTACCGCACATCATGGCTGCTGCCAGCAGAATGCTGATTCCTGTTCTTATCGTTCTTTTGTACACGTGTGTTCCTCCCGACAATCTTCTGTCTTTGCCATCTTCTCTGTCTGTTCTGCCAA
Organism: Oscillospiraceae bacterium Marseille-Q3528; assembly: GCA_018223385.1. Taxonomy (GTDB): domain Bacteria; phylum Bacillota; class Clostridia; order Lachnospirales; family Lachnospiraceae; genus JAGTTR01. The sequence continues at coordinate 22,843 of JAGTTR010000014.1, forward strand.
TTCTCCGTATTCCAGCTTTTTCACCCGGAACTGTACGTCCTCCAAAATCTTCCGGTTGGCGGAGATCAGATCACCCAGCAGGCCGATGACCAGCGTCTGGAACCCGATGACCAGCAGGGTACTGCACAAAATCAGTGACTGTACATGTCCGCTGCCATTTCCCATAAACAGGTATACCAGGAACCGCACGCCGATGAGGGCGCCCAGTGCAAATACGATACCGCCCAGAATGGTGAAAAATTTCAATGGCTTATACATCATAAATGCCCGCAAAATCGTCACCATGGATTTCTTCACATAGCCGAACATGCTGTGGAACAGGCGAGACGGCCGCAGATCTTCATTGGTACGCACCGGTACGGAGTCCATGGCGATCTTGTTGCGTCCGGCCTGCACAATCGTTTCCAGGGTATAGGTGTATTCGTTCACCACATTCAGACGCATGGCCGCTTCCCTGCTATACGCCCGAAAACCCGACGGTGCATCGGGAATGTCCGTGTTGGACGCTTTGCGCACCGCCCAGCTGCCGATATGCTGCAGTTTCTTTTTTAACGGAGAAAAATGTTCTGTCGCATCAATGGGTCTCGCACCGATGACGATATCCGTCCGGCCCTCAAGAATGGGCTGCACCAGCTTGGCGATATCATCTGCATTATACTGGTTGTCCGCATCCGTATTGACAATGATATCCGCACCATTTCGGATGGCCGCATCCAGACCGGCCAGAAATCCCTGCGCCAGTCCCTTGTTGCGCCGGAAATTCACGATATAATGAACGCCCCAGTCTCTTGCCACCTGGGCGGTGTTGTCCTTACTCCCATCATTAATGATCAGATATTCGATCTCATCAATGCCGTCAATGTGCTTTGGCAGCGCATCCAGCGCCACCGTCAGTGTCTCTTCCTCGTTATAACAAGGCATCTGTATAATCAGTTTCATCTGTCTGTCCTCTTTCTGTTCAGCAGCTCCGTGATCCGGTCAGCCATGACCTCCCAGGAATATTTCTGCTTTTCTCTGTCGATATGCACGGCAAAATCTGCGGCTTTATTTTCCCGGAAAAAGCAGTTTACCGCATCTGCGATAGCTTCCGGCTGCTGCGGTTCCACCACATAACCTGTCTCTCCATCCTGCACCACCTCCGGCAGCCCCCCTACCCGGGTCACCACCACCGGTTTGCCAAAGCCATAGGCGATCTGTACAATGCCGCTCTGGGTGGCAGACACGTAGGGCAGCACCACCAGATCGCAGCCGGCGAAATAGGGTTCCACCTCCGCATCCGGCACATAACCGTCCCGGATGCGCACATGCTCCTCCAGTCCTTCCTGCCGGATCAGCGCCAGATAGTCCTCCTTGTCCTTGCCAAAGTCTCCTACCACATAGAGCCGTACCTGGGGAAACGCCTCCACAATCTGCTGCATCGCCAGCAGCAAATATTTCAGCCCCTTATACTCCCGGACAAAACCGAAGAATAAGAGCATCTTCTCTTCCTCACTGACGCCCAGCTCTTCTCTGGCCTGCGCCCGGCTGATCCCCCGTAGCTTAAACATATTATACGTGGGATGCGGCGTCCGTGTAAATACCGCATCTGGAATTGTTTGCAGCAGATCTTGCTGATCCTGGGCCGACTGCACGATATACCGGCTGCCCTGCTTCAGCGTCATCTTTGTCAGCAGCCGATCCAGGGGAAAACGTTCGTGCGGAAACACATTGTGGCAGACAAACAGTACCGGAATGTTCTTTTTTTTCAAAATGCCCGTCAGCACCCGGTAGCAGGGCGCAAAATACGGATGCCACCACTGTACGATCACAGCTTTGGGCTTCCAGGAAGCAATCTCTCTGCCGCAGGCGATCCAGTTTGCCGGATTGGCAGTATGGATCATATAACGTGTTCCGGGGATCCGAAAGCTTTCGTTAGAGGCATCCTTCTGCTCTTTTTTGTACAGAAGCTTCGGATACTGGAACTTGTAGGAAACCATTTCCACCTCATACTGTGCCCGGAGTGCCCGGCACATCAGCCCTGTGTAATGAGAGATGCCGCCTTTATACGGGTACACCGGCCCGATCAATACCAATTTTTCCATGATGTCCTCCTATTTGTCAAACCGGAACAGTAATTTTGAGATCACATAAAAAGCCAGATCAATGACCACGGACTGGATGCTGACCAGTGCCACCACCAGCGCACAGATTTCCCGTGGAGCCACGATGCCAAGAAGCAGCAGCTGAATGCTTTCTTTCACCCCCATGCCCGCAGGTGCAAACAACGCCGCCATACCAATGGCTGTAGATACAGAAAATACGCCGATGGAAAATACAAACTGTCCGAAGGAAAGGGCCGGATACAGTGCCAGAATCATCACACTGGTGCCGATGCCGGATACCAGCTTGGAAAGAGTGACAATGCCAATCCCTTTGCCCAGTGCCCGGCCATTCATGTAATACCGCTCTTCCAGGCTCTTATGCTTGATGATCCGATAGGCAATGCCCACCAGACGGTTGAATACCGGCGGTAAAAGGCAAAAGATAACTGCTGCCGTCAGCGCATACAGGGCATACACCGTCCGCGCACTGACTTTTGTCGTATCCGTAAACAGGAAGAAAACCGTTCCCACCAGCATGCAGCTGAATACCTGCAGGACAGAATCCAGAAAAGAGGTGATCACCGCCACGCCGGTGTCAATGCCTTCCTGGGCCGCCAGATAGATCTTCCCGCCTACCCAGGCCACCTTTCCCGGAATATACCTGCCCAGCCAGGACTTGGCATAAATCTTATACAGGCTGTCCGCCCGCAGTCGTTCCCCGGTGAAATTGTCCAGCAGTGCTTTCCAGGACAGGGGCAGCATCAGCAAAGAGCAGGTGCGGATGACTGTGGACAAAAGCAGCAGCCACCCATTGGTCTTCACCTGTTTCAGCACACTGAAATCCAGACCTGCAATATACCGGACAATAAACACAACGATCGCCATATAAAACAGGTACACCAGTATTTTTTTCAACAGTTTCTTCTTATCTTTCTCCATGATCTTCTCCCAAAAGCATCCAGGCCATGTGGGCATTTTCTGTCTGCTGTACTTTCATTTTCTCCACAAAAGCGGCAATCGGCTCTTCCTGCAGCTCTGGCGTCTGTAAAAGCAGCTCTGCGCTCTGGATCACCTGCTTCGGGTCAAAATCATCCACAGAAAAGCAGGCATCTTCGACCCCCGCCAGCTGTGCCATGCCCCGCACCTTCTCCTGATAGGATAAAAGGATCACCGGCGTCTTCTGCAGGAATGCATAGATAAATCCATGAAGCCGCATGCCGATCAGCAGCTTTGCCCCACCGATCACCTGCATGGCTTCTGACGGTGTCATCTGCGGATCATCCAGGACCACATGATTCTGCGGCTGCTTCACCCGTTCGATCACCGCCCGGGCCACTTTGGCATCCCTGCCGATACAGCAGGACAACCACACCACCGGCATTCCCCATTCCTCACTGATGATGTCTGCCAGTGCCGTCAGCCGGGCAATCAGGCTTTCGTATTTTTCCTGGTTTTTCTTACTTCGAATGTTCCATCGATTACACAACCGCACGGGAATAAACGGATGCGTGTCATACCAGTGCCGGACGGTCATAACCACATAACGCTCCGGCAGTTTCCGGCGCAAACGGTCGGCATCTGGCTCCTGCACATAACTGTATACCGGATCTGCCGTCAGCACCGTCTGGGAAGCCCCCAGTGACCGGGCAATCTCCAGAGAGATCGGATCCCGCACCGTCACCGCATCTGCCCGCCGCAGATACCGGGCCGCCCGCCGCCGGTTGAACCCATACTGCAGCGGTTCCAGGCTGTTAGCATATACGAAAGTCTTCTTCCCCAGCTTCTGCGCGTAGGCCAGCTTCTGCAGCCACCGCAGGGCGTTGAACATGGTGGTACGATCCTGGATCAGGCCTCCGCCTCCGAGGATAAACAGATCACAGGCCTCCACTGCCGCTTTCCAGCCCGGATCCCCGTTGCCCATGCATCGAACGCCCGGATGCATCTTCTCTGCCTCTCCTGCATCCAGACAGATGACCGTTATCTCACATCTTTCCCGAAACGTGCGCACCAGCACATCCAGGATGGCCTCGTCACCGGTATTTCTGATACCGGACGCACAATGTATCACGATTTTTTTCACAAACCTGCCTCCTGCTATTTCAGACTGATCTTCTCAAACAACCAGCTCAGATCCCTGGAATCTCCATCTGTGATGAGATGGCTGCTGCAGGACACCCGCACTTCCACGCAGGCGTCATCTGCTCCGTTCATTTCCGGCACATCGATTTTCAACGAAAAATCTCCCTCTGTTGCTGCCGTCACCGGCTGTGCCAGATCCCCGTTCACATAGACAGAAAATGTCACCGGCTGCACATCCATCTGCGCCAGATTCACTACCTTTCCTTCCAGCAATACCTGTGTTGCCTTCGTATCCTTTAACAGGAATGCGCTCTCCCGTTCTGCCCAGCAGTTGCCGCTGTCTGCCTCCAGCGGATTCAGTCCCCGCACGGCGGTTTCCTCCCGTATCGCTTCTTTGGTAATGCTGCTGCCCGCGTTGTTTTTCTCATTCTCCGTGAAGGGCACATAATAGTGTCTCCCCGTCACCTGATAAATCTGGGTCTTGGAATCCGGGTTGCTGTAAATTTCCTCCAGATCAAATGTCTTCACCAGTTCACTCATGGTGTCGCCACCCTGCTCCGTCTCGTACTTATCTTTTACATAGTACATGTTATCCACATAGGTTTGGTTCAGGTCATAAAAATTAATACCCGAAGCAAAGGAAAGCAGCGGTGCCTGCCACCAGCCGTTCCCGCAGAATACGGCATCCGGCTGCTCAGCTTTCAGTTCCCGGATAAAAGCTGCATCTGCCGCAATGGCCTGCTTCTCTTTTCCATGATCAGAGCCAAGAATCCCCTGCATCTGTCTCGTACATGCGCCGATCAGGATTACACACAGCAGCACCGGCAGGAAAGCCCGATATTTTTCAGTCAGCTTTCGCACCTGCACGGACTGGGACAGGTTCCAGAACATGGTAAAGATCATCAGCAGCAGGCCAATAAAAATCCGTCGGAACCAGGCTTTCTCTGTGGACGTGATCAGCAGCCACCAGCCAAAATAAGAATACGCCGTCAGCGCCAGAATTTCAAAATAAACCAGGTGCTTTCTGCGAATGATATTGTATCCCATATAAAGAAGATTCACTGCCAGGATGAGAAATACCAGCACCACCGGCAGATCCACAAAGCCCGACAGGATTCCCATATGTATGCCGAATTTATGAAAAATACCGCCGGTGGTGTCTGCATAGCCGCTGCTGACGCCCGCCTGCTTCATAATGCCCTTCATCAGCGTCCGGGTCAGCGTCTGAAATGCCGCTGTTCCCAATGTCAGAAACTTATATCCCATAAACAGAGAATAGGGAAGCACGCAGCCAGCCACGGCTTTCAGCGCATCCCGGATCCGCAACTTTTTTTCCAGAAAAATCTTAGACAGCAGCACAATCACAATGGCAGGCACAGCGATAAACAGTACCGTCTTTGTCAAAAGCGCCAGACCGTAAGCCACACCGGCACCGTACATCCATCGGTCTTTCTGCTGCTCCTCATAAATCATCAGGCAGAGAACACTGACCAATAACCACACCAACGAGGGGACTTCTCCATATACCCCCAGGCTGTAATCATACACATTCCGCATACAGAAAATGAGCATGATGCCCATCAAACGCCATTCTGGCTCCATTCCCGCATGCCGTCCGATACGATCCAGCAAGAGCAGCATACACACCATATAAATAGCATTCACCGTCAACGCCTGCACAAAACCGATGCCAAAAATCTGAAACAGCACATAAATGGGAAATAACACCGGAAGCCCTGTCTGTACCGCAATGTCAAAAGCAGTCCCTCCATTGTACAGCGTTCCATAAGTTCCTGTCCGCATCATACTGACCGGCACCTGGATATTCATTCCTCCATCAAAATAAGGCAGGCCATAAATCACCATCAGGCACAGTCTCCATCCGATCACACCGGCAAATACGACAATCGCCGCCCATTCCCATTTTTTTATCTTCATATAGGTTCCTTTCTGTCTATACAACATGTGCCGTCTGTTTTCCTGCAGACGGCACATGCTGTAATCCCTGTCCAAACTTGTTTAATTATGATTCGCCAGCAACAAAAACATCATTATCTAAAATTTAAAATATATGAACGGGTTAAATGCACTTCCCATCATAAAGCAGATAGCGCAGAAAAACAATATGCTCCAGACAATCTGTTTGGAAACAATCCCGCAATATTTTTCAATTCTATTTCCTGCCGTTTTAAATAGCGGTGTACTCGCAAGCACTGCAAGCACAAAAAAGAAGATATGTTCGAAATCTACCAGTCTCCATATCGAAAGCACCTGATAATCTCCAAAGTTCATTCCAAACATAGACTTCAGATAAATCCATGCCTTTGTAAGATTATCTGCTCTGAAAAATACCCAGCCAACAACAACCACCATAAGTGTATAAATCCGGCTGACAACTGACGGCAGACGATGTAAAAGATCATCCAGGCCAATTCTTTCAGCTATCAGGAATATCCCATAAAACATTCCCCAGACAATAAAATTCCAGCTGGCGCCATGCCACAGTCCGGTCAAAAAGAATACAATCAGAAGATTCCGATATGTTTTAAAAGTCCCTTTCCTGCTTCCACCCAGTGGAATATAAACATAATCCCTGAACCAGGAGGATAATGAAATATGCCATCTTCTCCAGAATTCTTTCACACTTTTGGAAATATATGGATAATCAAAATTCTCTGTCAGATGGAATCCAAAAATATCACCAATTCCAATTGCCATATCTGCATAAGATGAGGAATCCATGAAGATCTGGAGAGAATAGCACAGAATTCCCATCCACGCAAACCCGGTGTTTATCACTCCCTCCAGTCCAAAAACAGCATCTGCGACTTCTCCCATTATGTTCGCCAGAAAAATCTTCTTGCAGAAACCAATCATGAATCTGTATAAACCGCGATTAATCTCATCTGTCCCTGCAATTCGTACCTCAAGATCACCCTCCATATCCGCATACTTCACAATAGGGCCTGCAATTACTTTGGGGAAGAAGAAAACATATAATAAAAGGCTGTAAAAATTTTTCTGTATTTTTACTTTTCCCCGATACGCATCGATCATATAAGACAATATCTGAAACGTAAAATAAGAAATCCCCAGCGGCAGACCTGCCGTATATACAGAAACCGGCGGAATCCCCAACAGCTTCATTCCATTGGCAAAAATAAAATTAATATACTTGAAAAAGATCAGAATGCCCAGATCATAAATCAGTGCCAGACGGAAACAAAGCTTCTTATGCTTTCCTTCTAATCCTCTTCCCAGAAAGTAATTGATCACCACTGATAAAAATAAAAGGAGCAAAAAACGAATCCCACCCCAGGCATAAAAAACCACAGAGCTCAAAATCAGCAGCGCATTCTCTGCTTTTATATTCTTCCATTTATGAATGCACAGAAACAGGAGCAGCACAACCGGAAAAAAGACAAATAAAAAAATCACTGATGTAAAACTCATTATTCCACCTCACAACATTACGAATTCTCAATAATTTCCGGATGTTCCAACAAATAATCAATAAATCCCCAGGTCATATTCGAAATGGCTGCTTCATTGATCTCCAATATTACTACATTGGTGTCTTTCATGAATTGTTCCAGATCAACTTCATCATATGCATCAAACTTTGACAACCATTCTATCTTACTATAGTTTTCATAATGAATATAATTGTTTTCGAAATGGACATTCTTGCCAAAGGCCCCAACATCAACTAACCGTTTCAGACTCTGCCCCATGAAGCTTCCTCCACGAAAGAAGACATTCGGCGCATCCGTGTTACTGTCAGTAACAATACAATCCGCCGACTCATATTTATCATAGGCTTTTGTAAATAAATTCAGTGTATCAAAAATGTCCGCATCAGGATACAATGGCTCCGTAAGCGCAGTGGATTCCACCTGAAATTCCGGAATATCATAACCTGTCATGATTTCAAAATAATCAGAAAATTCTCTTGCTACTTTTGCCGCCACTTTATTTGACCAATGTGTTCCTGTTTTATAGAATACCGCATCTCCTTCTTCCTCATATTTTTCAACCAGCGGAATACTGTCAAAATAGTCTATCTCCTTATCCTTCAGCACTTTTACCAGTCTGTCATGATTACAGATTTCTTTCCTGTCCCCAGAAATTTTCCACGCATGCGGGATATCTTCTGCATAATACCGCACCTTATTGGGAGTCAAAAAGAGAAGCAATTTTATGTTTTTCTTTTCCAGCAAAGATCTTAACTGAAGTATCTTTTCAGACATTTCTTCCAGGTATTCATCCGAAGCAGCCCCCGGGATCTGCATATATTCATTCAAATAGTTACTTTCAAACAGTTCTCCATCTTTGCCTTTTAAAATATTATCATTCGGCGATTTATCAAATACGGAAAATAAAATCTGATTTCGTACTTTGATCATAAGATTCCGCCCTGGAAGATTACTTTTCAGGTAGCTATCCGCATCAGAAAAAAACTCCCCGCTCCAAATATTCTGCGCGGTTGCTTCTGGTCCGTCTACACTCTCACTGACACCTGACAATGAAATATTCCATCCGGTAAATTTCCAAAAAAGCGGAGATAATATCACTGCACCAAACAATATCATTAGTACATAACGCTCTAGTTTTCTCATGATTATATCCTTTTCCTTATTAACACGATGTGCCGCCTGTTTTTTCCCACAGACGACACATTCTTTCTAGTTAATATCCTGTCCGATAATATTCATCGCCGCGTTCAGGCTGAAATATTTCTCGATAAACTCCGGCATATGACTGATCATTGTATCCAGGCGGTCGTAGTCCTCATACAAGCTGATCACACATTCTGCAAAGGCATCTGCGTCCTCATGTACGCACATAACCTCATCGAATTCCTTCAGGCCCTCTGCGCCGATGGGCGTTGTGATCAACGGTATCTTATTATACATTGCCTCAATGACTTTTCCCTTCATACCTGCGCCATAGCGGAGCGGCACCACATCCAGACGGCACTTCCGATAGAACGTATCCAGTTCTTCATCCGTAACAAATCCTTTGACGATAATACTGTCCGAATTCATTGCCAGAATCTCTTCCGGTGGATTGGAACCCATAATGTAGAACTTGATATCCGGATATGCTTTCAGGATCTTCGGGAAAATCTCCTGCACAAACCACTTCACTGCATCTGCATTTGGTGCATGGGCAAAGCCGCCGACAAACATAATATCTTTTCTCTCATGGATATCTTTACACGGCTCATCGTTCGGCTTCTCATATACATACACCGGGATTGCCCGGGCACAGATAGATGCATCATTCCTGGCAATCTCTTCCACCTCTACATATGACGGATAGTAGACTACATCTGATTTGCGCATGCACTCATACTCTGTCACCCGCATCTTCTGAGCATGCGTCTTCGTTTCCGGGTCATGGGTGATGGCATATTCCCGCATTTCCCGCACATAGTGAAGATCATGACCATAGTACAGGATTTTCCCTTTGGAATGCTCCCGGAAGAAATCAATGTATTTGATGGTGATATGCGGCCGCTCCATGAAGGCAATATCGAAATACTGTCCATTCTCTGCGATCCAGTCTCTCCAGTGCAGCGCATACCAGTTGCCATAGAGCACTTCCACACCCATCTGCTGCAGAACCGTCGTATACGGTTCATGTTTAAAGTAGTTGTCTCCGATAAACTTCACAGAAAATCCATGGCCCAGGAATGCTTTTACATAAGCAAAGGTGGATTTGGAACCGGCATCCTTGTCAAAATGCGGTACATAATGGTCGATAAAAAGAACCACCTTCCGGTTCTGGCTCCGGTCTCTTGCCACAAACAGCTGCTCAGGCCCCTCTGCATGGTCATGATCCAGTACCTCTGCCCATTTTTTGCGGAATTTCTCCGCATTGTCCACCTGGTATTTCTTCAGGCCGCTGTTCAGGTCTGTTCCGTTGGACACGCCCTCGAAATGGGTCACTACGGACTGGGGCTGATAAAGTACCTTATATCCTTTCTGGCGCACCTGGAAGGCCAGATCTGTATCTTCATAATAAGCCGGGGCAAAGGTCTCATCAAATCCGCCAATCTCTTTCCAGAGGCTGCTGCGGATCATGATGGCTGCACCGGAAATATAGTCCACTTCTTTTACATAATTGTATTCCGGCATATCCGGATCCTGCCCGCGGCCAAAGTTCCAGCCGCTGCCATCCTTCCAGATAATACCGCCTGCTTCCTGTAGCTTCCCATCCGGATAGACCAGTTTGGAACCTACCATGCCTGCATCCTGCCGCCGCTCCATCAAATCCACCAGCGGACGCAGCCAGTTTTCTCCTACAGTTGTATCATTGTTCAGGAAAAAGATATATTCTCCACGTGCTTTCGCCGCCGCCTGATTACAGTTCTTTAAAAATCCCATATTTTTGCTATTCCGGGAAATGACCAGATTTTCTGCAAAATGGGCGAGCTTTCTGGTGGCATCTGTAGATACGTCATCTGCAATGATAACCTCATAAGGAATATCCCCTGTGTTGGCCGCGATAGACAACAGGCAATTATACGTATAACATACCTGATTGTATACCGGGATAACAATAGATACCAACGGATGCTCTGCTTTGGGCAGATGCACCTTACCATGCTCCTTATATCCTTCTCCCAGCATGATATCGCCATATGTCCGGTTTCTCGCTTCCGCCGTCAACCAAACATTCTTCGGTTGCAGGATGCCATGCTTGATATAGCCAAGAATCTTCCGCTTTCTGGAACCTCTGGGGAACAGGGAACGTACAATCTTTGCAGGAACTCTGGATACCCGGTACACCGGATTCCGACGCATTTTTGCAATGATTGCCTCCAGATCCTGGGCATAACGAATACGGTCTGCAATCTCGTTATCTTTTATATGCGCCAGCTCATTCAGATGTGACACATCCCCAGCCAACCGATACAGATCATTTTCCTGACTGCGAATAAGTGTCTCTTTCTGCTGCAATTCCTTTGCCTGCTCATCCGCAAGTTCCTGATAATGGTTACATTCTTCTGTCTTCCGTTCTATTCTTTCATTGGCAGAGCGAATATAATTATCTAAATGCTGGATGTGCTCATCCAAATGCCGAATGTGGTCATTTCTCTCTTGCTCTTCCTGCTGCAACTCCCGGATCCGCTGCTGATATTCCCGCACCTGAAAGAGTTCTCCAGAATCAACCATCGGCTTTTCCACTCCCTTACGGTCGTCAAACTCAAAATCCTCACCGCGGATCATTTGCTGAAACTGTTTCTCTGTATTCTCATAAGATTCTATTTTCGTCGGATCAATTCCTGCCTCTTCCAAAAAAGCCTTCTCCGTCCATCGTTTTCCCAACTGTTTTCTATATTTTGTGTAAAAATAATGCAAGCTCCGATATTTCAGAAACTCTACCGGAAGCGGCGTATCTGACACCCATTCACAGTCCACGCAGTACCATTTGCCGTCCACATCCATCAGGTTATCGTAAATCATGTCTACGTTGGCCGGGCATACTGTTCCCTGGGGGCCTGCAAACAGAACTTCATTCTTTTCCTTCAATGTCTGCATGAGCTGTTCCGGTGTTCCCAGAAGCATTGCCAATTCCGCATCCAACGTCTGCCCTTCCAGGAAAGGATACACCGCCACGCCGTCTGTCATCTTTGGCTGCAGTACATGAATATTCGGGAATGTTCCCTCCACTCTTCTGGAATTATCCAGCAGGTGTGCAATATGTGCCTCTGACTCTTTGCCCAACGGCCGTTTTTCCACAAATTTTCCTTCTGGTGTCTCGACAATCGATGTACTGATCCTGTATTCTTTTTTTCTTGTCCGGTTATATTTTGAAAAGACAACTTTCTTCATGATGTCTCCTTTCATTCACTGGCCATTACAAGGAAGGAATTCGCAAACAACGGAAACTGTCCCTCCCTGCAAATTTCATCATATGCAATCTCTTCATCAAATAATTCATATCTCTCCCTGTCATAGGGGGTGGTTATATTTCGCAGCTCTCCTGTCTCTGGGAGATATTCATCGGAATAAATCGTCATCGGCATCTTGTAATCCGGAACCGGATAATAAAATTCCGCTGTATTGTACCCATTCTCCTTCAGTAATTCTTCCAGTTCTTTTCTCGCGAAAGTACGTACACTATCTACTCCCTGATAATCTTTTAATCCATCAAACATCCGACCGGTATGATCCTCCGTAGCTCCGGCCCAATATTTCAGTCCCAGTTTATTCTCTATCGCAATGATCAGTTTTCCGTTCGGTTTCAGAAAACCTCTGACCTTCTGCAACATATCCGCAAACGGCCTGGAACTATTGATATAACTGGGGGCATATTCCAGGACACCGATCAATGTCACATAATCGTATTTCTGTGAAATCTCAATATCCTGAAAATTTCCCACCATAATTTCAAAATTATCATATGCGTGATTTCTTACCGCATTGATCCGTGAACGTTTCTGTGACAGTTCGATGCATGTCACCTGACTTACCTTCTCGCAAAACAGTCCTGTCAGCGCACCGCAGCCACTGCCGATCTCCAGCAACGTACCTTCCTGCTTAAAATCATACCATTCCAGAAGATTGTGCCGGATATCTGACAAATGATATAACACGGCCCAGTCGCTGTTGTCTTTCAGCAACTGTTCCGCCGTCTTCCCGGCTTCCAAGGCCTCCAGAATCTGATCCTCCACAGCACCGTCACTGTATAAATCACTGCCCTTATAGTATTTCAGGTTCAATACTTCTCTGTTCATAACGTCCTCTCCAACTGTTTATTATTCAACCAGCAAATTTACCTGGCTGACCATATCGTATACACCAATGGTGTTTTTCTCTGATAATACGGTAATCTGTGTCACATCATACAGACGGTGATAAATGACCAGATCCCCGTTTTCGTACCCGGTACATCCCAGAGAGAGTAGATATTCTCCGCCCTGCAGCTGCATCATCTGACTGAACGTCACTGTATAGGTCTTTCCAGCCTCTGCGATCCCAGTATCACAGTCCTCAATGAAAGTATTGGTTCCGGTAAGTTCCGTCCCCTTCTTATCCTTGATGGTAAAAGCAAAAATCGGATGGTCAATGGTTTCTTTAAAACGGATCTTCATGCGGATCTCAAAATTCCGCTCCTTCATCACCAGATTGGAAATCACATCCTTGTGATCAACCACTGCAAAGTCAACGATCTCCGCCCGTCCATCCCCATATGGTTCACAGGCCGGGTTCAGATTCAGTTCCTTCTTCCATGTGGTGACCATCTGCACCGGCTTCTTTCCATCTGATGATCCATCTGTCCCATTCTGTTCTGCTTCCTCAAACTGGTTTGCCAGAATCTTTTTATACAGATCCACCATTTCTCCCGGCGCACCACAGCCCACAAAATTTCCTTTGTTCAGCAGGACAACCCGGTCACAGTATTTGATGATACTGCCCATATCATGGGTAACGAGCAGAATCGTCGTCCCACGCTCCTTGATCTCGTTGATCTTGCGGAAGCATTTTGCCTGGAAAAATACATCTCCCACAGACAGTGCCTCATCGACGATCAGGATCTCCGGATCCACATTGATGGCAATGGCGAAAGCCAGGCGGACAAACATACCGCTGGAGTATGTTTTCACAGGTTGTTGAATAAAATCACCGATATCCGCAAAATCCAAAATATCCTGCAACTTGGCATCAATTTCTTCTTTTGAGAAGCCTATCATGGTTCCGTTCAGGTATACATTCTCCAAACCGGTATATTCCATATTAAATCCTGCGCCCAGCTCCAGCAGCGCAGAGATTCTTCCATTCACCTGAATGCTTCCGGAGGTTGAATTCAGCACACCGGTAATAATTTTCAAAATCGTGGATTTACCGGAGCCATTGGTTCCGATAATGCCTACCGTCTCACCTTTTCTCACATCAAAGCTGATATCACGCAGCGCATAGTGATCCCGGGACAGTTTTTTCTTCGTCAGCCCCAGGGATTCCTTCAGACGGTCCTTCGGCTTATTATATAATTTGTAGACCTTTGTCACGTGGTCTACCTTAATTGCAGATTCACTCATTCTATTCCTTCCTTACGCACCGCTGCTTCCCAATCCATCACAGCACATCTGCAAAATGGACTTTCAGCTTCTTAAATACTTTCGTGCCCACAAACACGAGCACGATCAGCAAAATCCAGAAATATGCGGTAAGCCACGGATGTTCCCAGAAGTACACTTTATCAAACAGTGCATCCCGGTATCCGCTGACAATATAATACATGGGATTCAGCTTGAATATTTTTTGAATCACCGGCATATCATCCAGTCTGTCCAGCTGCCACATAATCGGTGTCATCCAGATGCCCACCTGCAGGAAGATTGCCACGATCTGCGACAAATCCAGGAAGAATACCACCAAAGCACTGGTCAGATAGCAGACCGCCAGCACCATCAGTACCATACACAGACTGTAATACAGGATCTGCAGCGTATACAGATCCGGGAACCGGCCATAACACATATTCAGCACCAGCATAAAGCAGATAAAGAATATATGGATGAAAATTGCCGAAAGTACTTTTACAATCGGCAGAATATCAATATCAAAAACCACTTTTTTGACAAGATAATTATATTCCAGAAGCGCATTGGTTCCATTGCTCAGCGCTTCTGAAAAATAAAACCAGGGAACCAGACCGGAGGTCAGCCAGAGCACATAAGGGATATCCACACCCTCCCGCGCCTTGACAGCTCCAGCGCTCAATCCCTTCTCAAATACAAACCAGTAAACAACCACTGTAATGATGGGCTGGATCATAGCCCAGACCATACCAAGATAAGAACCTGCATATCTTTTCTTAAAGTCATTCTTGGTCAGACGCCAGATCAGCGTCCGGTTCTTCCAGCAGTTCTTCCACAGGGATTCTTTCTTTTCCTGCATTTCTATTTCTCCTTGTTCAGGCTGTCAATGCCCGGCCATTTGTGATCCTTCTCAGAGATGGTCAGTTCCATTCCCTCGGGAATCGGCCAGTCCACACCGATCTGTGGATCATTCCAGGCCAGACCACCCTCATCGTTGGGATGATAAAAATCTGTACACTTATAGACAAACTCTGCCGTATCCGACAACACCAGGAAGCCATGGGCGAAATTTTTTGGAATAAAGAACTGCTTCTTATTCTCCTCCGACAATCTGACGCCAAACCATTTTCCATAGGTCTTAGAACCCGGTCTTAAATCCACTGCCACATCAAATACCTCTCCACGGACAACCCGAACCAGCTTATCCTGGGGATAATTGATCTGAAAATGCAGGCCCCGAAGAACACCTTTCTTGGACATGGACTGGTTGTCCTGCACAAACTCCATATCCAGGCCTGCTGCTTTATAATCATTATAATTATAGGTCTCCATAAAATATCCACGCTCATCGCCAAATACCTGAGGGGTAATAATCTTTAATCCTTCTATTTCACAGGTTTCTACTGTTATCTTTCCCATTTTTCTTTCATTCCTTCCATCTCTGTTCCCGTTCATCTGCCGACAGTCATTTATTGCCGTTTACAGACCGTTAGCAATATCCATCAGATACTGTCCGTATGCGGTCTTTAAAAGCGGCTGCGCCAGCTTTACCAGCTGCTCTCTGTCAATAAAGCCTCTGCGGTATGCAATCTCCTCAATGCAGGAAATGTACAGCCCCTGTCGCTTCTGGAACGCAGCGACAAAATCTGCAGCATCCAGCAGCATATCATGATTGCCGGTATCCAGCCATGCAAATCCTCTTCCCAGCGTTTCCACTTGCAGGGTGCCTCTTCTCAGATACTCATTGTTCACGCTGGTGATCTCAATCTCACCGCGGGCAGAAGGCTTCACATTCTTGGCAATCTCCACCACATCATTATCGTAGAAATAAAGTCCGGGTACTGCATAATTGGACTTGGGATTCTTAGGCTTCTCCTCAATAGAAAGGGCTTTGCCGTTCTCATCAAACTCTACTACACCGTATTCTCTCGGATCCTTCACATAATAGCCAAAAATCGTTGCTCCACTTTCCCGTTCTGCTGCCCGCTTGAGCACAGCAGAAAAGCTCTGTCCATAAAAGATATTATCACCAAGCACAAGTGCTACCCGGTCATTTCCAATGAACTGTTCCCCTACAATAAAAGCATCTGCCAGTCCTCTCGGTGCTGTCTGTACCGCATAAGAAATATCCAATCCCAGCTGTTCACCGGTTCCAAATAATTCTTCAAATACCGGAAGATCCCGGGGTGTCGAAATAATCAAAATTTCCCGAATTCCCGCCAGCATCAAAGTTGACAGCGGATAATAAATCATCGGCTTGTCATAAACCGGCATAATCTGCTTGGAAATTGCTTTGGTTAATGGATACAGTCTGGTGCCTGATCCTCCTGCTAAAATAATCCCTTTCATGTTATCTCCTTCCGAAACCACACCAAGGGACAGAAATCTCGTCTCTGTCCCCTGCCATTTGTCCTTATTTGTTGCTGTACATATCCTCGTAATATTTCTGGTAATCACCGCTGGTCACGTTCTTCATCCAGTCTTCATGCTCAAAGAACCACTGAATGGTCAGGCGAATACCGTCCTTGAACATGGTCTCCGGATACCAGCCGATCTCTGCTTTGATCTTGTCCGGTGCGATGGCATACCGTCTGTCATGGCCCTTCCGGTCTTCCACATAAGTAATGAGTTTATCACTGACCAGTGCTTTTCTCGGGTCATCATCCGGCAGCATCTCCTGCAGTGTATCCAAAATGATATGGATAATCTCGATATTCTGCTTCTCGTTATGTCCGCCCACATTGTAGGTCTGTCCCAGACGCCCCTGCTCCTGTACCATATCAATGGCCTTGGCATGGTCTTCCACATACAGCCAGTCACGGACATTCTTGCCATCACCATATACAGGAAGATTCTTGCCGTGCAGCGCGTTGTTGATGATCAGCGGGATCAGCTTCTCCGGGAACTGATACGGGCCATAGTTGTTGCTGCAGTTTGTAATATTGGCAGGGAAATGATACGTATCAATATAAGATTTCACCAGGAAGTCAGAAGATGCCTTACTTGCAGAATACGGACTATGGGGATCATATGGAGTCGTTTCATAGAAATATCCACCATCCTCTTCCAGAGATCCATATACCTCATCTGTAGATACATGAAGAAACTTCTTGTTCTCCTTGAAGCTGCCGTCCGGAAGCTCCCAGGCGGCCTTTGCCGCATTCAGCATCACCAGGGTACCCAGCACGTTCGTCTTCACAAACACTTCCGGATTCTTAATGCTGCGATCCACATGGCTCTCTGCTGCAAAATGTACCACGCGGTCAATGTCATTCTCCTCAAAGATCTTGTTGATGGCCTCACTGTCACAGATGTTGGCCTTCACAAATGTATAATTGTCACGATTCTCTACATCTTTCAGATTCTCCAGGTTGCCCGCATAGGTCAGACAGTCTACATTAATGATACGGATATCGTTATTATACTTTTTAAACATGTAATGGATATAGTTGGAGCCAATGAAACCGGCGCCACCTGTCACCAGGTAAGTTCTCATATTGCATACTCCTCCAATTTATTAATTAACGATTCTGTAATATTATAGCATCATCCTGGCATATATTCAATAATATAATCCTTATCTCTTTCTCAAATAGACATATATATTCTCCAATTCTTCTGCTGCAAGGAAAAGAACAAACGGCACAAACAGAAATACGTATCTTTGAGAAGCCTCCCATATGAGCAAAAACGAAAAAATACCCAAAAGATTCAGCCGGAACAGCGAAATTATATTTTTATCTTCTCGCCGCCAGGACATACCAGTGCCAAGCACACCGAGGGATAGATAGAAGAGGTAAACACATTTCATCAAAAGCAAAACTGTATTACTGTATTTCCCTTTCCAGTAGAAAAGATCCGATGCCAGCCCTTCATGCAATGGTTCCGCATAAAAGAAAATCATACTGTTCTGATCTGCACCACTCCAGACTCCATCAATGGATTTTTTGTATAAATGTTTTAATAATCCACCTACTCCATATTCATTCAATCTTTTTTTGATCTCATTTTTTGTAATTTCCTTCTTCTCTTCATAGGTGCGCCCCTGCAGAGAAAATTCTACATCATCCCCATTATAAATTCCATCATCCTTTAGCCCCATCATAATCCAATGTGTATAAGGTAACTTTCTGCTCTCCTCATATTCCTTCTGAATAATTCCACATCCCTGCACCCAGAAACCAATACACATGACACACACAGTAGCTCCCACCAATGCAGCAATCATCCCTTTGCATTGACCTTTTAGCAGTTTCCATATTACAACAGCAACCAGAGCCACAATAACGGTTCCCTTAATTTTAAAACCAAAACCCAGAAATGCTCCTGTGCCAATCAACCAACGCCAATCTCCAGTCTGATGTTCTCTTGAAAGACAAAACAACGCAACCGCCAGGCAAAAAAGTGCCGGAATATCTGTGTAAAATACTGGGACATTCAGATAGAATGGTATATAAAATGTACAAAAAAACAAGAAAATCAATGCAATCCTGGGTTTCATAAACGTCTTTGCCGTCCTATATAAAAGAAGTATGCTCCCAAGAAAAAGAAAAGCATTTAAAATAATAGATGCCTCATAAAAACGTGTGATATGCAATACCGCCAGTCCCCTGTAAAGTAATGCAGTCAGCAATACCCAAGGAATATTGTTCTGATATTGATTAAAATATACAAGAAACCAGGTTGTTTTAAACTCGTGATAAGTTGCCCATTCTACCGCACCATTATAAACACTCCACCAATCCGCACCCGGATTCATGCGAAGCTGCCAAACCGCCATTACTGTCAATAACACTATGATTCCAAATAAAACTATTTCCATCCTCCTGCGGGCATTTATGTTCCCCGCCTTATCAGATAATTTCCATCCTGCAAAAACGATTAATCCGGAAATCAATATCCACAATGGCCAAAATAAAACATTCTCTTTCTGATACCGGAAAAGGAGAACCAGCGAAATTGCCCCAAAAATAACCAAATAACATAAATTTATAATTTTGATTCCAAGCATCCCAATGTTTATTTTTTTATAGTCCATAATCCCATCCCCTATTTTCATTCATCCAAAAGGTCTGTCACTAACCACGCTCCCCTGAATATATGGCAATTCAAAAGCCCGATAACGGTACCTTCACTCAAATAAAATTTTACAAGAAAACACCTCGGAAATCAATTCCGAGGTTGCTCTCTTTCCAATATTTTATTATAACCGATTTTTAATAAGCTTTCAACTTGGAAATCATGTCAACAATCTGATATCCATAATTCTGCGCAGTCGCCCAACCTCTTCCGTAAGGATTCTCCCGAATTCCCAACCATTGTACGTACGGTGCGCATCCCCTCTGTACATATTTAAACCGCGGATCCACGCAGTCCCGGTTCAAATTATCTGTGCAGGCATATGCTTTCAGATGCTGAATCTGTGCCCGAATACCTATTCTTGGAGAATCAAAATAAATTCCACGGGCACCATTTCCGGTAGCACCCATCCCAGCAAAATTATACTGCTCGATCAGCACATCTCCACCATACCGCAGATAACCGGTCTCTTTCATTGCCTGACAGAATGCCACTTCCACCCGGACACCTTCTGCTGCGCATTCCTCATAATAAATCTGACAGAACTTTTCAATCGTAGATGCTTCTGTGTTGCCATAAAAATCCGGATAAGAGGCCCGCGCTTTATAATAGCGTACCATCTGATCTACCGTCACCGTGTTGGCTCCCATAATCGTGTATTTATCCGGATCCACCTGCGTATTATTATTGTTATTATTGTTACTATTGCTGTTGCTGTTGTTATTACTACCGGCGCCTGTGATTTGCATGAATCTCTGAATAATCGCTGCACACTCTACTCGAGTTGCTTCACCTTTTGGATCCAGGCGTTTCGTATCACCTCTTCCGCTGATGATACCTTTGGCAACTGCCCACTGCATCGCTACACGCGCATAGCCGGATACCTGGCTTTCATCTACATATGTTTCCAGTGACTTCTGATCTGAAGTTTTAACACCTTTGTACTGTGCATAACGATAGATCATGGTCACCAGATCTTCTCTTGTAACATTTTCCATTGTACCAAATAATCCGGTGTTGCTATGACCTCTGACAATATTTTTATCACTGGCCCAGGAAATCGGTATACTATAATAATTACCAAACGGTACATCCGGAAATTTGCTGTTGAAATATGTCGATGGAGAACCTGCCATTCGATACACAACTGTTGCAAACATTGCTCTGGTCATCGGTTCATCCGGATCAAATCTTCCGGTTCCGGAAATACCATTCATGATACCATTATCTGTCACATATGTAATCGCGTCATATCGCCATCCGGGTGTCTCCGGCACATCAGAATACAGTCCGGCCCTTGCCCCATTCTGATCCACGGAAGGAATATAATAGTCACCATATGCGCCAAGAATGTCTGGATCCGTCACGGAATGATCCATGGGAAGGAGCGCATCCTCCGCAGGTGCTTCTATCTCCGGCTGCTTATCCAGTTCCTCGACTCCCTGCTCTACTTCAGAATCTTCAGATGTCTTCAAAATTTCTGACGTGTCTTCCAGTGACGATTCATCGTTTTCCTGATCATTTGAAAGGGAATCATCTTCGCCTTCAGCAATCATCTGCCCACTATCTTCTTCATCCACTGCTTCCTGCTGTTCGTCAGCAACTGCCATCTCCTCTGGATTCAGTTCTGATGCACTGGCATAAAATCCTCTGCCGGTGAACAACAGTGCTGATGCCAGAAGAGCAGCCAAAAAGCGCTGCCCTCTGAACTTCATTCGTATTCCTCCTGTACTGCAATTACTTAATGTTGTTTCTGTATCTCTGAATCATTGCCGCGCACTCTACCCGCGTTGCATTTCCTTTTGGATCCAACAATCCGGTATTGCTTCGGCCGCTGACTATTCCGTTGGCAACTGCCCACTGCATTGCCGGAATTGCATACCCGGAAATTGTTCCTGCATCCGGGAACTGCGTCAGAGCACTGCTTCCGGTAATCTTTTTACCTCTATACTTCGTATATCTGAATAAAATCGTTACCAGATCTTCTCGCGTGATGTTTTCATAGGTCCCAAATAATCCGGTATTGCTATGGCCATTGATGATGCCATTGTTGTTTGCCCAGGAAATCGGCACACTGAAATAATTGCCAAACGGCACATCTGGGAACTTTGCATTAAAATATGCAGTCGGTGAGCCTTCCATACGATAAATAATCGTTGCAAACATTGCCCTTGTCAGCGGTTCGTCCGGATCAAATCTTCCGGTTCCGGAAATACCGTTCATAATTCCGTTATTGGTTACATATTTGACGGCATCATATCTCCAGCCATATCCGTCTGCCATATCAGCATAAAGCGGCATCACACCAGAAGTATTTGCCAGGAAATGTTTTGTCCCCTTTGCATCCACTGCATATGCCTGTGCATAATATTTGCCCCTGATATTCCCGTGATTAGATGCCAGGATTTTCAGGCTAAATGTGCCATTGCTTCCCGGAACCCCTTCGTATGTCAGGGCTTTATCTTTGCCATTTACCTCGTTCCAGACTGTATACTGGATCTTCTTTACCTTGTCCACCGGTGTCACACTCTTTATTACCAGTGTCATAGACGGTTCTGCCGGATCTATGCCCTCGAAACCAAAGCTTTCATAAGAATATTTTACCTCCGGTGTCGGGGTAGGCGTCGGGGTTACTGTACCACTTGCGAGTCCCAGATATTTTGCAATACCCAGTGCATCTGCTTCGCCAAGCTTTTTCAGCTTTGCCTCTGTGTTCAGATAGTTATTGGCATCTGAACTGTTGCTTAAAAATGCATGCTCAACGATAATTCCCGGAAAGCCTTTCTCTTTGCTTCTCTTGATAATCGCATAGTAGTCTGCGATGGATCCATCCGGATATTTGGTGCCGTCTTCAGAATTGCGAATGTGAACACCTCTATTGTTCAGGCCAAGCTTTTCCAGCTCGGTAATAATCTTCTCTGACAGATCTTTGCCTTCTCTCCCGATCCAGCTTTCATAGCTGCTGTTCGGATAATATACCTCGGCACCAGAAGCCGAGGGACTGGGTGAGCTGTTCAAATGAATGCTTACATAAATATCTGCTTTCACATTTGCGGCATAATCCACCCGGGCTTTATTATCTGCTGTAGAACTCTTTCCCGGATAAGGACACCCGTCACCCGTTCTTGTCAAATACACCTTCACTCCCTTATACTTCTCCAGAGCGTCCTTACAGTACCAGGCAATAGAAGTGGTAAGCTTGTACTCTTCCAGTCCATTTCCGCTGGTTCCCTTATGAGTACTGTCATGACCCGGATCGAGTACAACAATAGAATCCTGAGTTTTGCTGGTCGCTTTCTGTGCAGCCAGCTGTGCAACAGCAGCTCCGGCATCAGCTAACGCAGCCTGTACCGACTCTCCATCCTCTGTCTTGCCATTCTCATCTGTTTTAATGATCTGTGCTTCAATGGAAGGCTCCGACACCTGGCCATCCTGAGAAATATAAGAAACATCCAGCGCCTCATCTACCGCAAAAGTAAGCTCTCCCAGATTCCGATCTGCGAACAAAAGACTTCTCTCTTCACCGTTCACAGTATAATCCATAGAAATCAACTGATAGATGCCCGCATCTTCTTGCGCATATGTATCAGAAAAAAGTACCAGATGTTCTTTTACTGTAGATGCCTCCACCTTTGTAGTCTCTCTTGTCTTCTCATTTCTGAGCGTCAATTGTGCCTCTGTGATATTCAGATTTTCCTGTGCAAAGCTGACCACAATGTTCTGTGTATCCGGCGTGGTAAGCTGGGGCTGTTCCACATACACATAGCTGATCTCATCCACTGTGGACACAGATCCCTCCGGTAAAATCTTCTGTTCTTCCTGCACTGGCTGATCACTTTCCTGCGCTTTATCTTCTTTCTGAACCGCTGATTCTGTAATCTTCTCTTCTGTCGCGGGAACCTCCGCCTCGTGCTCCTGAGAGTCTACCTCATCGATAGCCATATCCACAGTATCTTCATCTGTAACTGCTGATTCCGCGGCCGTTGTCTCTGAGCTGTTCACTTCTGCCGCGTGTGCCGGAAGTACCCCCGCTGAGATTGTTAAAATTGCAGCCAGAGCCGCGGCCCACAGCCGCTGCTTTTTAAATTTCATGTTCCTCTCCTCCTTGCTGATATTCATCATAGTAAATCAAATTTAGTGTATCACATAATTCTTAACTTTTTAATAACATTTTTTTACAATCCGTGCATTTCTATCTCCTGATAGCTCGATACGATTTCCTTTATCCGTTTCCGGATATCAATATCCCCATTAATATCAGCTTCCAGCTGCCGCAACTTTTCCGTAAACAAATCTTCATCAAACGCAATGGGGGCTCCGATATAAATTCTATGGTTATCTGTCTCTTTCAACCCTTCTTCATCCATCAAGAGCTCCTCAAACAGCTTTTCTCCGGGGCGCAGACCCGTAAACACAATCGGGATGTCTCCCGGTTGATAACCGAATAATCGAATCAGATTTTCTGCCATATCCAAAATCCGCACCGGGTTTCCCATATCCAGGACAAAAATCTCTCCTCCATGGGCGTAAATTCCCGCCTGAAGTACAAGAGACACTGCTTCTGAAATGGTCATAAAATACCGGACAATATCCGGATGAGTAACGGTTACCGGCCCGCCTTCCAGAATCTGCCGTTCAAACAGAGGAATCACGCTGCCGTTACTGCCCAGTACATTTCCGAAACGGACTGCGACGAATTCTGTTGCAGAATGGTGATTCATCATCTGTATCAGCATTTCACACATACGTTTGGAAGCACCCATGATACTTGTAGGATTCACAGCCTTATCTGTAGAAATCAGCACAAAGCGCTTTGCGCCGTACCGAATCGCCGCCTCTGCCGTCTTATATGTTCCAAATACGTTGTTTTTGATAGCCTCCTTGGGACTTGCTTCCATCAAAGGCACATGTTTATGTGCCGCCGCATGATAGACAATCTCCGGACGGTAAGTACGGAATATCTCATTCAACCGCGTTGTACTTCTCACCGAACCGATCAGCACCTGAAGGTCCAGCCCCGGCCACTCTCTGATCAGTTCTTGCTGAATCTCATAGGCATTGTTCTCATAAATATCAAAAACAATTAATTGTTTGGGCTCTGCACCCGCAATCTGTCGGCAAAGCTCACTTCCAATAGAACCGCCTCCACCGGTGACCAGTACCACTTTGTTCTTCAGATAGGCACTGATTTCGTGCATATTTACCTTTACGGGAACTCGTCCCAGCAGTTCTTCCGGCCGAATTTCCGGGATTTTTGAGATTCTGACTTTTTCACGTTTTTCCTGCATTTTCATTTTTCCTTTCAGTCAGATTCCAGTGGCATATATTTCATATGTCTTATTTTTTCCAACCAGACTGCATCCCAGTTTCTGCATGTATTCTGACATTTCAAATTTCTGATTGACCACAAGAAAGTCTATTTCCCGTTTCCGTATGCTTGTCTTCACAGTCTCTGTATCCTGATACTCCCCATTTTGGATCAGGCGCATCAGCAACTGGACACCCATATCTTCTTCCTGCATTGTCTGC
The DNA here is from genome assembly GCA_018223385.1 of Oscillospiraceae bacterium Marseille-Q3528. Classification (GTDB taxonomy): domain Bacteria; phylum Bacillota; class Clostridia; order Lachnospirales; family Lachnospiraceae; genus JAGTTR01. The sequence goes on from JAGTTR010000014.1 coordinate 47,665, forward strand.
AGCGTTTCATCATCGACAATTCCTGTTATATAAGCGGTTCTTGGAATGCCGCAGACGATAGATGCATTCCATTGCCGGATGGTCCGTTCCAGATTCTGATCCATCGCCACAACAACCGTATCTTTCTGCCTGTACTGTTCGATCAGATCTGCAACCTCTATGGCATCCTGCGGAATTCCATAAATATTGTCCGGCAGCTTCAGCCTTGCCGGCGTCAGATAGGAACTCCCCGTAAAATATAAAAGCCCCAGAAACAGCAGCAACATACAGCCTTTATCCCACAAAACGCTCTGTTTCATCAGGATTTCCAACATCACATAGGCAATTACCGGAATAATCGGAATCAACCATATATAGCGATAGGTAGTTCCACCGGCACCCAGGTATTGTAATATTTTCATGGAAATCGGATTCAATACGAGTATCGTTCCCAAACTGTAAAAAATCAAATATTTTCTTTCATTTTCTTTTCCCTGCCCCAGAATCCAGATCACACAGCACAGGAAAACAGCGAGCAATCCTGTTCCATTTCCATAATTCTGCAGCATTTGTTTTATGGTATCAGCTCCGTACATTATCTCACCCTTATCGTCAACAGATTAATAGAAAATGCGAAATAAACTCCTGCATAAATCGCAGGAATAACCATAGTCACGGCATATCTCCACCAGATCCCCCGTTCCCTTTTTACTGCAAAAACAGCGCTGCAAATCACGGTAACCAGTGTCGGAACCAACAATACAGATGAGAAGGATACCGCATCGCAGCCTGCACAGAGAAGAAACAGCAGAACCCAGTATTTTCTGGAATTCCACACTTTCCGGAAATGAAGTGCGATCAAAAACACTGTCGGGATGATTACATTTGCGCAATACCCCTTTGCCTCAGCTCCCCTGGTCAGTAAAAATTCTGACGTGCTGTAGGAAGAAACAAAAGAAAACTGCAAGATACCTGCCAAAAGGACAAAACCCAATGCATAATTAAAGCCTCGACTCCCGGCCAGCGCTTTACCAATCTCAAACAATACCGCATTTGACAGGAACACCAGAATTGCAGGGGTCACATAATGCGCATACAAAAGAACGTGCAGCTTCCAGATTCTGCACAGCACGACGCCATGCATATAAAATCCGGAAAGCGCATATCGCAAATCAAGAACTGCTTCCCTGGTTCCATCATTTCCGTTAAAAATATACATGGTATCTGTCTTCAGGGCAGTGTTCATGGTTCCAATATAATACGCCGTGTCCCATCCATTATAGCCATTCCGCGCAATATAATAAAATTCCAGAGCAATGATCGCCAGCACCAAAAGCGCTAGACCCTTGGAAAAGTCCGGAAGAAGCGAACCTTTTCTCCCTTTTTTTTCTTCTAAGAAATAAATACCCATTCCAAGTACAGCCAACAGAGGAATCATCCATAGCTTTACCAGAATATGCACCCTCAGCTGTGCCAGAATGCACGGTATCGCAACCAGTTGAAAAAGAGCATAATACAAAAAGAACCCTGCAATCTCCTTTTCCAATATCCCGCTGTCCAGATGGAACACTCTGCATACAAGCTCTCCCAAAGTCCAATATACGAAAATATTTAAAAATATAATGATAACAATCTTTAATAATTCTATCATCATTTCCCTTCCATTTTACTGATCCCCGGTTAATATCTCCAGTGTTCTGCGTATACCGCTTTGCATTGTCCAGCCGGCATACCAGCCAAGCTTCTTCAGCTTATCAGCATTCATCAGTGCCTTCGTAGCTCTGGAATAGCCTGCTGCCTCCCGGGCATCCGGCAATTCAAATACAACCTTTCTGCCAACACAGTCTGCAATAAGCGCAGCCAGATCTTTCAGTGAAATATCTGAACCGGCATCTGCAATGTTATATGCCTGTCCATCCTCGCCCAGCAGAAGCACTGTCAGGATACCGGATACAGCATCCGCCACATAGGTATAAGAATACAGTTGATTTCCGGCGCTTTTGAGCACAATATCCTCACCTGCAACAGCTTTACATATAAACTGGGAAATGGCTTTCGTATCGGTCAGACGCATGGTGGGGCCGTAGCTTCTTGCCAGTCTGGCAATTACGACATCCAATCCATAAGCTTTCCGATAGGCCTGGCACAGTGCCTCTCCCGCTCTTTTCCCTTCCGGATATCCTGCACGCAAAGTATTACAGTCAAGATATCCGCAATATGTCTCATCAAAACATTCTACGTCTCCCCTGTTCTCCCCGTACACTTCCACACTGGAGAGAAAAATCACCCTGGCACAGTGATTCTGCACTGCCGCATCCAGAAGATGTTTTGTCCCAAACAAATTTGTCGTCATGGTTCCCACCGGATCTGAGGCGTAAGCCATCGGATGGGTATTGCTCGCTCCATGAAGTATATAATCCACCGACAATCCCTCCGGCAGTGCCAGCGTATCGTTGACATCCTGCCGGATAAAAGTAAAGGTGGGAAGATCCCAGTAATCCGCAAAACGGTTTCTGGCATCCTCCTCATTTCTTCCCAGCGCAACTATGCGCACCCCTGTCTGTCCGCACATCAATACGTCAATCAGGAAAGTGCCGATCAGGCCACTGGCGCCGGATATCAGGATCGTTTTTCCGGCCAGCCGATCCCAGGGCAGTGGCAAAGATGCAGTCCTGCATACATCCTCCCGGTACTTTTTTACTTTAACCATGTGTCTTTCTCCAATTTCATATAAGCTTTGAAAATTTCCAGGTCGTCCTTTGTAGTCAGTTTTATATTTTTATCTGATCCAGCTGCAAAATGCAGCCTCTCTCCCAGATCCACCATCATCGTATTGGTGTAGGCAGAACCATGAATGCCAATTTCTTTTTCAAATGCTTCATGGTATGCACGGTCAAGTCTGCCAAAATAATACGCCTGTGGCGTTGATACTCTTCTCAGCGTCTCCCGTGGGATATATTCTCTGCTTGTTTCCCCGTCCTCCGTCCGAAAAATCTGCTCATTATACGGCAGAGAGGACACTGCATTGCCATATTTCCTGCATGTTACAATTACATCAGAAAGCACCGTGTCATCAATCATCGGACGAATCCCATCGTGGATAACGATAATATCCTCTTCCTTGCATCGACCTTCCAGACAATACACGCCATTGCGAATAGATTCCTGCGCAGAACCGCCACCCGGTACAATCTCCCGGCATTTGGTGATATTGAATTGATTGGCATAAGCACGAACCAGATCCTGCCAGCCTTCCAGACACACAACAACGATTTCATCAATTTCCGGATGTTTCTGAAAGTTTTCCAGAGTATATACAAGAACCGGCCTGTCATATACATTGATAAATTGCTTGGGAATATCCTGTCCCATCCGGTGCCCGCTGCCGGCAGCTATAATGATCGCTATATTCATTTTTCTCCCATCCTCCTTCTCACATGTTTTCTCTTTTGCTTTATCTTTTCTAATATAAGTCCCAGTACAAATATTCCGGCATAAGAAAGCCAAAATGGCAGACGCCATACAAAATTGACCGGCTGTAGAGCGTTGGCACGGGGCATATACAAAAATCCATTGATTGTCATCAGACAGAACGACCGGGACAGCACATCTCTTTTTGCTAAAGGAAACAGCAAGAACAGGCCAGCTCCCACCAGAATACTCAACACAAGTACACCCCAGAAACGAAAATCCAGAAAAGATTCCAGGATATAGCAGGAGCCCATGCCATGTCCCTGCAGATATTTTTCTTTTCCAAAAAGGAGCCAGGGCAAATGATAGGCCAGCAGATTACTTTCTGCCGCATTTTGCACTGTATTCCCGGTGACCAGCACTTCCGCCCCAAACAGCCGGGCAATGGTGCCGTGACGCAGCCAGTCAATGAAAGGGCCAAAGGTATAAGACACAACACCTCTGCATCTTAATTCAGCTATATGTGCCAGACCTGCGCACAACCAGGAAAATGTCACCCCTTGCTTAAAGAAGAAATCCAGAAAGAGGGATATCGGAGAAAGGAATCCTGTTGAAACGCCTTCTCTTATATAATTCAGCATTCCCAATGCCACAATTCCCAGTGGCGCGCCTGCCGCCATCAGCCGTTTTTCCCATTTCCCGATCCACACCTGCTTTCCTTCCAGATAATCTCTGAAGAAAAAATATGTCATTGCGAAAAGCAGCGCCAGAACCAGCTCCAGCCGTGCCCCACAAACTGCCATCGGCAGCCGCAGCAACACATACAAGAATAAAACTATATATGCCTGTTTTTTCCCCGGAAGCAGAGCCAGCCAGATACACAGGCTGAAAAACATAAAGGTGGAACCCACATAAATCATATACGGCAGCTGACTTACAAAGTCAGCATAATAGGATACATAAGAATGATGAACAATAAACAGCACCTTCTCCGCAGTTACAGCGACCTCGCACAAAAAGCTGCAGGCAAATACGAACAGCGATGCCTGCTTCCAATCATCCCGCAGAGAATCAGCAAAAAATATTTTTCTACCGGTTCCCGGTTCTTTTCCTTTCTTTGAATGTATTTTTCCCTCTGCATAATTGCTGATCCAGGCACCGATCCACAATCCCAGCAAAGAAAGATAGATCAGTTCCAGTCCCAGCAGAACCGATTCAAAAGTTGCGCCATATTTTTTCACCTCAAAAGCAGTCAATCCTTCCCCTCGCACGATGGTCAACAACGGCCGCCCCAGTAAAAATGTGAAAAAAGACACATGAAAGAGAAAAAACGGAAAACGTGCCTTCTGATTTTTCACCGATCGCGCACAGTTATGCATCCATAAAACCATGACACCTCCAAACAAAATCTCTGCATTTTTTCCCATTATCCCCATAATAGCCAAAACAGCACTGCCTGCCAGAAGCACATTCATAATCAAGGTATTCCTATTTAATCTCTTTTTATCCTCCATGTAACAACCCCTTTTGCCAGTCTTCCAAAAAACGCCAGTTCTTTTCTGCATGCGATCCATCCAATCAACAGCACGTACACAACAGAAACACCTGCAAAAACAAGTCCTTTCAGTAATAATCCTCCAAAAGACAGCACTTCCAATCTGCTTCCCAACTCCAGAAACGGAAACATTACCATTAGAGACAGCAGGAAGAAGAAATATTTTCTGTAATAAACTACCGTTTTCTTATGAAAAATATATCGGTAGACAACATATGGTTCAATCAGCAGATCCGGCAAGATCATGCAAGCGATGGTGCCGATAATGACACCGGCCAGCCCAAGATGCCAGGCCAGAATAACAGATACGAACAAATTCACCAAAGCTTCCAACAATGGTTTATACCAGTCTTTCACATACAACCCCGCTGCCTCTTTAAAAGTCAGAACCACAGAACGCATTCCCTGGATATAAAACCGCAGGACCAGTAAAAATACACATTGTCTGTCAAGCAACATTTCTTTCCCGTAAATAAGACCGATAAAATCGTTAAATACCCCCAGACAGCAGATAGACACCACCGCCATCAGCGCGTAATTGAAATAATAACAATTGTCGAATATTTCTTCCGTCTTTTCCGGACAGCTGACATTCACATTTCCCACACTTGCCGTTACGGCTCCGAAAAGCTGGGATGCCAGTGTCAAAAAAGCATTTACCACATATACATAATTTGTGTATTTTCCCACCGTAATAATTCCAATACACATGGAAATGATCAGTGCATCTGTAGAATTCACAACGACCGTTCCGATCTTGTGCGCCAGCAGTGCCACCGTATTCTGCTTCATTTTATGCAGCGTTTCCGGATACACCTTTGTTCCTGCATATGCTGCCACGTATGGATATTCCCGTTTTGTCTTCCACGACAGAAGCACATTTTCCAGCACGGTAAAGATAATCTGAATCACCAGATATCGAACAAAATCCTGTCTCAGGATCAGAATGAGAATCTGAAAAACATTTGTCAGAAGAAACAAAATCCCATGATAGATTGTTGTAATATATCTTTTCTGATCCGCAATGAGCAGATTTTGCTTATACGCAGAAAAGTATGTCAAGGATGTATTTCCCACATAGAGCATAAAAATGAGATACAGATTTTTTATGTCCGAAACATCTTCGGAAATCAGCCGCGGGATAAAAGGGGTAAGCAGCATGCCCAGCATAAAAATCACGCCACCAATCAGGGTATAAGCTTTGCGGTATACCATCATGATGGCAGCGATCTGCTGTTCATCTTTTTCTGCCAACGGCCGATACAGGCTAAATACAATCGCCGAACCAATCCCCAGCTCCACCAGCGACAGCATGGAAAGAATTTGTGTAAAAAGGCTATTGATCCCCAGCATTTCTGCGCCCAGCTCCGCCAGAAAAATTCTTCTGGAAAAAAACACAATTACCATGTTAAGAAGCTGAAAAACAACTGCTGTTATCGCGTTTATGACTGAATACTTTGTCCGCACAGGGTTCCCTCCCTATCTTCTTTCCTTCTTGGTAATATATTTCGTCAGTTTAACGGACGGAACAAATGTTTCTGTGCATACACAAATACATAATAGAAATATTTATTCACCAAAAGTGCGGCAATCGACAGCTTCCTATATTTCGTATACAGATTATTCCTCATAATCACTTTTCGGTTTTTACGCAAAACAGAAATAATAATCCGGGCATCCTCCGAATGCAGGTCATATCCTGTCAGATACATTTTATCCAGCATGACGCAGTACGACCACAGCATCCGTGCTCTGGCCAGTGCTTCCAGCTCCGGATAGGTCTCGCTGATATACCGGTAATTTCTCCGCCATACCCGAAGGACATCCCTGTCATTGCTGTTATAAGTACATGTAGTGATACTGTCCTTTCGATGCATATAAATATAGGCACAGTTATGGATCACTACTATCCTGCTGCTCAGCCGCAGCACATTCAGCAGTGTGTAGACATCTTCCGCATGCCTGATCTGTTCAGGAAAACGAAGTCCTGCAAAGAGGCTTTTTCGGTAAAGCCGGTCACACATAGACGTATCTGTTCTTAATACATGAGCGATTGCACCGGCACGATCCAGCAACTCCGTCTCTGCGGAAGGCCTCCATGGAACCCCTTTTCCGTAATCATGAGCCAGATCACATTTCACTACATCTGCCTGGTATTCTTCGATCGCATCATGAAGAGCCTTCAGATAATTCTCTGTCACGCAGTCATCACTGTCCACAAAACACACATACTCTCCGGATGCATGCTGTAATCCCCAGTTTCTGGCCCCGCTCACCCCCGGCTTTTCCAGATGCGTTACAATAATTTTCCTGTTTTTTTCCTGCCACCGATCACAGATTTCTCCGGAACGGTCGGTAGAACCATTATCGATCAGAAGCAATTCGTAATCCTTATAGGTCTGCGCCAGCACAGAGCGAATGGCCCGGTCTACATATTTTTCAACATTATAGACCGGCATAATGATACTGATCATATTTTCTCTCCTTTCATCACCACACAGCCAGCGCTGTTTTCACGAGAATGCACAAATCCTCCCATATGCTGAAATTTCTGATTTCTGTCAGATTATATTTCATTTTTTTCGGCAGGATTTTTTTCAGATATATTTCATCAACATCTTCTGCCTGCTCCAGCAATCTGGCCTCATCCCGGTACCGGATACTTGCTTCACTGGTTATCCCCGCCGGAAGCAGCAGGGTTGCACGCATTTCTTTTGTATATTTTTTTACATATTTTACCGCTTCCGGCCGTGTCCCCACAAAACTCATATTCCCGGCCAGAATGTCCAGCAACTGTGGAAGCTCATCCAGCCGCAGTTCCCGCAGTCTGGAACCAACTCTTGTAATTCTGCCATCATTTCGAACCGTTACTTCCGGGCCTTTCTGATCAGCATCAGAAATCATTGTGCGAAATTTGTGTATCCGAAATTTTCTTCCGTACACAGTGATACGTTCTTGTCTGAAAAACACAGGTCCCGGCGAATCCGCTTTGATTGCCGCCGCAATCAATACCATGGGAACGGCCAGCAGGACAAGCAATACACCTGCCCCCAGTACATCACATGTTCTCTTGATTCTCAACTGCACCTTTTTCCGCTTCAGAATGTCATAGTATTTTCTGACCTCTTCACATTTCATAAATTCCGGAAGATCTTCCCATTTTCTAAGCATGTGTGCTCCTGTTCTATCGATATGTCTTTACAATCCCGGTATAATTTTCAATCACATAATCGACTTCTTCATCGGTGAGTTTTGTATACAACGGAAGTGTGATTTCATTCCGAAACCGCTCATAGGCATTCGGATAATCTTTCATATGAAATCCCAGATTTTTGTATGCGGTCAGCAACGGCAGTGGCTTATAATGCACATTACAGGCCACACCGGCCATTGCCATCTTTGTCATGATTTCCTGTCTCTGTTCTTCCGTGATACCCGGAATCCTTGTAAGATACAAATGTCCGGAAGACTGATAGTCTTCCGTGTAATGCGGCAATACTTCTACTCCCAGCGGCCGAAACGCTGCATCATACCGTTTGATTATTTCTTTCCGCCGTCGAAGCATTTCAGGATAGCGTTTCATCTGGGCCAGACCGATTCCTGCAGCAATGTCCGTCATGTTACACTTATACCAGGGTCCCACCACATCATATTCCCATTGGCCAGGTGTATTCTTATCCAACGCACTTTTGGATTGCCCATGAAGAGAAAGCAACTGATATTGCTGATAAATCATCTCTGTATCTATACCATCTATTTCTCTCCATACAACAGCACCGCCCTCTGCAGTCGTAAAATTTTTCACCGCATGAAAACTAAAATTAGAAAAATCTGCAACACTTCCCACCGGCAGCCCCTTTCGAACCGCACCGAATGCATGCGCACTATCGGCCATAACAACAACTCTTCCGATGGCTTTCTGTATCTCATTGTCCGGATGAAACAACCGCTTTTTCCCTTCTACAATAGAGAATATCCTGTCATAATCGCAGGGAATCCCACCCAGATCCACAGGAATAATCACTTTTGTACGCTCTGTAATGGCATTCTCCAATTGTTCATAATCCATTTCCAGAGACTCCTTCTGCACATCTGCCAGCACCAATTTTGCCCCCACATGGCAGACCACAGAGGCTGTGGCCGTATAAGTATATGCCGGTACAATAACCTCATCTTCCTCTGAAATGCCCAACAATCGCAGCGTCATTTCTGCACAGGCCGTCTGCGAGTTCAGGCACACAGCCCGTTTTGCGCCGCACAGACTGGCTATTTTCCGTTCCAATTCCTTCGTTTTCGGACCGGTAGTGATCCAGCCGGAACGCAACACATCCGCCACCTGCTGTATTTCTGCTTCTGTAATATCCGGCGGCGAAAAGGGGATATGCATTCCTGTCCTGATCATTGCTTTCTTCCTTTCTTCCTGCTTTTCTTTAGATAACGGATTCCTCGATAGCTCCGGTAAGAATGATTCAGATCCATAAACAGCACCTCATGTGCAGCTACCTGTTTTTCTCTGGGTGGCAGCTTCATATAATCTCCAAAGGCAATCCGCAAATAGGCATCATATCCTACAGGCACCGGCATCCTGGTATGCTCGAACGGAAGCCAGATTGCTTTGGAAAATGCCTGCTTCGGATACCAGTTTTTCATATATCCCGGGCCTGAGCACAATTCCGTGATCCCTTTACAGTCACAAATCGCATATTTTGTCATCTGTTTTTTTGCAAACATGTATAAACGATATCGGCACTGTCGAGTCGGTACCAATAGCAATAATCCTCTTCCAGCCAGTTCCACAAGAAAACCATGGTTTTTCGGAACGATCTGTGCGCAATACAAAGAATAGATCAGCGCCCAAAAACACTGACATTTTCTATGCAACCATCTATCCGGATAGCCATCAAGAGGCAACACATCAAGAACAATTCCCTGCGTAATATCCATATCCTGCTGATATGGCTTGATATAAGTAGTTTCACTGTCTCGGATCACAAAAAACAGATTGCCGTCAATATGATCCTGATCTGATATTTCCATCCTGTAACGACTGTCTTTCATCTGTTTTTTCCATAGGATGATTGCTTTTTCATAATCCTCCCGCGGCATAAAAAAGTCCAGATCATCATCCCACGGAATCCACCCCTTGTGACGGATTGTTCCGATACAGCCGCCGCCACACAGATAACAGGTTAAGTGATTTTTTTCACAAAAAGCAACAAATGTTTCTGCCATTTTCAAGGTCAGACTATGCAGCTTCTGTAAATCATTTTCTGAGAGTATCTCCATCCGTTCTCCTTTCCGTTTGGAATTGCCCTGCAATACCAGCCAGTGACCCGGCACCATACGATATATGAAATAAAAAATGCAGGCACATAAGCTGAAGCTTATCCGGTAATTTTCCCTTCGCCCGAAATGAAAAACAGGTATCCAAAACAAAATATGTACTCAACTCACCAATAAACAAAAAGCGTACTTTTTTTGAACAGATACTTCCTGCTCCCAGTCCTATCAGGGAAAGCAGGAATACCAACGGCACAAAATGCCTGATACCCATAGCGCCGGGAACGTATTTACTTGTAATTACATTCCATTTTCCATTCTGGAAAGCCATGCTGCATAAAGATTTCACCGTATCGCGGCAATAATAGGTACTGACAATATCATCTGCCAGTAAGACCTTTCCCCCATTCTTTCGAATCCGATAGTTGATTTCATTATCCTCTCCCCGGACAAGCCGCTCATCAAATCCGCCCCATTTTTCAAATACTTCTTTCCGAAAGGCTCCATAAGGTACCGTATCCACATAACCGCCTTTTGCAAAAGTTCGAAAGCCGGAATTTCCGACACCAAATCTGGAGGAAAGCATTTTCGCAATATTTTTCCCTGTCCTGGAGCATCCTCTGGTAAGGACGATGCCGCCTACGTTATCTGCATCTGTGTGTTCCAGATACCAAACGCATTTAGCTATATAATCAGCCGGATAAACCGCATGCGCATCCATACGGATGATATAGTTTCCTGACGCGTTTTGGATCCCGATATTCATGGCGCAAGCCTGTATCCGCCTGGGATTGTCATAATAGTAAAACAAACGCGGATATTTTTTCTGATAACCCTGCAGAATCTCTAATGTTTTATCCGAGGAGCCGCCATCCACAAAAATCCATTCCATCTGTTCTCTCGGATACTGCTGTTGTAAAAGTGAACGGATGCAGCCTTCCAGATGCAATTCTTCCATGTAGACCGGCACAATTACAGAAACCGAAATTTCTTTCACTTCCATCCCTGTTATCACCTCCCCAGACTCTGATAATCCCTGTTGTGCACATATATGTATTTTAAACTATTATAGCAAATTTTTTTCTTTATACACACTAAAATCCATCCGGAAGGGTCACCCCGAACAATTTTATCAAAGAAACAAGGCGTTTTACTATCACATCATCAAAGTATAAACTTCCGTATATACGAAAACTCCCCCGCCCACGCCTGCAGTCGTGTTCGGGGGAGTTTCCTTAACCTTTTCAACGATATAGCTATTATATACCATACCGCATCATTGTTCAAGTTTAAATTGTGTTAAGATTATACGAGCTCGATGATTACTTCCATAGCGCCGTCGCCCTTACGCTGGCCGATCTTCACGATTCTTGTGTAGCCGCCGTTGCGTGTAGCGTACTTGGGAGCGATCTCGTCGAATAATTTTGCCACCAGGTCGATCTCCTTGGTGTTTTTCTTCTTGCCGGCTGCTTTGGTCGGAACCTCAGTTACCGGGTACAGAACCTTGAGCATCTGTCTTCTTGCATGAAGTCTGGACGGCTGGTCTTTCTTGATGGTCTTCTGTACTTCATCGTATACAGTTACCTTCTTGCCATCTTTTACTTCTTTTACTCTCTTGCCATCAGCATCTTTACGGGCAACCTTAGCGGTTACGGTAACAGTATCAAAGTTGTCTTTCTCTTTGACAGCCAGTGCGATGAGGCCCTCAGCGATGCTGCGGATCTCTTTTGCCTTAGCTTCTGTTGTTACGATCTTGCCTCTGTAGATAAGAGAGGTTACCTGGCTTCTCAGCAGCGCTTTTCTCTGACTGGAAGTTCTTCCGAGTTTTCTATATCCTGCCATTTTATAATTCCTCCATTTGTGGAACACTTATCCATGCTCTTCGGGCTTACTGGGTAAATGCTTTTCGTCCATAAATTTTTAGTTCTCGTCGCTTGGATTCAGCTGAAGTCCAAGCTCTTTCAGCTTCGCCAGTACTTCCTCGAGGGATTTCCGGCCCAGGTTACGAACCTTCATCATGTCCTCGGATGTTCTGTTGCAAAGCTCTTCAACCGTGTTGATTCCGGCTCTCTTCAGACAGTTGTAGGAACGAACAGACAGCTCCAGCTCGTCGATGTTCATTTCCAGAACTTTCTCTTTCTCGTTGTCCTCTTTCTCGATCATGACCTCTGCCGTCTTGGCGTTCTCAGAAAGATCGATAAAGAGACTTAAGTGCTCGCTGAGAACCTTGGCTGCAAGGCTCACTGCCTCGTCGGGAGCCAGTGTTCCGTTGGTGAACACATCTAAAGTAAGCTTATCGAAATCAGTGATCTGACCGACACGTGTGTTCTCAACTGTGAGGTTCACACGCTCAACCGGAGTATAGATGGAATCCACAGCAATAACGCCGATGGGCATATCTTCGGTCTTGTTCTTATCTGCGCTCACATAGCCGCGACCCTTTGTGATGGTCAGCTCCATGTAAAGCTTGCAGTCTGCGCCGCCGCTTAAGGTTGCGATCACCTGATCCTTGTTCAGGATCTCAATATCCTGATCTACCTGAATATCCGCCGCAGTAACCACGCCCTCACCCTCGAATTCGATGTACGCCTTCTTAGGCTCATTGGATTCACTGCTGTTCTTGATAGCAAGGCTTTTGATGTTCATGATGATCTCAGTTACGTCTTCCTTCACTCCAGGGATAGAGCTGAATTCGTGAAGGACGCCGTCAATCTTGACCTGGCTGACTGCCGCACCCGGTAAGGAAGACAACATAATTCTTCTGAGGGAATTACCAAGTGTTGTGCCGTAACCTCTCTCGAGCGGCTCAACTACGAATCTTCCGTACTTTTTATCTTCTGAAATTTCAGCAATTTCAATTTTTGGTTTGTTAAAATCGAACACTACAAAGCCCCTCCTTATTTGTTTGGGTTAGTATTTACTGAGGGTATTATACTCCTAAATTATTATTTGGAGTACAACTCGACGATAAGCATCTCGTTTACCGGTACATCGATAGCTTCTCTGCTCGGAAGCTCCTTTACAGTACCCTTTAAGTTCTCCTGATCAGCCTCTAACCATTCCGGAACGAGTCTGCCGCCGGTAACCTCAAGGATATCTTTATATCTCTGAGAGCCTTTGCTCTTCTCTCTGATCTCGATCTGGTCGCCAGCCTTGATCAGGTAGGACGGGATGTTTACGCACTTGCCGTTTACAAGAACGTGCTTGTGGTCAACGATCTGTCTTGCCTCTCTTCTTGTTCTTGCGAAACCAAGACGGAAGATGACGTTGTCAAGTCTGCTCTCGAGCATGATCATCAGGTTCTCACCGGTCATACCCTTCATACGGTCAGCTCTGTCGTAGTAATTACGGAAAGGCTTCTCCAGTACGCCGTAGATGAATTTTGCTTTCTGTTTCTCGCGAAGCTGAAGAGCGTACTCACTCTGCTTCTTACCAGCTCTCTGGGACTGTCTGTTAGATTTTTTATCAATTCCTAAGTAGATCGGATCCATACCAAGGGATCTGCATCTCTTCAGGACAGGTGTTCTGTTCACTGCCATTTTACACTATACCTCCTATTAAGACTAGACTCTTCTGCGTTTCGGCGGACGGCATCCATTGTGCGGAACCGGAGTTACGTCCTTGATGCTTGTAACTTCGAGGCCACATGCCTGAAGGGCACGGATAGCTGCCTCACGTCCCGATCCGGGACCTTTTACGAATACATCTACGGTCTTTAAGCCGTGCGGTAACGCTGCCTTTGTCGCAGTCTCTGCAGCCATCTGTGCTGCATAAGGGGTAGATTTCCTTGAACCTCTAAATCCAAGACCACCAGCACTTGCCCAGGATAAAGCATTTCCCTCAGTATCAGTCAGGGTAACAATCGTGTTGTTAAAGGAAGACTGAATATGTGCCTGTCCACGTTCAACGTTTTTTCTAACGCGCTTTTTTGTCACTTTTTTTGCAACTTTTTTCGCCATTTTCTAAACTAACCTACGCTTTCTCAAATTATATAAAAATCAGCTTGTTTCTCAAATCAATGAAGATTATTTCTTCTTGTTGGCAACTGTTCTCTTCGGGCCTTTTCTTGTTCTTGCGTTGGTCTTTGTCTTCTGACCACGAACCGGCAGGCCTTTTCTGTGACGGATTCCTCTGTAGCATCCGATCTCCTGAAGTCTCTTGATGTTCATGGCAACATCTCTTCTTAAGTCGCCCTCTACCATGTACTGTTCATCGATAACAGCGCTCAGTCTCTTAACCTCTTCGTCAGTCAGGTCTCTGACACGAGTGTCCGGATTAACATTCGCTGCTGCTAAAATTTTGTTGGCGCTTACTCTTCCGATTCCGTAGATGTAAGTCAGTCCAATCTCTGCACGTTTTTCTCTTGGTAAGTCTACACCAGCAATACGAGCCATTTGATTATTCCTCCATTTTCTAAGCCATCTCCATCACGCAGCTCACTGCTTGCGGGGCAGTGCCTGAAATGTGTGCGCACTTTGAAAGCTTCGCGTCATATTGTTCCTAATTGAGGCATCCAGTGGACGCCCAACCGGGTATCTACCCGATCTTTCCGATACTGATACCACTTTCTCGGTATTAAAAAGCAATATCTCTGTGAATAATCTTCAGTGGGTCTGCTAACTCCCACACTGTCGGAAAGCGATATCCGACGTGAATATATTCTTCATCCGAAGACGGAATTTTCCTCGAATGTTTTGCGGTCCTTCTGTGAAAAAACACAGGTTCCCGCCGTGATCAGTAGCTACAACGCATCCGCGTGGTTCTACTGCAGCCGCACAAAATAAGTTTGAAACACTGGTAATGATCAGCAAGCCTCATTAACCCTGTCTCTGTTTGTGTTTTGGATTTTCGCAGATTACTCTGATGCTGCCTTTTCTCTTAATGATCTTGCACTTCTCGCAAATCGGCTTAACAGAAGACCTAACTTTCATGGAAAACCCTCCTTTCTTATCTTCGGACTCCCGGCTGACGGGTAATTCCGGATGCGCCTTCTCTTCTGTGTCATGCAGACGGACTGCAAATTTTTCCAGTAGAAAATAGACGTATCCAAAAACGTCCGACTTATATTGTAGCAAAAGAGATTCCCAAATGCAAGCGTTTTTTCGGGATTTTGAAAGATTTTTTCATCATTTTTCTATAGAAAAAGGCCCGCAGTGCTCTTTTGGAACACCGCAGGCCGGATCTCTTCTTATTATTTATCTCTCCAGATGATTCTTCCTTTGGACAGATCGTAAGGGGACAGCTCCAGTGTCACCTTATCGCCCGGAAGAATACGGATATAGTTCATGCGGAGCTTGCCACTGATCGTTGCAAGTACCTTATGACCATTCTCCAGCTCTACCTGAAAAAACGCGTTGGGAAGCTTTTCAATTACAACTCCTTCAATTTCAATAACATCAGCCTTAGACATTTTCTGACCTCCATAATTTAATTACTCTTTTGATATCTTCATTGGTAAGCGGCATTCCCTGCGTCAGCTTCTCGGCGAGAAGCGCCGGGATGTCTGCTTTCTTTGCGATATGCATCGGTTTCTTTCGCTTCGGGTGATCCACCGGTTTCAGCCGTCCGTCGCTTAAAGCCACATAGCCGTCCGTGATCCCCGTGATGATGTATAGCTCTCCTTTGTCGTGTCCCGCCCGGGATTCCACGAGCATTCCTGTCTGATATTCCATAGCTGCCCCTCTCACCTGCTATTTCACGGACAGAGAAAGAATCTCGGGTTCTCCGTCGGTGATCAGGATCGTATTTTCATAGTGGGCGGACAGGGAACCGTCCATGGTGACAACCGTCCAGTCGTCATCCATCCAGGCCACCTCTCTCGTTCCCGCATTGATCATGGGCTCGATGGCCAGTGTCATACCCGGCATCAGCTTCAGGCCTCTGCCTCTCTGGCGGAAGTTGGGAATCTGCGGATCCTCATGCAGATGGGTGCCGATGCCGTGCCCCACCAGGTCTCGGACAACACCGTAGCCGAAGCTTTCCGCATAATCGCCGATGGCTGCGGAGATCTCGAAAAGATGATGTCCTGCCTTCGCAAACTTGATGCCCTCGAAAAAGCTCTGCTTCGTCACTTCGACGAGCTTCTTCGCCGCGGGGCTGCATTCTCCCACCAAATGGGTACGGGCCGCGTCTGAATGGTATCCCTTGTAGATCAGGCCCGCATCCAGGCTGACGATATCACCCTCCTGAATGATGTGATCCTTGTGGGGGATGCCGTGCACCACTTCATCATTGACCGACACGCAGATGGAGGCAGGATATCCATTGTAATTCAGGAAAGAAGGGATGCAGCCGAAGCTGCGGATGACCTCCTCGCCGATGCGGTTGATGTCCATGGTGGACATGCCCGGTTTCAGCGCCTTCTCCATCTCATTGTGAGTAATTTCCAGAAGCCTTCCGGCCTCTCTCATGAGTTCAATCTCTCTGGTTGACTTAATTGATACTGACATTTTTATGCTCCTAAAATCTTCACAATCGCGTCAAATACGTCGCTCATGTCCACAGTACCATCAACCTCTTTCAGGCAGCCCTGCTTGGAATAGTAATCGATCAGCGGCTGTGTCTGCTCATGGTATACTGCCAGGCGCTTCTTTACGGTCTCCGGCTTGTCGTCGTCACGTAAGATAAGTGCTGCGCCGCATCTGTCGCAGATTCCCTCTTTCTTCGGAGGGATATGTACTAAATGATAGGTAGCGCCGCAGGATACGCAGGCACGTCTGCCGGACATACGGGTCACGATGTTGTCATCCGGTACTTCGATGTTCAGCGCATAGTCAATGGATGTGCCCAGTTTTTTCAGTGCCTCATCCAGCGCCTCTGCCTGGGGAATGGTCCGCGGGAAGCCGTCCAGTACAAAACCATTCTTGCAGTCGTCCTGTACGATGCGGTCTGCCACCAGATCTACCACCAGCTCATCCGGCACCAGCAGGCCCTGATCCATGTAACCCTTGGCCTTCTTGCCCAGCTCGGTTCCGCTCTTGATGTTGGCCCGGAAAATATCGCCTGTGGAAATATGCGGGATGCCGTACTTGTCGGCGATCATCTTCGCCTGTGTTCCTTTTCCTGCTCCAGGTGCACCTAACATAATAATCTTCATGTGTTGTGTTCCTCCCTTTGGTATATAGTCTTGCTGTTTTGATTATACCCCATTTTTCCCATTTGTGAAACATCTTTATCGGGAAAGAAATTCCTTTTATCGATGAAAAAGGATGCCTCACAACCCCTTTGCGGGCCGGAGGCATCCTCTGTGAAGGGGATTGCCCCCTCGTATTTATCCAAAAATGGATTTCTTATGCGAATAGTAGTATTCCGGAATGCTGGACTCGATCTGCTTGAGGGTCTCAAGGATGACACCCACAATGATGATGATCGAAGTTCCACCAAAGGAAACACTTGCGTGGAAGACACCGTTGAAAATGAACGGGATCACCACGATGATCAGCAGGCCGACTGCTCCGACAAATACTGTGTAATTCAGAATGCTTGTCAGATAATCAGTCGTGGGCTTGCCCGGACGGATGCCCGGAATGAAGCCGCCCTGTTTCTTGATATTGTCTGCAACCTCGATCGGGTTGAAGGTGATCGATGTGTAGAAATATGCGAAGAAAATACAAAGGGCTACATAAATCACAAGTCCGATACTGTATACCGGCTGCTGAGGATTACACCAGTTGGAAGAATTCAGCGTCCGCAAAATCTGTCCGCCAATTCCCGTACCGCCGTCCACACCGGCGAAGCTTGCGATAATGCCAGGCATCTGCATCAGGGATGATGCGAAGATGACCGGAATCACGCCTGCGGTGTTGACCTTCAGCGGAATGTGGGAGGACTGTCCGCCCACCATCTTGCGGCCCTGCATTTTCTTGGAATACTGTACAGGGATTCTGCGCTCGCCGTCCTGCAGGAAAATGACAAGAACGACAACCACAAGAATGATCGCAATGATGATCGCTGCACAAAGCACGCCGACAGCCACATTCTTATTGAATACGAACTGTTCAAACAGAGTAGCCAGATCACTGGGCACTCTGGACAGAATGTTGATCAGCAGGACGATGGAAATACCATTGCCGATGCCCTTCTCACTGATCCGCTCACCGATCCACATGATGAATGTGGAACCTGCGATGAATGCAGCGATCACGACAACACAGTTGACAAAATTGTACTTCTCCAGAAGTCCTCTTCCGCCAAAACCGATGGTCATGGCCGTACCTTCGATGAAGGCCAGCAACACTGTCGTGTAACGGGTGATCTTGTTGATCTTCTGTCTGCCATCTTCTTCCTTCTGCATCTCTTCCAGCTTCGGAATCGCAATGGTCAGAAGCTGGATGATGATGGAAGATGTAATATAAGGGCTGATGTTCAATGCGAAAATGGACATTGAAGTGAAGGAGCCCCCGGTGAATGCGTCAAAGAAATTCAACGCATCCCCCGACTGCTGCGCAAACCACGCAGCGAAATAACCGCTGTTTACCCCAGGAACCGGAATCTGCGATCCGATACGGATCACAATCAGCATTAAAAATGTAAAGAATATCTTTTGTCTGATATCTTTGATTTTAAATGCACTCTGGAGAGTTTTAAGCATTAGATCACCTCAGCTTTTCCACCGAGAGCCTCGATCTTAGCAGCTGCTCCAGCACTGAAAGCATTTGCCTGAACGGTAAGCTTTTTGGTTAATTCTCCATTTCCAAGAATTTTAACGCCGTCTCTCGGATTCTTTACGATGCCTGCCTCAACAAGTGTCTCAACAGTTACAACTGCATCGTTGTCAAATCTCTCAAGTGCGCTTACATTGATCCCAACGATCTCAACAGTATTTCTGTTTGTGAAACCTCTCTTGGGAATTCTTCTGTATAACGGCATCTGGCCGCCCTCAAAGCCCGGTCTCTTTCCGCCGCCGGAACGAGCCTTCTGTCCTTTGTGGCCTTTGCCAGCTGTCTTGCCGTTTCCTGAACCATGTCCACGGCCTCTTCTGAAATTATCACTCTGTTTGGAACCGTCTGCCGGTCTTAAGTTTGATAAATCCATTGTGGCACCTCCTTATCTTATTCTGCCCGATTAAACCTCTTCTACTTTTACCAGATGTCTTACCTTCTGGATCATACCCTTTGTTGCATCGGTATTCGGTAAAACGTTGGATGCGTTGACTTTCTTCAGTCCAAGTGCCTCAACGGTAGCTCTTGCCTTCGGAACAGCACCGATCGGGGACTTTACTAAAGTAACTTTAATCTTGTCTGCCATTTTGCTCTTCCTCCTTAGCCTACAATCTCTTCAACAGATTTTCCGCGGAGTCTGGCTACTTCTTCCGGAGTCTTCAGCTGACGCAGGCCCTCGATGGTTGCCAGAACAACGTTCTGCTTGTTGTTGGAGCCGAGGGATTTTGTACGGATATTCTTGATTCCTGCAAGCTCGATGACTGCACGTGCCGGACCACCAGCGATGATACCGGTACCTTCCGGAGCTCTCTTCAGAAGCACGCTTGCGCTGCCGAACTTTCCGATAAAATCATGAGTAATACTGTTATTCTCATCCAGGCTTACTGTGATGAGCTTCTTTGCTGCGTCCTCTTTTCCTTTGCGGATTGCTTCCGGAATTTCTGCAGCTTTTCCAAGGCCAACACCTACATGACCCTGTCCGTCACCTACTACTACCAGAGCGGTGAAGCGCATGTTACGGCCGCCTTTAACTACCTTGGTTACACGCTTGATCGTCACGACCTTGTCCTGTAACTCAAACTGGCTGGCGTCAATGATCTCATGTCTCATGTGTTCTTCTCCTCCTCACCTTAGAAATTCAGACCAGCTTCTCTTGCTGCATCAGCGAGAGCCTTGATCTTGCCCTGGTATATAAATCCTCCTCTGTCGAATACAACAGAAGTAATGCCTTTTTCCAAAGCTTTCTTTGCAATTACAGTTCCGAGGTATGCTGCTGCCTCAACGTTGTTGGTCTTTTCCAGTTCTGCTTTAACATCACTCTGCAGTGTGGAAGCTGAAACGAGAGTATTTCCAACCGTATCGTCAATGATCTGAGCATACATATGATTATTGCTTCTAAACACAGCTAAACGCGGTCTCTCGGCAGTGCCGCTGAAACGATTGCGTAATTTTCTATGTTTATTTACGCGAACTTTCGCTCTTGATTCCTTACTAACCATTTTCACACTCTCCTTATTTATTTCTTACCTGTCTTACCAACTTTACGCCGGATCACTTCATCAGCATACTTGATGCCCTTGCCCTTGTAAGGCTCAGGTCTTCTCTTGTCTCTGATCTCAGCAGCGTACTGGCCAACTTTTTCTTTATCGATACCCTTAACGATGATCTTGTTCTGTCCCTCAACGACAGCCTCGATACCTTCCGGATCGGTCATCTCTACCGGATGGGAATATCCAAGGTTCAGAGTTAATGTCTTGCCGGACTTAGCAGCACGGTAACCAACACCGTTTACTTCCAGAACCTTCTCATAACCCTTCTCAACGCCCTCAACCATGTTGTGGATCAGGGTTCTGGTCAGACCATGTAAAGATTTCATTTTCTTTAAATCGTTGGGTCTTGTAACAACTACATGACCATCCTCGACTTTGATTTCCATTTCTGCAGGTAATACTCTTTCAAGAGTTCCCTTAGGACCTTTAACCGTCACTTTATTATTTTCTGCGATCTCTACAGTTACACCTGCCGGAATCGCGATTGGCATTCTTCCTATACGTGACATGCCCGTACCTCCTTACTTAAATTCTCAGGGAATGTGCCCTGTTTTCAGTCTTCTGATTACTAATTTTTAAAGCTTTGAAGTTCATAGCACTCCAGACACTTCATAAATATTAGAATATCAAGTATCTTCATTTTTGTAGAAGCTCAATGCACACCATGGTCACTAAATTCGCCGCCTCGCTTCGCTTGGCGCTCATTAAGTGTCCAGGTGGGCTTTCGCACTAACCTCTGTCTTCGCCTGACGGCTCGGCAGTCGCTATATGCCCACAGCACACCATGGTCACTAAATTCGCCGCCTCGCTTTGCTTGGCGCTCATTAAGTGTCCAGGTGGGCGTTCACACTAACCTCTGCCTTCGCCTGACGGCTCGGCAATCGCTAAGTGTTCACAGCCTACCAAACAAACGCTAATACTTCTCCGCCTACGCCAAGCTCTCTGGCCTTTTTGTCGGTTACAACGCCCTGGTTTGTGGAGATGATAGCCACACCCAGTCCGCCAAGTACCTTCGGCAGATCCTCTTTGCCAGCGTATACACGTAAGCCGGGCTTGGAGATTCTCTTAAGGCCTGTGATAATCTTTTCGTTCTTGTCTTTTCCGTATTTCAGAGTTACACGGATGGTAGTGAAGTTGCCGTCCTCTACCAGATCATATTTCTTAATGTATCCCTCATCAACAAGGATGTTTGCGATTGCAATTTTCATCTTGGAAGAAGGGATATCTACTGTATCATGTTTCGCAGTATTCGCGTTACGAATTCTTGTAAGCATATCTGCAATCGGATCACTGATCATCATGATTTTATTTCCTCCCTTTCTTACCAGCTGGCTTTCTTAACGCCAGGAATCTGTCCTTTGTATGCTAACTCGCGGAAGCAAATTCTGCAGATTCCGTATTTTCTAAGGTACGCATGTGGACGTCCACAGATTCTGCAGCGTGTGTATTCTCTTGAGGAGAACTTTGCAGGACGCTGCTGTTTCAGTTTCATTGCTGTCTTAGCCATGAATGTTCCTCCTTATTATTTAGCAAACGGCATGTTGAATAATGTCAGCAGTTCACGTGCCTCTTCATCCGTCTTAGCAGTGGTAACGAAGATGATATCCATACCTCTTACCTTGTCTACCTTATCATACTCGATCTCAGGGAAGATCAGCTGCTCTTTGATACCGAGAGCGTAGTTACCTCTTCCGTCGAATGCGTTCGGGTTGATACCTCTGAAGTCACGTACACGGGGCAGAGCCAGGTTGATCAGACGATCAGCGAACTCATACATTCTCTCGCCTCTTAAGGTTACTTTACAGCCGATAGCCATGCCTTCTCTGATCTTGAAGTTTGCAACGGACTTCTTTGCTCTTGTCAGAACAGCCTTCTGGCCGGTGATGGTCTCAAGATCCTTAACAGCAGAATCTAATACTTTCGCATTATCCTTTGCCTCGCCTACGCCCATGTTGACAACGATCTTGTCGAGCTTCGGCACTTCCATAATGTTTTTATATCCGAACTTTTTGATCATAGCGTCTACGATCTCGTTCTTGTAAGTTTCTTTTAATCTACTCAACTTTTAGCGACCTCCTCTCTTAATTAATCGATAACCTCGCCGGTTGATTTTGCAACGCGGACTTTCTTGTCCCCATCCATCTTGTAGCCGATTCTGGTAGCTTTTCCCTTATGAACGTACATAACGTTGGAAGCATCCAGCGGGCTCTCCTGATGCAGGATTCCGCCATTCTGGTTGGCAACGCTGGGCTTTGCATGCTTTGTGATCATGTTGATGCCCTCAACGATTACTGTGTTGTTTTTCGCATTGACTGCCAGAACTTTACCCTCTTTGTCTTTATCCTTACCGGCAATTACCTTAACGGTGTCGCCTTTTTTAATCTTCATTGCAGACATTCCGGTACCTCCTATAATACTTCCGGAGCTAAGGAAACAATCTTCATAAACTGTTTCTCACGAAGCTCTCTGGCTACTGGTCCAAAAATACGAGTTCCTCTTGGAGTCTTGTCGTCTTTGATAATAACAGCTGCATTCTCATCGAATTTAATATAAGAACCGTCTTTACGACGTGCGCCTTTAACCGTACGTACAACGACTGCTTTTACTACGTCGCCTTTTTTAACAACGCCGCCTGGTGTTGCATCTTTAACGCTGGCAACAATGACATCGCCGATGTTTGCGTATCTTCTTGTGGATCCGCCCATCACACGGATGCAGAGCAGTTCTTTTGCACCGGTGTTGTCGGCAACTTTAAGTCTAGTTTCCTGCTGAATCATGCGGATGTACCTCCTTATTATATTCCGTGCTCACACACGATCAATTATTTCACTTTCTCTACGATCTCAACAAGTCTCCATCTCTTGTCCTTGGACAGCGGTCTTGTCTCCATCACTTTCACCGTATCACCGATGCTGCACTCATTGTTCTCATCATGAGCTTTTAACTTGTAGGTGCTTTTTACGACCTTATTGTAAAGCGGGTGCTTTACGTGCTCTTCAACAGCTACTACGATGGTTTTGTCCATCTTATTGCTGATTACTTTGCCTGTACGTGTTTTTCTCAGATTTCTTTCCACGGTACTGATCTCCTTTCCTGAAATCTTTCCACGCTGCCGGGTATGTCATATACCGGCACGCGAACATGGAAGATTTTATTGATTACTGAGCAGCGTTTGCCTTCTCAGTGATAATTGTCTGGATTCTTGCAATCGTCTTTCTGACTTCTTTGATTCTGCTCGTGTTATCCAGCTGATTGGTTGCGTTCTGGAATCTTAAGTTGAACAGTTCCTTTTTAGCAGCTACTAATTCTTCATTTAATTCCGAAGCAGATTTTGCTCTTAACTCTTCTACATATTTATTAATTTTCACTGTTTTCACCGCCTTCTAACTCTGCGCGAGAAACAACTTTGCACTTAACGGGAAGCTTATGAGTCGCAAGACGCAGAGCTTCTCTTGCTGTTTCTTCTGGAACGCCGGAAATCTCAAACATTACACGACCGGGTTTAACAACTGCTACCCAGTACTCAAGTGTTCCTTTACCGGAACCCATACGTGTTTCAGCAGGTTTTGTGGTTACTGGTTTATCCGGGAAAATCTTGATCCAAACTTTACCGCCACGCTTGATGTAACGGGTCATGGCAACACGGGCTGCCTCAATCTGGTTGGATTTGATCCATGCTGGCTCTAAAGCGACAATACCGTACTCACCGTTGGAAATGGTGTTTCCTCTCAGGGCTTTACCTTTCATGGAACCACGGAACTGTTTACGACGCTTTACTCTCTTTGGCATTAACATTATTTATCGCTCCCTTCCTTTGCTGCTTTCGTTGGAAGAACTTCGCCTTTGTAGATCCAAACCTTTACGCCAAGTTTGCCGTAGGTGGTATCTGCCTCTGCGAAACCATAGTCAATATCTGCTCTTAATGTCTGAAGCGGGATAGTTCCCTCGCTGTAGAACTCGGTACGTGCAATATCTGCGCCGCCGAGACGTCCGGATACAGCGGTCTTGATACCCTTTGCACCAGTCTTCATCGTTCTGCCCATGCAGGACTTCATAGCACGACGGAAGGAAACACGGTTCTCAAGCTGGCTAGCGATGTTCTCAGCAACGAGCTGAGCATCTCTGTCCGGTCTCTTTACTTCTTTGATGTCAACGATGAGCTTCTTATCTGTGTAAGCTGCAAGCTCTGCTTTGACTTTCTCGATCTCTGCGCCGCCCTTACCGATCACAAGACCCGGTTTTGCGGTGTAGATGATGATCTTTACTTTGTCAGACGCTCTCTCGATCTCAATCTTGGAAACGCCTGCGCTGTATAATCTCTTCTTCAGGAATTTTCTGATGTTATAATCCTCAATTAAGCAATCAGCGAAATCGCCTTCTGCATACCATTTGGAATCCCAGTCTTTAATAACACCGACTCTTAAACCATGCGGGTTAACTTTCTGTCCCATGATTTGTCCTCCTTATCTCTCATTCAGCACGATGGTGATGTGGCTCATTCTCTTCTCGATTCTGTAAGCCCGGCCCTGTGCTCTCGGTCTGATTCTCTTCAATGTCGGTCCTTTGTTCGCATAGCACTCTTCAACGTAGAGCTTGCTGATATCCATTCCATTGTTGTTCTCTGCGTTCGCGATCGCGGACTTTAATAATTTTTCTATAATACTTGAAGCATATCTCGGATTATAAGCTAAAATTCCAAGTGCTGTCTGTACATCCTTACCTCTGATGGCATCCAAAACAAAGCATGCTTTCTGAACGGAGACTCTTGCGTAAGATAACTTAGCTGACGGTCTTGTATCCTTATTCGCATTTCTTTCTCTCTTAATCTGGGATCTATGTCCTTTTGCCATGGGAAGAAACCTCCTTTCAAATTATGATACTAACGTACCTTCGATTTCTTTTCGTCTTTTCCATGTCCTCTGTAAGTTCTGGTTGCAACGAACTCACCGAGCTTGTGTCCAACCATATCCTCGGTAACATATACCGGAACATGCTTTCTTCCGTCATGAACAGCGATCGTATGTCCCACGAACTGAGGGAAGATCGTTGAACGACGGGACCAGGTCTTGATTACCTGTTTATCTCCTGATGCGTTGGCTGCTTCAACTTTCTTCAGCAGGCTTGCATCTGCAAATGGTCCTTTTTTTAATGAACGAGCCATGATATACCTCCTTATTTGATCGTTTTACCGTCTCTTCTTCTTACGATTAACTTATTAGACTGCTTGTTTTTCTTTCTGGTCTTCAGACCAAGAGCAGGCTTGCCCCAAGGTGTGCACGGGCCCGGACGACCGATACCAGTCTTTCCTTCACCACCACCATGCGGATGATCATTCGGGTTCATAACAGATCCACGAACTGTCGGGCGGATACCCATGTTACGCTTACGACCTGCTTTACCGATATTCACGAGGTTGTGCTCAGCATTGCCAATAACGCCGATGGAAGCGCGGCAGATGATCGGCACCATTCTCATCTCACCAGACGGTAATCTTAAGGTTGCATATTTGCCTTCTTTTGCCATTAACTGTGCGCTGTTACCTGCGGAACGAACCATCTGGCCGCCTTTTCCAGGATGCAGCTCGATATTGTGTACCTGAGTACCAACGGGGATCTGGGACAGCGGCAGGCAGTTACCAACCTTTACCTCTGCGTTCTCACCGTTCATAACCTTCATGCCAACCTGCAGACCCTGAGGAGCCAGGATGTAAGCCTTCTCGCCATCCTCGTAGCAGATGAGAGCGATGTTAGCTGTACGGTTAGGATCGTACTCGATACCGATTACGGTAGCGTGGATATCATCTTTCTTTCTCTTGAAATCGATGATTCTGTATTTTCTTCTGGAACCGCCTCCGCGGTGTCTAACTGTAATCTTTCCCTGATTGTTACGACCTGCATTTTTCTTTAAGGAAACAACTAAGGACTTCTCCGGTGTGGACTTTGTAATCTCAGAGTTGTCAACGCTGGTCATATGTCTTCTGGAAGGTGTATATGGGCCATAAACCTTAATTCCCATTACTGTCACTCCTTTCGATTCTCTTCAAATTATTTCGTATCGCGCTTGTATGCGCATAGGTTATTCAGTCCTCTGAGGGGCTGACGGGTATTCCGCATTCCTGTCAGAATGACGGGTATGTTCGCTCAACTAAGCTCAAACTACGCTTAACGCTTGTTTTCGCTAAGGTTCGCGAACGGCGTTCTCACTAGGCTCTGACTGCGCTTTCAGCTTGTCATCGCCAAGTGTTTACAGCCCTTCAAAAATCTCGATATCTTTGCTGTCAGCTGTGAGCTGAACGATTGCCTTTTTGGTCTTAGCGGTCTTACCAAAGGTCATGCCGCGTCTCTTATTCTTGCCGTCGAGATTCATGGTGTTTACGCTTGCAACCTTGGTGCCTGCGAACATTTTCTCAACTGCCTCTTTGATCATGGTCTTGTTTGCTTCCGGATGAACCAGGAATGTGTATTTCTTCTCACCCATAGCGCCCATGCTCTTCTCGGTTACTACCGGTTTGAGGATGACATCATAGTACTGAATGTTTGCCATTATGCGTACACCTCCTCGATTTTCTCAACTGCTGCCTTTGTAGCAATTACGGTGTTGTATTTCATCACATCATAGGTGTTGATGGTGTTGATCTGTGTTGTCTTTACATCCGGGATGTTTCTTGCGGAAAGTACAACCTTCTCATTGTTCTCGTCTAATACTACGAGAGCCTTCTTCACCTTGAAGCTGTCTAATACAGCCTGGAACTTCTTGGTCTTGATCTCGTCGAACTTCAGCTCGTCTACAACGATGAACTTGTTCTCCTGTACTCTGGATGTCAGAGCAGATTTCAGAGCCAGTCTTCTTTCTTTCTTGTTCAGTCTGAAAGAATAATCTCTCGGAGTGGGAGCGAATACTACGCCGCCGCCTGTCCACTGCGGAGCTCTTGTCGAACCCTGTCTAGCATGACCGGTTCCTTTCTGTCTCCAGGGCTTTCTTCCGCCGCCGGATACTTCGGAACGAGTCTTAGCTTTCTGTGTTCCCTGACGATTATTTGCAAGCTGACTTACAACGGCCATGTGTACAAGATGCTCGTTCACTTCTACGCCGAACACTGCATCATTTAACTCCATCGTGCCAACTTCTTTACCTTCGATATTGTAAACAGATACGTTTGCCATCTGTGTGTTCCTCCTTTCCTGTTAAAACCTATTTCGCAGACTTAACAGTCTCTTTGATGGTTACCAGGGATTTCTTCGGTCCCGGTACTGCGCCCTTCACCAGAAGCAGATTCTTCTCAGCATCTACGCGAACAACTTCAAGGTTCTGGATGGTGATCTTCTTGCTTCCCATGTGTCCAGGCATCTTCTTTCCTTTGAATACCTTACTCGGATCGGAGCAGGCACCATTGGAACCCTGATGACGGTGGAACTTGGAACCATGAGCCATAGGTCCTCTGTGCTGGTTGTGTCTCTTGATTGCGCCCTGGAATCCCTTACCTTTGGAAATAGCAGTTGCATCGATCTTGTCGCCTGCGGCGAAGATGTCAACCTTGATCTCCTGAGCAAGTGCATACTCCTCAGCGTTGTCAAACTTGAACTCTTTGACAAATCTCTTGTTTGTTACGCCAGCTTTCTTGAAATGACCCTGCATAGGCTTGTTCACAAGCTTCTCTCTCTTCTCGCCGAATCCAACCTGAACTGCTGCGTATCCGTCGTTCTCAACGGTCTTTACCTGTGTTACAACACACGGGCCAGCCTGCAGTACGGTTACGGGAGTGAGAACTCCATCTTCATTGAAGATCTGGGTCATGCCGACTTTGGTTGCTAAAATCGCTTTCTTCATTCTTTTTACCTCCTGTTAATCTACAGCGGATTAGGTCGCCTGTGGCTTCCCAATCATCCTAGAACAGTGGATATAAGTGGAACATTTTAGCCATGTTGCTTCTATATCAACCCTTCAGGATTACTAACTAATTAATTAGGGAAGAACTTATTTGTTCTTCATTTTGATATCAATGTACACACCTGCGGGCATTTCCAGTCTGGAAAGTGCATCAACCGTCTTCTGTGTCGGTGCGATGATATCGATCAGTCTCTTATGAGTTCTCTGCTCGAACTGCTCTCTGGAATCTTTGTACTTGTGTACTGCACGGAGAATGGTAACAACCTCTCTCTTTGTCGGCAGCGGCACCGGTCCGCTCACCTGTGATCCATTTTTCTTAACAGTTTCGATGATTTTCTTGGCAGATGCATCAACAAGCTGATGATCATATGCCTTGAGTGTGATTCTCATTACTTGACTTGCCATAAAAAAAGTCGCCTCCTTTTCGTACTATTCAAACTCAGTACGACAAGCGGTGACTGTACACTCTTCCGTGTGTGTCGCTGTATACCCACACGTGGTTTCCGCAATCTGCGGACCTTATTCTATATTGTACAGTGACTTGTCGCCAGTTTCCTAACTTGACATTCGCTCCACGGAAAACCTGCCAATACAGTGGCAGCAACCTCGCGCTTCAACGCTATCATGTCACAGCAAATATTATTATATAAGAAGATTCCGAAATATGCAAGTATAAATTTAAATTTTTTTCAAAAGTTCAGCTATGATTTGTCGAGGGCAGGCACCATGCTCGCATGAGTGACTGATCGAGAAAAATCATAGGCGGAGCGCCATATAATGAGCAAAAATGAGCTGCGCAGCAGCGGAGAGTGCTGTAAGCACGATTTTGCGAATTGTACATATGGCGGTCCTGAACTTTTCACTATTATAATAGAAGAAAGGGAATCCGTCAAACGGACTCCCCTGCATGTGTTTCTTCTATATAATATAGGCTGCGCTTATCTCTTCTTCAAGGAAGCCTCCATGGCCTCATATTCTTTCACAATCTTCTCGGACGGTGCCTTGGTGAGCAGGCTCACCACCACCAGCACCACCAGGCCGATGAGAAATGCCGGAAGCAGTTCATACACGGCCAGCACACCGCCCATGGGCGCTACACCGTATTTCCATACGAAGACGGATACACCGCCGGCGATCATACCTGCCAGCGCGCCCTGGAAGTTGGTGCGTTTCCAGAAAAGGGAGCAGAGCACCAGCGGGCCAAAAGCGGCACCGAAACCTGCCCAGGCGAAGGATACGATACCGAAGATGGAGCTGGACGGATCTCTGGCAATGATAACGCCCAGGATCGCGATGCCGATGACGGTCAGTCTGGCTGCCAGCATGCTTGTCTTCTGGGACATTTTTTTATGCAGGGCTTCCTGTAAAATGTTCTGAGACACGCTGGAAGCAGCTGCCAGCAGCTGGGAATCGGCGGTAGACATGGTGCTCGCCAGGATACCTGCCAGTACCAGTCCGGCCATCAGTGCCGGGAAAATGCCGTGGCTTGCCAGCACGTTGGCGATCTGGATGATGATGGTCTCGGTGTTGGAACCGGTCAGCTCCGGTACCATGCCCTGTTTTGTCAGGGCATTTCCTACAATACCGATGCACACGGCGATGGCCATGGCAATGGTTACCCAGATGGAAGCTACCCGGCGGGAAAGGCTTAATTTTTCCTCATCCTCAATGGCCATGAACCGCAGCAGAATATGAGGCATGCCAAAGTAGCCCAGGCCCCAGGCCAGTGTGGATACGATGGTGAAAAGAGAATACGGAGCTGCCGTGTTGCCGTCTGCCACATGGGTGGAGGTGAAGGAAAGGTATCCGGCCAATCCCTTGGCATTCTCTGCCACAGCGCCGATGCCGCCTGCGCTGATGGTGGCATAGCCCAGCACAAAGAGCAGGGCAAACGTCATAATGATGCTCTGGATAAAGTCTGTGGTGGATGCCGCCAGGAATCCGCCTGCTGCCGTGTAGCCGACGATAACAATGGCGGAAATGATCATAGTCACCATGTAGTCTGCACCAAACAGCGAGTGGAACAGCTTGCCGCAGGCTGCAAAACCGGAAGCCGTGTACGGCACGAAGAATACAACGATCATCAGCGCTGCCACCGTGGACAGGATATGCTTCTCATCCCGGAACCGGTTGGAGAAAAACTGCGGCAGTGTGAAGGAATCTGTCATATGGGTGTAACGACGGATTCTTTTTGCTACCAGCAGCCAGTTCAGATAGGTGCCCACAGCCAGTCCAATGGCCGTCCAGCCCACATCCGCCACACCGGACAGATAGGCAAGGCCCGGCAGACCCATGAGCAGATAACTGGACATGTCAGACGCCTCGGCACTCATGGCTGTCACCAGCGGCCCCAGCTTTCTGCCACCCAGATAAAAGTCGGCTGCCGACTCATTCTTTTTGGCAAAACGGAATCCCACCACCAGCATGCCGATCAGGTATACGCCAATGGTAAGTAAAATACAGATAACCGATGTACTCATTCTCTACATCCTCCCCTGGAAACGATTTATTGTGACAGTATAGCACAGTTTTTTCCCAGATGCTATTTGAGAACAAAAAATAGACTGAATTCTATACGGTATTCTCACCAAACATAAGAAAACCGCGTAAATATAAGGAATTCAGCCTGTACGTTTTATCGTATTTATTTGATTCTATAAAAACCGTCAAAAAATTTTGTGAAATATTTTGCTGCATTTATTCTGCCCGGATGCTCTGTAAAAACATGGGCATCAGTTTTCCGGCATACTCCCGCAGGGAATATTCTCCGTTGCAGATGCACCAGTCGTACAGCAGCGCCCGCTCACAGAGGGCATAGATCTTGGCGATCTCGTTGGCCGACATGCGGGTAGTCAGCTCCCCGTCCCGCTGCCCCTTCGCGATGAGCTCGTTCAGCAGCCGGTAATAGATCCGGTTCTGATCCAGCAGATGCTTCTCGCCCTTCGTCACCAGCTGGGAGGAATACATGGATGCCAGCAGCTCCCGGGAGACGCTGGTCTCGATCATGCCAAATAATTCCTGATTCAGATAGAGCAGCTTCTCAAAGCTCCCCATCTCCTCCGGCATCTCCTGAATCAGTTCCTCGTATTTGTTGTCAAAAAGCTCCGACAGCGAAGTCAGAAGCGCATCCTTCCCTTTAAAATAATGATAAAAGGTTCCCTTGGATGTGCCAGACGCCCGGATGATCTCATCCACCGTCGTATCGTCATAGCCCTGCTCGTAGAACAGCCGCCATGCCGCACTCACAATATTTTTCTTTGTCTTGCGCTTTTTATCCTTCGCCATCTCACTGATCCTTTCCCCATACAGGTATAACTGTTTATGGCAGGACATCATTTCCTGTCATACGCACAAGATGCAGGCGATCGGTTGTCCGACTGTGCCTGCATCTGCTGTCATATCTTATGCTTTGATCTTACTTTGATCTGTTTTTACTGTGCAGCTACTTCGCCGCCCTCTACAACCAGGCTGTCCTCGTAGTCAGCACCATAGGTGTCAACCAGGGTCTCTTCATAATCTTTGTGGAAGAACTGCTCCTCGCCCAGTGCCTTGATCTCGTCGTTGATCCAGTTCAGCAGGGTCTCATTGCCCTTGGTCACTGCAGGTGCAATGGTGTCCTGGCTGCCCAGAGTCGGGATACCTACGGTATAGCCCTCGTTCTGCAGAGCGAAAGCGATAACCTCGGTGTTGTCGTTTGCCCATGCCACGCCGTTGCCGTTCTCCAGAGCGTTCTTGGCATTTGCGTAGGAATCATATTTCTGCAGCGGGATGTCCGGGTACTCTTTCAGCAGATAGGTCTCTGCGGTGGTTCCGGAAATAACGATCAGGGAATCGTCTTTGTTCCAGTCATCCAGGGAGGTGATCACATTGCTGTCAGGGGAAACCACACCCAGTGCCACATTCATGTAAGGCAGTGCGAAATCTACTTCCTGTGCGCGCTCCTCTGTTACGGTAAAGTTTGCAAGGATGATATCTACCTTGCCGGTCTGCAGATACTCGATCCGGTTGGCAGCCTCGGTGGAAACAAGGTTCAGCTCTACGCCCATATCCTCTGCCAGACGTCTTGCAAAATACACGTCATAGCCCTGGTACTCGCCGTTTTCATCCACATAGCCAAAGGGGCTCTTGTCAGAAAATACGCCGACATTGATGGTGCCGCTCTCTTTGATCTCGTCCAGGGTACGGAAAGATCCATTGGATGCGCTCTCTTCTGTCTTTGCATCACTGCTGTCGCTGCCTGCATCGGAGCTTCCCTTGCTGCCGCATGCGGTCAGAGCGAAGGTCAGGCTCAGTGCCAGTCCAAGTGCGAGAAACTTTTTGATTTTTTTCATAATATGTCCTCCATTTCCGGGTGAATGCCACCCAATCTATTCCTCAGCCGCAGGCGAAGCCTGTTTGTCGGCATGGGTTCTCACAGTATCGAAAGTAAAGGTATTTAAAAACTGCTTTGCGCGGTCGCTGGACGGATGATCAAAAAAGGTATCGGGATCGGTGTCCTCCACGATCTTGCCGCCGTCAATGAAAATCACCCGGTCTGCCACGGCCCGGGCAAACTGCATTTCGTGGGTGACGATCATCATCGTCCGTCCCTGCTCCGCCAGACTGAGCATAACGTCCAGCACCTCCCGCACCATTTCCGGATCCAGGGCTGCCGTCACCTCGTCAAACAGTAGGATCTCCGGGTGCATACAGAGTGCACGCACAATAGCCACACGCTGTTTCTGGCCGCCGGACAGTTCTCTCGGGTAGTTCTTTGCCTTTTCCTTCAGGCCCACCCGCTCCAGAAGCTCCATGGCTTCCGCTGTCACTTCCTCTTTCTTTCGCTTCTGCACCTTCATGGGTGCCAGCAGGATATTGTCCAGCACATTCAGATGCGGAAACAGATCATAGCTCTGGAAAACCATGCCGATCTTCTGCCGCAGCTCTGTCAGATTTTTACTGTTTTTGCTGATGGGCTGTCCCTCCAGCGTCACGCTGCCGCCCTGGATCTCCTCCAGCGCATTCACACAGCGCAGCAGTGTACTTTTGCCGCAGCCGCTGGGGCCTAGGATCACGATAACCTCGCCCTTGTGCACATCCAGGCTCAGATCATCCAGCACCGGATCGTCTCCGTATCTTTTTGTCAGATGCTCTATTTTCAATAATGGTTCTGCCATCCTTTTTTTACCTCCACTTCTTTTCCAGATATCTGGCCAGCATACTGATGGGCCAGCAGGCCACAAAATACAGCAGGAAGATGACCAGATAAATACCAAACGCCGCGTTGGGGCTGCTCATTCGGTTGGCCTCGATGATCTGCTGTCCCACCTTCAGCACTTCCACCACGCCGACCATGAGCACCAGGCTGGTGGTCTTGATCATACGGGTGATCAGGTTGATGGACAGCGGCAGCAGCCGACGGATCGTCTGGGGGATGATGACATAGATAAACGTCTGCCGCTTATCCAGGCCAAGCGCCTCCGCGCTCTCATACTGATGCTGGGGAATGCTGATCAGCGCGCCGCGCACCAGATCACTCATCTCCGCCGTTCCCCACAGGGTAAATACAATAATGGAAGCCGTCTCTCCCGACAGATCCCAGCCAAACGCACGGGTCGTTTCAAAATAAAACAGGAACAGAAGAACCAGCTGGGGCATAATACGGATGATCTCCAGATAAATCCGCAGGATCACCTTGATGATCTTGTTTCTGGAAGTCATCAGAATACCCAGCACAATGCCAAGCGGAATGCTGATGAGCACCGCCAGCAGGCTGATCCGCAGCGCCACCCAGAGACCGCCCAGGATACGGATCATGTTCTTGCCTTTGAATAATACCTCAAGCCCCAAATCCGGCATGACGCAGCCTCCTTTCCAGCAGGCTTCCCAGCAGAGAAACCGGCAGTAAGATCAGAAGATAAAAGACCACCAGCAGGAACAGGCTCTCTGTCGTCTGGTAATACAGACCGATCAGGTCTTTGGCCGTAAACATCAGATCCATCAGGCTGATGGCGCTGAATACGCTGGTCTCCTTCAGAAGGAAGATCACGTTTGCCACGAAGGGCGGTACGCTCACGGAAATGGCCTGGGGCAGGATCACGTAGCGCATCACCTGTCCGGCGCTCATGCCCAGACTATAGGCACTCTCCGACTGGATGGCGTCCACCGACTCCAGGCCGCTTCGGAACGTCTCCGCCATATAGCTTCCTCCCAGGAATGCCAGTCCCGCCACACCACAGACCTCCGCGTTGGTGCTGATGCCCACTTTCGGCAGGCCGTAATAAATGAAAAACAGCTGCACCAGCAGCGGGGTATTTCTGCTCAGTTCAATATAGAACGCCACGATCTGCCGCAGCACCGGCACCCGGTAATACTGCACCGTGGCACAGACCAGCCCCAGCACGATGGCTGCCACGATCCCCGCCACGCCGATCCGCAGCGTCAGCCAGGCCGCCCGTTCGTAGGTGGGCAGATATTTGATGATAAATTCCCAGTTCAAAGTTTTATCCTCCCTAAAATCACAAAACTCCTATTTTTTTGATTACGAATCGCTACGCTGCACAGCAGCTCCCGCGATTCTGCCCCATCATTCAGAATCCGAGACGCTTCGCATCTCTTCTTCCTCATTGTGGGGCGTAATTGTAAATGTCTTTATTTTTTGATTACGAATCGCTACGCTGCACAGCAGCTCCCGCGATTCTACCCACATTCGGAATCCGAGACGCTTCGCATCTCTACTTCCTCATTGTGGGGCGTGCCGTAAAGTTCCATCTTTGCTTACATGCGAGCATGACGCAAAGCTGAACCTTCGGCACTGTAATCAAAAAAACCGGAAGCATCAGCTCCCGGATCACATCACAGAATTCTCTGTCTGTTCAGACCTCAGCAAAAGGCGCAACACATTCCCATCGGTGCAGCCCCGCCGCAAAATCCGCCCGGGAAACGTTCCACCGACAACAACACATGCCGTTATGAGAAGCTGTTCTGATGATATCGATCATGACTCTTCCTTCTTCCGCTGATTGTCTGTTTCAATATATGTATGATAATAGCATTGAATGCGTACCTTGTCAACAGAAAATTCCTACTTATTTAATAGGATATGGTTTTATATTGTATTTCCGTTTTTCAACCTGTATAATAGGTAAGAACAGTAATTTTCAAATATATTTCAAAGGATGTTTTAATTATGTGGATTGCAGATCAATGGAAAGATTATGAAGTGATAGATACCTCAGCCGGGGAAAAGCTGGAGCGCTGGGGGCAGTATATCCTCGTCCGGCCCGACCCGCAGGTTATCTGGAATACGCCGAAGGTGAGCCGGGGCTGGAAAAAGATGAACGGCCATTATCATCGAAGCAAAAAAGGCGGCGGTGAGTGGGAGTTCTTCGATCTGCCGGAGCAGTGGACGATCCGGTACCGTTCCCTGACCTTTAACTTAAAGCCCTTCAGTTTCAAGCACACCGGCCTGTTCCCGGAACAGGCCACCAACTGGGACTGGTTTTCCGAAAAGATCCGAAATGCCGGACGCCCCATCAAGGTGCTGAACCTGTTCGCCTACACCGGCGGCGCCACCTTGGCAGCCGCTGCCGCTGGCGCTTCCGTCACCCACGTGGACGCTTCCAAGGGCATGGTTGCCTGGGCCAAGGAAAACGCCCGCTCCTCCGGCCTGGGGGAGGCCCCCATCCGTTGGATCGTGGACGACTGTATGAAATTTGTGGAACGGGAAATCCGCCGGGGCAATCATTATGACGCCATCATCATGGACCCGCCGTCCTACGGCCGCGGTCCCAAGGGCGAGATCTGGAAAATCGAGGATTCTATCTATCCGTTTATCCAGCTGTGCGCCAGACTGCTCTCCCCGGAACCGCTGTTTTTCCTCGTGAATTCTTATACCACAGGACTGGCCCCTGCCGTTCTGACGTACATGCTCTCCTGTGAATTAAAGAAATTCCGCGGAACTGTGGATTCTCAGGAAATCGGCCTGCCCGTCACCGCCAGCGGTCTGGTACTGCCCTGCGGTGCCTCCGGACGCTGGGAAGCAAAATAGTCTTCCCGGCCAGTCATCATCCAGTCTACCTTCTGCATTTTTTCATACAATTCTCTGGCCATTGGAGAGATGCCCTCTTCTGACGGATAAATGCTATACCCCATATCCCGGACATTCACATCTTCACACCTGCGCAGCACAATTCCTTCCTTGCGCAGGGTGTCCGGGTGCAGGCTGGTGATCCACATGACCGCATTATCACACTGTCCCAGTGTTTCCATGGCTCCGCCCCGGTCATACACATAGAAACGCCGCGGTGGCATAATGATGCCATTCTCCTCCATCACAACCTTATAGGATGCCGATGGAATCTCATAATCCCCATACATCACCAGCAGCTGGTCTTCCAGCATGTCCTTTGTAATATGCTCCCTGGATGCCAGTGGATTGTTTGCCGACATGGCCAGCAGAAATTCTTTTTCATAATGTTTCTTATACTGTAAAGAATAGGTTTTGAAATGGTTCAGAAAATATGCCTCCTGTGCGCCAAAGCAATGCAGCACCCCCATCTCAGCCTCTCTGGTGTGCACATCTTCCAGCACCTCAAAAGGGTTTGTCTCCTTCACTGATACCCGAAACTGCGGTTTATGGGAATAGCTGTTCACGAAATCCATGACACAGCGATGAATCTGATAAGAACGGGTCACAGAAATCCGCAAGCGCACACTGTCTTCCGGCTTCACTGCAAACATGTCTTCCATATCCTTTACCTCATCCAGAACAGCCTGCGCACGCCGCACAAAATCCCGCCCCTCATCGGTCAGACACATTCCTCTGGTGGATCGCACGAACAACTTCACTCCCAGCTCTGCCTCCATGGCCTTAATGGTATTGCTCAGATGCGGTTGTGACAAGTACAGCTTCTGGGAAGCTTTCGACACAGACCCTGTCTTCGCCACCTCGATAATATATTCCAATGCCCACAGATTCATCGTTTTCCCCTCCTTGCTTACCAGCATGATGATACAGCTTATGAAAAACAAATGTCTGCTCACGCAGCCGCTTGTTTTTCCCTGCGCTCATTATATCATGATTCGCACGTTCCGTGCTTGACGCTGATTCGCAGCTATCATGATCACATTCACCGTTCGTCACTCATGCCAGCATGGTGACTCTCTTGCGCTCATTATATCATAAAAGATGGCCTGCCAAAACGACAGACCATCCAAAATAGTTTCTAATATTTTATTCCTGCGGTTTTACATCGTAGCTATAGAAAGCATAAGGCAGGTATTCCTTTGCATCCACCGGATATTCGTCCTCCGGCTGCCGGTTGCCGTCCAGCGCCAGTCCGTCATAAGACATAATCGCACCCAGTGTTTTTACCGGTGCGAACTCATACCAGGGATCATTCTCCGATTTCTGGAAAATCACTTCGCCCTTACCGATCTCCGGTTTCTTTGTTCCGGGGTGCTTGGTTTTCCACACGGTCGTCAGGATCGGCTGCGGTGCTTTATCCAGGTCTTTCAGATGCACCCAGCTGCTTGCGGGCCACAGATAGTTGTAAATGATCGTTGCGCCTGGATGGTTCACCGGATCCGGCGGTGTCAGCAGTTCGCCGATGGCAGCCATCAGCTCCGGATCGTTGGGCGTACCGTCAAACTCCGCCTTTACGGTATAATACGGGATGCCGTGTCTCTCCGCAAATCCCACAAAGGAATTGCCAGTGCGATTATAACCCAGACGTCCTGCTTTCTTTGGATAACCGCCAAGTTCCCGTCCAAGGATCGTTCCCATATCCACATTCAGTGTCATTGCCGGTACAAAAAATCCCGGCAGTCCGGTTTTCTCATGGACAGCGGCCACATAGATCGCCGCCTCAAGATACGGCACCTCAAAATTGGTTTTATGGAAAATATTGTAGCCCGCGCAGATCAGCGGACGCTTGTAAGGCAACAGGCCCGGCGGCAGAAGCTCTTTCACAGCCTCCGGTGTTGTCTCATAAAAGACCGACAGCACTTCTGATTCCATAAAATCACACATACCGCCACTCAATGACTCGCATACTTCTTCTCTTGTTCTCTTGAATCCCATAAAAGTCCCTCCTGTTTTTTCAATTTCGTTCTATTTGGGAAGATCACTGATCTTCGGCACATCAATGGGGCCGTGGGTGATTCTCGTCTTCTCGGCATCCAGCTCCCAGATCTGGGTTGTCACATTGCTGATGCCTGGCCGCACCTGCAGCTGGCCCACAACCTCTGCCGCACGGCGCTTTGCATCCTCCATTGTCGCAAACAGATAAAATCCGCAGGCCTCTTTTTTGTTCATGTCTGTCCCCCAGATTTTCCACTGCAGCCCCGGCAGTTCCAACATCCGATAGGCACCCTCGATCGGAAATGCACCATTCACAGCTTCCAGACCGGCTCCCGCCGGAATGGCCAGATCCATTTTCACTGCTAATAATACTGACATAAAATCCCTCCTTCTTTCTTTGTTTTATCGTATCACGCGCTCTTTTTCCCGTAAAATTGGTATTTTCTTAGCGGGTTATATTTTTAAATTATATCCTAATTTTTTCTTACTTTTTTCAATTTGTCATGGGCTTATGGGAAAACCTGTGTTATAATGGATGCGGCAGGATTTCTGCCCAATACAGTATCAAGAGAGTGAGGGTGTAACACCAATGAAGAAAAAATCTATACTTTTCCTTCTTGCGCTGACCGTCGGCATCATGGCTATCGGTTGCGGAAAGAAAGAGGAACCCGCTTCTTCAAATGATACCTTTGTCGCAGACGAAGATGAAGAAGAAAAGGAGGAAGAAGCTCCTGTTGCAGAGGAGGAGACTCCTGTCGTGGAGGAAGAGACCCGCGAGGGCATGTACCGCAGCGAACTGACCAACGAATGGATCGATGAGAGCCTGAAGGATCAGCGTCCCATTGCCGTTATGATCGACAATGAGAAGACCGCGCTTCCGCATTACGGCATGAACAGCGCAGATGTTGTCTATGAGATGATGAACAGCACGAAGAACGGACATGTCACCCGTTTCATGGCTCTGTACAAGGATTACGACAGCGTCAAGCAGATCGGCAGTGTACGAAGTGTAAGACCGACAAACCTGCAGATTGCCCCGGAGTGGAATGCCATCGTCTGCCATGACGGCGGCCCGTTCTATATCAATGCACATCTGGAGAATCCTTATGTTGATCACTTCAGCGGAACGTTCTCCCGAGTGGATAATGGCAAGCCCAGGGAATTTACAGAGTACATCCTGACCGGTGACATGGAGAAGAACTTCAAGAATAACTCCAAGGTTGACCGCAACTACAACCAGTACTACAACGGCCCGCATTATCAGTTCGCTTCCGAAAGCAACCCGGTAGATCTGTCCACTGCATCTGATTCCATTGACTGCACAGAGATTGATTTCCCGTTTGAGCATAACAATTCCAAGCTGAACTATGATGCTTCCACCGGTCTGTATATGTATTCCGAGTACGGTTCTGCGCATGTGGATCCCCTGGATAACAATAAACAGATGAGCTTTACCAATGTCCTGATCCAGAACGCCCGGTATCATCAGTTTGATGAGAACGGCTACATGATCTTTTACTCTGTAGACAGCGGTCGGGAAGGCTACTACATCACAGGCGGCAAGGCAATCCCGGTAACCTGGGAGAAGAACAGCGACACCGATCCGACCCGTTACTATGACAAAGACGGCAACGAGATCACCATCAACACCGGTAAAACTTATGTGGCACTGGTGGCAGATGAGTTCTGGAGCGGCCTGACCATCAAATAATTTTCAAGATTACTTTTCTTTTTACAAAATACAAAAGGTATTCTGAATACTCTTTTCAGAGGAATCAGAATACCTTTTCTTCATTTCATAATCTAATTATTCCAACGTTTTCCCTGTACGCTTGCTAAACATAATATCAAGAATAATATTGTCCATCACCGGGGAGCCATCATTTCCAAGTCGCACAAAATTGCGGATTGTATGTGCGGGATCTTCTTCCACGATTCCGTCATCGGATGAAACACAGGTTCCTTTTATTGCCATAAACGCTGATAAAAAAGCCATGTTTACACAGGCACTGACTTTCATTGCACAGTCTGCCTTGGCTCCATCACAAAGCATTCCCGTCATGCATCCCATCATGTTATTAATGGCATATCCTATTTCTTTCGGACCCCCGCCCAGCAAATACACGATTCCGCAGCTTGCTCCGGTTCCTGCAATCGTTGCGCCGCAAAGCGCCGATAAAAGCCCGAAACGACAATGAATATAGATTGCCATCAGATGCGACAATGTTACCGCCCGAAACAATCTGTCATCATCTATCCCAAAGGCTTCCGCTGCAGTAAGCACCGGTATCGTCGCTGTTATTCCCTGATTTCCCGAACCCGAATTGGTAACCACCGGCACACCGGCCCCTCCCATACGGGCATCAATTCCACTTGCTGTGCGTTCCATTGCCGCAGTCACCACATCACTCCCCATAGTTCCTTCGCTTCTGGCATTCATAATATGATGTCCGATCGTAAGACCAAATGGTTTCTGTGTTCCCTCTTCTGCAATTCGTTTATTCACCGCAATTGCCAGTTCCACCATGTGAAGATCGTCAGTCTGGCGATCCAGTTCATTGACAAAGCGATAAATGGATTCTACGGACAATGTATGTTCCACCAGATCCGGAGATATTTTCTCCGTTCCGGTTAACTGTTGTTTTTTCAACAGACAGACACCATCTTTTTCCAGATATACCAGATTCGTATGCGCGGTTGCTATGATTGCTTTTGCCTGATGTCCGTCCGCACTTCTTACCTCCACTTCAATATACAGTTTTTCTTCTGTATTTTTCATTCCCATATGGACATGGCCGTCTTTTACCAGTTTTACTGCCTTTTCCCGCTCTTTCTCTGATGTGCTGTCAATCACCTGGAGTTGCCGTTCCACCATTCCTCCTATAGCACCAAGTGCTGCTGCATAATTAATCCCGGTGTTCGAAATTCCCGGTATTCCGGCAGACATTGCATTCTTTATGATATTCACACTAGCCAGCACGTGTACTTCAGCCACTTCTGTCTCTAACTGCTCACTTGCATAGGCTGCACACAATGCCACCGCTGCCGGTTCTGTACAACCTGTTGCAAGCTGCATTTCACTATTCAAAATTTTACAGAATAATTCCCGTTTCATCTTCTTCACCATGATATCCCTGTGTTTTATTTGTTATTTTTGTTATGCAGTCAAACCCAAAATGCCCATAGAAACTGCCGGAAATGCATTTACAAGTAACAGTACAAGCAACTCTGCCACAAGAAAAGGAATGATTTCTCTTGCAATTTTTTCCAAAGGAGTATCTCCTATTACCGTAGCCACAAACAGGCAAGAACCAACAGGTGGTGTGATCGCACCAATACTTAAATTCAGGCAAATAATGATACCAAATTGAATCGCATCAATTCCAAAAGCTCTGACAACCGGAAGCAGCAATGGCGCCAGAATGACAACCGCAGCGCCTCCATCCATAATGCACCCTACAACAAGAAGAAGGAGATTAATAAGAAGCAATACCATAAATTTACTGTCAGCAACTGCAAGAATTCCTGCAGACAGCTGTTGCGGAACCTGCGCCAGCGTCATCACTTTTCCAAAAACACCGGCAGCAGCCAGAAGAATAAAAATGGTTGCACCTGTCACGGCAGATTCCGATGCGCATTCCAAAATCCCTTTCAGATCGAGCGTGCGATCTACAAATAATGCAATAATTACCGCATAAATGCAACAGACTGCACCTGCCTCTGTCGGAGTAAACATTCCACTGTAAATCCCTCCAAGGATGATGACCGGAACCAGAATAGCCCATTTTGCCAGCCACATTGCCTTCAGGAAAGCAGAAAACTGAAAATGTCCGTCACTGGCTTTGAGGCCTTCCCTTTTAGCTGTCATATAAACCGCTCCGCACAAGAAAACAGCCATCAGAATTCCCGGAATCACACCTGCCAAAAACAAACTTCCTATAGATGTTTCCGTTCCTACCCCGTATAACACGAACATAACACTGGGTGGAATAATAGGGCCGATAACACCACCAGCTGCTGCAATGGCGAGTCCATAAGGTTTTCTGTATCCCTGTTCCTCCATTTCCGGCACCATCATGGAACCAATCGAGGCTGTTGTTGCAGAAGCAGATCCACTTAATGCTGCAAAAAAAGCAGATGCTACTACCGTCACCATCCCAAGTCCACCTGTAAACCGGGAAAAAACTGTTCCTATCCAATTACACAGTTTCTTGGAGATACCTCCTTTTGTCATAACCGATCCGGCAAAAATATAGAATGGAATTGCCAGAAGAGGATAAGAAAACAGAGAATTCATTGCCGCTGATGCAATAGCCGTGAGAGGCGCAAGATTCAATATGTAACAACTGATTATTGAAGACAACAGCAAAGAAAATGCAATCGGAACTTTCAATATTACCAGCAGAAAAAACAATCCAAGTATCAGCACTGTATTCATATGTCTATTTCCTCCCGAACAATCTCTTCCTGTGAACGAGTGTCACTTTCTCCCCTAAAGGTCTGTATGATCAAAAGAATAATCCGGATTCCGATCAGGAACATACTGACCGGAATAATAACAGATGCGATCCAATACGGATACTTCCCGCCTAAAGTAGCTGCGTTTCGATTTATATAATTAACCGTCACATAACCTCCAAGATACAGCATTATTGCACTGCATATCAGCCAAAGCATCTGTGAAAGTACAGTAAGCGCTTTTCGCAAAGGCTTCGGAAACAGATCAACAAACATACTTACCAGAATATGTTTTTTCTCATGTGCAGCTGCACTGGATCCCAGATATGCCAGCCAGATCATACAAAACGTCATCATTTCTTCTGCCCAGGCTAAGGACATTTTAAATACAAATCGACAGAGCACCTGCGTAAATCCCATGACAATCAAAACGCACATGATTAAACCAAGGAGGTTCTTTTCTATACGATTATAAACCTCATATATCTTTTTCATTGCTGTTGTCCTCCTTTGTCTCATTCTTTATTCAGCAGGGCAGCCGCACAAAACAATATCTGTGCGACGCCCCTTTCTTTATCTTTTCGCAGGTACTGTTATCTGGAACGATATTCCTCCAGCCAGTTTATACACTTGTCCCACAGTTCAGATCCTACATCCTCACGCAGTTTTTCATAACAATAATCTGATACCTGATCAGCAAATACCTGATACTGTTCCTCTGTAACCTCATTGATTTCTACTCCGGCCGCTGCAATATCGTCATAAGTTTTTGTCTTTGTATCCGGACTGACAACTTCCTGACAGTATTTTTCGGTTCTCTTTCCAGCCTCTTTCATTGCGTCCTGAAGATCCTGAGGATAACTGTTCAATGTATCAAGATTAAATAACATTGTCATTCCAAGGTTTGTAATTGTCAGTTTTGTATGATATTTACATACTTCCGTAAATTTCTGTGGAACAAAATTACTGGTTGTTGTATACAGGCCGTCAATTGCTCCCTGCTGTACTCCTGTATAAACTTCGCTGAATGCCATTGCTACCGGAAGTCCGCCGCAAGCCTCCAGAAAATTGTACGGTCCCGGAGAATCATACACGCGAATCTTTAATCCTTTTACATCATCCGGCGTATAAATCGGGCGCTTGGTATTTTCAATTTCCTGTCCCATAATGTATTCATAGAAAATTGTTGTAAGGCCATACGATTCACATTCTTTATTAATTGCCTCGTTCATCCACTCTTCTCCGGCAGCATACAGCTCATCCCCATCTTTGAAAAGGAATGGCATGTCCTGAAGGCGCACCGTCTGCATAGGCGCAAAGGCTGTAATATTAGAAGGCCCTACCAGCGCACCGCTCAGCGTTCCATCCATAACCATTTCACCGATCTCACGTTCCGAACCCATGGTAGAATTTGGATAAGTCTCCCATTCTACTCTGCCCGGCAGAATTTCATCGACCTGTTCCTGCCAGTAATATACAAGATCCATCATCGGATTTCCATCCGCACATGGGCTCGCAATGCTGATTTTTATCTTATCCTCTGATGCTTCTTTGGAAGATGCGGAACCGGTATCCGTTTCCTGCTCTTTCTTCTGATTATTTCCACATGCACATAAGGAGAAAACCATGGCTACTGTCAGCAAAATTG
This sequence comes from Oscillospiraceae bacterium Marseille-Q3528, assembly GCA_018223385.1. Taxonomy (GTDB): domain Bacteria; phylum Bacillota; class Clostridia; order Lachnospirales; family Lachnospiraceae; genus JAGTTR01. The sequence continues at coordinate 92,156 of JAGTTR010000014.1, forward strand.
TCCAGATTTTTTTCATTTTCATTAACCATCCCTCTTTCCGAAAATTCTTCTTATTTTCATTATCCGTTATAATCAGCCGGAGGATCGATCAGGCGTCCTGCCAGGGAACACCAGTCACCCGGATGAATAACCGGAACGCTCCAGAATCCTATCACCACACCCTTCCATGGTGCATATATTTCTTCTACCCGTCTGCCAAAAAGATCATCAATCACACACAGCAAATCGCCTTCCTCAAATAATTCCCCTTCTTTTTTGATCGGCGTCATGAAGCCACCATTACGAGAATGCAGATAATTCAATTCAATATGCATTTTGTTCTCAACCGGTTTCTGATTTGTCGGCGGAATCATTTCAAAATATGCCATAACATTTTTTATTCCGTTATAACATATTTCAATATCACGGAATCTATTATGTAAACGACTGCATTGAGATCCTACTTCCGGAATAATTGTCGGGATACCAAATGCTTTTTTGTATTCCAAAGAAGTAATTCCTGCGAATGGAAGATTCTGCTGAGACCATAGATACTGTACATTAAACGCTTTTGCCATTTCATAACATACTTTTCCAAGTTTATCATCCGGACCGTCAAACGGCAAAAATGCACAAAGCGGTTCCAGATGAAGTACATCTCCGCCTCCATGGAAATTAATGACTGCATCCGCATACTGCACGACTCTTTCCATATAAACAGCTGCCAGATAGTGTGTGGTATACTGATCTTTACGTCCGGGAAATACCCGATTCAGGTTGAAGCCATCCACAATTGTTGCACGGCTGATCACAGTAAAAGCTTCCATATTTAAGGCAGGCACTCCGATGAATGTTCCGTTGAATTCCTGACCCTCCAATTCTGATGCAAGCTTTATAATCGCTTCTGACCCTTCTGTCTCATCTCCATGCATGGCTCCATCAACAAGCAGTGTTTTTCCGGGTTTCCCACCTTCAATGATAATAACCGGTATCTGATAGAAAGATAAATCTGCTTTCTGTCCATAATTGATAAATCCATCTGTACGGTTTTTTCTCTGAGACACTACTACATCCAACTGAATTTTTGGCATTTACATGCACCCCTTTTCTTTTATATTTCACAAAAAGTATCTTGTATCATTATCATATCATCCCCCTATATTTAAGTCCAAAGCCTCTTTTGGTATAATTGACATATCATTTTTGGTATGCTATGATTTTTATGATGTTTTTATAGGATATTCTCATAGAAATCACATTTCAAATTTGCATTTTTTTGGTTGTTTTATGACCTTCAAACATTATATTTTTATCCTTTTTTACTCACAGTAACACCGGAAAGGAATGACGGCATATGAATGATAAAGATTTTCACTATGTACTTACTATTTCCAAATGTAACAGTATCAGCAAAGCCGCTGAACTATTATACGTTTCTCAGCCTGCCCTCAGCAGATATATCAACTCCCTGGAGGAAAAACTTGGAGTAACCTTATTCGACCGTTCCTCCTCTCCCATCTGTCTGACATCCGCCGGTAAACGCTTTTGCATATATGCGAATACCATTCTTGATCTTGAAAACAAATTACTCCTTGAACTCAAACAGGCCTCTTCCATCTCCGGTCACACAATAAAGGTAGGCGTTCCCTATGTTACCGGTGAATACATTCTTTCCAGAATAATCCCCAGGGTCATTCATGCATATCCCAATATTCAGATCGATCCCATACAGGATCTCGCCGGTAATCTGGTAAAAAGACTGACCGCACATCAGATAGATGCCGCCTTTGTGTGTTCTCCTATATCAGATGCAGCTATCCGTTCTGAATTATTGTTTTATGAAAAAATCTACCTGGTAGGACACAGAAACCATCCTGCGCTCATTACACACGATACTGCAAATGCCACTCTCGAACATCCTCTGATTCTGGATTTTGAAAAACTCCGGAATGTTTCTCTTATTCATTGTAAGCCTATTGCCATTATGAGTTATATTGCAGAAGAAGCTCTTAAAAAAGCACATTTTCAACCAGAAAAAGAAATAAAGGCATCTTCCCTGCCCCTTGCTTTGGATCTCACCTCTCAATGCATCGGATTTACCAGTGTTTTACATTGTCAACTGAAATATAGCCATCCCGGGATTACCCAAACCTTATGCCCGATCCATATAAATGACTGCAAACTGCCATTCTATCTCTCCTATAACTCTCATATAAGCAATACAACACCGGAAATGGAATTATTTATAAAAGAAGTCCTGAAAGAATATCAGGCAGCACCTTATATATAAAAAAGAATTGCAGTCATGATTTTTATCATTACCGCAATTCTTTTTTCTACCCTATCAATTCTCTTATCAGATCATGCACGGTTGTCATTTCCCGGATGCGCCCGATATTGGCTCCACAGAAGATCAGTCCATTATCCACATCTCCCTGTACTGCATCAATGAGCGCTTTCGTGATACAGTAGGGCACCTCCGCCGGATTGCATTTTTTCAGACAGTTATAACATTTGCGAATGGGATCCTTCGTCTTCCCTACCCGCCGGATAAACGCATTGCGCAGCGCCCGTCCCGGCATGCCCACCGGGCTTTGAATGATGGCAATGTCCTCCTCTTTTGCCTGAATATAGGCCTGCTTATAAGCAGGCGAAGCGTCGCACTCCTCCGTAGCCACAAAACGGCTTGCAATCTGTACCCCATCCACCCCCAGATCCAGTACATGATTGATATCTGTCCGGTCAAAAACGCCGCCGGCTGCAATGACCGGAATGGAAACTCCGTATTTTTCTTCGTAAAACTCTTTGCAGACAAGAATCTTGCTCAGTTCCCCGTCAAAATTAACATCGTCCAAATGTTCCAGCTGTTCCCTGGTAAACCCAAGATGTCCGCCTGCCAGCGGCCCTTCCACCACAAGAAAATCTGCTGTACGATGATAATGGTGATCCCACATTTTCAGAATCAGCTGTGCTGCACGGGCAGAAGAAACAATCGGTGCAATCTTCGTCCTGTCCGGATCGTCAATCAAGGCCGGAAGGTCGGAAGGCAGTCCCGCCCCACTGATGATCACATCCGCACCTGCTGCTGCCGCCGCACGCACATGCTCTTCATAATGCTTCAATGCCACCATCACATTGACCCCCACCAGACCATTTCCTCCTGCAATTTCCTTTGCCCGGGCAATATGCTTTCGAATGGCCCGCAGATTACATGCCGCCTGATCCTTTTCAAATCCCTCTTCTGCATATCCGATCTGTGCTGTAGAAATCACGCCGATGCCGCCCTCCCGGGCCACTGCTCCCGCCAGACCACTCAGGCTGACGCCTACCCCCATACCGCCCTGGATGATGGGCACCGGAACTTCCCATTGACCGATCTTCAAACTCTGCACTGTGTATTCCTCCTATTATTTTGATAGTCAAACTATTTTCAGTATAATCTCCTTCCCTTGTAATGTCAATATAAATAGTTTTTAGTTCTAATATATATAGTTTCTATTACTATATATTTCACCTCTGGGAAACACACTTTTCCAGTTTCCCAGGTTATCGCAGTTTCTACTCTCTATTTCAATCATTGATGGGATATACACAAGCCAACTGTTTCTGTTATTGGGGGCACAAAAAAGAACCGTCCCGGCATGTTTCCAATACCAGGACAGTTCTTTTATGATTCTCCATTGTCCGATTTAGTAGTTGATCCCCACAATCTTTAACGCACCGTCTGTCATGCTGAAGGTGATATTGGGCTTACCGCTGTCATCACTCATCACAAATCCTGCCATGCTGGCGGAAAGATTTTTCACATCCACACCAGCAATCATGGTTTTCAGTTCCGGCGTGAAAATCTTGTCTGCGCCAAGAGCTATCAGGTCTTCCTTGGACTCGATGACCTGTCCATCCTCTGCAAACCCGATATACATCGGATAAACGGTCACATCCGCCAGTCCTTCCAGATCCTCAGAAGCCACCAGCAGCTGCACCTTCTGTGCAAATTCCGTTACCGTTTCGCTGTCCACGGAGAAATTTGCCTCCCCGTCAGATACGACATTCTGTGTGCTGTCCTCTTCTGCCTCTGTTGTCTCTGCCTTTGTATCCTTTTCCGCCTGCTTCTGCCCGCAGCCGCCCAGCGCCAGCATCAGTACCAGTGCTGCTGCATAGATCCCTTTTCTTCTCACGATTTTCTGTCTCCTTTTCTGTCATTCTTCGAAGCTCTTCTATCTCCATTTTCAAAATCATCCGTTCCGATGCCACCATCCTGTAGAATACTCCTGTTTTTTGATCTACATTCCTGATTTAAGGTTCCAATTTTTGACCTTGATCTTTGACTTCAATCTCACAATGCCTGTCACTGCGTAATCTCAAATTCTAACCGTCCTTCCGCGCCCGGCGCGATCTCATATTTTTCCAGAACGACCACCGGATTACCGTCCGCATTCATATAGAACGAAGTATCTGCCGTGACACCCTGCCACCGTTCCAGATCATAAGCGACACCTGTCTCTGCTGCAAGTGCCTCCGCCTGCTGCCGCACCTGCTCGGTTGCCAGCGCTGCATAATCCGCTCCCAGCACATCCTCCAGGGCGATCCATTTACCAGTGTGCATATCCAGAGTGTAATACCACAGTTCACTGTACGCACTGGTCCAGCTTTCGGTACCGGACACCACCAGCGACAGATAATCCTCTGTCTGCGTCAGAATGTCATAGGACACCTGAATGCGGATGTCATGCGCTGCCCATTCCTCCTGGGTGCCGCCGGTTGCCAGAAACGCCTCTCTGTATTCTTCTGCCCGCGGCTGTGCCTCGGCGGCATATGCTTCACAAAACTCATAAATATCCTTGTTGACCAGATCGGTAACACCATTCGTGTCTGCCGCGATGGTTTCCACCGAAGGGATCTCCACGGAAATCGCCAGATCCTCCGTCTTTGTCTCATAGGAACGGATCGTCAGCACTTTTGCCAGCACCCCCAGCACCGGCACCTGCTCCATGCCCTGAGCAAACGCCTGATTCGTATTCAGCCCCAGTGTAAAAAGAACTGCCAGACCGGCTGCCGCCGCTGTCCATCGTTTCCAGCCACTACGCTTCCTGCTGATATCCAAAATCTTTTCTTCAACAGCAGCTTCCCTCTGTACGTGATCACCCAGCGACTCTATTCCTGCATTCCCCACATACAGGTTCTCATTTGCATTGCCTACTCGTCCAAGCTGTCCCGCTCCTATCACCGGGGCCTGTTGCTGCGCACCGTCCGTCACCGGCACACTCCGCTTCTGCCCCATCTCCGCTGCTCTTCTGGCATCGGCTTTGGCAATCTCCTGCTGCACCCGGGCATGAAGCTCCGCCGGAATCGGAATTTCGTCATATCGCTTTTTCGCATCTTCCATTCTCTTCATATACAATCCCCCTCCTGCATCTGCACTTTCAATTTTTTCAATCCCCGATATAATTTCGCTTTTACGGTGTTCAGATTCATTGTCAGAATCTCCGCAATCTCCTTCAACGACAACTCCTCAAAATATCGCAGGCGGATCACCTCCTGCTCCGTCCATTCCAGCCGATCCAGCTGCGCCATCAGATCCTCTTCCGGTGCTTCAAAGCCCGGTTCCTGATAGCTAGCCTCCGGCTGATCTTCCCCGGAAAGCACCTCCCGCTCCCGGGCTTTCAGCAGCTGCAGACTTTCATTGACCACAATGCGGTACATCCAGGTGCGGATGGCCCGCTGGTTGTTCAGATTCTGATAATTTTCCAGCGCTTTGCACACCGCATTCTGCACAATATCCAGCGCATCTTCCTGGTTGTGCGCGTAACTGAATGCCAGCCGGTAAAACTTGTCCTGATTTTCCACAATGTACGTCACCAGCATTTCGTAAACATCCTGCTCGATGGAACTCACCTCTGTCTCTTATTTTGTCTTTATATTATAGATGAAAAAGCAATCCCAAAAGTTGCAACAACGTGAAGCAAAAAGACAGGCACAGTTTTCGCTGTCTCCTGTCTTTTCTTAAAAATTCATATATTCTGATCTGTTATTTTTTCAGATCCCGGTTCATGCACTGCATGACCTTGGGCATGTTCAGCGGTTTGGACAGATGCTCGTTCATTCCCGCCTCTTTTGTATTTTTCACGTCCTCCGCAAACGCATTGGCTGTCATGGCCAGAATGGGCACAGCGGCAGCATCGGCCCGCTCCATGTCACGAATGAGACGGGTTGCCTCCAGTCCATCCATCACCGGCATCATGATATCCATGAGAATGAGATCAATGCTTCCCTCCTCAGACCGTCTGAACGCCTCCACCGCTTCCTTGCCGTCCCGGACGGTGAGCAGCTGTGCGCCCCGCTTTCCGAGAAAATACTGCAGGATCTCCAGATTCAGCTCGTTGTCTTCCGCAATGAGAATGCGTTTTCCCTGCAATTCTCCCGCGCATGTATCGTCCACATCCGATGTTCCCGTATCCGGCTGTGACTCCGATCCGGTTTCCGGGCAGATTTCCATGGGAATCTTAAATGTAAATATCGTACCTGCACCGGGCTCATTGCGCACATCCACCGTGCCGCCGATGAGCTCTGCCAGCTCCCGGGTCACCACCATGCTCAGACCCGTTTTCTGTATGATATCCTCCCGGCCGATCTCACTTCTCGTCAGCGGGGCAACGATCTCCTGCATAAATTCCTTGTTGATCTCCCCGCCGCTGTCCCGCAGGATGAACGTATACATGGAATGAGAACTGTTGATGGGCGTCTCGATGATCCACCGCTCAATGGAACCGCCCTCCTGATTGTATTTGATACAGCAGTTGATCAGGTTCAGCCAGATGCGTTTCAGGTAATGCCCGTTGGCATACACCTTCGGATGCTTCACCTCTACCCGGCCCGGATGTACCACAAGTCCCTTGTGGAGTGCTTCCCCGAGAAAAACCTCCCGGCTGCTTTTCAGCAGTTCCAGCAGATCCGTGACTTCCCCGTGATAAAACGGATCGTTTTTCACAGACTGGCTCATATGTAAAATATCATCCACAAGGATTTCCAGCAGAAGCTCCGCGTTCTCCGCTTTGGTCAGCGTATCCACCACCATCTCCCGGTCATCGGCATGGGTTTTCGCCATGGCCAGCAGCCCCTTGATGCCATTGACCGGCGTGCGGATATCATGGGAAATTCTTGTCAGAAACTCGGATTTCTCCAGGCTTTCCTGCCGCAGTCTGGCGATGACGGCTTCCAGCTCGCCCTCCCGGCTGCGCATCCGATGCATCCCGTCTGCCTTTGACGCTCTGATCCGGTGTTCTTCGTTTATGTCCGTCAGCACACCCGTGATCCGGTATCCGCCATTTTCCTCCGGAAAACGGCATCCATATACCCGGAACCACCGATATTCTCCCCAGTCTGTCCGAAGCTCACACTCCAGTTCCAGAGACGGCTCCTTCTCCCGGGATGCAAGCAGGGCACAGAACTTCTCCCGGATCGTTTCTATTTCCTCCGGCCGCACCCGGCGCTTCCATTCCTCTTTTGTACGGGGCAGCTGATCCGCCTGTGGAATATCCAGCATGAGGCGCAGGCTATCGCCCACACCGGACTTTACCAGCTTTCTGTCCTGATCAAAGACCGCCGTCCATACCCCGGTATGCAGTGCCCGATGCAGAACAGTCAGCTCCCGGCGTTCCTCTTTTTCAAACCGCTGCAGCAGCTCTTTTTTGATATTTTCTTCGTCTGCCAGGAAAATATCCACACGACGGATCGTCATCACCGCCGGTGATCCACAAGTGTCTCCCGGATTTTCCCCATGGGTTCCGGCGATCACCTGCATTTCATACATTTTCCTGCTGTTGCCATCACTGCCCCGATAGCGCACACGCACAGTGCCATCCGTCCGCAGCTGTCTGGTCAGTATCTTTTTGGAAATCAGTGCATCAAAAATCTTTCTGTCCTCCGGCCAGACTCTTCTCTGCACGTAGACTGCCAGTGCCTCCGAAAATTTTCCCTGCCCGGGGAAATCTGCCGTCCCGTCTGCATTTTCCTGCGGTTTCCTGTAATCACAGACATACGTATCTGCCGAAAGATCGATCTGGCAGAGGATCTCATATTCTCTGCACAGCGTTTCCAACACGTGTTGTTCCTGTCTCTGCGCTTCCTTTCCTTTTGGATTCATACTTCTTCCTTTCTTCACCGACAGGTGTTTCCTGCCAAAGATCCGGCCATCCATGCAGCCGCAGCACAGCTTGCTTCGGACAATTTTGTTTCGTGGAAACAAAAAGAGTACCGCGAACTTACCACGATACTCTCCTTATTGTACGTGCAACTGGCTGCCATTTCACAGGCCCTGTAGCTTTGCGTCACAGCCTTTCGACTGCTTTGCCAGATCTATATTCCCATTGTTTGTTCTCTTTAACCGCCTCTATTCTACTCTTTGCATTTTCGGATGTCAACCGCCCGACCGGTATTCTCCCGCCCTATTTCTTACGATTTTCTGACGATTTCTTACGAAATTTAACGAAAATTTTCTCAGGCCAATGTGCTATGCAAAAAGGCTTCCACCTCATCCCTGGACGGAACCGCCGGAATACCGCCCCGCTTTCTGACGCACAGGCTTGCCACTGCATTTCCCGTTACCGCACAGTTTTTCTGCTCATCCCAGGTCATCTGCTCCAGCTCCTTCTCATAGGAAAGGAAACGGCTTAAGAATCCGCCCCAGAAGGAATCCCCTGCGCCGGTGGTGTCCACCGCCTCGGTCCGAAAGGCCGGGATCATCTCCTGATGCGCCTTCGATACCAGCAGCACGCCATCGCCGCCCAGCGTGACAGCCACCAACTTCGGCCCCTGGGCGAGCAGCCGCAAAGCCGCCTTCTCATAGGTCGTCTCACCGGTCAGCAGCAGACTCTCCTCGTCCGACACCTTCATTACGTCCACCAGCGACACCACCGATTTCATGCCTTCTGCCGCTTCTTCCTGACTGCGCCACAGCGGCGGCCGATAATTGGGATCATAGGAAATGAGCGCCCCTGCCGCTTTCGCCAGTCTGGCCGCTTCCCATGTCGCGCTCCGGGAAGGCTCGTCCGTCAGGGACAGGGAACCGAAATGAAAAATCCGGCAGTCGGACAGCAGCTCCCGATCCAGCTCTTCCTTGCGCAGCTGGGTATCTGCCCCCGGTTTTCTCGCAAAAGAAAAATTCCTCTCTCCGTTCTCATTGATCTCTACAAACGCCAGCGTCGTAAACGTCGCCGGATCCTCCACCAGTGCCCGGGTATCAATGCCCTCTTTTTCCAGTGTCTTTTTCAGAAAAGCGCCGTGCATGTCCGTGCCCACCTTTCCGATAAATGCCGTGCGATATCCCATATGGCTGGCCGCCGTCAGCAGGTTGGCCGGCGCCCCGCCCGGATTCTGTTCAAACAGCTTCATGCCGTCCGCGCCTGTTCCCGCCTCGGTAAAATCGATGAGCAGTTCCCCCAATGCCACAATATCCATCTCTTTTTTCACCCTTGTACCCTCCGCAATTCACATTTTTTATAAAAATATTGTATGCCTTTCCGCTCTGGTTGTAAAGGATTCCACCCATGAAAAATGAGCAAGATATTGCATGTCAGAGCAAAAAACATCCATTGTTTTCCCTGACAGAACATGCTACGCTGATTGCGAATGGGATACATTACAAACAGGAGGGAGAAACATATGAAACTGCAGAACATCACAGATGTCAAAGGCTTTTTTGATGTGGTAAACGAGTGCAAAGGCACTGTAGAGCTGGTGACGGCAGACGGCGACGTCCTTAACCTGAAATCCAAACTCTGCCAGTTCGTTTCCATGTCCAGCATTTTCAACAATGAGGCATACATCAAAGAACTGGATCTGAAATTCTCTGAACCCGAGGATTTCCAGAAGATCATGTCTTTCCTCATGTACGGAAACTAAGCCACAGAACCAGAAAGACTGTCTTTTTTCTGTGAAAAATGACAGTCTTTTTTATTTTTCTGAAATTCTACGCCCGCACGTCCCGTTTTTTCAAAAGGAACCACGCCAGCTGCAGAAATCCCACCGACCAGAGAACACAGCTTCCAAAAAACTGCCCGTATTTTCCATGCAGGACATCCGTGCCCTTGTTGGCGTTCATGCCGATCTGCATGAGGGCATAGGGCCAGAGCAGAGAAAGCCCCTTCACCCCCGCAAAGATCCCGCTGATCCCACCCAGCAGCCCCAGGAAAACGGGCACCGCAAAGCTGCGGATGACCATGGCCAGCAGCAGTTGGGCAGCAATGACCGCCAGCGCACCGAATGCGCCCCGCAGCAAAAACAGGGGCAGCGTCACCGGCGGCCAGCCCGGCAGATGGGCAAATCCTTTTCCGCACAGGACAAACAGCAGAAACACAAACCCGTGGGTCAGAAGGGCCAGCTTTGCCACCACCACAAATTTGGCCAGAAACAGATCCAGCGGCGGCACCGGACTTGCCATGATCAGATTCCAGTTGTGTCCCTGATGCTCCAGCCGCCACAGGTAGGCCGCATAGACAGCCACCATGGCCGGGAAGAAAAACATGGAATAGAACAGCGTGTGCTGCGTCCACAGGCTGTACCACCCGTCCTTCAAAATTTCCAGATTCTGTAAATAATTAAAGGTGCCGTACCCGGCCGAGATCACCGGCAGCAGGAAGAACATGGCCCAGATGGGGGACGCATGCAGCTTTTGATTCTCTGCAGCAATACATCGCTTCAGCATCTTTTTCACACCTCCTGTCTCTGCACGCTGCGCCAGCATATATACAGCAGCAGTCCGCTGACGACCACTGTAAATGCCAGCAGCCCCCAGTTGCATCCGCGAACGCCATAGGTAACCGTGTGGGTGGCCTCCTCCCAGTCCGCCACCTCATAGGCCCCCAGCGGGATGAAGTAGCCCCAGGGCACAAAATAGCTGACGATGGGCGGCAGAAAGGCGGAAAACAGGCCCAACAGAGCCCCCACGATCCCCACGCAGAGCGCCGGAAGGGAATTTCCGGCAAACAGCACGATGAGAAATGCCGAAAAGAACAGCATCAGATTCACAGCCAGCGTGCACACTGCCAGATACAAAAACTGGCCGCCGGGAAAGCTTTCCGTGTATCCGTGCAGGTTTCCCAGCAAGATCAGTGCCGCCATTTCCACAAAAGTAACAAGGAAAATTTCCAGGCCGCCAAACAACACCTTCCCCTCAAACAGGCTGCGGCGGCTCTGCAGCGTGTATAACAGCTTTTGCATATTTCCCCGGTTTTCCATATCCCACAGGCGGCTGGCCAGAACGGACATCAAGACCGGAAGCATAATGGCATGGATGACTGGAACGCTGTAGAGCAGTTCACTATACCCGTTGGCCAGCTCCTCCGGACTCCCCTTGGACAGGCCGCCCACCCACAGGACCAGAATGCAGGGTACCAGCAGACAGAGCAGCAGGTCATGACGGCGGCGGGCTTTCTGCAGTTCTGCGGCAAAAGATACTGCCATGCTACGCCACCTCCCCCTGTCGGTTTGTCAGACTTAGGAAAATTTCTTCCAGATTTTTTGTCTGGGGCATCACGCCCACCACACCGGCTCCGTTTTCCGATAATGCGCTGACAAGAGCCGCCAGCGGCTCATCCTCCAGCGGAGGCAGAAGAAGAAGATCCGGCTGCCGCATGCTGATCCGCGCTTTGATGCCCCGCCGTTTTACTACTTCAACACTTTTCGACACATCCAGCACCCGCAGCAGGACGCCTCCTCTGCTGTGCCGCTGCAGCTCCTGCAGAGAACCCTCAAACAGCATTTTCCCATGATCTAAAATGCCCACCTGGGAAACCATCTGCTCCATCTCCCCCAGCAGATGGCTGGAGATCAGCACGGTGGCGCCGGTGGTCTCCGGCATGGCTGCAATGAGCTCCCGCATCTCCTGCATACCCGCCGGATCCAGACCGTTGGTGGGCTCATCCAGGATGAGCAGCTTCGGGCTGCCCAGCAGGGCCATGGCGATGCCCAGCCGCTGTTTCATGCCCAGGGAATACTGTCCCACCTTCCGGTTGGCATCGGCGGTCAGGTGCACGATCTCCAGCACCCGATCGATATCCTTCCGGGGTACGTCCTTTAGTCTGGCAACAATGGAAAGATTTTCCCGGGCGGTCAGATGGAGATACCCGGAAGGAGATTCGATGAGGCTGCCCGTCTGCCGCAGCAGGGCAATGCGATTTTCTTCTTTTAACGGTTTTCCCAGCAGCTCCACGCTGCCGGCGGTGGGGTGCACCAGGCCCAGCAGCATCTTCATGGTGGTGGATTTTCCCGCCCCATTGGGGCCCAGAAAGCCGTAGACGCAGCCCTGGGGCACTGTCAGCCGGAGATGATCCACCACCGGGATCCCCGCATAGGTTTTACACAGATCGTGGGTCTTGATTACAGATTTCATATCCGTCACTCCTCTCTCGTTTTTCAGAACGATTTCAGCTTACACCCCGCGCCTTAATCTCACGAAAATCCCACCTTAATTTCCCCTTAAATTTTCGCCGTTTTCGGATGCCGGAGAGAAAAGTATGCTATAGTAAAACAAAAAACCGGAGGTACCTGTCAATGAACAGCATTTATGAAATCCGCATTCTGGTCGTGGATGACAACACGGATCTGCTTCGTCTGCTCCAGGAGCAGCTGACGGACGCAGGTTACCGTCATATTCAGACAGTCCGAAGCTGCGCGGAAGCGAAAAGGGCATTTGCCGCAGACATCCCCCAGCTGATGATCCTGGACATCAACCTACCGGATGGAGACGGTTTTTCCCTGTTCCGGGCTCTGCGGGGCAAAGCAGATATCCCCGCACTGTTTCTGTCAGCCCGGGATGCAGACGCCGACCGCCTGTTTGGGCTGGGTCTCGGCGCGGATGATTACCTGACCAAGCCTTTTCTCATGCAGGAACTGCTTCTTCGCGTACAGCATATCCTGCAGCGGGCCTATCGGGCGGAGCTGTCCCTTGGCCGGAACAAAACGGTTACGCTGGGTGCCTGCAGGACAGACTTACAGGACGCCCTGGTCACATGGCCGGATGGGCGTGTCCTTCCCCTCACCGCCACAGAACTGGCGCTGCTGCGCAAGCTGGCTGAAAACCGCGGCCATATTGTCACCTACGATGCACTGTGCGAATCCGTCTGGGGTGCCGATTATTACGGATATGAAAACAGTCTGGGCGTCCACATCCGCCATCTGCGGCAAAAGATCGAAAAAGATCCCGGACAACCCCAACTCCTTCTCACCGTTCGAGGCATCGGCTACAAGCTGGCAAAGGAGGAATCCGCATGAAAACCTTTGTACGTCTCATCCGCCGCTATGTGCTGGCAGCGGTAAGCATTGTTGTGCTACTGCTTTTTCTCGGCATTGGTTTGATCGCCTGGCTAGGATGGCGGGAAGGGCAGCGGCTGCCCCGACAGACCTACGATTCCACCGTTATTGCGGACGCTATGATAAAAACGGAGGATACACTGATGTTCGGCGCAGAACACACGCCGGAAGAATGGATGGATGGCTATGCATGGGCCATGGTGCTGGACGATCAGGGACATATAATATGGAACTATGCCCTGCCAGAAGAATTGCACAAAACCTACACCGCCAGCGACATTGCCAGCTTCTCCCGCTGGTATCTGCGGGATTATCCGGTGTTCTGCCATGTGACAGATTATGGGCTGTTTGTCATCGGCCTGCCCAAAGGAAGCCTGTGGCGGTACAACCTGTACAACTCGCCGGACGGCCTGCGGGATCTGGCGCACAGCATTTTCTTCATTCTGCCCGGGTCTCTGCTGTTGGGACTGGCCTTTTGTTTCTGGCTGGGATGGCGGGGCACCAGACAGCTTCAAACAGTGGCTGCCGGTCTGGATACCCTGGCCCAGGGCAAGACTGTGCAGCTGCCCACCAGCGGGTTTACCGGAGAGCTGGCCGAAAAGCTGAACCGGACCAGCTCCCATCTGCAACAGAAAAATGAGATGCTGGCACGGCGGGATGACGCCCGTACCCAGTGGATCGCAGGCGTCAGCCACGACGTCCGCACCCCGCTGGCCCTGATCCTGGGCTGGAGCGAACAGCTGGAACAAAACGCTGCGCTGCCGGATACCGCACGTCAGAAAGCCGCAGGCATCCGTACTCAGAGTGAAAAACTCCGCTCCCTCATTGATGATCTGAACCTGACCAGCAAACTGGAATACGGTGCGCAGCCGCTGCGCAAAGAACGCTTCACCGCCGGGCCACTTTTCCGTGAACTGGTAGCTCAGCTGTACGACAGCCCCCTGGCCGAGAAGTGTGAAATCTCTCTTCACCAGAGCGATGCCGCGGAACATGCACAGATTCTGGTAGATCGTGCGCTGCTGGGACGGCTGCTGGAAAATTTGATCAGTAACAGTGTACGGCATTCTGGGGGGAATGGCGCGCAATCAAACGTATACAACATCATTGCCCCGGTCAGGATTTCCATACAGATAGATGTGGTGGAAGAAATGCTTCATCTGACCGTGGCGGATAACGGCAAAGGCTATCCGGAAACGGTGCTTGCCGCCCTGTCCTCCGGCGAAATAGGAGAGAATACGCCCCATATTCTGGGACTACATGTGGTAGAGCAGATCGCAGCGGCACATGGTGGAAAGGCCACGTTTGGGCAGAATACGCCATGTGGGGCGAAGGCTGTGGTAGAACTGCCGACGGAATAACAGAAAAACCCCGGAAACCTTGCGGTTCCGGGGTATCTTACGTTTGGACACAATGTACCTTGCGGTACTTATATTATAATGATTATATCGAAGTAGTTCTTCTCGCTACGCTCGAAGAACAGCCTTCACACTAAATTCGCGCTACGCGCTCACTAAGTGTTCAGTGCTTGCTTACTCGATAACGGTAGCTACACGGCCA